>CAZCAE010000012.1:0-75520 GCA_964496635.1 uncultured Spirochaeta sp.
GATTCCCCGGGACGGTTTCATGTGGGTCTATCTGGAAGTCGTCAACAACACCGATACCGCAGAATGGTATCTGGAAAATCAGCTCAATGTGGAGGAGCTGTCGCTGTAACTCTACAAGGCGTTCACTCGGTTACTTGCGGCTTTTTGCTTCTAGACAGTGGATCAGGTTTCCTTGAGTGTAGATTAAAACAGCGACGGCAGCATAAGACGCGGTACAAAGAGTGCGATTTCGGGGAAGACGACAATGAGAACGAGCACTGCAAGCATACCGGCGAGGAAAACGCCGACCTCCTTTATCGCGCTCATACAGTTTATACCAGCAATATCGCTCGCAATGAGCAGGCAAAGCCCGTAGGGCGGTGTAATAAGACCAAAACTAAGCGAAATAACGCCGACAATAGCAAAGTGCAGGGGATGAACACCGGCGTGTTGGGCGAGCGGATTGAGGAGCGGCCCGAGAATAACAATTGCAGGAATAGTGTCCATAAAAGTTCCAACGATCAGGAATACCACGACAAACATGAAAAGAAGAAGCGTTGGTGATTGGGTAGCAAAACCGATAACCGACACAAGGAATCGCGGTATTCGTAAATACGCTAGAACCCAACCATAGATCGACGCTGTACCGACCGCGAATAACGAGATCGAGGCAAGCTTTGCCGTTTGCAGAAAGAGTTCGGGAAAGTCTTTTATTTTCAAAGTGTGATAGACTACCAGACCCAGGACGGCGGAGTACACGACAGCAACAAGCGATGCTTCTGTAGGAGTTACGATTCCGCCGACAATACCGCCGATAATGATGAGAGGCGTAAAAAGAGCAAACGCCGAGTTCTTTGTACTGCGTCCAATTTCGCGTAAGTCGAGCTTCGATTCCACTGGGTATCCCCGTTTTTTGGCGAAGAAGACCACAAGAACCATTTGTGCGACACCGATCAACAGGCCCGGTACGAGGCCGGCAAGAAATAATGCTGCGACCGAAGTATTTAATACTCCACCCCATATGATCATATTGATACTCGGCGGAATGATTACGCCCATGACGCTCGAACACGCAGTTACGGCCACCGTGAATTCTCGGTCGTATTTTTCACGAATCATTGCAGGGATCAGCACTGACCCGATGCCGGCCGCATCGGCCGTTGAGGATCCGGACAAACCGGCAAAGAGCATACTCACCATAACATTCACATGGCCAAGTCCCCCGGGGAGCATGCCTACAAACGACTTTGCCAGCCGGATGAGGCGGTTTGTGATTCCGGCCTTGTTCATAATGTTTGCAGCTAGTAGAAAGAAAGGCACCGAGAGAAGAATGAAGGATCCGTATGCCGTCATCATTCGCTGGAGCATCATGATCGGAGGGATACGAGCTTCTATGAAGAGGATTGGTAAGACTGCCAGAGCGAGTGAGAACGAAACGGGAATTCGAAGGATCAGAAAGAGAATGAGAAGACCGAACATAAGAGCAAAGGCAAAACCGGCACTCACTGATTTGCTCCTTTAGGATGTAATTCGGTTATGAGGTTATCGGTGATGAATAGCAACCAGGACAGACCGGAAACCGGAACAGAGAGATATACAACTCCCAAATTCAGTCCTGTCACCTGCGATTCCTGTACGTAGCCCATCAGGAAAAATCGATAGCCGTAGAATATGAAGACGGCGGTAACAAAATACATAAGAAAGTAATAAGAAACTCGAGTAACCAGCTGAAATGCCGGCGGAATGGTATTCGGGAGAAAATCGACAACGAAATGGCGTGATTCCTTCACACCAATTGCAGCCCCAACGAAAATGACCCACGTAAGCGATACATTTGCGACTTCCACCGTCCAAAGATAACGTGGAATAAAGGGCACATACCGACCGAGTACCTGAAGGGCAACGGAAAGAAGCAGTGCGGCGATGAGTACGATAATGAAGATTTCTAAAATCCGTGTATAGAGTGTTGCGATTTGTTTGATGAACACGGGCTTTCCTTATGGTTGAATGATTGAGACGGGGATGCCATAGCATCCCCGAAATCAGGATTAGCGAAGATCCTTGATCTTTTCCAGAATATCTTCGACGCTCAATTCCTCAGCATAGGCGTCTACGACAGGTTGTGCCCGTGCCTTCATCTCTGAGTTGTCGAATTCCACAAGCTGTATCTTTCCTTCGCCAGACAGCCGCTGAAGTGTTGCCCAGTCTCCGTTGGACTCCGTTTCGCGGGCCCAGCGCGCCGCTTCTTCGCCGGCACGCTGGATTGCATCCTGCAGATCGGGCGGGAAGCTCTGGAATCGCGTTTCACTGAAGCAGAACGGACGTACCGTGATACTGTGCTGCGTCAGAACTATGTAAGGTGCGACTTCATAAAATTTCATCGACGGAAGCGACGAAGCTTCGTTCTCGAGGCCGTCCACTACACCCGTCTTTACTGCATTGTACACCTCTCCGTAGTCCATCGGTGTAGCCTGAATTCCTGTTGCATTAAAGACCCGGGCTTGAATCGGTGATCCCATGACGCGCATCAGGACATTGGGAAGGTCGTTTATAGTGGCGACGGGTTCTTTCAAAATCATGTTTCGGACCCCACCACCAGCATATCCGAGTATTCTGACTCCCATGTCCAGAACGCTTTCTTCTATCGGTGCAAACACGCCACTTTCAAGCCCACGATTCCAGTGATCGACGCTATCCCACAG
The DNA here is from genome assembly GCA_964496635.1 of uncultured Spirochaeta sp. Lineage (GTDB taxonomy): Bacteria > Spirochaetota > Spirochaetia > DSM-27196 > Alkalispirochaetaceae > Alkalispirochaeta. Next base: position 2,682 of record CAZCAE010000012.1, read on the forward strand.
AAATGGTGTATCCATAAATGCCGCCTGCTTGTCCCATGTCGCAATCCACGACGGCGCAACGATCGCATAGTCTACAGAAACACCTTGCATCATATACTCGAAAAAGTCTTTCTCGCCACCAAGGTCACCGGAGTGGTGGACAACGACCTCCACATCTCCGTCGTAGTACTCCTTGAGCAGTTCACCGAACTTGATCTGAGCTTGCGTGTAGATATGTTCTTCCGGTTGCTGCGTGGCACCAACGATTACATATTTTTCCGATTTCTCCTCACCGGATCCGGAAGCGATGAGTCCCAGAACGGGAACTATCAACAAAGAAACAATCAGTATGGTACGGGGATTTCGTGCCATTTTAACCTCCTTGCAAAATGTGTTACATTAAAAATGGTTACGGGGTGGTTTATGTTTTCATAAGCGCCTCCATTTGTTTCCGCCGATATTCCGATGTTGCAGCATCGGATCGGCGGAAACGTTTTAATTACTGTCGTTATGTTCCGCGAGAACCTCGCGTAACCGCTTCCTATGCCGTTCGATCTGCATTTCGAGGACACGGATAGCCTCTTCGCTGTTCCCATCCCGAATCGCTTGCCAAATCATCCAATGCTCAGAGATACTTGCTTCGGCAACGCCTCGGAACTTGTCCTTTTTGTCGAGGCGACGTAAACGATCGATAAAGAATTTTGTTTGGGAAATCAGGTGGGGGATCCAAGGGTTGCCACAACGATGATGAATAATCTCGTGAATCATATAGTCGCTCTTTTCGAATGACAAAAGGTCTTCTGCCTCCATATCACGTTCCGATTGCCTCAAGGATTCGGCGATCTCTTCAAGTGCCTCGTCTGTCACACGTTCCAGAAATAGCCTTAAAGCCAGCGTTTCCAGCCCTTTTCGGATATCCACGGTGTGCTCGATTTCTTCGAGGGTCAGTGGTGGTATGTAGTAACCGCGCCATTGCCTCTTCTCGAGCACCCTGAGAGCGACTAACTGTGCCATCGCTTCTCGAACACTATTACGGCTCACACCCATCTCTTGGGCGATCATCGAATCTTCGACACGGTCGCCCGGCTTCCAACGTCCGTCGAGGATCTGGTTCTCAACATACGCGACGACTGCTTGTGCTCGACTGGTTCTGTTGAATAGAGGTGCGTTCTTACCGGATTCATTAATACTTTCCATAGAGTGGTCCTAACGCCTTGCAGGCACCGAAATCGGCAGCCTGCGAATCGGCTTCTCCGAAGTGTTCCCAATACGTGGGACGGAATACACATTTCTCCGGTACATTGTGCATAGAAACAGGTATCCGCAACATAGATGCCAAGGTAATTAAATCGTCACCTCGGTGGTCGTAACATAGTACGCAATGATTGCTGCCCCAACGCTTCATGACTGTATACACGTCACGAAAGGCCCCCGACTCAGTGGTACGGGGAACAAAGAAAGTCTTGGGCCAGGTTGGATCCGTACGTTTTACGACTGCAGTATACAAATGCTCTGGAAGTTCAACGGAGTATCCCTCTGCAAGCTGAAGAACTGGGCCAATTCCCTTGACAAGGTTAAGACGAAACATCGTCAACGGAATGCTACCCTTCGTGGTGAAGGAGGCGCTGAATCCTCCACCTCGGAAGGTCCAAAGCTTCGCGGGAGCCCAAGTCATATTCTGAAGGCAAGTGTCTGCGTCAATTTTTGTAAATTCCCAAAAAGGAACAATGCAGTGAGTATCGCCTCTCACAACAGCGCAAGAACCATCCATAGCGGCGGAACCGGAATTTGTTAAAAAAATGAACCCGTCTTCTAGTCCGGAAATTGTTTCCGATTCAGGTAAAGACGCTACACGAAGGAGTGCCGAATGACTCCAGTACGTTCTGACATCCGCAAAAACCTGGGACTCTCCGGACAGGAGGTTACCGAACAGCATTGCAATAGCATTTAGATGATCATTTTCGGTAGCAACTATATATTGGGGTCGTATACCGTTCCAATCGAAGGGACTGTTCAGGATCGTTTCTGCCATGTCACCGGTTGGTCGGTGGTCAGTCCACTGACGCTGGCCTTGAAAACCCGCAGCAATAGAGTAATGCCCGTCCGCTTCCTCCCGATACCCAAGTGTTTCGAGTGCCGGTTGCCCCGCCATGAGATCACGAATTATCAGTGTCATTTTCAGTGACACCTCCCAGTCCGATCTCAATTCCACAGAGCTTCGCCGTCGTTCAGGAGGGTTCGGATCCTCCGCAAGTCGCATGTATTGCCTGGTCCAAGAAAGGGCGAGAGCGTACTCCTCCCGATCGTATAGATCAAGATCAATTCGGCGTGTAAGTTCAGACATATCTACGTATTCATACCGCATCCCGAGGTATGCACGCAGAAATGCATCATCCACCTTCGAAGAAGAGATGCCCATGCTGACGCCACCGATTGAGAGATACGCCGTATCTCTCATTGCATCAACGGCTATTGCCGCGCGCGCAAAACGGAATAGTTCGTTTTGAATCTGTTCCGGAACCGTATTATCTTTTTGGTCTTGGATATCTTGTCCATAAATCTTGAAAATTGGGTAACCTGTCTGGTCGTGGGCAGACGCAAGTGCCGCCAGATACACGGCGCCGGGGCGTTCGGTGCCGTTAAAACCCCAGATCGCGCGGGGCAGATATGGATCGGCATTCATCGTCTCGAAGGGATAACACCAACTTGGGGTTACCGTGACAACTGCCGCCACACCATCTTTCCGGAAGCGACGATCTACTGCTACCGCCTCTCGGATTCCTCCGATCGTTGTTTCCGGCACGATACATTTGATTGGTTGGCCGTTTGCGCCCCGAATCGAATCTTCAAGAAGATTGGCTACGTTTCTCGCAAGTCGAAGCGTTTTGTCTTCCAATGCTTCCCGGACTCCCTGACGACGTCCGTCGATCGTCGGTCGTATCCCGATCAGTCCGGGCCGTCGCGCTGGGTTCATCTAACGACTCCCACGGTCTGTTCAGCACGATCAATGGCGTCTCGCATCCACCGGAGACTGGCCGCCGCCGCCGGGTCAGGATCCACGGTATAATTGAATCCCAGTTCAGCAGTAAGCGCGCCCTGGTAGCCAGTCCGAACGAGTGCTTCAAGGAAGCTCGCGAATCGCATTATTCCCTCTCCAGGAATGAGATGGTCATCGGTTAATCCGCGGTTGTCATCAATGTGGTAGTGAGTAGGTATCCCGGTGAGTCTGGCCGGGATATCAGAAAGAGGTTCACGGTTGATGTGGCAATGGCCGGTATCCACGAGCAGGCCAAGTCCATTGGGATTCCCCAGCGCGTCCAGTACGCTGATTCCGTGGTCAACGGTAACCACAAGGTCTGTTTCCCAAAGGTTTCCTGGTTCGAGGAACAGGGTAACATCGGATTTGGTAAAAGCAATAATTTCTTCAAAACTCGTAAGCATCGCATGGTACGCGCGCTTGACGCCGTGATCAAAGAGACTGAACCCCGGGCAAAGGGTAACGTATGGTGCCCCCGTCAAGACGGCCACTTCAATGTTTCGTTTAATATAGTCGACACTGCGGTGGCGAACGCTTTCTTCCGTGCTCGCAAGATTGGTAGGATAGCGGAATTGTGCTGGTATCCACGCAGAAATCGTCATTCCTTCAGAGCGAATCAAATCCCGAATGCGACGAGCACGTTCGGTGTCAATATCCTCCCAATAGCCGTGTGGCCGTCCTCCCCAGATCTCGACACTATCGAATCCCATGCGGCTATATCTTCGAATTGTCTCTTCTAAAGAGTACCGATAATGTAAAAAAGTAGAAATGCTGCTCCGTATCATGCGGTTAGTATAGCATGCATCATTCAAATTTCAAATTTAATTTTTGAAAAGTTTCTTTCAGCCTCTGCGTAAAATGTTTATGACAACGAAACCACACACTCAAAAGGAATTTGTGTGAGAAATTCATCAATATATTACAATTTTAATAAATAATAATTTAAATTGGCTTTTTTGTACAATAGAACTAAGTTGAAACTAAGCACAATCATTGACTTCGGCGATTTGTCTTTCAAGAAGAAGATCGGACTATCCTGTGACGGTAAGCGGCGTGCTCTCGGGAAATAGAACATCCGACGCTCTATAAGCTCATTGAACGGGCCGACCACGCGCTCCTGGCGGCAAAAGCGGCTGGTAAGGACCGTACTGTCTCGGAGACCCCGGATCATTGACTTATCCTGTGGTATTCCGACGACCTGTTTTCTTGTGATCCAGTCTCCGCTGTAGTACAGTTGGTTTCTATGACGGGGAATCACCAACGGTACCACCTGTTTCGCTACAGGGGCGCAGCATGTGTAATGATCCTCGGTTTACTGGTGACTTCGGTAACGGCAACTCTCCGGGCGCAAACCCAGGGGATAACACCGGATATCTCCGTCGGCGCAGAGCCGGACTATCCTCCCTATTCCTTTCTGGACGACAACGGTGTACCGACAGGCTTTTCCGTGGAACTCTTTCGGGCGGCAGCACGGGCAATGGGGCTGACGGTTGATCTGTATACCGACTACTGGGACAACCTCAAGCGCGATCTGGCGGCCGGCGATATCGATGCGTTACCCCTGGTTGGTAGGACGCCGGAACGGGAAGAGGTATTCGATTTCACTTTTCCCTATCTTTCGCTGTACGGTGGGATTGTGGTCCGCGACGGCGACGACCGATTTTCTGCGATAGAGGATCTGGAAAGTTCGCGCATCGCCGTCATGGCCGGAGACAATGCCGAGGAGTTTCTTCGCCGCAGGGGTGGCGGGTACGAAATTGTTACGTTTCCTTCTTTTTCCGGTGCCCTGAAGGATCTCGCTGCCGGTGGCAGCGATGCGGTGGTGATTCAGCGCCTGGTTGGCCTGCGGCTGTTACAGCAGGAGGGGTTGACTGATCTGCGTCTGCTGGATGAACCAATAACCGATTTCCGACAGGACTTCAGTTTTGCCGTCACCGAAGGTGACAGGGAACTCCTGGCGACGCTTAACGAGGGGCTTTCCCTGGTCGTTGCCGACGGTACGTTGCGGCGGCTGGAAATCAAATGGTTTTCTCCGCTGGAACTTCCGTCAGGGAAAATCATTGCAGGTGGTGATCATAACTATCCACCCTTTGAGTTTCTGGACGATGACGGAAACCCTGCCGGTTACAATGTGGACCTTGTACGCGCAGTCGCCAGGGAAATGGGGCTGGACGTTGAGATCCACCTTGGGCCGTGGACGCAGACTACCGTTATGCTGGAACGGGGAGAAATTGACGTCATTCAGGGAATGAAGTACTCCGCTGAGCGGGACAGAGTCTTCGACTTTTCCCCGGCCCACACGGTGCACCAGCACGTAGTCATTTCCCTGCAGGGCAGAAATGGCGGCAGTATTCCCGCCACGGCGGATGAGCTGAGGGGATACCGCATTGCCGTTCAAGCCGGAGACATCATGCATGAGTATGCGGTTCAACACAATTTGTCCGGGGACCTGGTGGTCGTCGATTCCCAGGAGGATGCCCTTGCCCTGGTTCTGGAAGGGGACGTGGACTACGCCCTGGGGAGCAGGCTCACCGCGATGTACCTGATAGAAGAGAACGGGTGGGACAACCTGGCGGTGGGGCCGCGCGCTTTTGTAAATAGCGAGTACGGGTTTGCCGTACGGGACGGAAACTCCGGTCTTCTTTCCTATTTTTCCGAGGGTCTTTCCGTTCTGGAGGGGACGGGAGAATACCGTCGGATTCATGACACGTGGCTGGGCGTGTATTCTCCGGAAGAGTTTGATCCGGGACGCATTGCGCGCACAGTTCTGCTTGTCCTGGCGCCGGTCATGCTGATTCTGATCGTAATTGTCATCTGGAACCACTCGCTCCACAATCAGGTTTCCCGACGGACCGCAGAGCTGACGGCGTCTGTGGAAGAGAAGCATATCCTTTTGAAGGAGATTCACCACCGCGTCAAGAATAATCTGTCCGTCATCGTCAGCCTTCTGAGGTTGCAGGAAGATCAGATTGACAGCGTCGCAAGCGCCCGGGATGCCTTTGAGCAAAGCCGCAACCGCATTTATTCCATGGCACTGGTGCACGAATCTCTCTACCTGTCGGACAGATTGTCGGATATACAGCTGGATAAATACATCAGGACGCTGGTTGGACATCTGGAGGCACACGCCCTGCGGGACGGAGAGATACGCTATACCTGCAATCTTGCACCCCTTCGTCTGGATATTACCCGGGCCGTTCCCTGCGGGATTATTATCAACGAACTTGTCACCAACGCCCAGAAGCACGCTTTCGTCGGCGTTCCGGGAGGCGAAATTGTTGTGTCTTGCGGTATGCTCCAGAAAGGAAGCCTCGTCGTAACTGTAGAGGACAATGGACGGGGTCTTCCGGGCGTCCGCCGGGGCGAAAACGCAGGCGGCGGCCTCGGCATGCAACTGGTCAGCATTCTTGCGGATCAGCTGGACGGAACGGTAGAGTTTGTGACCGGAACCGAAGGTGACGCCGGTACCCGGGTGGTTCTGACGGTACCTCTATAGAATAATTATTCGAAAAACGCATATACCCTCTTGACCCAAACGCAGAAAACGGGGAAATTATCGTACGATGTTTGCCGACCACGGATTTGCACGTACTTTCACCTCTCTTTTCACGACGAAAACGAAAAAGACGACTCGGGGTGGTGCGGCCGGCGAATATCGCGGGACGGCCGTTTTATAGCTGTCCACCCGACAATGTGCTTTATAGCCCCGCGTATGCGGGGCTTTTTTTTGTTTCGTACCGGGTACAGCACCGGGACGGGGTACAACGAGGAGGTATTGTATGCAGGGGTATCGAGTGGCCGTAGTTGGTGCGACAGGGGCGGTAGGACAGGAAATTGTATCGATCCTGCAGGAACGCAACTTTCCGGTGAGTCAGCTCATTCCCGTGGCGTCTGAGCGAAGCCGCGGTAAGACCGTCTCTTTCCGGGGTGAAGAGATAGAGATTCAACCCTTGCGACCGGGAATCTTTGCAGGTGTGCATTTTGTACTTGCCTCTGCCGGCAGCTTTGTTACCGCCCAGATAGCGCAGGAGGTGGTTGCCGCCGGAGCCATACTCATCGATAACTCCTCCCAGTTTCGGCTGGAACCGGAAGTTCCCCTGGTGGTACCCGAGGTGAACGGCCGCGCCCTGGCCGGTCACCGCAACATCATTGCAAACCCCAACTGCAACACCGCCATTCTCTCGCCGGTCCTGGGCCCCCTCCACCGGGAGTACGGTATCAAACGCCTTTTCATAGCCACCTACCAGGCTGCCAGCGGTGCCGGACACCGGGCAATGGAAGAACTGAAAGCGGAAACCGCCGCTGTACTCCAGGGAGGCAGCTATCAGAATACAATTATTCCCTACCAGTACGCCTTCAATTGCTTTGTCCACAATACCGACCTCATGGACAACGGCTATGTCACCGAGGAGTGGAAGGTCATCAGTGAACTCCGGAAGATCCTGGATGAACCGACCCTGCCGGTAAACGTTCACTCCGTCCGGGTCCCGGTCATGCGTTCTCACGCAGAAGTTGTCAACGTTGAGCTGGCAGCGTCACCGTCAGTGGAAGAGATATACGAGCTTCTCGGCGCAGCGCCGGGCGTGGCTGTCTACGGAACCAACGGGTGGGATGCCCACGGCCTTGGCCCAACCCCTGCGGGAGCCGCCCACACCGACGACGTTCAGGTAGGCCGTATCCGCCGGGACCTCACCTCGGATCGCCACTACGACATCTGGCTTACCGGCGACCAGCTGCGAAAAGGCGCCGCCCTGAACGCCGTACAGATTGCGGAGATGCTGCTGCCCGTGTCGGTGTGCTGTCTGTAGCACGCACCGGCACCAAAGCCTATGACCATTTGATGGAGTGGTCCTTGATACGTCGGATCAGACGATCAGGGACTTTTACCGCCGGGTGGCCCTTTCCACTGCTGCGAAAGGGCTGTAGAGAAGTGAGAGATTCTTTTAAAAAACATATGACACAGCGGCTGTAACGGTACCGAAGGTATCTCTGTTGGAGTCCTGCGCGGCGGTTCCGTAGAGGGAGAGGGTCAGGCCGGTTGAGGGGGTCCACCCGAAGCCGAGGGTGGTAAGGTGGTCCACATCGGTGGCGATGACGGCAGTGTTGACGGCGGCACGATGGCGGAGGAAGACCGAAAAGAGCCGGCTGGGCGACCAGGTTATTTCGGGGAAGGCGCTGAGGCGTTCCGGGGCGTGCTCCCAGAGTCCTTCCAGCCGGAGAGACCACGAACCGTGGCGGGGGTGGCTGCCGGTGTGATAGAGCCCTGCGGAGGCGAAGAGCTCTTCCGTGGGTGGGTCCGGCAGGCGGAGGGACGCGGCGAGATACCAGTCGACGCCCAGGTTGCCCTGAAGGCTGACCGACGGCTGATGGATTTCGTCCTGGCCGCGGTAGAGGTACCCCAGCTCGGTTTTTACGTTGGCCAGGTTGAACTGGACTCGGCCGCCCGCCGATGTGTGCCACGCCGGGTCGGGGGCGCCCGTCGCTGTGCCTGTGGCTGTGGCGGGGGGTGTGGAGGGGGGCGTCGAGACCGTCGCCCCCACCCCTGGCCAAAGTACCACCGGCTCAAAGAAGGCGAAGCGCCCCAGGGGGAAGTAGCCCGCCGCCAGCCACTGCGTTTCGTCCCGAAGGGTGTCTGCGGTAAAGTCTACCGAGGCGGGGCCGGCGCCGTTGATAGTATCGGCCGCGTTAAACAGCACGCCGTCGCCCCAGGTGAGGCGGCTTCTGCCGGCGGTGAAGCGGGGACGGTAGGACTCTCCTATGGGCATGCGCCAGCGGATTTCCGCCCGGGGCACTGTCAACACGCTTGTGGATACTCCGGCAACATCCACCAGGAATGATCGTATCTGCAGACGACTGCGGACATCCTGGTTGCCCCGGCTCTGGAAGTCCAGCTCGCCTCGGGCAAAACCGAACGCCTCCGGTTCGCTGTCGGAAAAGAGAACTGTGTTGAAGATGTCCACTGAGACGGTAGTCTGTACTTCTGCCGCCAGAGGGACGCAGGCAAGAAGTATCAGCAGGGCCGGAAGGACAGGGAAGACCTTTACCACGACAGTTCCTCCAGGCTGAAGAGGAAGTCGTCGACACGTACGCCGATTTCCAGGTTGTCGATCAGAACGGTAGTTGAACTGTTCCGTTTCAGGGCGTCGGCGATAACTGTCCGAAAGGGTACGGCATAGCCGTCGATATTCCGGAAGTCTTCCTGGTGGATTGTCTTGAGGAGGCGGCCACTCAGGGCGTGCTGTTCCGACTTGCGGGTCACGAAAAGCTCTGTGTCTACCCACACGGTCTGTCGGGGGTAGGGTACGTTCCGGACCTTTGCTTCCATGGAAATGCGGTACGTCTCATGGCCGTCCACCTCTTCCCGGCCTTCAAGGGTGACGGTGTAAGTGTCAAGCAATGTCTTGCCCCCGGTGAGGTCTTCGTATGATACGTCGGAACCGAGCATGGATTCCCGCAGGGCGGCGCCCTGCAGGCGCACAAGTTCCGCCGCGTCGGGGTAGAAGAGATATATCTCGTCTTCCGTTCGCAACACCTTCTGGCCCCGCTCTGCGGCGCTGGTAAACTCAATAAGGGCCTCGTCGGCTCCCCGGGTCCACGTTTCCATAGCGCTTTCTCTTCGACCAAAACGGTCACTGATTACCATAGTCATCTCGGCCCGGCTCGTCTCGTAGGTCCGGTTGGCTTCCAGACGCCGGACGATTTCCCGGGCGGAAAGGTCCTGAGCATGGAGGGTTGCAGGGCCTGCGCCCAGGGCGGTTATCAGAAGGGCAAGAACCGCGGGAATCAAGCCGATCCGGCGGGCCGCGTTGCGCGTGACCGCTGTCGGTTGTGTATTCATCATGTTTTACTCCTCTCTCAGAGCCGCCACCGGCTCTATTTGTGTGATGCGTCGGGTCGGGAAATAGCTGGTGATTGAACTGACCACCACGGAAAAGACGAGGACGACCGCCGTTGAACGGAGGTTGAGAACGGGGTAGAGCACCGAAGAGATCTCCATGTCCACTCCCTCCATGGACGCACCGAAATCGATTCCCGTCCGTCCCAGAACCACGACAATTGCAACTCCCAGAATGAGTCCCGCTGCGGCGCCCAGTACGCCCAGAATTACCGCTTCGGAGAGGAACATTCGCAGCAGTTCCTTCCCGTGCATACCCATAGCCTCCAGAGTTCCTATTTCCCGGCGGCGCTCAAAGATGACCATCATGGTGGTGTTGACGATGACGGTGCTGGCCAGGACAAAGAAGAACAGGGCGATGATGTTGTACATGGTGGAGGCCATCTCTATGAAGCTGTAAGTGGTGGAGATTTCCGAAAAATGGCGAACTTCCAGGTCCGGGGCGGCGGCGCGAACGGCGTCAGTAGTGGAGTCCTTGGCGGCGGCCGACCGGATGGATGGCTCCATCTTGACCAGGATTTCACCGACCTGATCGGGCATTCGGGCGAGACGCTGAATCCGCTCCAGGGGGGCCCAGAATACGCTTTCGTTCATCATGGCCACGGGAAAGTCCGCCACCGCGGCGACGCGAAAGGTCATAGCGTTGGTACCTCTCATGGCAGTACGGACCACCAGGGTGAACTGGTCGTCCACATCAATACTGAGGCGTTCCAGCACCCCTCTACCGACGATAACTGGGGTTGTCCGGGGGCTGGAGCCGGGGCTGGAGCCGGCTCCGGCTCCGGCAGTAACCGCGTCGGCGTCGCCGGCGACGATGTAATCAGCAATGGAGCTGTAGGTGGCTTCCCGGGTAAAGTCTACGCCTACCGCTTGCAGGGGTGTCCGCTCATCATCCCGGAATACCGCTCCGGAAACGTTGAGCCGCGGCACTGCGGCAGCCACACCGTCCACGGAGTCCAGGGCTTCAAGGCGCCGGGAAACGTCGTCTACCGACAGGTGCAGCGGGTTCAGGTGTTCGTACGTTCTGTACTCGGAGTGGCGAATCTGCACCTCCCCGGTATAGAAGGTAGTGAGGTTGTACACCAGGTCGCTGCGCATGCCCTCCAGGACGGAAAAGAGAATGACGATGGACATGGTGGCGACGGCGATGGCCGTCATGGAGAGGGCGCTGCGCCTGCGGTTTCGCCCGACGTTGCGCCAGGCCAGTGTAGGAATGTTCATGACGCCTCCCGAAGACTGTCTATGACGGACATCTTCAGTGCCCGCCGTACGGGAACAAAAGCCGTTGCAACAGCGATGGCGACACCAACCAGGATCGCCCGGCCGAAGGTGGGCACGTTCCATGCTCCATATATGACCTGGGTGACCCGGTAGCCTACGCTGGTGTCCCGCATCATGGTGCCGTAGTCAATTCCGTACTCCGTCAGCAGGGCGACTCCTCCAAAGGCGACGACCAGTCCGATAAGTCCGCCCAGCAGGCCGATACCGGCCGCTTCAATAAGCAGGGTTGCCATCACCTCCCGGTCCTTCATACCCATGGCCCGCATCATACCCAGCTCCCGGGTGCGTTCCAGAACCGACATGAGAACGGTATTGGAAACCCCCACAGCGGCAATAATAAAGACCAGAAGCAGTATCACTCCCGTGCCCACTTCCTTGGCTTCGGCAATGGCCACCGCGTCTGCGGCGATGGTACGCCAGTCCGCCACGGTCAGGTTCGGTGCGCCGGCAATATGCATCTCCATTTCCCGGGTAATTTCCTCAAGACTGCGGTCCAGCCGGTTTGCCACGGATATTTCTGTGGCGGCGCCGTCCATCTGCAGGTATTCATCGGCAATATCCGCCGGAAGAAATACGGCGGTCCGGTTGATGATGGGGTTTGGCGTATGGGCAATGCCACTGATCTCCAGGTCAATGGTCTGGAAATAACCGTGCCTGGTTCTTGTTACAATGGTGATGGGGTATCCTACGGCGGCGCCGATGTCCTCAGCGAGCCATCCGCCGAGGACCGCTTTGTGTTCTCCCGGTTCCGGAAAGGAGCCGGCGCTCAGCGTCTGGGGCAGTCGGTACACGTCGTCATCGTGTTCCGGATCGATGCCGTAGCCGGTGACAAAGACCGATCCGTCTTCCGGGAAGGGATCCTTCATGACGATAAGTTCGCCGGAAAAGACGATGCGTCGGGTCGCTTCCAGTCCAGCCTCCTGGAGGAGCGTCTCGATTTCGGCGGCGTTGTCAATGGCGTACTTCAGGGGACGATCATCCCGCTCGGCCAGATAGTTTTCGTGGAGAACCTGGGCGGCCCCCGTCTCAAACCAGATGACGTTGCGATTGCTCTCTTCTTCCAACCCAACCAGGAGGCTGTCAATGAGAATGAACAGGGCCAGTCCTACTGCCACCGCCGAAGAGGTGATGATTGTTCGTCGGCGGTGCCGCAGCAGGTTTTTCCCCGCCAGCTGCAGGGTACAGGTCAGTTTCATGACGACGCTCCCTGCACTTCGTCCCGTTCGATCATGCCGTCCTGTAACCGCACCAGCCGCCGGGAAAAATCCATGACCATGGGATCGTGGGTGGAAAAGATGAAGGTTGTGCCGTGACTGTCGTTCAACCGGCGCATGGTATCCAGAATTGCCTGGCCCGTTTCAGAGTCAAGGTTGGCTGTCGGTTCATCAGCCAGAATGATAGCGGGGTTTTTTACCAGCGCCCGGGCAATTGCCACCCGCTGCTGCTGGCCCCCGGAGAGACGGCTGGGTCTGCGGTCTTCCATGCCTTCCAGGCCTACTTCTTTGAGTATAGCCATTGTGCGGTCCCGCACCTCGCCGTTGGTCTCATTGAGGAGGTTCAGGCTGAAGGCGACGTTTTCATAGGCTGTCAGAACGGGTATGAGATTGAAGTTCTGAAAGACGAAACCAAGGTTGCGCCGCCGGTACTCTGTTCGGCCCCTGTTGTCCATGCGCACCATATCAAGACTGTCGACGGTGACGGTTCCTTTATCCGGGTGATCAAGGCAACCGAGGATATTCAGAAGCGTGCTTTTACCGGATCCGGAGGGGCCGGCTATAGCGAGAAACTCTCCGTCGTTGATGTGAAGACTTACACCGCGCAGGGCATATACCGGGGTATCCCCGCTCTGGTACGTTTTGTGGACGTTCTGTACGGCTATCATGATTGGCTCTCCTCACCGGGTGTCCCTTCTTCGACCAGTTTTTTTTGGAGAGCTACAAGCCCCAGGGGCTGAAGGGAGTGTCCCAGGTTCATCTGTTCCGCCGCCGACGAGGGTACCAGGACCACCGACCCTTTGCTGTGGCGCATGGCATCGTAGATCATGTTCATGGCCCGTAGCTGGAAGGCCTGCGGATTGTCCCTGTAGTATTCGTCGGCCTGCTGCATCTTTTCGGCCAGTTGTATTTCCGTGTCCCCCAGGATGATCCGCGCCCTGTGCTCCCTGTCCGCCTGGGCGTGGCGACTCATAGCGTCTTCCAGCTCTTTCGGAATGACGATGTCGGTAAACTCAACGGACAGGACGGTGATACCCCACGGGTTGGTCTTAGCGTCGAGAATTTTCTGAAGTTTTGCTCCGACCTGGTCTCTCTCCGAGAGCAGCTCCGACAGGTCATGCGATCCGATGGCGTCCCGAAGGGCCGTCTGAGCCGAGAGGGTCACCGCCTCCATGAAGTCCTGCACTTCCAGTATCGCCTTTTGCGCGTCCCAGATCATCCAGAAACATATGGCGTCCACATGGACGGGAACGTTGTCCCTGCTGAGAGTGCGCTCTGCACTGAAGTCGGTAACTCTGATGCGGGTGTCCACCCGGGCGGCGACACGGTCCAGAAACGGCACAAGCAGAAAGATGCCCGCCCCGCGGGTCCGGTGAAAACGACCCAGCCGCAAAATGACAGCCTTGTCCCAGTGGTAAAGCAGGTTGACCATGGCCGCCGGAATGAGAGCCGCCGCAGGTACCAGGTACACCGCAGCGGTGTATGTCCCGGTTGTGGAAAAGAGGACGATCCATCCCGTAAAAATTGCCACCACCAGCATGGCCCACGTGGGCAGTACCACCAGGAGGGCGCCGCCGATGAGAATTGCCAGGACTATCCCGCGACCTTCGTTTTCGGAAATGGCAAGGCCCATGAGGTCCATCCCCACAAAAGCCCCTGCCGTGACAATGATGAGTACCAGAAATGAAAAGGTGGTAAAGCGGAAATCTGTCGGTATGACCCGGCGGGGGAGGTTTTTAATCCTTTGCACCCGCTGTTCCCGTTGCCGCCCGAAAATTTCTCTGATCCGTTCCATATAAACCGCTCCTTATTCCCGCTCCGCCATTTCGCGGAGCTGATCGGTGATTTCTTCTACGGAAAAACCGTAGGACCCCGCCTGGGTCAGGGTGTTACGGCAGATTTCCATGAGTATCCGTTCCCGTTCCACCTCTGAAAGGGTGATTTCCCGGTCGGATATGAACGTTCCCGTACCCTGCTGGGTATTCACAATGCCCCGGATCTCCAGCTGGTTGTACGCCTTGGCTACGGTGTTGGGGTTGATCTGCAGTTCCACCGCCAGGCTGCGCACGGTAGGTAACTGGTCACCTCCGGAGAGACGGTTGTCTGCAATAGCCATCTCTACCTGAAGGATTATCTGCTTGTAGAACGGTACGCCGCTGCTCTGATCGATAGAAAACTGTATGCCCCGATGCACCTCGATCTCCTTTGTACTATTGTACTACACATACAGTACAATAGTACAGAGGAAAGAAAAAAAAAGACCCGGCATATGCCGGGTCCGGGATTTGTCTTTGAGGCTTCCTGGCCTTACGCCAGTCCCGCCTTCCGTCTGGTGTAGATATCGTAGAATACCGCCAACAGCAGTACCAGCGCCTTTACTACATACTGCCAGTCTACGCCGATATTCATGAGGGACATTCCGTTGTTGATGACACCCATGACAAGTCCACCGATGATGGCACCGATGACGGTACCGATACCGCCGCTCATGGAGGCGCCACCAATGAAGACAGATGCGATGGCGTCAAGCTCAAAGAGCTGACCCGCCTGGGGCAGGGCGGAGTTCATATACCCCGCAAAGACCAGACCGGCAAGTCCGGCAAGGCTTCCCATAAGGACAAAGACGAAAAACTCCACCAGCTCCGCATTGATACCGGAGAGTTTTGCCGATCTGGCGTTACCGCCCACGGCATAGACGTAGCGTCCGAAGACGGTACGGTTTGTCACAAAGGTGAGTATCCCGACGACGATACCGAGGACAATACCAATAATAGGAACACCCCGGAATTCCGCGAATTTCCAGGAAAGAATTGCGATCAGACCTGTCACGAAGACAATTCGCAACAGGAAGGCCGCAATGGGCTCGATGCAGAGAAAACCAGGGAAACGATGAACAGTGTTGCAAATATGGCTGTTACAACTCGGGTCAGCAATCGCACATTTTTGCCTTGATCTCAGCCGCCCCAATCAGGCGTAATTTTCGACGAATGCCGCAAAGGCATCCTGAAAACAGCTCTCCGGAGGTTTTACCAGACCGGCACCAACCATGCCTACACCGGGGTCCTTATGGGCGATCCCGGTATTGATGGCCGGAAGAATTCCCGTTTCCACGATTTTGACGACATCAATACCTGTGGGCGTTCCCCGAAAATCCATAGCGGGAATCTGGTACGTGTCGTTTTCGGTGAGGGTTATTTCGTACATCTGCCGGGTGAAGTTCATGGCATCTGCCGGTGTTCCTCCGACAAACTTGACGATGGCCGGAGCAGCAGCCATGGCGAACCCGCCAATGCCTGATGTCTCCGTTATGACCGAGTCTCCGATGTCACGTGCCGCATCATCGGCAGTGAAGCCCGGCAGGTACAGGCCGTCTACCACCGTAGCCGGTGCGGTAAACCACTGATCCGGAAGGCCGGTTATCCTGATGCCGAAATCCGTTCCGTTCCGCGCCATTGTGTAGATCATGGAACTGCCCTCAATACCTGCCGCAGCATCGACGGTACACTTGGCGGCGGGCATGGTCAGGTTGAGGAAGAAATGGTCGTTTTCGTGCATGAACCGGAATACCCGGGCCAGCTTCTCTCTGTCTTCGTCCAGCGTCACCAGATATGGTGCCATTTCCCGGATGAACAGACTTGTACCGGCCCGGTTTCGGTTATGACCTTCATCACCCATCTGCAGCACCTGGGCGATCAGGTTTTTCATGTCCAGGGGACCATGAGCCTTCAGCGCCTTTTTCAGAATCGGGGCAAGCTCATCGGCCATCCAGTTCAGTCGCTCAATGACTTCCGGTGAGTTGGCGCCGTAGCGGAGGACCTTTCCTAATCCTTCGTTAAGAGTGCAGTACGCGGTATTGCCATAGGTGGCGTTTTTCATGATCCAGACGGGCATGCTCGCGGTAACCACACCGGCCATCGGCCCGACCGAACTGTGGTGGTGGCACGGATCAAATTCAATCTCTCCGGAGGCGGCAAGCTTTTCCGCTTCTTTGACGTCTTTTGCGAGTCCCTCATATATGAGACCGCCGATGACAGCTCCCCGCAGGGGGCCTGCCATGTTTTTCCACTCTACCGGAGGTCCGGCGTGCATGATCAGCTTCTTGTGCATTCCCGGTACGACGTCCTGAGCAATTCCAATGTCCATAAGGGTAGGTTTTCCGGCAAGCACGCGCTTCACAGCTTCCGCGTTGGCTTCCTGTCTTTTCAGTTTGCCCGAAGCCTCCGCTGTCTCCATGCGATCAAAAAAGCCGATCAGGCGCGCATCGCCACCGGCGGGGGGTCTCCAGTTTACCTGAGTTGCCCTGGCCCCGAGACGCCGCAGGGTGTCTCCAAAATCTTCAAGTCCGAGGTTGATGGCGTTGACGTCGCCTTTGAACAGTTCATTTATTTTCTGCACATTCATATTTCGTCTCCTTGTGTTACCGCGCTCCCAGGGTAGCCATCATGCGTTTCACCATTTGGGTTGCCTGAAAGTTGGAAGGCATGACGACAACTCCTGCTTCCTCAAGAGAGCGTTTCTGGGCGTTGATATTCTGGAAGTCTCCCTCCGTTCCGGTAACACTGGCCACCACGGCGAGGTATCCCCCTCGCTTCTCCGCGGCCTGCTTCATCTTCCGGATGGACGGTACCATTGCTCCGGCCGGATCGGCATGACTGCCGAAACCAATGACGCAGTCCAGAAGTACCACGGCCACATCGGCGTCGTCGGCCTCACGATCCATTCGTTCCGTCCGGATTGAGGGATCTATCATGGGGTGGGGTCGGCCGACGGTAAAGACGTCTTCTCCAAGGTCGACGATAGTGTGTTTCTGAGAGACCTGAGGGTCGGCCAGCTTGAACTGTGGGTCCGCCGGATCAAATGAGTGAATCCCGCCAAGCTCTGTGTTCAGGACAAAAACGGCCTCATCAGTAAGGGTTCCACCGGTAAAGTATCCTCGAAGATACTTCTGTTTGGATGAAATCGTCTCGGTTTCCCGAAGTACAATGGCATCGATGTCCGCATCGGACATGTTGAAAACCCGACGGGTGTAGTTCTTTCCGGCCGCTATCGCCGCTGAAAGAAGGGCCGTCTCTTCGAGACTTCCCGCGTAGTGGATGTTTCCCTCTACCCGTGGTGCCGCTGCTGATCCGCTGGTATCCCCTTCCATTCCGATCAAATGAACTACGACAGGCTTTCCGCACGCCTTGAGAGCCCCGATCACCCTTTCGGCGACGGCGGGAGCGGGCGGCTTGGAAATGACCGCAATCACCGAGGTGTCAGGATCGTTTTTCAGCGCTTCAACGGCCATAAGAGTGGTAATCCCACCGACCTCTTCCCGCTTCAGGTCCCGACCACCCGTTCCAATGGCCTGGCTGACGCCGGAACCGGCTTTTGCAATTAAGGAGGTAACTTCCTGCAAACCCGTTCCTGATGCGCTCACAACGCCGATAGGTCCCCGGGGAACCACGTTGGCGAAGCAGAGAGGGCGTCCATTGATTATTGCGGTTCCGCAGTCCGGTCCCATCATCAATATGCCCCGTTGAAGGGCAAGCTTCTTCAGGGCTACTTCATCTTCCAGTGATACGTTGTCGGAAAACATCATGACGTGTTTATCCGCCTGAATCGCCTTGCGCGCTTCCCTGGCGGCGTACTGTCCGGGCAGAGAGACTATTACCAGGTTGGCATCAGGAACGTGTTCCAGGGCGGCGGCAGTACTGCCGGGCTTATAACTCTCATCGTCACCGCTTTGTGCCTTCTGTTTCAGCAGCTGGTCGACTTGTGCTTCCGCGGCTTCCACCGTGGCTTCGTCGCTCGCTTCCACTGCGATAACCAGATCGTTGGCCCCGGCATCGTTCAGTTCGGGGCCGCTCATTCCCATATCCTTCAGCAGATCAAGGTTCATTTCGGTTCCCATAGCCACAACGGCTTCGGAAACACCGTCCATTTTATTGATGTCTGCGCTGATCAGCATAAGGAACACTGAATCGTAATAGGAATCCTTTCTCAGGATAATCCGTTTCATGGTGTACCTTCCTTTCAAGTAAAAAATTCTGCGTACAGCAAACGCTATACCGACCGGAGCGGTCTGTCAAACCAATACGAAAATACGCGGCATAAGCCTTGGATGCAGCAAAGAACGAACTGACGTTCTGCAGAGTACCGTTCAGTATCCCAAAGCCCCTCCGGACGTACCCCAAAAAAAAGCCCCCGCACGAGGCGGGGGCCGTTTGTAGTCGGCTCACTACGGGAGATTATTCTGCGGTAAAGGAACCAACAGCGCTTACGCTGTACACTTCGTCACCGCCGGCGGTCAGTGCACGGGTAAAGACGTACGCCCGATATGCGGTAGCTGCAACAAGGTCGTCGTCCGTACCGAGGTCAACGTTTCCGGTTATGTAGGTGACAATTTCAGTGCCACTACCATCAGATCCGTTAACCAGTTGAATGCTGCTCGAAGCAATACTTGCGCTTCCATCCTCTTCTTCAGTGTCACCATCCAACTCTATTTGCAGGGCAAATACGAGTTGAGCGGTCGCTTCGTCGGTAGTACCACCCTGCAGATTGGCAAACTCGTCCTCAAGCGTGATGTCATCACCAGCGCCATCCTTGCCGGTCCGTGCTTCATCGTAGACCGCGAGAATGTACTGATCATCGTCGTCGTCGAACGTGCCATTGTTATCCAGGTTGTCACGCTTCGCACCGCTTACGGTTGTGATTGTGAAGTCGAGTTCATGCTGTTCCGCGGTACCGTCGGCCGGATTAGTTGTGTCCGTGCCCGTATAGGACACGGCCAGACCTGCCGCAGCGAGGGTGTTCAATGCCACTCCACCAGACGTAGCAGCGCTGCCAAGTTCCAGTTCAATGCCGTTGGCCTTGTTCACCGGTATGATCGCAAAATTATACCCATAGCCGGCTTTCAGGAAGTCGGTGGCAAAATCTGCGGCGGTGTAGGTCACCGATTCGTCCGAGTACGCCTCTGCGCCCGCGTCGTAGTCACTGTCCTCCGATACGTACGTTCCAACGAGCAGCCAGTTTTCATCTGCACCGCTGAACGAATCATCTTCGTTGACGTCTTTTCGGACGTAGACGCGATAGTCGTCAGCGGCATAGGTGCTGGAGGACGCCAGTACCGGCTCCCAGGTCAGGGTTATGCTTGTGGCGTTACTGTCCGCCGAGAAGCGTTCCACTGCCAGGATATCGGTGTCGTCCCAGAGCAGGGTGCCGGCGTTGGTAAACGGTCCACCAAAATCTTCCGCTTCGGATATACGCTGTACCACCCCGTCACCATTCGCAACGGCCGCGTAGATGCGATAGTTCGCTTGCGGATTGCCGTTGTTCAAATTGGTGATCTCATCGATCGAGTCATCCTGGTAGGCGAGGTAGGTGGTACCGTCGAATCCCGCTCCGTTTCCAGCAACCGTGAATTCGCTGTCGGCAGCGGACACCAGTTCCCTGTAGTCGGAAGTAGACTCCCTGGTGCGCTCAATGATGTAGTAGTTGGCGTCTGCCACCGGCTCCCAATAGAGGACGTTTACGCCCTGAACCGTTGTATTCACGGTGTACACAGCCGGCATGTCCAGCTCGAACGGGTTATCACCAAAAACGTGAGTGCCGAGTTCAAGAGAAGCGGTAGTCTCGAGTACATTGTCGGCCTCCGCGCCCTTGTAGTAGACAATTCGGTACGTGTAGCTTTCTCCGTCTTCAGGACCGTCGTCGGCGCTCGCCTTGTCCCAGAAGCGGTACGCATCATCGTCACCACCGGTGTTGACATCCGTGCGGATGCTCCACGTTTCCCGCGTAATCTGTGTATAGGTCGCGCCGCCGTCCGCCGAGCGATAGATGCGAAATCCGTCGGCATCATCAAGCTGTTCAAACGTCACGACGATCTTGTCTTCGTCGACAACAACGGCTTTCTCGAGACCGCTGGTGTCAAGATCACCAAATACGGCAGAGTCAGCGTCGGAAGCATCGCTCCGCGCAACCTCGGTCGTGCCGTCGTCGGCAAGGTCAATCGCAACGTTCTTGTAAAAGTACTCCTGACCAAAGACCAGATCGTTGTCGGTTGCATCAGTATCGAGGTAGATGATCTCTTCCCGGGAAACTGTCTGGAAACTGGCTGCGACTGTCACGTCGGTGAATGTGGTGCCACCGTCGGAGCTGCGGAATACTTTGTATGTGTCCGCACCCTGCACGCTGTCCCACGTGAGCTTGATACCCGCTGACACAGCCGTAGTATCAGGGGCGTCAGGCGTCGCCAGCATATCAATAGTCACGGACTTCTGATCCGCTGCTGCCGGAAACGCACTCGGCGAAAATACCGGGTTATTCTCCGAGCCTACCATAGCCACCACAACGTAGTTGTAGGTGCCGTATAGCTCGTCGCTATCCACCCACGTGTAGGTTGTTCTTCCGGGTAGTTGATTTTCAGTGTGCAGGTGGGTGAAGTCAGCCTTAGCCAACGCTTTTGTCCCGTCATTCATGGTTCGATACACCTTGTAGTGGGTGGCAAACGTCACGGCGTTCCAGGAAATGACCGGGTTCATGTCCTCGTCCAGCGTGATGTCGGCAACTGTCGGTGCCGTAAGGGTAAGACCGGAGGCGATTTCATGGGTGCTGTTAATCTTCACGCTGGTCTTTGCGGGGTCACTGTTGTAGAGTTCGTCCAGTGCCGATTCGTCTTGGGTATCTGAACCATCCAACACGCTGTTCTGGGGTATTGCCCAGACACGATATTCGTAGGTGTTGCCGGCGGTATACGGAGTCGATTCAGACACCATGTGATACAAGAAGGTGTCATAAGCAGGCCCGACATAGATCCACGAATCAAGGTTTTCTTCTGCACGACGGTATACATCATACCGAACAGCATCATTGACCTTGTCCCACGTCAAAAGAACACCGCCAACCGTTATCGTGGCGGTCTGACTAGCCCCGATTTCTGCTTCGTCGGTGATCACCGTCGCCTTGAAATTGCTCGGCGAATCAAGCTTGTCGATCCCACTGGTTTGATCCAGATCCAATGAAAAATCAGTTGGTGTAGGACACCCGGCCAGAATCAGGCCGAGGGCCATCACCAACATTCCCAGAACCACCGGTTTACCCATTTTGATCCTCCTACAAAGTAATTTGCGAGAAAAATGGACAACGAAATCATGATTGTTTCAATCAGAATTACGCGGATCCGGTAATAATCATCCTTGCGGAAGAAAGAGTAGCCGGGATGGCGATTGTGGTCCTCAGGTTCTGCGAATTCCCGGAATGGTGTGCGTAGAGAGACTCATCAACTATACTTGCGGTATGCAAGTTGTGCTTCGATTTTTGGGTATCCTTGTATTGGTGATTCTATTCGCGACAGCGTGTAATGACCCGTTCTACCGTAAGGACGAAAGTGAGAGGCCCGGGTACCGCGTTGTTCGGGATAACCCTACCGAGTGGAAGAAAATCAGCGACCTCATCGACGAAAAAGGAAGTGATCCCGAGCTTTACGTCAGACTCAATCGATCAGGATATGAGGTGCGGGAGTACCCGGTGGAGTATCGGGGAATGGACTACTACGACATAATTATCGCCTTGAAGCATACCGACGACGTGAAGGTGGGTCACGGGGACAGCGGGTCGCCGATCGTGGACGGCGCCGGCCGGGTGGTGGCAGCGCTCTACGCCGGGGACCCAACGAACAAAGAGATTTTCTTTGCCCGGCCGATTGAGGAAATGACCGCCCGGCTTCTTGCGGTACAAGAACGTGATGTCGTGACCACTGGGCGGCAACTTCTGGTAACGCGGTACTTTACGGGGATCAAAGCAGAGACTCTTGCTGAGATATGCGGAAGTCTCGGGCTACCTCGGGAAGAATGCGTTTTCGGGCGAGCGTCACCAACCACCTCCTTCGGCGCAGATACTGCGGGTTTGGCGATACGGCAGACAACCACCCCTATTGCCGGACAGTCTATCCTCCTTCGCTACCTGGATGGGAATATTTTTCGCTCTTACATCTCAGGAACGGTGACCTATGTGACAGGATTGCCCGCCGATGGTCAGTCGCTTCTCGTCTTCGGGCACGGAGTGTTCGGGGACGGTCGCGCGACGGTACCGGCATACCTGGTCTCTGCGGTAGGCTTTATTGAGAGCGAGCTGTACCCGTACAAGGTGATAGATCCATTTTCAGCCGATGACAATCCGCTGGGATTCCTGGTGGAAGAAGCGTACTCCGGAGCCAAGCTGCAGGATAAAGGGCCATACGAGCCGACCCTCGTTGAGAGCAGCTTTCTGCCGCCGACAGCGACGGATGCGATTGAAGCGAGGCACGTCGTTGCGCCGACAACCCGCTCCACCCAGGATCATTACTTTCAGACGATGGCGATTCTTTCGCCCCTGATCTATGAGTGGCAAAGTGCCTACAATCAGGATGAAGACGTGGCGGTGAGGTTTGGCTCGTTTACGACTTCCGGTGGCGCGGAACTTGCAGCGGCCGGCGGTATAGCAGGTGTTCTCGATGGGCCCCTCGCGATCACCCATGTGGAGTATCTCGCTGCCGGGGAGTCAAACTCTTATCTAGGTTATATCGTAGTTACACTTTATGATGTAATTCGAGAAGCATATCGGACGCAGCCGTCTGGTACTCGATTCGGCACAATCAAAGCCGAAGTAACGGTGACAAATTGAGGAGGCAGGGGCGGCTCGGCGGGAATCGGAGGAAGCTGCAGCAGGAGCGTTCCTCCGAGCTACGTCGCGCCGGACTTCGGGATTAATGCAGGGATGGTCGTGCCGATGTGAAGGTAAGCGCTGAAGCACACCTGCCATATACCTTGATGACCGGCAATACGATGCGGCGTCGATTGTGACCGGATCGTGGGAAATGCTCAGGTCGTATCACCAATGAACGTCCCGACCCTCCAGATCATACCGGCAAGGGCATCAAACCCCGACGTATGACCGTGATCCTCGGCGATCCGGGCCGCACAGGGGCCGTCGCCATGAATCAGGGCGTACCCCATCGCCGCCAGATAGGCCGGTGGGGCGTCGTTCAGCACGAGCCGCAGAAGGGTAGCACCGCCGGTTGTTGTCTTTCCCAGATGGTTCCACAAAGCTACAGAATCTATTGGTTTGAATCTCGTTGGCGTGCCATTTTCGTGAGGTCCCGCACGATGTGTTTTTTCTGTGTACCGTTTGGAATCGGGCAGGACCAGGTTGGTGAGCAGGCGTTCCATAAGGTACGCGCCGGCAATAAAATCATCGCCGGCGGGGGTGAAACCGATGCCCAGTCCGACCAACGGTGAAAGATCCAGTTGGTCTGCATGTGTCTCGTAGATCCGTTTAAGCACCTCTTCGGTCCGTCGAATAAATGGATCCGCCAGGGATTGCCCGCCCGACGGCTGGATAATTTCCGCGACGGAAAGCAGCCCTCGGTTGTGGTATTGGGCGGGTATACAGAATCGTGTTGCAACGTGTCCCGCAAGCTCTTTTGGCGTAATGAGTTGGTTCTCCAGGGAGTAGTTTTCTGCAACGGGAAACTTAATTTCAGACGTGGTAAGTAGTTCTGAGTTTTTCTGCAACACGAATGTGTATACCATCTCGGTATCCACCGGCGGGAGTGTGTCGTGGACTTCTTCCCAGACCCTGTGGGAGAGCAAAACACCCAGCTCCGTGAAGTCCCATTTCCTGCGGACCAGGGACACGAAGAATGCCCCCAGTTCATCCTGCTGTTCCAGGTTTATCACATCCCTGTGGACACTTTGAAGAAGGGCCCTGCCGGTCGTTGGGACAAAGCGCCCGATTTTCAAGGCTGTTCTGCTGTCGATGATTTCCATGCCTCTGGTGCAACTCCACACTTTCGTCTACCGCGTTGCGGCACCCGAAATCGCAAAAACACCCGGTTGACGCCGTCTATTGTTCTGTTCGAAAAAAAGGGCCCCCATCGCAGTCCTGGATGGAGGCCCCCGCTTCCCGGCACCCGGTCGTGTTCAGACTCAGGTGCGCTTGAAGCTCTCGAAATTGATAGCGAGGTTCAGAAGAATACCGACAATAGCAGCCAGACCGAGGCCGCCGATACTGAAGTTACCGATAGCAAAATCGACTTCAGCTGCAGCTGTACCAAGACCGAGTACGAGCATGGCGGCGACAATCATCAGCTTCTTGGGATCATTGAGGTCAACTTTTGCGTCGACCATGTTCTTGACACCAATGGAACTGATCATACCGAAGAGCAGGATAGAAATACCGCCGATTACCGGAGCGGGAACCGAAGCGATCAGCGCGGTGAACTTCGGAATGAGAGACAACACGATAGCGAATATAGCGGCTATGCGCATAACCCAGGGGTTGTACACCTCAGTGAGAGCAACCGCACCGGTGTTTTCGCTGTATGTCGTATTGGCGGGGCCACCAATCAACGCGGAAATCGAGGTTGCAATACCGTCACCAAGGAGCGTCCGGTTAATACCGGGATCCTTGATGAAGTCCCGTTTTGTCACGCTTCCGATAGCCAGAACGTCACCGAAGTGTTCCACGATCGTCACAATAGCGATAGGAACGGCAAAACTGATAGCCGTGACAGAGAACTTCGGAGTGCTGAACGCTGGAATGCCGAACCATGCGGCATCCTGAACACCGGAAAAGTCGACAATACCGATAATGACCGACAGAAGGTAACCGGCGATGATCGACAGCAGAACCGGCAGGAGCGAAAGAAACTTCATACCCCATCTCTGGAAGGCCAGTTTGACGAATATCGCCGCAGCAAAGGTAAACAGCGCCACTGCCCAGGATCCAAGGACACCGATCTGTTCCACGACAGTACCGACATAACCATCTGTTGCGTTGAGAATTGCCACCGGTGCGAGAATGATACCGATGAGGATAATTACCGGACCGGTCACCCATACGGGTAGAATCTTGTGAAGTACATCAGCAGAAACGAAAGTAAAGATTATCGCCACCACGATGTACATCAGACCGGCGACAAAAATACCTCCCAGGGCGTATTCCAGACCTTCCCGGGCCCCGATCACTGCAAGGGCAGGTATGAAGGCAAAGGAACTTCCCAGAAATACCGGAACTTTCCATTTGGTGACAATATGGAAAATCCACGTTCCAAGTCCTGCAGCAAACAGGGTGACACCAACATCGAGTCCGGTGATCAACGGTACAAGGACCGTCGCCCCAAACATGACAAAAGTGTGTTGCAGACCCAGTACAACGGTCTTGCCGGTTACTGGTTCGTTCAAAGAATCGGACATACGTGCTACTCCTTCGCGGATGATGCGTCCGGCGGCCAACGACCGCCTAACAAAAACCTGACCTTCAGTGTACATCCCTTTGCATCTTTTGCAAGTACCAACGCGCTTCCCGAGCCGATTTCCTTGACATCCAACGATAGTCGGCTTACCGTTTCTGTCTATCTTTCATCTCCAGTCGGGAAAGGAGTTCTTCGTGAGCATGCGTGAGGCGATCCAGCATATGAAAGACCTTCGCGATCAGGCGCATCGTGGAGGCGGTCAGGAGCGGATCGAAAAACAACATGAAAAGGGAAAGCTGACCGCGCACGAGCGGCTTGACCGTCTTTTTGACACGCAGTCGTTTGTTGAGCACCAGACGTATATCCGCGGTCGGGCAACCATGTTCGGTCTGGAAGACAAGCGGCAGCCCGGTGATGGTGTCGTCACCGGAAGCGGTCTTATTGACGGCAGACAGGTTTTTGTATCGTCCCAGGACTTTACCGTTTTAGGCGGTTCTCTGGGAGAAAAACATGCGGAACGAATCGCCGAAGCCCAGAAACTTTCTATAAAGACACGGACCCCCTTCATACAGATCAATGACTCCGGCGGAGCCCGGATACAGGAAGGTGTTCTTTCCCTGGACGGATACGCAAAGATTTTTCGGGCAAATACCGACGCTTTCGGGGTGGTTCCTCAGATTTCGGTGATTCTCGGCCCCTGTGCCGGCGGTGCGGTCTATTCACCCGGTATTACCGACTTTATATTCATGGTTGATCACGTCAGTAACATGTACATTACCGGACCCGATGTGATTCGCGCGGTGACCGGCGAGGAAATCTCTCACGAAGAACTGGGTGGTGCCGTCGCCCATGCGTCCCGCAGCGGGGTTGCCCATTTTCGCTACGCCAGCGAAGACGAGTGTGTGGCAGGTATCCGACGCCTCCTCTCATATTTACCGGCACATAACGGTGAATCGCCGCCGAGAATCGGTCCCGATTCGTCATCCTGGGACGACCCGGACAGAAAGGTCCCGGAAGTCCTGAGCGTCGTTCCTGATGAAGAGCGGCGTGGGTTTGATGTCCGTGACTTTATCGGCGTCGTCTTTGACCGCGGCAGTTTTATGGAAGTCCATCGGGATTACGCGAAAAACGTGGTGGTCGGGTTTGCCCGCCTTGGTGGTCGGGTGGTCGGTATCTTTGCCAATCAACCCTCGGTTGTAGCCGCCGCTCTGGACATCGACGCCAGTGACAAGGGGGCGCGTTTCATACGTTTCTGCGATTCGTTCAATATTCCCGTGGTCACACTGGTAGACGTCCCGGGGTTCCTCCCCGGGGTTACCCAGGAACACGGCGGAATAATCCGGCACGGCGCAAAAATTCTTTACGCTATAGCGGAAGCGACGGTACCGAAAATCTCTCTGGTTATTCGGAAGGCCTACGGTGGAGCGTATATCGCCATGGCCGCCAAGTCTCTTGGATATGATCGCGTTCTTGCATGGCCCACAGCACAGATAGCCGTCATGGGGGCTGAGGGAGCGGCCAGTGTTATTTTTCGGCGCGATATCGCCGAAGCGGACGACCCCGAGGCCGCCAGGGCCGCAAAGATTGCAGAGTTCAAGGAAAGCGTCATGGATCCTTTCGTTGCAGCGGGATACGGGTTTGTCGACGACGTGATCGATCCCGTATACAGTCGCTCCGAATTGGTGCGCTCTCTGGAAATGCTCGCCGGCAAGAAGGAGTCGCGGGAGGAACGGAAACACGGGAACATTCCACTATGAACATAGAATCCTATTCATTCGCTCTGTTGACAGCTGTAGTCGGTATGGGAACGGTCTTTTTCTTTCTGGTATTGCTGAGCGTGATGATGCTGGTTATTCGCCGCCTTTTCGATGCTCCTGTGGTTGTTCGGACTTCCGAAAACGGTAACGACGGGGCCGGGGTGGACCAACCGGTCACAACCGGTGGAGCTGACGTAGTTGACTCCAATGGGCTGCCTCGATGGGTAATTGCTGGAGTACTGGCCTATATCGCGGCAGAAGAGACGGAATACGCACCCTATTCCGGTATATGGACACAACGAGGACAACGATGAAGCGAGAATTGACACTCAACGTAGACGGTGAAGAGATTACTCTCACCGCTGTCAGGGATGGTGAAAACATTGTAGTTGAACGGGACGGAACGGAGTACTCCGTCAGAATTCTGACGGAATCCATCGTAGGGGTACAGGCCCTATCGACGGCGCCTACCGGTTCAGTTCAGGTTTCGACGCCTGCCGCGGTCATTCCGAGGACCTCCGGAAGGAGTGCGCAGCTCCCGCACGCTCCATCCGCGGCAAGTGCCGGTGCGGTTCTCTCTCCAATGACGGGGGTAGTAGATCAGGTTCTTATCTCGGAAGGGGCAACTGTAACGGAAGGGGACAAGGTGGTCATTCTTGAGGCGATGAAGATGTACATCGATGTCATGGCACCGTCTTCCGGATCGGTGACTTCGGTATCGGTCAAACCCGGCGACAGTGTGAAAGAGGGACAACCCCTCCTGACGATAGGGTAAGGGTTAACAGATGTCCTTGCTTTTCGAGATTCTTCAATCTACCGCATTCTCCGTCATTACCTGGAAAGACCTGTTGATGATCGCCGTAGGAGCGCTTCTGGTTTATCTGGGTATCGCAAAAAAATACGAACCTCTTCTGCTGGTTCCTATCGGTTTTGGAGCAATCCTTGCAAATATCCCGCTGGCCGGACTGACTGCCGACGGAGGGCTGCTGTACTACTTCTATTACGGTATCGACAAAGGTATTTTCCCGCCGCTGATCTTTCTCGGCGTGGGAGCCATGACGGATTTTGGTCCCCTTCTGGCGAAGCCCAATACTTTCCTTCTTGGTGCTGCCGCCCAATTCGGGATTTTCGGTACGCTTCTTGGAGCCCGATTTCTGGGTTTTTCCTTCGCTGAAGCTGCTTCAATTGCCATTATCGGTGGAGCCGACGGTCCTACGGCCATCTATCTTACTTCTCAGCTTGCATCACACCTGCTTGGCCCTATCGCCGTTGCGGCGTACTCGTACATGGCTCTCGTACCGGTTATTCAGCCGCCGATCATTCGCATGCTGACGACAAAGAAGGAACGGGTGGTCGTCATGACCGACGTCAAACCGGTCTCGCAGCGGGTAAAGATTATTTTCCCTATTGCTACTACCATTGTGATTGCTCTTTCCATTCCTCCGGCAACCCCCCTGGTAGGCATGCTAATGCTGGGAAACCTCTTTCGGGAAGCAGGTGTCGTGGAACGCCTGTCAAAAACGGCCCAGAATGAACTCATCAATATCGTTACTATACTTCTGGGTGTGAGTGTGGGCAGCAAGATGTCCGCCGAAGGTTTTCTGACTGTCAATACACTGCTTATCATCGGGCTTGGCCTGGTAGCCTTTTCGATCGGGACTGCGAGCGGAGTGCTTCTTGGAAAACTGATGTATATTCTCTCCGGGAAAAAGATCAATCCTATGATCGGAGCCGCGGGAGTATCGGCGGTACCCATGGCGGCCCGGGTTGTCCAGAAGGTCGGTCAGGAAGAAAACCCTCGAAATTTTCTGCTCATGAACGCAATGGGGCCCAACGTCGCGGGAGTTATCGGCTCGGCGGTAGCAGCCGGCGTGCTACTGTCCCTTGCAGGGTAGCCGGTCGCCGGGGATGGACACAAACCGGCCGCAATATATTGGCGCAGAATATCGGAGTGAGCACGCCCCGGTCCAAAAAGGTCGGGGCCTGCCGATGGTCGACGCGACGTTACTTGAATTCGGAAGTCACGATAATCTTCTTGAAAACTTCCTGAATTGCATCTTTCAGCTTTCGGGCATCTCCCTGGGGAACCCGGGCGTGCTTCCATAAAGACATCCGAAAGAATTCCAGTATGGACTCCTCAATATTGGCGTGGGGATAAAAGACGTAGGAAACATCATGGCCCACCGATTTCATAATTGTGAAGGATGTGTAGGTTACCACCGGTTCCCGGCCAATGTAGACATGATCCTGCCGCCGCGTAATGTAGTCGATCAGTTCTTTCTTGCGATAAGGAATTCGTTCTGAATCGGTCCGGTACGCCGGTTCGGTATGTCCGTTCGGATAACCCGCCGGTTCCACCAGAACGTAGAGCTTTCTTCCCTCGGCCTGAAAGACCAACCCGTCCTCGTTGGTGTATATATCCTTGACGTTATTGAAGGATATGAGCTCGTACCGTGTATAGGTTGTCGAGTTGTGATAAAAGACGCTGACGATATAGCCGTGTTCTTTCGGCAGCGTTCCTTCTTTATAGGCTGTGAATAGTTCCTGTAGTGTTTCCACATGTTCCTCCGTCTATGGTGATAGTGTATACGTTGTTGTGTCGGCATGCAAAAGGATTGTCCCGAAAAACGTGGTAACGTAATATGGTAACGATGGATGTGACCGAAGCATACGAATTTCTGGAGCTTGACGAATACGCCTCGGTTGAAGATGTCAGTGCATCTTTTCGGCGTCTCCTGAAAGAGTACCATCCCGACCGTAATATGGACAGAGGAGAGTGGTCTCATCAAATGACGGTACAGCTAACTGAAGCGTACGCCGCCGTAACGGATTATCTCAGAAAATCCCCCCCACCGTCCCGGACCCGGCACGAAGAAAGGGATTTCCGGGATTCCGGCTACAGTGTCGCCATGCAGCTGCGCATTGCCGACCTGTATGACGCTCTGCTGGACCAGGTCTTTGTCTACTACAACCATGGAATGGACAACGTATACCTGCGCCAGGAGGGGACGCTGCGTTACCGTTTCAGGTCGACAATTCGCCAGACTTCGGCGGTTGTCGAGGCTCTCCGTGAAACCGAGGAGTGGCCGGGAAGTACTCTTCAGTACCGGCAGCTTGCGGCAATACTTGACTTTGCATCCGCCTTTTACGAAAACATGCTGATCAAACCGAAAAACCACGAGGTCTATGCCGGTCCGGAACAGAAGGCCGTTCGATTATACAGACAGGGTTCGGACGCACTCGATCACGCTATTCGGGACGGTCTGCTGAATTCCGGCCTGGAAAACGGCAAGGTCAGCCCGGGAGGTCGGCAGATGGCGGAACGATCATTTATGCTGATTATAAGCAGTTTCCCGACCAGTGTTCACGTCCCGGAGACGCTGATAAAACTGTATCTGGTCCGATCATTTTCCCATCTATGCACATTTCTGGAAGCGGCAGAGTACCAAAAATAACGGCGGCCCCGAGGGACCGCCGAACGAGGGACCGCAGGATCCGGAAGTTACTGGGCGTCGAGATTCATTTGCGCTATGGCCAGCTTGGCAATAGGAATGCCGAACGGCGAGACAGAGACGTAATCCAGTCCGGACTCCCTGATAAAGCCGATGTTGTCAGGCTCAGCGCCGTGTTCACCACAGAGACCCAGGCCCAGATCGGGCCGTACCATTCGACCTCGCAGTGCCGCGATCTGCACCAGCTCCTTTACCTGAGGCTGTAACACCTTGAAGGGATTTCCCGGCAGGAGGTCCAGCTCGGTGTAATCGGAAAAGAAGGTGTTGAAGTCATCTCGGGAAATGCCGTACGTCGTCTGGGTAAGGTCATTGGTCCCGAAGGAGAAAAAGTCTGCGTATCGGGCGATGGCGTCGGCGTTCAGTGCTGCGGCAGGCAGCTCAATCATCGTTCCAACTTTGTAGTCAATGGATACCCCGTCGTACTTCTCGTGTACTTCCGCCTCAATATCCCTGATACCCAGGATTTGCTTTCCTTCAATGCGCTTGCCGTTACGGACAACTTTCAACTCTTTTGGTGTCATCACCAGAGGTATCATAATCTCCGGTTTTGGATCGAATCCTTCAGATTTGAGTTTGTAGGCCGCGTCGAAGATTGCCCGGGTCTGCATTCGGTAGATTTCCGGATAGGAGATGGCGATGCGAATTCCGCGATGACCCAGCATTGGATTGAACTCCCGCAGGAGCTGGCTTCGGGCGATAATTTGAGCTTTTGTCAGCCCCATTTTATCTTTCTGTGCCTGGGCGACAAACTCTTTCATTGCCGCATCTCCGTTAGGCAGAAACTCGTGGAGTGGCGCGTCCAGAAGACGGATCGTGACGGGCATACCATCCATAATCTTCAGCAGCTCATAGAAGTCCTTGGTCTGATCCTTGTAGAGGCTGTCAAGCGCCTTTATACGGGCCTTCTCTTCGTCCGCCAGGATCATGTACCGAAAGCGGTTTATTCGCTTCTCATCGAAAAACATATGCTCCGTACGACAGAGTCCGATCCCTTTGGCGCCGAACATCTTGGCCAGGGACGCGTCCCGCGGCTGATCGGCGTTGGCGTGAACGTCGATATCGGTAATTCTGGTCTGAACGATCTCCAGCAGTTCAAGAAGACCACTGTCTTCCGGCGTCGGTTTTGTCAGGGTTCCCTGGCCGACAAAGATATACGGTTCCTCATAATAGGGGACGTCAATAGTGATAACATCTCCCTCTTTGATCTCCTGACCGTCAATCTTCATGGAACGCTTCAGAAATTGTATGTCCGGCCGAACCAGGGCAACTTTTCCCAGGCTTCGGGCTACAACGGGCGCATGGGAAGCGTATCCTCCCTCAGATGAAAGGACTCCCTGGGCGATTTCTATGCCTTTCACATCTCCGGCGAAGGTGGACGGCATGGCAAGAATCATGCTGGTGTCTTCACCTGCCTGCTGTGCCTGTCGAAATGCCGTGGCGAGGTTTTCCGTAGTAAAGTAGACGCGGCCGATCGCCGCGCCGACAGAACCGGCAATACCTCCAGCAATTTTGGGGAAGGACGCGACTGAAGACGGATCAAGAGTAGGGTGCAATATTTCCGACAGACGTCCCGGTTTGATCGTTTTTATTACGTAATCACTTGTGACAACACCACGTCGCAACAGATCCAGCAAGGTCTTTATCTCCGCCTGGGCCGATTTGTTGGGTACCGACGCCTGGTCAACCAGCCAGAGCTGCCCCGCCTCGATAGCAAATCGAACCCACCGGATTTCGCGGAAGTGGTCTTCCAGCGTCCGGGCAATCTCCTTGAGCTGTGTCAAATGTGGCTTGGACAGTCCCGTGAGGGCTTTGCCTTTCTTGCCCGTCTCATCAAAAGACTCAGGAAAAAACTCACCCTGGAGTTCATCCGCCCCTGTGATGATATGGTGTGAAAAGAGATATCCGGACGAGCTGTTCTTGTCCAGGTTACCGTAGACCATAGCCTGAATCATCACCGCCGAATCCTCGGTGGTGGGGCTCAACGCAAAGGCCTTGCGAAAGAGATGGCTTATGTGGGCAAGCTGAAAAAAGGGTTCGTCATAGAACTCTGCCGGAATGACTTCCGCGAAAGACTCGATAGTCTTTTGAATAGAAGATTTCCGCTTTGCCGCCCGCAGCTCTTCCCGGTACTCCTGGAACTTCTTTTTTCGATCCTGGTCCTCTTCGACCATGCTTTCCAGTTTCAGCACGCTTCCGATGAGATAACCGTACTCCTGCCATGCAAAGGTTTCGCCCATGGTAGCAGCGAGAGAGTCTATCGTGGAAGAACAGAGACCGACATGATGAACCGACGGTAATGAACTGCGGACGTTCAACATGGGACTCTCTACAACCTTCAGAAGAAGTGGTGTTTTGGGATCGCCGAACCGTTTGTTCATCGTCCTTTCCACCGTAGCAAGGGGGTCTTTCATGACCGACCACGCCGCTGTGGTGTTTTCCGGGAAGAGGGACAGAGCTTCACTGGGTAGTACTACCCCGGGACAAATAGGAACGTTCAGGTCGGCCAGTGAGACCGCCCGTTTACCGCGGCTTCCAACCAATTCAAGGACTGAGTCGTCCACGACTTTCCGGTCGGTACCGAAGGGTATCAAATGTTTCATGTGTTGTACCTCCCTGTCAGAACAACTCGAGGGGCTGGTCAATACCACCCTTCAGAAACATCTCAAAGCGAGGGCTGGCTCCCTCAAAGAGGTACCGCTGCAGCTTTGAAACGTCCTTGATTTCTTCACCGGCAACGCTGAACATGATCGGCGTGCCGTGTTTGACTTTTCCCCATTTGAACAGAGCATTTATGTCGTTAATGCGTTCATTGTCATACCAGATAAGTACTTCCAGCGCCGGGTAGGATGTGCGAAAACTGGCGATAATCCGCTTCCACGCCTCAACATTTCCGTTGTGAAAGAGCTCGTTGGTGACGACTACGGAATAGCGCGGTGTGATGCGCCGCTTTCCGCCCCCGGAACCGGCAACCGGCCCCGCAGCTGCATCCTGCTGCGGCTGGGCCTGTCGGACCGGCGCCGGCGCGGTCCTGGTGACTCCTTCCGGAAGGACATATTCCTTTCGGCCCCGGGGTGTTTCTCCAGCCAGAACGGCGTGAACATCGATAACAGCCTTGTCCAGTCCATCGTCGGAAATTTTCGCTTCCGGCATGGCGGCAACATACACCACCATCAGTTCGTCCTTCAGGATAGGTAGTGCCGCTTCCCAGGAGGCGGTGTTGACCGGATTGATGAGAAAGAGACCGGCCTCGGGATGTTCATAAGCCACAATTATCTGTAGAGCCGTCCATGTACCGAGGGTTTCTATAATCTGCTCGGGAGTATCGATAGTGTGCCGGGCGTTCCGGGACAGAGTCCGATAGCTGTACTTATCCGGTAGCAGGGCACTTACAATAGGCCGCACCTGAGAACGTTCAATAGACCCGTTTTCAAGTGCATCCGCCACAAGGTCCGCCAGGTTCTCTCCTCCCTCAATCGGTTTGAGAAAGGCCGTGGTCGCCCTGAAGTGCCGCAGGGCGGTATTAAAACCGGCCCTGCGAGAAAGAATATCCAGACTGCCAAGCATGACTTACAGTTCCTGCAGATCGTCGCTGGAAATATCTCCTTTTCCCGGTGAGACATTGGCCTGTCCCTTGGCGGAGGCTCCCTTGCGACTGCTTTCTGCCGGTGCTGTCGTCTCGGCGGCAGCGCTGGCGGCGACGCCATGTGGGGCGACCGGTTCTTCGTATTCACCGGAGAAGTTCATGCCGATATCTTCCCGAACGGTTGAACGCCGGCGTTTGAATGCTGCGAAGGCGGCATCCTGGAACCCCTTGGAAATCCCGTGGAGAAATTCGTTCAGCACGTTGGCCATGCCGTTAAGAGTGAATTTCTTGCGTTTGATGCTGGTAATGTCAACATCCAGAACGACACCGGACTGGATATGGTAGGGGTTGATGAGGTAGTCGAAATCTTCGAACTCCCGTCGGAGAAAACGCACCCGATCGTCCAGAATGACCCGTTCCTTTGGATTCTGATATCCATATACCTGCTCGATCCGGCTGGAAGCCTTGTTGAGCATCTTCTTGAAGAGCGTCTTCTCATGGGTATAGGTCTGGTTGAGACGTTCCACGTCGGTGGGCTCCGCCTTGAGTCGCTGTATTTCGTTCCAGGTCCGGCGCATCTCTTCAACGAGAGCGCCTCCCGCCTCTTCGTCGACACCGCTTTCCCGTCGCTTTTTGATTTTCCGTTCCATCTTGTTCGCAAGATCGTCGAAGTCGTTTACCTTGAATCTCGATCGGCCCGTGTCGTATACCGCTTCCACAACGTCATACAGACGCTGTATTTCCCGACGGAACGCCTCCATCTGCTGATCATAGGCTTCCCTCTCTCTGGCAAGCTGGTCGGAGTCGAAGTATTTGAGACGTATCTGATACCGTTCGTCCGGCAGTTGCTCGCCGTCGGTGTCTTCGTATTCCCGGATTATCAGCTCACGGGCGTTCTTCAGGTTTTCCACGTACTGGTAACCCATTTTACTGGTGTCCAGGATTGAAGTTATGGAGTTGACGGCGGTATTGAAGCCCCGGTTACGGATGTTCTCCATGTCGATAATCTTTTTCAGATTCTCCCGGATGTTGACGGGATCAAACTGGTTGGGATCAATTTCGGCACGGAGTCCTTCGATCTTTTCCATCAGGTCCTTTGCCAGGAAGGTATACCGCTTTGAAGTTTCATCTTCCACATCATCGTCGGTAAAGTTGGTGACCCGTTTCATCTTTTCGAAGATAATCTCGGAATCGGACAGCTCTTCCCGACCTTCGTCAACCAGCTGGTCCTGGAACTGTTCAACTTCCTGATCTATCAGGTTGGTGATCGTCCGGGCAATCTGGTCCTTGATGAGATATTCCACCGTAGCCTGATACTGAAAAATCGGACTGATCAGCTCGGAATCAAGGATATTGACCGACAGTTTGACATCACTGACCGTTTTCGGCTTGTGGGAGCTGTCTTTAAAGGCCGCCTTTACAACGGAATAGGCGTTTTCACCGCGGATAAATGCGCCGACATCGGTCTTCTGACGGAGCAGGGAGTTTGTCTCGTTCTCCAGGTCGTTCATGCCACGCTGGATATGGCCCTGAAGATGCCCGTACATGTTAACAATAGACTTCTCGATTTCTCCGGTATTGAACTTATCCGCCCCGGCGATCTGGTCCAACATCTCGGAAATTTCTTTGGGCGTATACCGGGCGAGCGTCTTGTTCTCTTCCTTGTCGATGAAATTCCGGATCTTCTTCACCATCTCGTCTTCTGTGGTGGTGATATACCGGTTGAACATGTTCTGGTAATTCTGGTTGAAGTAGTTGTATAGCTTCTCCTTCAGACCGCCCATGACTTCCAGACGTTCAAGTACTTCTTTGGGAAGTTTCGTCTGAATCGTCTCAAGAACACGCTCAGCCTCCTCCTGAATCAACTGATCGTATTCTACTTTCTGGTCCCGCCCGTCCTGGGCAAGACTGTTCCGCGAACCGACGGCCGACGGCCTGTTTGGGTGAAAGACATTTGGGCTTCGTGACAGATCAGACATAGTGCTCCTCCTCGATAGAGCGTATGCGTCCGGAGTTCCGGTGCCGCACACTTGATTCTATTTTTTTCCTGTCTCGCTCCGAATCCGGACCGGACAGTTTGGATCCCATAAACTTTACCATTTTACTTATAAAACGCCATCCCCGGTACCGGTTGTTACCTCCTTATCCGTTTCAACTCGTCCACCGGGTACTCATCGCTATCAATTAAATCACGGAAATGTGAAAGTTCCATGTTTGAAGCCAAAAACAGTTGATTCAGAAACGATTCGGAGATTGACCAGAGGGTGTCGCCGGCGACGACGGTTTGCGCCCGGTCGTCGGGCAGCCGAAAGATATTTCCCGGAAAGATCCAGTCCGGATCCCGTCGATTTTCGATGTCTTTGGCGCCGATCGGGCGGAAGCCGTTGGCGCCGGCGATCCAGTTTGTAACCCGAAGGACGTCCTGAACGGTCCATGGTGACGGCGTGGTCGGTGTTATACTGTCTGATACCGGTGCGTTTTCACTACGGTCACTATTGTTATTATCGTCCGTTCCTGCGGGGACGGTACGGAGATCTCCCTCGGACGGGGACGGAGCGACGGCAACTTCGGGAGATTCGGACACAACGGTCGTCCCGGAGTTGTCTTCCCGTGGAGCCACGGTTTCGGTCTGTTGTTCCTCTGCGCTTGCCGGCAGTGTCTTGTCCGTCGCCGGTACTATCACCGCAGGCGTTTCCGTAACAGGCGTGTCCGCCGCAGTATGCGAGGATTCGTTTCCTTGAGAAAAGCGGTTTACCAGAAAGGCACCACCAATACCGAGGAGTAGCAGCACAAGAATAAGCAGCGGCAGATATGCACGTGTTGTGGAGGACTGACCCGTCGTCGACCGTTTTGTCGACATAGGAGCTTTTGTCGACCGGGTCGCTCCGGAAGTGTTACCGCTCTGAGCAGGAGTGTCATGAGCAACGGCGGCGGTTGAATCGGATTCACCCTCCGTTGAGGGTGCCGGTGGTACGGGAGTCTTCCCGGCCGGCTCGCGGGAATGGCCCGTTGCAACCATTTGTTGAAGGAAAGCCAGGAGTCGTTCCCGCTCCCTCTGGTACGCCGAATCATCAGTTTCCGTGACCGTGTACGGCATTATCTTTTCCCGGGCCTTTTCGTTGTCTCCGGCGGCGCTTCGTGACAGCCCGGGGCGAGGCCTGAATCGGACACGCCAGTGAGGACCATCTTTGCGAATCAGGCCTATCACCGGCAGAAAGGAGCGACGAAACGCCGAGAGAATTCCTTCACGGGCATCTTTTGTAAACGTGCGATTCCATAACCAGAAGGCGCTGCACACCCTGTCGATAGGAGGGACGTCGACATCACCGGCAATGGCAGTCAGAACCGAGTCGGCGTCTTTCGCACTGTCTACCCGTTTCTGCAGTTCCTTCGTCATGAGATGACGAAAATCCAATTCCGGCGGGGAGTCATCATACCGGTACGGTACACCCGCAAGCAGAGGCGGTTGTGTATTGTGGTGCCAGCCTTCACCTTCCGGAAGGACCCAGTCGGAGCCTGTGGTACCGGGCGCAGCATCGGGCAGATCTGGCGGAGATTCTCCGGTGATTTCCAGCCCCGCCGCCCGGAAAACGTCGATACCGGGAGGATCGGGTTTCGTATGAAAGACGGGCCGGCGACGGACCAGTAGAAGGCGGTACAGTTGCACGTAAACGTCCGAAGGAACCGCGTCGCCTGCACCCTGTATGAACGACAGAGGAACTCCCTTCAGGGCCCATTCCGCAAGACCGTGTCCCTCAGAATGACGTTTCAGGAAGAGGCGACCACCGGCGAAGATGGCGACAGAACCGTTGCCATCCACGATAAAACCGGGATTCCGGAAGTCTTCCTCACGGTAGGAACCCCGGGATGTGCTCACAATTGAGTCCATACGCTCGACGCGAAAAATAGAGTGACGGTCTCCCCGCTCCCGCTGTGACAAGTCGAAAAGGCGGTGACCGTCAAGAAAGACGCGAAGATTGCCGTCATCGTAAAAGACAACTCTGCCGCCCTGATTGGGTACCCGTTCCGGCACCGGTTCCAGATCGATGGATCCGATCTGCTCACCGTGGGCGTAGTGCTTGACCGCATCGAGGAGTTGCGGCGTTCCGACGTATCTGATGTGTCGGATGATGCGCGGAGCCAGACAATCCGCTTCAAGAAGAAAATTTCCCGTAAGACGGTCGGTTATGACTACCGAACCAATGTGTCGTTTTATTTGTTCCGGAAGAAAAGCAGTTGTGCCGATTCTCAGGAAGGGCCTGACATCATGGCCCGCGGTGCCCATGTACACGATATAACACTCGCGATCCACTTGAAACACGCGGTTGCCTTGGTTTTTTCCGTCGGCAAGGTTTGACACTATAGAGTACTATAGTACGATTATTTGATGCTGTCAGCAAAACAGGATAAAGTAACCAAAAGGAACGGGTACTGTACATGGTAATAACCCAGCGACGAAACGCAAAGATCATTCCTATTGCCGGCGGAAAGGGCGGTGTCGGCAAAACCGAGTTGTGTGCCAACCTGGGAGTCCGGCTGGGTCAGCTGGGGTATAGAACTATCGTCATCGATCTCGATCTTGGAGGTTCCAACCTCCATTCCGCTCTGGGGATAAAGAATAAAAACCCCGGGGTGGGTAACTTCCTGTCCGACCGGAAGCTGAATTTCGAAAGCCTTCTTGCACCAACGCCTTATGCGAACGTTCTGTTTATTCCCGGGGACGTGCTGGTTGCCGGCACACCCAATATCGGTTTCGCCCAGAAGAAAAGTATTCTTCGCAATATCGAGTCACTGGAGGCGGATTACGTTCTCCTCGATCTCGGTTCAGGGGCGTCCAACAACGTCATAGATTTCTTTCTGATATCCAACTCCGGTATTCTGGTGAGTTCTCCCCACGTGGGGGCTATTATTAACGCCTACAGTTTCATGAAAAATGCGGTCTTCCGGTTTCTTCAGCGGGCATTTTCCGGGGAAACAAAGGTAGAGCGTTTTCTGCGAAAGCAGATAAAGGAACGGAGACCGGGAAATCCCGTAAAGGTAGCCTCAGTCATTGAGGCGATGAGGGAAATGGATGAAGCTGAGGCGGACAAGGCACAACGGTTTATTGAGCTTCTGCAACCCAACCTGGTGCTGAATCTTGTGCGGGATATGAACGACCTTTCTATTGCAGAAAGCCTGCGGGATCTGATTGACAGAAACCTGGGCGTAGAGCTGCAGTCCCTGGGCCTTATGGTGTACGACGACGAGGTAGCGTCGACCTACCGGGCCCGACAACCCGTTGTTGTCGACGACGAGGAACGACTCCTTGCCGTCGAGATAGATCGCCTGGCCCAGAAAATTATCCAATCTCCGGAATTTCCTACACTGGCGCTGGCCCGGGATCTTTATGAAGACTCGTTCGAACTTATGCGGATTGAGGCGCAGAATGATCTTGCGGAAGTACGAAACCGGGAAAGCGCAGACGGTGCCCGGAACTACGCAGACGCCGAAGAATTTCTGGAAGTGATGAGCGCCCAGAAGCGCCAGATCCAGGAACTGCAGGGTACTATCCGGATGCTGACCATGCGTCGACAATAGGGAGTACCGGGAATGCCGCGGCCCCGTGGTCCAACGATCTACCGACAGGTACGTCGCGACCGCGCGTACTACACGATCACCTGGTCTACCATGGAAGGAGTTGACCGCCACAGGATAAACGCTTCTGTTCCTGCCATGTCCGGTATCTGGGAGCTTTACTATCTGGAAAAATCCCGGGTCCCCCGTCTGTTGAAGATGGGAGCCGCCTGGTTGGGAGGGCTGCGCCACACTCTCCGTCTTGAAGCTGATCCCGGGTACGCCGGGAATCGGGAAATCCGGGATCTTCTGGAAAGTGGAGACTGTTACTACCGCTATACCCTCTGTGACAACCGCGCGGACCTGTCGGATGTATATGTCGTCCTGGCGTCTCTCCGGGATCACGATGTCCGGGAAGTTGTGCCGTCCGGGCGTTTTGCGGAAGTCCGCATCAGCGAACCTGACGATATGTTGATCCACCGGGTCCGGACTTCCGCAGAGGAGCAAATACCGCCGCGAACCTTTGGAAATGAAGTGCCCAACATGTTCGATTTTCTTGAAGAGGTGAATACCATGGCTGCCGAACGGGTGGACGCCGCCCTGGCCAGGGAGCGTGCCGCGGCGGAGGACGAGACGGACCGGTCCGACGAAGGTGAACAGGCCGAAGGTGAACAGGCCGAATAATCCACCCCGCATTGCCGCAGAATGAGCCGTGACAGTATCTTTTTTCTTTCAGGGGGTTGAAATATGACTGATGGCAGGGACGGCACGTCTCTCGGTGTGAGTGTTCCGCGGCAGGACGCCCGGGACAAGACCACCGGTAAAACCCGGTTTACCGACGATTTTCACACTCCCGGCATGCTCTACGCCGCAGTGGTGAACAGCAGGACCGCCCACGGAACGATACAACAGATAGATGCCTCCCGGGCGGAGACGGTACCCGGTGTCCGCGGCGTTTTTACCGGGCGGGACTTTCCACAGCGAGTCGGGTTGTACCTTGGAGACAAGCCGGCCCTGGCGGTAGACCGGGTCCGTTACTTTGGTGAACCTGTGGTGGTTGTTGTAGCAGACGATGAACGGGCCGCGCAGAAAGCGGCAGCTTCAATTTCCATTACCTACGATGAACTTCCAATTATCCGCAGTCCTCGAGAGGGGATGCGGCCGGACGCGCCGGTTATCCATCCGGATATGCATGAGTACGTTCACATTCCGGCGATTCTGCCTGAACCGGGGACGAATGTTGCCCACCATACAAAGATACGAAAGGGCGATGCCGAAGCGGCCTTCCGGGAAGCCGATGTGGTCATTCAGGGCAGTTACGGCTTTCCTCCCAGGGATCATACTGCCATGGAGCCGCGTGTTGCCGTTGCGGAGATCAGGGCGGACGATACGGTGGTTATTCGTACCTCGACCCAGAGTCCCTACGGGGTGCGGGGTATCATGAGCGGCGTCTTCGGTATTCCTCCCGGGAAGCTGATTGTACAGGTTGGGGAGATTGGCGGAGGCTTCGGCGGCAAGGCGGGGATCCAGCTGGAACCGCTGGCGTATCTCCTCTCCCGGGCGCTGGGAGGACGACCGGTGCGGGTTGCCAACAGTCGTGAACAGGACATGGTGGGCTCCCCCGGGGGACCGGGCCTTGAGGCGACGGTCCGGCTGGGTGCGCGGAAGGACGGTACTCTTCTTGCCGCAGAGGTTGAATTCCTCTTTGATTCCGGGGGATATGCCGATTACGCGGTGAACGTGAGTCGCGCCGCCGGGTACGCCTCTACGGGGCCCTACAACATACCCAACGTGAAGACCGACAGTTACTGTGTCTATACCAACCACCCCTTCGCAACTGCCTATCGTGGGTTTGGTCACATTGAAATGAGTTACGCAGTGGAGCGGTCCATGGATATTCTGGCTGAGAAACTGAAGATGGATCCGGTGGCTCTGCGGCGGAAAAATGCCATTCAGCCCGGGGATCAGACGCCGTCGCAGGACGTGCTGGACGCAAATACCGGAAACCTCCGGGAGTGTATTGACCGGGCGGCAAAGCATATCGGCTGGGACGCCGGAAGCGTGGACGGTGACCGGGCGGGCGGCGCCGCGGACCTGAATGTCACGGTGGTGGACGAACACCGGATTCGGGCGAAGGGGTTTTCCTGCTACTGGAAGGCCCCGGCTATACCCACCTTTACCGATGCCGGCGCGATTGTCACCTTCAACGAGGACGCATCGGTCAACGTGGTGAGCGGGGCGGTGGAAATGGGCCAGGGGATTCATACCGGTCTTGCCCAGATTGTGGCGGAACGGCTGAAAATGGATCCCGGGCTGGTTCACGTGGTGCGGGAGGTCATGACGGACCGGTCCACCCACGACTGGACCAGTGCCGCCAGCCGGACCCTCTTTATGGTGGGCCGGGCAGCCATTGCTGCCGTTGATGACGCGGTGCGGCAGATCAGGCAGGTCGCTTCGGCGCCGCTGCGGGCCCCTGAAGAAGACCTTGAGGTAGCCGGAGGGCGGGTCTTTCTGCGGGACGACCCCGATCACGGTTTGCCCCTTTCAGCGGTAGTGCTGGGATACGTCTATCCCGACGGAAACGCCATTGGCGGGCCGGTAATCGGCCGGGGCAAGTATATTGCCCGCAATTTGAGCCACATCGATGCGGAGACGGGGAAGGGGCGCCCCGGTCTGGAGTGGACCCTGGGCGCCATGGCGGTGGAGCTGGAACTTGACCGCCGGGACGGCTCCTTCCGGGTATTGAAGGGTGTCTGTTCTATGGACGTGGGGCGGGTGATCAACCCCGACCTGGCCCGGGGGCAGGTTGTTGGTGCTATGGCGATGGGTATCGGGTATACCACCCGGGAAGGTTTTCTCTTTGACTCCCGGGAGCACGTGGTGAACGGGAAACTGCGGGACTACAAGCTGCTCCGATTCGGTGAACACCCCGAGTACATCGTCGATTTTGTGGAGACGCCCCAGGGGGACGGTCCCTTCGGTGCCCGGGGGCTGGGAGAGCAGGGCATTATCGGAATGCCCGGAGCGCTGTCATCGGCGTTTTCCCGGGCGGTGGGCTATCAGGTGAACCGTCTGCCCATTACGCCTGAGTACCTCTGGTCGACTATACAGAACGGGCGGAATGAGGTGACGGAATGATCCCCTTTGATGTGAAGTATGACCGGGCGGAAACTGTGGAAGAAGCGGTGAAGGCGTGGAACGACGGAGCGGCCGCCGGCGAGGAGGTCCTGTACTACGGCGGTGGGACAGAGATTGTCACGCTGGCCCGGGAAAACAAGCTGCGTGCAGACCGGTTTATTGACTACAAACGAATCCCCGAAGCGAGGCGTATGCCCGGCTCGGAAGCGGCGGCCGCGGCGGACGAAGCGACACGCCGGGTCGTCTGGGGGAGCGCAGTCCGGCTGAATGAGATCGTTGATGGAGGGAGTTTCGGCCTTCTTGGTCGGTGTTGTGCCGGAGTTGCCGACAGGACGGTACGAAACTCGATCACCCTGGGGGGGAACGTCTGCGGAATGCTTCCCTATCGCGAGGCGGTATTGCCGTTTCTCCTTCTGGACGGCGAAGTGGAGACGGCAGGACCGGGGGCGGCCGTGGATTCGGCTCCTTCCGGGCAATCGGCGCCGGTGGCAAGCCGGTTCAACAAGAAACTGCGTCTGGGAAAGGGTGAGCTGGTTCTCGGTTTTTCCCTTGAACGTGACGTGGTGACGGGTCTTGAATCGGACGGTGTGACGGTGGCCGACAGGGGGTGGGGGCCTGTTGAGTCGTGGGCCACCGGAAGCCGGGGTGGCTGGTTTTACACCCGGCGGACGCGCGAGCCCCGTCTGGATTATCCACTGGTCACCCTTGTTCTGGCGCTTCTGGACGGTGTGTACCGTGTAGCAATAACGGGTTCTTTCGGGTATCCCTATCGCGCGGCAGAGGCTGAGAAAGTGCTGAATCAGGCAGCCGAAAGCGGTACTCTGCATGGGAGCAAGGGCGGTACCGGCCGGTCCGCAACACTGAACCGGCTGGCTGCCGAGGCGCTGGACGCCGAAGGGGTGAAGTTCAAGGGCGATTTCCGAGGCGACCGGGAGTACCGTCGGGCGGTCTCCGTCCAGGCTGTAGCTGCAGGGTTGGTTCGCCTGACCGGCGGTAAGAGGTGATACGATGAAAACGTACGAAACGATGACCAGGCTGGTGCTTCAGATAAACGGCGAAGAGCGGACGGTATGGGTCAACCCGGCAGATACCCTGTTACATACCCTCCGTCGCAATCTCGGGATGACCGGGACCAAGCTGGGGTGCGAAAACGGTGACTGTGGAGCGTGCACGGTACAGGTTGACGGAGTGCCGGTGAAGTCGTGTTTCACCCTGGCGGTGGATGTGGACGACCGGGAGATTACCACTATTGAGGGACTTGCCGACAGCCCCGTCCGCCGCGCCTTTGCGGAGGAACAGGGCTTTCAGTGCGGGTACTGTACGCCCGGATTCATTGTAAACGGGAACGCTCTCCTGCGGGCTCATCCGGGGCTACATCCGGAAGCGGACAGACCGAAAACCATCGACTGGCTGCACTCAAATATCTGTCGCTGCACCGGTTATGAGTCCATTGAGCGGGCTATACACCGGGCGCGACAACTGGATAAGGAGGA
Source organism: uncultured Spirochaeta sp. (assembly GCA_964496635.1). Lineage (GTDB taxonomy): Bacteria > Spirochaetota > Spirochaetia > DSM-27196 > Alkalispirochaetaceae > Alkalispirochaeta. The sequence continues at coordinate 47,337 of CAZCAE010000012.1, forward strand.
CGACTCCTGAGGTTGATGGCGACGTGGCCCTCCGGTGTGCCATGGCGTCAATACGCGACGATGTGCGTCCCTTCCCGCCCCTCCATTGCTTCCGTCAGGTTGGCCTCATCGGTAATGATGACGCGGTTGGCCGGATCTGCCTGCACAAACTCGATAGCCGCCATCATCTTGGGCCCCATGGAGCCGGGAGGAAACTCACCGTTCTGGAAGTAGTGCCGCGCCTGGGCCAGTGTGATTTTTTCCAGCGGTTTCTCCTGGGGCGTTCCGAAGTTGAGGGTAACTTTGGGTACTCCGGTAATAATGACAAGGGTGCGGGCGCCGACCGCAATTGCCAGTTTCATGCTTGCCAGATCCTTGTCGATGACACAGTCCACACCCTCAATCCTGCCTTCTTCGGTGTGGCAGACGGGGATGCCGCCACCACCGCCGGTGATCAGAACGTACCGCTCTCTCAGAAGGTTTCGAATCGCTTCCTTTTCTATAATATCGATGGGGTATGGTGATGCCACGAAACGGCGCCATCCCCGACCGGCGTCTTCTTTCAGAAGCCATCCTTTTTCGTTAATCAGTTTCTGTGCCTGTTCTTCCGTGTAAAAAGGGCCGATGGGTTTGGTGGGGTTTTCCATTGCCGGATCATGGCGGTCAACGATGATCTGGGCCGGGACGGTGACGACGTTTCGCCACACTCCCTGGGCTATCATTTCATTCTGCAGGCACTGTTCAATCATGTACCCCATAGACCCGCAGGTCATGGCGTCCAGCATGCCGAGAGGTATTTCCGGGACTTCTTCTTTAGCAAGTTCGTTCTGCAGAAGCAGATTACCCACCTGGGGACCGTTGCCATGGGTAATAATGAAGTTGAGGCCCGTCTTCAGCAGCTCGACGACCGGTTTGACCGTTCGTCGTACGTTGTCGAACTGTTCCGACGCAGTACCGCGCTGACCCTTGGCAAGAATTGAATTTCCGCCAAGGGCAACGACGGCGAGGTTCTCATTGTCGATTGTAGCTTTCGTCATTCGAGCATTGTAGCACCGCCGGTAATGCGGCGCTACCAGATTATATGCGGATGACCTTCCTGCCAGCTTACCTGTACCGACAGGTTGAAGGCGCGGGAGAGCAGTTCAGATGTCATGATTCCCCGGGGTGTCCCCTGGGCAAGGAGTCTGCCGTGTGACAGGAGAATGATTTCATCCGATGTCATTGCGGCGAAATCGGGGTCATGGGTGGTAAGAACAATGGTGACACCGTCTGCCCGCATTTCGTGAATGAGATTTACCAGCCGCCGTTTGTTGCCAAGATCCAGGTGTGCCGACGGTTCATCCAGGAGAAGTAGTCTCGGCTCCTGACAGAGCGACCGGGCCAGCAGTACCAGTTGTTTCTCTCCACCGCTTATCTCGGTGACCGGGTCCATACGTCGTTCGAACAGACCGACGCGATTGAGGGCCGCCTCAGCGATGCTGAGATCGCTTTCTCCCGGAAGGGCCAGGGTATTGAGGTGGGGACTTCGCCCCAGCAGAACGTAATCCAGCAGGGAGTACTCGAAGGCGACGTGTTCGTCCTGAGGCACAATAGACATGGTTCTGCCTGCGTCCCGGCGGGTCATTGCGGAAAGGGGGCGTCCGAAGAGATGTATCGAGCCCGCCTGCGGCCTGACCCAGCCGAGAATCATGTTCAGAAGGGTTGTCTTGCCGACACCGTTGGGGCCGAGCAGAGCCGTAACCTTTCCGGCCGGAATGGTCAGTGAAAGAGATGACAGTATCTCCGGCCCGTCGTCGTAGCGGAAGGATGCGCCGTGAATGGCAACGGCCGAGTCCGGGGCCGGGCCTGAAGTCGGGACGGGGTCGTTCATCTGGTCATCCTGATGTTGTGGGTCAGCAGCAATCCGATGAAGCCGACGGCGCCGAGGAACGCCGTCACCACGCCCAGTGGTATTTCGCCGGAAACGACGGTCCTGGCAAAGGTGTCCGCCACCACTACGAAGGAGGCGCCCATCAGCATCGATGCCGGGACGGACACAATAGCGTCTGCCCTGAAGAGCCGTCGGGCGGCATGGGGAACGAGGAGCCCGACCCAGGAAACGATGCCGGCGTAGGCTACAAGGATTGCTGCCGGAACGGTGGCGGCCACCAGAAAGAGCAGACGTTCCCGGTCGGGGTCTGCCCCCAGAGAAAATGAGACGCGGTCGTGGAGGGTCAGCACGTTCAATCGTCGTCGTCCTGCGAGGACGACGACAATGCCAAGGATAACTCCCGGTGCCATGCGGATCAGCCCCGGCCAGTCGGAGTTCCATATTCCCCCGAGGAGCCAGAAGGTGATTTCCGGCAGTTCATTCAGGGGATCCGCTACAAACTTGACCAGGCCGATTCCTGCGGAAAAGAGCGCCGACACCGCTATTCCTGAGAGAATAAGCCTGAGAATCCATCCTCCAAAGCGAAGACGTCGGGCAATGTGGTATGCAAAAGCGAGCCCCAGAAGAGCGCAGACGGCGGCGGCTGTCTGGATCTGCCACGTCGCGCCGGCGCCAAGGACTATGGCCAGAACGGCGCCGAAACCGGCGCCCTGGGATACGCCGATAAGCCCCGGTTCCACCAGAGGGTTGGCAAAGAGCATCTGCATGACGGCGCCGGCGCCGCCCAGACCCGCCCCCAGAAGCACCCCTGCCAACACCCGGGGCAGCCGAAGTTCCAGAAGAAGTCGCATCCCCAGCGGGTCGTTCAGAATATCACCGGGCCGGCTGATACCGGGACTGGGGTATCTGCCGGTCAGTGCCGCAAGGACGGCCAGAACAATTGTACCCAACAGAATAAGCTGCAGGCGACGTCGTTCGGGGCGATGCGGAGCGTTCAACGGAGCGTTCAGTCGATGTCTCCCGTCAATAGCGGAACGATTGTCGCGTTGAATTCCTGTCTGTCCAGGCCGTAGAGTTCGTGAAAAAAGGTCATCGCCGGAGCGGTACCTGCCATTTCGGGGAAGCGGGCGGGGTGAAGGCGACTTGCCAGCCACTGGAGCCCCAGAATCCAGCGAGTGTCCGGCTGGTCCCAACTGTAAAAGTCACCGGGAAAGGCAAGAAACGAACCGTTCTGTACCGCATTCAGAGCCTGCCAGCGCGGTTCTCCCGCCAGACGATCCCGTATGCGGCCGGGATCTTCGTTGTAGGAGACAAGGATGATCGTTTCGGGGTTCCAGAGTGCGACCTGTTCAAAACCTGTGGTCTGCCAGCCGTTTCCCGTGACTGAGTCCGTCCACACCGGCGTACCTCCTGCCGAAACGATGAGACGGCTCTGAATCCAGTTGCGGGGAGGAACCTGGAACGAAACATCGCTGCCGGCAGTGCGGTGGTATATCAGCAGAGTCTGTGGTTTTTCATGAGCGGCCAGGTTCCGGGTGACCTCTTCGACGGCTTCCCGTCGCGTCCGGAAATAATCGACCAGCTGCCGGGCCCGTTCGGGCGCGTTCAGGGCTGTGCCGAGAAGGGTGATATCCCGCTCATATTGCTCCGGTGTTTCCAGTTCGACGTAGAGAACCGGTATGCCCAGCTGTTCCAGGGGACGTCCCAGGGTTTCGCGCATGAACGTTTTCAGAATAACCAGGTCCGGCTGAACCGCTGCTACCTGTTCCGGCCCGACGTTCCGCTCAAATATCACTTTTTCGCCAAAACGGGGGTCCAGGGCTTCCGGGAAGCTTCCTTCACCCTGACTGATCCGACCGATTCCAACAATACGGTCCGGAATGCCCGGGAACGCGTAGAGCACATCTGCAATCATCAGGACCGCCCGGCCCGCCGTGGCTATGCGTTGAGGCTCCGACGGCACCGTGACAGAACGGTTCAGGGCGTCCGTGACGGTCCGTTCTGCCGAAGGTACTACCTCGGCGGTACCGGTGGCTGACAGCGGAGAATTGAATGTTGCGAGGAGTCCCACGGTGAGGGTGAAAACCAATGCCAACGATCGTCGTTGCGCGGTGGTCGTGTACCTTTTCATTCAGCCATTGTAGTAGTCCTTTCTTTTTCTTGACAACCGGACCGCCCCGGCGGACAATGGAAATCACTCACCTCTCGGCAGCATTCCCGGGAACGAAAACCGAAACATCTCTATCTTGTTAGGGATGGCTATTTGTTATTTCGGGTGCCGCCGTGCGGCATGCGAAACTATTTTACTGTGAGGAAAGGAAAGGTGGCGGCGTATGCTACATGATTTTTCGTATCATCGACCCGAAACTCTTGCGGAAGCACTGGACTTTCTGGCTCACCATGGGCCCGATACGGCCGTTTTCTCCGGAGGAACGGATCTGTTTGTTGTTATTCGGGCAGGACTTGTGAAGCCTGCTCACGTACTGGATTTGAAAGGCATTGAGGAACTGCACCGGCTGCGCTGGTCTGATTCGGAGGGGCTTTCAATCGGTGCGTGTGTAACTGTAAACGAACTGGTTGAAAGCACAGACGTGCAGGAACAGTTTCCTGTTCTCCACACCGCCGGGGAAGAGCTGGCTACCTTCCAGCTGCGCAACCGGGCGACGGTCATTGGAAACATCGTTACCGCCAGTCCCTGCGGCGATATGTCCGGTCCCCTCTATATTCTTGGTGGTGAAGTGGTTCTCAAAAGTGCCAATGGGGAACGACGTCTCCCAATGGGTGAGTTTATCACCGGCGTAAAGAGAACGATGATACAGCCGGACGAGATCGTGACCCGGATCGTCGTTCCGCCCACCTGGGCGAAAGCAGCTGGAGGATATGAGAAGCTGAAACGGATCAAAGGACATGACCTGGGCGTGGTCAGTGTTGCCATGATCAGGCACAAGAAGGCCATTCGTTGTGCCGTCAGTTCGGCGGCACCGACGCCGGTCCTTCTGCCGGACTTTTCGCCGGACACCTCCGTGGAGGCGGTTCAGAAAAAGGCTCAGGAAATGATCAGCCCTATCGATGACGTCCGGGCCACCGCTGAGTACCGGTCGTTCATGGTTGACGAGTTTGTTCGTCGTCTGATGAAAAGGATATAACAATGAAGACAGTCACATTTACAATAAACGGAGAGCTCTATCAGCGAGGCGTCTCCGAACACCAGACCCTGCTCCATTTCCTTCGGGAGGATCTCGGTCTTACCGGTACCAAGGAAGGCTGCGGCGCCGGTGAATGCGGAGCGTGTACGATTATCATGAACGGAAAGTCCGTAAACTCCTGTCTGGTCCTTGCGGCGGAAGCCGACGGAGCGGTCATTGAGACGGTGGAGGGTGAAGCAGTCAACGGAAAACTCACCGTTGTCCAGGAGATGTTTGACAAACACCACGCTTCACAGTGCGGTTTCTGCACTCCCGGTATGATCATGACAACGAAGGATCTCCTGCGCAGGAAAGCTCATCCCAGCCGGGAAGAGGTCATTGAAGGAATTGAAGGCAACTTCTGTCGCTGTACCGGATATACCCAGATTATTGAGGCGATTATTGACGCCGCCGACAACGGGGCTGCTGAAGAGATTGCCGCTCGGGACGTTCAGACCGGAGAGACGAAGAAGGGAGGCACTCATGCTTGACACCGTATCCGCATCTGAACTGAAAGTAGTTGGTAAAGTATCCCGAAGAGTCGACTCGGTGGAGAAGGTGACCGGGCAGGCCACCTACGTAAGTGACATGATCCTGCCGGGGATGCTCTACGCCCGGGTAAAGACGAGTCCCCACGCCCGGGCGAAGATTCGGTCTATCGATGTCTCCGCTGCCGAGGCGATGCCCGGTGTTCGTGCCGTCATCACCGGCAAGGACCTTAAATTCAAACTGGGCCTGTACGTGGAAGACAAGGATATTCTCGCCCGGGAAGAGGTGCGCCATTTTGGTGAAGCTGTAGCCGCCGTCGCGGCGGACACGCTGGAAATTGCCAAAAAGGCGGTAGACGCTATCACCGTAGATTACGAAGAACTTGAGCCGGTACTGCACCCCCGGGATGCCGTCAGAGAAGGGGCCCCGCTGGTCCATCCCGACCTGGGTTCCTATTCCTATATGAAATCGGCATTTACGCCCGTTCCGGGCACAAATATTGCCAACCACACAAAGCTTCGCAAAGGTGACGTGGAGAAGGGGTTTGAGGAGGCCGAATGGATCCTCGAACGGGAGTACACCAACCCCTCGGTACAGCACGTTCCTATGGAGACTCACGTGGCTATCGTGAAGTGGGGCCAGAACGACAACGTTCACATCTGGTCCAGTGCACAGTCGCCTTATACGCTGCGCAACCTTTTTGCGATTGCCTTCGGCCTTTCCCACCGGAATGTCCGGGTAGAAGTGCCTTATGTAGGTGGCGGGTTCGGGGGAAAAGCGGGTATCGGCATTGAACCGCTGGTGGCTGTTCTCAGCAAGGTTGCCAAAGGACGGCCGGTGAAGTTTACCGCTACCAGGGAAGAAGAGTTCAGCCTCCTGCCGTGCCGCAGTCAGCTTACCTACCAGATAAAGACCGGTATTTCCGAAGACGGGAAAATCATCGCCCAGAAGATGACCATGTGGTGGGACGCCGGCGCCTACGCCGACTACGCCGTCAATGTGACGCGCGCTTCCGGATACAGCGCCGGAGGACCATACGAGATCCCCAACGCATGGGTTGATGCCTATACGATCTATACCAACAAACCGTTCGGAACGGCGTACCGCGGGTTTGGTCACGTTGAGTTCTTCTGGGGGCTGGAGCGGCATATGGACCTTATCGCCGAGGCTATCGGCATGGACCCTCTGGAGTTTCGCCTCAAAAACACCCTGAAACCCGGTTCGAAGACGCTCACCGGAGAGGTCATTACCGAGCACACCGGTAACATAACCGCCTGTCTGAAAAAGGCGGCGGAGATGGTGGGATACGGAACGATTACCAAAGAAGAGGAGGCCCGGGCGGCCGCTTCGGGCAAAAAGATCGGCAAGGCTGTGGTTGGTCTGCACAAGGCGCCGGCCATGCCCTCCTTTACCGCCACGACGGTGATTCTGAAGATGAATGAGGATGGCACCGTTACGGCCAACCTCACCCTGACCGATTACGGCCAGGGTACCTACACCGCCGTTGCCCAGATGATCGCCGAGCGGTTGCGCATGCCCCTGGATCGCATCAAGGTTGCCTTCGAGTCCGATACCGACCGCGACCCCTACGACTGGCAGACCGTTGCGTCCAAGGGACTGCTCCTGAGCGGCAACGCCGCTATTCTTGCCGCGGATGATCTTCTGGAAAAGGCGTATGGTGACGCCGCCCAGATTCTCCGGGCTATTCCCCGGGATCTCGACCATGATGGAGACGGTATCTTTGTTCGCCACCGCACGGAACAGCGCGTTTCCTTCCGTCAACTTGCCATTGGTTACGCCTATCCCAACGGAAATGCCGTCGGTGGCCCTCTGATCGGCGTGGGGCGGTATATTGCCCAGGGACTTTCCAATCTGGACAAGGAGACCGGCGAAGGTCTGCCGGCAATTGACTGGACATACGGTGCTCACGGCATGATTGTGGCGGTGGACCCCAGAACGGGAGAATATGATGTGCTCAAGGTGGCATCCGTCTTTGACGCCGGTCGGGTCATCAACCCCGATGCTTTCCGTGGGCAGGCCATAGGCGGAATGATTCAGGGGCTGGGAACCGCCACGGTGGAAGGGTATATCTATGACAGGAAGGGGCATCTCCTGAATCCAAGTTTTACCGACAACAAGATTCCTACGGCGAAGGATATTCCATTTGAGATAGAGACCTTCGGTGTTGAAACTCCCCAGGTGGACGGTCCTTACGGTGCCCGTGGAATTGCGGAGCACAGCATGATTTCCGTTGCCGCAGCTCTGGGTAACGCAATTCAGCACGCAACAGGGGCGGAAGTGACCCATATGCCCCTGCGTTTTGAAGATGTCTGGCGGGCGCTTAACCGGAAGGAAGCTGTGGACAACTGGATTACCAAGAGCCCCTACGGCAGCTGCAAGTCGGCGCCGGAAATTCTGAAAAATGACTGTGACTGAGTCGGTTTTTCGGAAATACAGATTCGTGTTATATAGATACCCGGCTGAAGCTGAAAAGGGGGGCTGACATGAATTTCCCAGGAATTAAGCCGGGGATGTCCATCACCATTCAAAAAACGGTGACTGATGAATACACCTTTGGAAATCACCTTCCGGATGATATGGAAAAACTCCTGTCCACTCCGGCGGCCGTTTCGTTCATGATCGAGGCGGCGGTGAGGTTGATTGACCCCCAGTTGCCCGACGGTTTCATCTCTGTTGGCAAAAGCTGTGAGGTGGTTCACGAATCACCGACTGTGGTGGGATCGACAGTTCATGTCACTATGACTGTCACCGACTTCGACGGCTATCACATTACTATTGCCGCTGAAATTGCCGATGAGTCGGGGCTGTGTGGTCGGGGAACCCATATGAGGTCTATCGTTAACAAGCGATGGCTGCAGCTGAAGACCGCCCGCAAGATTGCCGGTCTGTGAAGAAATATGACTGTATAATACCCGCTGCAGGGTTTTCCTCGCGTATGGGGGCGTTTAAGCCCCTGGAACTGTACGGGGGGCGGCCCCTGATTCTGCACGTCGTCGAGCGGGCGGTCGCCGTGTGTCGGACAGTTCGCGTTGTAACCGGCTATCGCCGGAAAGACCTTGAATCGTTGCTTTTGCCGCTGAACTCTATAGAGCTTCACCATAATCCGGACTATTCAAAAGGGATGGTTTCGTCTCTGGCCGTCGGAATGCGCTCCGTAGAAAGCGACTGGTTTTTTGTAGCCCCGGCGGATATGCCGGCGCTGCCGGAGACGGCTTTTCGTCTTCTGCAGGAGCGGGTACATTGCGGTAGTACAGTGGCGTTTTTCCCTGTTGTTGCCGGTCGCAGGGGACATCCGGTGTTGATATCTTCGGTGATCATTCCCGATTTCCTGCGGCGGTGTGCCGCTTTCGAAAGCATGCGTGCCTATCTGTCCGACTTTCCTGTAGAAAATGTGGTTCTTCCGGCTGTTCCGGAAAACAGGGGAATATTCCTGGATATCGACTCTCCGGACGATCTTCAATGAAACGGAGTGCTCACCTTACGGAGGGCTTCTTCGATCTCATGATGAAGCTGTCGCGTCTGATCCGTTCTGTTGGAACCGGTGATGGCCTCAGTGGGTGGTGTCACTACGATCGGTTCGTCGAACCGTGCACTGCACCAGCGGCCTCGCCATGCGAAGCGTTGGCCGATAGTGTGACCCATAGCCCGGTTTGTCAGATCGTGGATCGCAACCAGGTATTCTACCAGACGGGCGTGGCGGTCGGATCCTGCCGCCGGCATTGGTGCGTCCGGCCCCAGTCCCACCTCGGTAAGGTAGGTGAAGTCGAGATATGCCAGAAGGTCTACAGTCTGGAAATAGCGGGCTGTGATGCGGCCCTCAGTGGCCCGCAGGTCCTTCAGTTTCTGTGACAGAGGTGCCGACTCTATTCCCGGGAACAGTCGCTCCCAATAGGCTCGGCGCAGTCGGAATACCCGGGAAATGGGATCACGGTCCACCTCTATCGGCAGACCTGCAGCTGTTTCACCTTCCCGGAGCGCCGCCGCGATAATGCTTCTGACAGTGCGGTTGAGAGAATCGGCGTTTAGCGGACCACCGCCGTCGGGCAGGTGATACGCCGCGGCAACAGCTTCGAGGACTGCTCCTGCGCCTCGCCACAGGAGTTCCGGGAGTCTGTCGGGATCGGTAGCGGCGCCGGTTGGAGGCAGACCGACGGCACGCAGTATTGAGTCAAGAAGCTTTCTGAAGGTGCGGTGCCCCCTGTCGGGGTAGCGGTACTCGAGACCGAGGGGGAGAATCGAGACGGTTTTCCCTTTTGTAACGGCACCCCATACAGCAAGATGAGCTGTCCCCGTCTGACTTGGGGCGACGCGGTAGTTGTGATACGTCACCTGAGCTTCCGGAGCGAGGGCGACCGGTGCCTCTCCGCTTTCGATTGCCGCGTACACCTCGTCAAGACTGTCGCGTTTGACCTGTTCGTGAAATACACAGATCGCGCCGGTACGCGGCAGGAGCCATTCCGCCGGAGAGCCTGCCCACACCGGCACGTCCCGGCCGTACAGAAAAACCGGACCGTGTAACGGCGATCCTCCGGCTTTCCGGATCAGCCGGTCCAGGAGGGAATAGACCAGGAGAGGGTCGTCCGGGGAGGGGTGGCGAAAAGCAACCAGTACGGTGGTCCCGGAACCTCGGCCACCGGCGAAAATCCTCGTCGCAACCTCCTCATTCCGGCAGTGTACCCTGGACACTTTCATGACCAGGCGCCGATATATCGGCCCCACAATTCTCAGTATGCGACGAATGAAGAAAGACGGTGTCGCCGGAATGCTTTCCAGTTTCGGACCGGCGAGGGTGGGAATGTGGCGAAGGTGGCGGAGAACGGAAGAACGTCGTAACCTCATCCGACTATTGTACACGGCGCAACGCGGTATGCGAAACTAATACGAAAATACTCGGCGCCAGCCGGGTATTTTTGTTCATTTTGTGTGCCGCGAAGCGGCATGCAAAACTAAATCAAAAGACCCCGGGGAAAAGGAACGTTCAGCGCCAGCGCGAAGAGCAGGTAAAAGGCGATCACCACCGCTACGGCTATAAAAATGGCCCGTCTGGTTCCTATGTGGGCTCGAAAGGTGAGAACCCCTATACCGGTTACCCCCAGCAGACTTGCTGTCAGAAGTCCAAGAAGGGGAATCAGGGCCGTCCAAACCGTCATCGCCACAATAAGCGTCCCTGACCGGAGGTGTCTCGTTTCCGCGTTTCCTCGAGAAATTCGAATAATCGGGCCCTTACCGAAAAGAGTAAGAGCGGCCAGAATGGCTGCGAGGACAAAGACGACGGCGGAAACAAAACGAGGAAATAAGCGGCTCAGAGGGCGGAATCCGTCGCTTTCGAGGAACCAGTAGGCTGAAGCGGCCATAACAAGAATGGCTGCCGTCAGGTTGCGTGCAGTCTGTTTCATTGTTCACCCCGCTCCAGCACCTGCAACGCCTTCAGGGCGCCACCTTTTCCCCGGCGTTCTCTCACCTTGATGACCAGCGGCATGAGTACTGATCCCGCTGTAAGGGCTATCAGGAGTATCGAGAGAGGTCGACCGAAAAAGATGGCCGTCACCGATCCTGCCGCCTGAGCCATCAGAAGTGACTGCGTGAGTCCCCGTTCCGCAATCGGACCAAGAATCAGGCCCAGAACGATAGGACCCGGCATAAACCCGGCTTTTCGCAGGGCATGGGCGACAACCCCCACCGCAACCATCGTATAGATATCGGCGATGTTGTTGTAAATGGAATATGACCCGACCATGGAAAGAAAGATTATCAGGGGAGCCATCGTCTGGACCCGGGTCCGTTGCATCAGAGCAGATACCGCTTTACCCAGGATGATTCCCAGCGGAAGCATCGCAAGGTTTGCCAGAACCAGGGAAAAGAGAAATGCGTAGGTTATGGTACCGTGGGTGGAAAAGAGTTCCATACCCGGTCGCATGCCCTGAAGGAGAAGGGCCCCGAAAAGGACCGCCGCAGGAGGAGCTCCGGGGATACCCAGGGTGAGCATAGGTATGAGGGCACCGGAAACGGAAGCGTTGTTGGCAGTCTCCGAAGCGGCCACCCCTTCCATAGCGCCGGTACCGAACTTTTCTTTGGTCTTGCTCGTTCTGATCGCCTCGTTGTAGCTCACAAGGCCGGCGATGTTGCCGCCGGCTCCCGGGATGATGCCGATTATGGTGCCGATAATTGATGAACGAATCATCAGCCATGGGCGGCGTAACAGGGCGTAAAAAACCCGGGTTACCATCTTTCGTTGTTTTTTATATGGAACCACGTTTTCGGCGGTCCCGCTGTCTTCGACCATGCGCAGTACTTCAGGTATACAGAAGAATCCGATGAGAGCGGGAATCAGGGATATTCCGTTCTGCAGTGCCAGGGTGCCAAAGTTGAAACGTACCGCTCCTTCAATAGGCGCTATACCGATGGTTGAAATGAGAAGCCCGATGCCGCCACCGATGAGCCCTTTCAGGGTTGATCGGGGAGAGACGGCGGCGATAATGGTCAGACCGAAGGCGGCCAGCCAGAAGTATTCCGGTGGACCGAATGTGAGACTGGCTCGTGCGAGGGGCGGTGCCAGAAAGATCAGAAATGCTACACCAACGACACCGCCGAAAACCGAAGAAATTGTTGCCGTGACTATTGCCCGGTATGCTTCACCTTTCTGCGCCATAGGAAAACCGTCGAAGGTTGTCGCGATTGCAGACGGAGTCCCGGGCGTGTTGATCAGGATCGCCGAGAAGGAACCGCCATAGATTGCTCCGGTATAGATTGCTCCCAATAGAACAAGACCATGAATAGGCGACATTCCGAAAGTGAAGGGTACCAGCAGGGCGATAGCCATCGTTGCGGTCAGCCCCGGAAGAGCCCCGATGATGATCCCGGAACCGACGCCGACAACGATAAGAATGAGGCTGACCGGATCAAGGACTCCGGTCAGCGCGTTCAGGAGCATAGTGGGCATAGCGGGCTTCTGGACTTACAGTTCGCCCAGTTCCCGAAGAACCGTTTCGATCTCCCGTTCTTTTCGCGCGATATATTCGGCGAACTCCCGTGCTCCGATAGTGTGTGTCACAAAACCGAGTTCATCCATCTGCCGGCGGAACTCGGGGTCGGAGCTGACTGCGTCAAAGGCGGCTTCCAGCTGGGCCACAATGCTGTCCGGAGTATTCGGTGGGACCGCCACGCCCCGGTCTATACCGGCGGTCATGTCGTAGCCTTCTTCGATGAAGGTCGGTACGTCCGGCAGCAAGGTGAAACGCTTTTCTGTGCCCATAGCAAGTACTTTCATCTCATCAAGGTGCGAAAGCAGATCGTTGGAGTTGGCAACAAGGACCTGGCTGTGTCGTCCCAGAAAGTTTGATACCGATGGTGCAGCCCCGGTTGCGGGAATATAGGTGAACTGAGCACCCGACAGATGCTGCAGCTGAAGTAGTGCGAGGTGGTGTCCCGAGTGGGTACCGGAACCGCTGACCGTTACCTGCCCGGGATTCCGGCGACCGTAATCGATGAGGTCTTCCAGGGTGTTGAAGGGACTGTCTTTGGCTACGGCAATTCCGATAGGGGTCGTCTGAAAGAGGTAGACCGGTTTCAGGTCTTCCGTTCGGTAGCCCGCATTCTCTCTGACCAGCGGCTGAATGATGATGTGGGGAATGTTGTTGCCGGTAACGGTATACCCGTCGGGTTGTGCCTTTACCAGATTTGCCCAGGCGAGGGCGCCACCGGCTCCCGCCTGATGACGTATGACCACGTTGACTCCCAGGGCCGCTTCCAGATACGGCTTCTGGTACTGAGCCGTTACATCGGACTGGCCGCCCGGATCAAAAGGGATGACATAGGAGATAGCCCGGCGAGGAAACTGTTCTGAGTCCTCCGCAGCTCCCGACGCGAAGAGAGAAGCTGTAACTGCTACCATACCAATGACAAGGGCTCTAACCGTCAACCGTTTCATGATTCCTCCTGCATGGACGCCGCTTCGGGCGTCATCTTGTCGTTACCGGTGATACCGTTACCGACGTGAATAGATCTGGGGATTTACGATGTACCGTGGCCGTTGGCCCTTGAGTACCCGTACCAATTCGTCCATGCCGTCCTGCAGATTCTGCCGGTGGCTTTCTTCGGAGTACCAGGCGATATGGGGTGTTACGACAGCCGTGGGCAGGGAGAAAAGGCGTTCGCTTCCCCCGGGAGGTTCCGTTTCCAGAACATCTATTCCCGCGCCGGCAATCGTTCGGCTTTCGAGGGCCTTTTCCAGGTCTTCAACGCAGATAACAGGACCTCTGGCAGTATTGACGATGACCGCAGTGTCTTTCATGAGCCGAAAAGCGTCGGCGTTAAAGGTGTGCCACGTTTCATCGGTAAGGGGAGCGTGGACAGTTATGATGTCACTCTGTTTCAGAAAGTCGTCAAACTCATATATTCGCCGGACGTTCATAAGCCGAAAGATGTCGTCATCCACATAGGGATCGTAGGCGACGACATTCATGCCCAGAGCGGTCGCCTTCCGTGCTGCGTGACGGCCAATGCGCCCTAAACCGAACACGCCGTAGGACAGCGTCCGGAAGGCATGGATCGGTACCGCTTGTTTGTAATCCCATCCGCCGTCACGGACGTGCCGGTGAAGCTCAGTGATCTTACGGGTAACCATCAGAGCGAGGGTCAGAGCGTGTTCCGCCACCTCTTCACTGCAATAGAGGGGACAGTTTGATACGGGAATTTTCCGTTCAGTGGCTGTGACTACATCCACAACGTCGTATCCTACAGAAAGGGTCATAATCAAGCGACAGTCCCGGCAGGAACGGATCATCTCCTCCGTTATCTGCCGTCCGATTACCACAAGAGCCGACGCGTCCTGTGCTTCTGTAACGATCCGGGAATCACTCATTCCTTCGGCGGAAACAACGACGCCACCGGTCTCATCCAGTCGCTCCTGGAAATAGGAGAAATCCGGGAACTTCATGAACAGACGGTCGCCGATGAAAAGTACTTTCACGATGCTGATTTCATATCTGGAGAGACTTGGCATGTGCAAGGGCAACGGTCGCTTCCGGAAGGGATACGCTTCGGTACAGGCCTCGCGGGACAGTTTTAAAGCTTTAATTTACTTATTGGCATAAAAAATGTAATATTAGATAAGTGAACGTTTGTATGTGGTGGTTCATGTATTGAAAAGAAGGGCGGCCGAAACCGCCCCCGATATCCCGTCACGACGTGTCGCCGTGTTGTGTCATTTATTTTTCGGATCAGCCGCGGTTGATCTGTATTTGCCGCGGTTTCGCCTCTTCCTTCTTGTGAATGGTCAGTGTCAATACACCGTTCCGATATGATGCGTCGATTGAACCGATATCTGCATCTTTTGGAAGGGCGAAACTGCGGTAAAAAGAACGCAAGTGACGCTCCCGGATCATAAAAGAGCTCTCTTCTTTCTTCTCTTCGTCATCCCGGGCGGAGATGACAAGCAGTTCGTTTTCAACGCGGACGTCTATCTGCTCTTCCGTAAAACCCGGAAGGTCCGCATCAACGATGTAATCGTTCTCGGTGGAACGGATATCTACCGCCGGTTTCTGGTCAGTCCACGACGGCATGTCGTCAAAGATGGAGCGAAATATCCGATCGAAATCATTCATCCCGTTTGTCGGACGTCTTACAGTTACATAATTCATAACATTCCTCCTGAATGTGCCTGATGTTTTCGACAGTTATTACACCGGTCGAGGAACGCGATCCTTTCGGCCTCGCGAAACCACACCGAACTGCCGCCTGTCTTAGTATAAGCAGGAAGTGTGCCAACCGAAGAATCTGAGTACTAATAGTTGTAAGTTGTTTTATAGAAAGAAAATAATTACTCTACCATTTGTAGACCGGCTACACCGGACAGTGTATGGTGGTTCTATTTGCTACAATGTAGCAATATGACCCTTTTGCTGTGTCATAAATACCCTCAACGACGGGGGCCGATAAATTGGATGCATCTGAAAGACACACGTGGTACTATTTCCAGACATGCCGATCATTTTCTACGATCTTGAGACGTTTGGTCTGTCTCCGGCACGTGACCGGATCGCCGAGTTTGCGAGTATTGTCACAGACGACGCTCTGGAACTCATGGAGCAACCAAGCGAACTGCGATGTGTGCCTCCGTCGGACTATCTTGCAATGCCGGAAGCGTGCCTCACCACCGGAATTACTCCGCAAATGGCACTGCAGACGGGATTGCCTGAGCCCGATTTCGCACGCAAAGTGAATCGCTGGTTCATGGCCCGCCCGGAAACTCTTATACTCGGCTACAATAACGTCAACTTCGATGACGAGTTTATCCGGCATCTCTTCTACAGGACTTTTCTGGATCCCTATGGCTGGCACTTCCGGAACGGAAATCGTCGCATGGATATGCTTTCGGTGATGCCGGCCATATTCGACTTTCATCGGGAGTCTCTGTCGTGGCCCCGAACGGAAGGTGGAGCCCCCGACTTTCGTCTTGAGGCGTTGTCGTCGGAAAATAATGCCCTGGGAGGAACAAGTCACGAAGCCCTGGCGGACACATTTGCCCTTCGAAACGTGACCAAAATGATTCAGGAGCGAATCCCTGACGTGTGGAACTCCCTGCCCGGGCTTCTTGACAAAAAAGTTATTGAGCAGCGGCTGGAGCACGCCTTTCGAAATGGTCCGGACGCAACGACGGATGATCCCGCAGCGACAGTGATCTACTCGTCTCCCCGTTTGCGCAATGAGAGCCGTTCTTCGTCGTTCTGTCTCGTACTGGGAAGAGAACGAGGGCCTGCCGGACAGTGGTGGCTCCTGGACCTTGCAGAAACTCCAGAGGAACTGCTGCGCATACCTCCGGAACACGTCCTTGCGGATTTCTATACCCGTGATCGTCCGAAGTTTTTCCGCCGGCTTGACCGGGTCAATCCGCGCCGCTTCCCCTGTATTCTGCCCGCCCGGGAGCGTCAGGTAGAGCGAATGGATGAGCTGGGGCTTCCCTGGAGTCGTGTCCGCGCACATCTGGATGCATCACGCAGGGCGGGGGTAGCCGACTGGGCTCACCGTCTGGTGACGCTCTTTTCCGACGGTAATGAGCCCGGAAATGTGAACCGTGATGTTGATGAACGGCTCTACGATGGTTTTATTGCCGACAGCGATCGTGCCAGGGTGGCGGGTTTCGAAGACGCCGTCACAGCGGACATAGCGGGAGCTCTGAAAGAGATTGCCTTTCAGGACGAACGGTATCGGCACCTGGCGGAGTTGTTTATCGGGCGCTACACCCCAGGCAGGCTGTCCGCGGAGGAACGCCGGAAGTTTCGTTCCGACGCGGCGCTCCGCATCGATATTCCCCGGTTCGATCAAGCCTGGAAGCGCGCCGTTGCCGATAGTGGCGGCGATGTACCGTTACCGGAGCGAAGAAAGAGAGTGATACGGGAACTGAAGGATCACCGCAACAGCGTCGTCCGCCGGATGGAGCTGGAGGGGCGCTACGGAATTCTGGAGTGAAGGGCGGCCCGTTACACGGTACCACCGGTAATACCTATTCGTCGGGGTTGGGCGTTCGGCCGAAAATCGAATTCCTCAGCAGTGTTGTAGTGCCAGCGATAGTCGAAGACGTTCAGGGGATCATCTATAGGTTGAAGCCCAATGGTCAGGGCGTGAAATCGTACCCAGCCCCGGCTCTGAAGGCGGGCAATCCTGTTACGATGGTCCGGTCCAATCTTGGGGAAATGGATATCACTCACAATTACGATATCGGCGGTAGCGGTACCCGGATCAGTATCGTTTTCTATTCGGCGCAGCCCCTCTTCCAGCGCCGGTGAAACGTCCGCTCCGGAATAACCCGGAGGCGATAGAATTTCCTGCAGTTCGATCACCGGCTCCGGGGCGATTCGAACCACTCCGGGAGCGGTAAGGCTCGCGCTATCGGAGGTTTTTCGGTCGCCGGACGGTTGATGAAAAACGGCCTCGTCCAGGAATGACGCCGCGTGAAGTCCCTGGCGGGAAGCGATGACTGTCACGGGACGTCCCTGTCTCAGAGACTCCCGGACGAAACTGAGGGTAGCGACACCGGCAATCGTTTCAGCATCCCCCTGCATTGACCCGCTGGTATCCAGACACACGAAAAGAACTCCCAATCGCTGAGGTGCCGTGACGCGGTGCCACGTTTCCGCCTCTTCCCGGATGGGTATCGTTTTGATCCGTCGGGAGTGCAATGCCAGTATGCCCCGCTCGGCCAGCTTGTGCAGGAAGAGATTCTCAGTTTCCGGAAAGGCGAGCAACCCCAGTTCTGCCGGTAACGCCATGAGAGGCGATGAGGTACGATCGAGACCGGTAATTTCGCCGTATCCCTCCTCCTGTTCTTCCGTTCTGAAGAACTCCCGAAGGTGACGCTGCCAGACTGTACGGTCCGGCAGAGGATCTACTCCTCTGACGACTTTCTGCGCAAGTGCAGCAAGATCGTCTTCCTCTTCCAGCAAGTGCGCTAAGTTTTCAAGAGTGGAGAATTCAATTTCGTTCCAGTACGTCTCGAATATGTTCCAGGATCCGGTACGACGAAAGACGGAGATCACCCGCTTTTCCAGACCCGCAATTGTCGCGACAATTTCGTTGAGATGGTCCGCCAGTGGAGCCGTTACCAGACGGAGGGCCCGCTCTGTTTGCAGATCCCGACGGCTCCGGCGCAAACGGTCCCGCTCCGCTACAAGCTGTCGGGCCACCGCGAGACGTACGCCGGAATCGGAAGTCTCTTCCATCGCCCGCAGTCCCCGTACCCATATCGGGTCGCCCTCGGGCCACCATCGGCGCAGCAGAGCGACGAGTATTGACGGTGTTTCCAGTGTTGTATTGGATATTTCAGCATCACGTTCTTCGGCATTCTCAATATTGGCACGAAGCTGGTACCAGAGTTGGGCGAACCAGTCGCTCAAAGACCCGGCTATCTGGTCGGCGAGATCATCGGTAATCAGATCTATGGTCTCTGACCGTACCAGACCGTAAAAGTGAACAATGCTCCGGGCCAATGGACGGGGGAGGTCCACCGTGGACGCCATCCCTGCTCTTCTGTCGGAGGCTGAAGCAGACAGAAAAGTGAAGAGTTCCCGATAGAGGACGGACTCTATTGTCGGTCGTTGAGACCGCCTCTCCGAGGAATAGCTTCCGAACAGGGTGCTATGAGAGTTCCGTGACAGCTTCACCGACATCGGCCTTGATAAGGGAAAGTTCCGCCGCGACGGAATTCATGCCCTGTATGACCACTTCTCCGTAACTGCGATGTACGAAGAGGTGTTCCATCGCTTCCCCCGAAGAGGAGTCCCGGTACTGAATTACCTGTTCTTCAATTCTTTCAACTCGTTGCAGGAATTCTGAAAGACGGGTGCGGAGGGCGGCCTTTTCCGATTCTGAAAGGGACGTACGGTCACGAACCGTCTGCGTTACCGTTTCGTGTTCAAGGTCAAAAGTGACGCCGTCGATCTCTATCGAACGGGGACCGGCGCGACGAATAAGAAATCGCTCGGAATAGGCATATTCGTCTTCATCGCCGTAGAAAAAGAGATCGGTCTCTACAGCCTCGTCCTCCCGCAGATTCTGGAAGTCTCCAATCCAGATAAGAGAGAGGTGATCGTCTACGAAATCGGTTACTCGGTAGTATTCGCCGCGGTACGAGACCGGGCGGTCTATCCTGTCCGTCTTCGTCCGGTTGTGGTCTTTCCCTGCATCTGCCAGTAGCCCCTGCATCTCCTCTCTGAGAACCTGCGGGTCAAACATGCCCGAACTGAGATATCGTCGCGTCGCTTCGGCGACAATTGTCTGCACCGTTTCCTGGTCTTCTGCCCGTGACCACAGACAGTGTCGCAACAGGAGACAGTCTACTGCGTCGACAACGTTCCGATCGTTCAGAAATGCACTGGCCCGGAGAAGGCGTGCCGCCTGTCTCCACCTGCGGTCACTCACGACGATGGGAGGTGTCGTTTCCTCTCGGGTCATGCTGTTGTGACGAATGATCCGCTCCCGAATGTCATAGATCAGCGACTCGATGTCTTCCGGCAGTTCCACCGCGGATATGGCATCCTGCCATTCGTCCAGCTCGTCTATGCTGATTTTGTCGTTCGGCGTGACCGGGTCGGTATACTCTCCCTGAGTTTCCGAAAGAAGGTTTCGGAATGCTTCCCGGGTTGTCACCGGGTTTACCGGCAGGCGAAGCAGAAAGCGATCCCAGAGGTTTTCCAGGGCGGCTTCGTCGGGCGCCAGGGAACGGGACGCGGCAATGACCGAACGGAGGGGAATGATCACCTCATCACTCCCGTTGCGGAAGCGATGTTCGTTGATTGCCGTAAGCAGGGTATTCAGGATGGGCGATGAGGCGTTCCAGATTTCATCGAGAAAGACGATGTGGGCGTCCGGCAGAAAGCCTTCCACAACCCGTTCAAAACGGTCGGCGTCTTTCAGTCTGGTGATAGAGACCGGACCGAAAATCTCTTCGGGAGTAGTAAACCGACCGAGAAGATATTCGAAATTCCGTGAATCCCGGTACGCTCGGGCAATCCGGCGGGCGAGCATGCTCTTTGCTACTCCCGGTGGGCCGTAAAGGAAGACGTTCTGACCGGCGACAGTCGCGAGGAGGATTAACCGAATGAGCTCATCTTTCTCGTGGAGCCCCTGTCCGAGTTCAGCTATCAGCCGCTGAATGCGTTTGGAAAGCATGGCTATATGCTTTCCCTTTCCGAAGAACCTGTCAAGTCGCCGTATAGTCGTGATGCTCCGTCTGGGGTAGCATGTCTGCATGAGCAAAAAACCGAGCGACGGGCATCTTCACTGGACGGAGATAGACAGTAAATCTGTTTTTGACGCACACATTTTTTCCGTTATTCGGAGCGTACGGAAAGCTCCGGACGGCCGAACCTCGTCGTATTTTGTCATGGACACGCCGGATTGGGCCAATGTTATCGCTCTGACAAAAAACGCCGAGGGCGAGCAGCGCTTCGTCATGGTACGCCAGTTTAGACACGGCAGCATGAAAGTCTGTCTCGAGTTTCCAGGAGGGATCGTAGAGCCGGGAGAGGAACCTGGAGCAGCGATTGCCCGGGAGCTGGAAGAAGAGACGGGTTATCGTCCCGGAGCCATGACGCTGCTGGGCGCGGTAAACCCCAACCCCGCTCTCATGGGAAACGTGTGTCATACCTATCTTGCCGAGGACTGCCGTCCGGTGGCGACGCAGAACCTGGATCCCAACGAAATAATCGATGTGGAACTCGTTTCACCTGAAGAGCTTATGAATGGAAGACGTGATAAAGAATTTGACCACGCCATGATGCATGTTGCATTGCGATTTTATGAACGACATCTCCGAAACGGAAAAAGGGAATAAGGCGCCGGCCGGATTCGAACCGGCGAATGAAGGCTTTGCAGGCCTCTCCCTTACCACTTGGGTACGGCGCCGCGCAGGTGAGAATATAGAAAAAACGGCAAAATTTGTAAAGCCCGGAGAGCTACCCCGGGGAAAGCTATTCTACCATTCCTTCGAACCGTGAAACGAGACCGGCAATGCGGCTGACGCTCCTCTGCCAGAACGCCGGAGATTCAATGTCGAACCCCGCCGTGGCCGCGACAGCCACAGCCTGTTCCCGCCCCGTTTCTTTCAGAAGGTTTTGGTACATTTCGGCAAAACCGGCAGAATTGTTTTCGTATCGGTCGTACAGACCAAGACCGAAGAGCTGGCCAAATGCGTACGGGAAGTTGTAAAACGCCAAATCCGACCGATAGTAATGTCCTTTGACGGCCCACATAAATGGATGTCGTTCGGAAGGATTCAGAGCATCACCATAGGTTCGTTCCTGTGCCGAAGTCATGAGTTCACATAACTCAGCCGCGGGAAGTTCCCGGTCAATCCGGCGATCCATAACATCCGATTCAAAGTAGAAGCGGGAAAGAATGTCCGTCACAACCTGACAAGCGCCCTGAAGATGCTGTTCCAGAATATACAATTCCTCACCGTGATTTTGGGCTTCCTCTATGGCACGATAGAATACAAAAGTCTCATTGAAGATGCTGGCCGTTTCCGCAAGAGTCATTGGGTACTTTCTTTGTAACGCCGAAACGTTTCTTAAAAGCTCAGAGTGCCACGCGTGGCCGAGCTCGTGCGCCAGGGTGCTCATGGCGTCGTAGGTTCCGTCAAAATTGGAAAGGATTCTGCTTTCCCGGGCCACCGGATAATCGATGCAGTAGGCGCCTCCGACTTTGCCTGACCGCGGCTGGGCATCGATCCAGGAGCGATCCCGGACTGATCGGACAAAGCGTTGCAGTTCAGGATCAAAAGCTCCCAGTTTTTCGGCGATGAATTCGATAGCTGCGTCGAACGACCAGGTTCGGTTGTTATCGCCCACCGGGGCAAAGAGGTCGTAAAAGGAAATGCGGGGAATATTCAAAATGCGCGCCTTTGCAAGCAGGTATCGGCGAAAGAGGGGCAGAGATTCTTCCATTGCGGAAATGAGTATCTCCAGCGCTTTGGTGCTGAGCCGATTCTGCCTGGTGGACCGTTCCAGGGTAGAACCCCATCCACGTCGACGGTTGAGGGTGACCGTTGCCCCCTTGACGCCGTTCAGCGCGAAGGCCAGAGGTGTCTCCATTCGTCGCCATGCATCAAGTTCCTTCTCCCACGCTTTCCTGCGAATTGATCGATCCTGATTGAACGCCAGGTTTCGCAGTTCCACTATCGTCTTTTCCGTTCCGTCGTCCCACGGCGCCGAAAGGGTTGAAGATATGCTCTCCTGAAGGCGTCCCCACGCGTCGGCACCGGATCGTGCCAGGTCGGCGGCGAGGCTTTCTTCCTGTTCACTGAGCTGACGAGTTCCGAAAAATCGTTCTTCCTGCAGCACCTCTCGATATCCTGCCAGCTCGGAGGACTTTTCGAAGAGTTCTTCCGTCTTCATGTCCAGCTTGGCAAGGGCATTGCGGAACCGGACCGCCAAAGCCGAAAGCGGTACGGTCAGAGTTCCAACACTGGTCAGAGCGTTCAGGGCACCTGGGTTGGTCGTATCTACGGAATAGCCTGCGTACACAAAACTCTCCAGGTTTTCGAAAAGATCGATACAACTGTTGTACGAGTTCAGGACCTCTTTCAGCCATCCTGTGCAGTCCCGCTCCCGGAATTGTTCGTCCCCGATAACGTTTTCCGCCGCGCCGATCAGTTGTTTCAATTTGTCGATATCTCCGGAAAACTCCGGGCTGTCCGGACCGGGATATATTGTCTCCAGAGACCACCGCGGCAAACTTGTGCTCATCTTAAACGGTCCATGTTTCGTTCGGATCCGACCAGTCAATTACTTCGTTTTCCTGGAAAAAGAGACCGATCTCCCGGGCTGAGCTTTCCGGCGAGTCCGATGCGTGGACAATATTCTTGGTGGTGACCGTTGCAAAGTCACCCCGGATCGTACCGGGCAAAGCCTCTTCGACCTTCGTCGCTCCCGTAAGAAGTCGCACCCGACTGATTGCGCTTTCACCGGCGATTACCATAGCCACCACCGGTCCTGAAGTGATGTATGAAATCAGGTCACCAAAAAAGGGCTTTCCTTCGTGCTCCGCATAATGACGCTCTGCCCGTTCCCGGGGAATATGCATCGTTTTCAGTCCGATAATCTTCAACCCTTTTCGTTCAATCCGACCCAGTATCTCCCCGGCGATGCGTCGTTGCAAAACGCCGGGCTTCAACATTACATATGTTTTTTCGTATGCCATAGAGCGCTCATTATGCCGGGGAGTATCAATTATGACAACGCGAACCGAAACATGATAACATGAAGAAATGATTGGGAATGCGGCTCTCCTGACTGATCTCTACGAACTTACTATGATGCAGGGATATCACCACTACGACATGCGCCACCATGCCGTATTTGATATGTTTTTCCGGCGTCAGCCCTTTGACGGCGGGTTTTCAGTCTTTGCCGGACTGGAGGATCTCCTGGAAGCTATTGAAAACCTCCGCTTTCAGGATGACGATCTGGCTTACCTGGAATCCGTCGGTCTGTTTGACCAGTCCTTTCTCGACTATCTCAAAGACTTTCGGTTTTCCGGAGACATTTGGGCAATTCCTGAGGGTACTCTGGTTTTCCCCCATGAACCGCTGATCAGGGTCCATACGACAATTCTGGAAGCACAGCTTATTGAGAGTCTGCTTCTGAATACCATTAATTTTCAGACTTTGATCGCCACCAAGACGGCCCGGATCTACCTGGCCAGCAAGAAGGGTAGTATCGCCGAGTTTGGACTCCGTCGTGCCCAGGGAGTGGACGGCGCTCTCAGCGCCGCCAGGGCCGCATACATTGGCGGGGCCACCTCCACCAGTAACACCTTGGCGGGCAAACGCTTCAGTATACCCGTCACAGGCACCATGGCCCACAGCTGGGTCATGGCGTTCGGGTCGGAACGTGAGGCATTTGACAAGTACGCCGATCTCTATCCGGACAAAACGGTCCTTCTCATCGATACCTACGATACTCTGGGTAGCGGCATTGAGAACGCTATTGCCGTCGGCACCAGGTTGAAGGAACGGAACCAGCGTGTGGGCGTCCGTCTGGACAGTGGTGATATTCAGTACCTCAGCAAGCAGGTGAGGAAGCGACTGGACAAGGCGGGCTTGAAGGATGCCCTGATAGCCGTTTCAAACGAACTGGATGAGCATATCATTTACCAGCTGGTTGCCGCCAACAGTCCGGTGGATCTCTGGGGGGTAGGGACTCAGCTGGTTACCGGCGGCGGAGATCCCTCCCTGACCGGGGTATACAAACTGGCGGCCAAGGAAGGGCGCGATGGAAGCTATCAGCCCACCATGAAGGTCAGTGACAACCCGGAAAAGAGTACCAACCCCGGCGTCAAGCAGGTATACCGCTTTTACGGTCAACGCAGTTATCCTATGGGTGATCTCATCACCCTGGAAGAGAACCCGCCGGAGGCGAACCGGCCTGTCACCTTCTACCACCCCTCCGGAGACTACCGAAAGTTCCGGATGGACAACTACACCCGCTTCGAACCGCTGCTGCAACGGTACATGGAAGGGGGCCGGCGGACGATACCGGCAACCCCGCTGTCGGATATCCGCAAACGTACAATTGCGAATCTGAAGTGCCTGGACGAGACGTACACCCGTCTGATCAATCCTCACATATACAAAGTTTCCGTTTCCCGGGAACTGAAAGCGCTGAAACAGGATTTTCTCGCCCGGTATCTTCTGGACCAGGAGGATTGACCGGTGGCACACCTACCGCAGCGGTGGCTGGGAATTGTTCTGCGGATAGTCCGGGGTTACTACCCCGAGGCTGAACTGACAGCCTGGGGCCCCTTGGTGGAGGGTCGGCAATCGGGCAAGCTGGAGCTGGTCATTGTGGAACCCCGGGACGCCGACGCCGATATCATTACCGGAATACGGACCGCCCTGGAGCGGTCGGAACTGCCCGTTCCGTGTGACATCAGGCCCCTGGTGGACCTGACAATTCCGGAGCAGGAAGAGATGCTGGACCGGGGTATTCGTTTCGGGGGGTGACACTCCGACAGACATCCATCATCGTGCGAGAGCGGCCATGATAGGGGTACCCCGACCGGCCCGCCCATTCCGAGGGCACGAAAAAACCCCGGTGTCGGCGTCAACCGGACCGGGGCTCATCAATTCCTTCCCACCGCCGTAAAAGACGGCGGGACTACAGGACTATTCGAGGGTTACTCGTTGATGATAGCGTCTGCGGGGCACTCTTCGGCACATTCCCGGGCAAGGTCTTCCATGTCCGCAGGGACGGTCTCAACTACCGCTTCGGCAACGCCGTCATCATTCATGATGTACAGATCCGGCGCCATGTTGGTGCATACAGCGCAGCTGATGCAAAGATCAGCATCTACTTTGGTTTTCATATGTTACTCCTAGTGTGGGTATGTGTCGTAACGACCTTTTTATTGTGCCCAATCACCATCCAATTGTCAAATGCCATTTACTTGCATAAATATGCGTTCTTCAGTACGTTTCAAACATGAGAACAGCCCCTTTTGACCGTCTCGTTCTTCCTGAAGAACTGCGGGACATACTGACCAGCGTCGAAGTTGTACTACCGGAAAGCCGGGAGCATCTGCTTGAGCTGGCCTATCTGGAGTCCGATGAAGACCATGTAGAGGTCGCCTACGAAGTACCCGGGAAAGGTCGGGTAGTGGAGGCTACCGTTACCCGTTGCCGTAACGGAGCCGCCGTAAACTATCCCGAACCGTATATGCGTCGGCGCGATCCTGAAGCGATGGTCATTGCAGATAAGAACCCAACCGACAAACCAAGGTGGAACGATCGCTTTGACGGCGAATTTGAACCCCTCAGGACCGAGACGTTTGAGTGGTTCAAGAAGCAGGGACGTCTTATCGTCCTGCCCTTCATGTCCGGGGACAAGAAAAAGGGATACCCTACGCTGCTGGTGGCGCCGGACAACGCAGGCTTTTTCGTTGCCGGCCTGGCAGACCTTCAGGGCTTCTTTCCTGCAGAAGAAATACCCGCGGCATTTGCCCCCCGGGCGGTAATCTATCTGGCCCCTCCCTTCCGGTACAGCCACTTTGACGGAAAACAGGTGGTGGTGCACAACCGCCTTCCGGGCATGCACGAGCTCTTCTCCTACAACCTTTACCCCGGCCCCAGTGCAAAGAAAGGCGTCTACGGCATTCTCCTCTCCATCGGGGAGGAAGAAGAGTGGGTGACCCTTCACAGCTCGGCAGTGCGTCTGGTCACGCCGTATGACAACGAGTTTGCCATCATGCACGAAGGTGCCAGCGGCGGAGGCAAGAGTGAAATGACCCAGGCATTCCACCGTGAAGCGGACGGACGCATACGCCTGGCCTACAACACCGTCACCGATGAAGACGTCTTCTTTGACCTTCGTGACCCCTGTGAACTGCGGCCCGTCACTGACGACATGGCCCTGGCCCATCCCGCCATTCAGACCAGCACCACCGGCCGGCTCATGATAGAAGACGCCGAAGCGGGGTGGTTTCTCCGGGTGGACCACCTCGACGAGTACGGCAAGGAACCCAGTATAGAAAAACTGTGCATCAACCCGCCGGAACCGCTGATCTTCCTCAACCTGGAAGGCAAAGCCGGCGCCACCGTTCTTCCCTGGGAGCACATTGAAGACTCTCCGGGCAAGCGCTGCCCCAACCCCCGGGTTATTATGCCCCGGCATTTTATTCCCAAAGTCGTTGACGACCCGGTAGGTATCGACGTCCGCAGCTTTGGCGTCCGCACGCCTCCAACCACCCGTGAAAAGCCCAACTACGGAATCATCGGCATGCTTCACATCCTGCCGCCGGCGCTGGCGTGGCTGTGGCGACTGGTAGCCCCCAGGGGACACGCCAACCCCAGCATCGTCACTACCGAAGGGCTCTCCAGTGAAGGTGTCGGTTCCTACTGGCCCTTCGCTACCGGCAAACGCGTGACCCAGGCAAACCTGTTGCTCCGTCTCATACAGCAGACCCCGGGTACACGGTACGTCCTGATACCCAACCAGTACATTGGTGCCTACAAGGTGGGCTTCAACCCCGAGTGGATCGCCCGGGAGTACATGGCCCGCCGCGGCAGTGTCAAGTTCCGGCCGGAACAGCTCATCGAGTCCCGCTGTCCCCTCCTGGGACATGGACTGGAGCGCCTCAAAGTTGCCGGACAGCTGATTCCCAAGGGCCTCCTTCGCGTTCACGAGCAGGTGGAAGTCGGCGTCGACGGCTACGACGCCGGTGCCAAAATCCTCACGGACTTCTTCAAGCAGGAGATCAAACAATTTCGCGTCAAGGAGCTGGATCCTCTGGGCAAGGCGATCATCGACATCTGTCTAAGCGACGGGTCGATGAACGACTTTACCAACATCCTGCCGAGTTAACGATTCAGAGTGTATTCGGCGCCACCTCGCTTCGGGGTGGCGCTTTTTTTTCTTCTTAATATTGAACTTCGTTCTGCCGGGTCCCGTACCCGGCAGAGATGCTTTACCCGGATCGGCGGGAGCTGATCAACGGTGTCGCCTACGCTATGAGTCCCGCGCCCGCTCCGCAAGATTGAGGACATTACCGACCGCACTACCTTCGTCGAGCCGTTTGACGGGTGCCGCAAAAGCATAGCTTCGCCGTTGATAATGCATATAATAAAAAATAGTTTTATGCATTGGAGGCGATGCGCCTGACGCACATCAAGACGAAAACCGAACTGATCAGGCTCGCACTGGTTAACCTGATTCGGAAAGAGAAGATACAGGGTCTCAAGAATTATTTCGGGCGGGTAGATCTGGAGATCGATGAGCGCGTTTCTTCCTGATACTTCTATCTGGATCGACATCGGCCAAGACAACCTTGACCGCCGGTCATCCAGATACCATTATGGCTTGTATGAACTCGAGGGAGA
This sequence comes from uncultured Spirochaeta sp., assembly GCA_964496635.1. Taxonomy (GTDB): domain Bacteria; phylum Spirochaetota; class Spirochaetia; order DSM-27196; family Alkalispirochaetaceae; genus Alkalispirochaeta. The sequence goes on from CAZCAE010000012.1 coordinate 75,250, forward strand.
TGCTGCGACAGTTCTATCGCAACAGAGCGACACAAAAACGGGAAGCAGCCCAACAGCAGCGTGAACGCTACGAGGCGCTTCTGCCCGGAATCGTCGAGGGCATCCTGGAACGGGATCCGCACGTATCCCGGATTGTTCTCTTTGGCTCCCTGGCGGAACGGAATGACGGGACCGTCAGGGACATCGATATCGCCATAGGAAGCAGTGATTTTCTCAAAGTGAGCGGGTGGCTCTTGAGTTTGTCTGAACCGATAGACGTAGTCGATTTGAA
>CAZCAE010000013.1:0-62141 GCA_964496635.1 uncultured Spirochaeta sp.
CCCTCGCGGCGTGAGCGGAAACCTACCAGATCACTCCCAGATACGTCAACTGGTTATTGAAAAAAGAATGCGATCTTTATGATACACTCCCGACATGAATCAAGTGACGGAACGACTGAAAACATTGCGATCCTGGATGACGGAGCAGACCGTTGACGCGGTCATGATTTTTTCTACGGATCCCCATCAAAGCGAGTATCCACCGGAACACCATCGTGTCCGGACGTGGATCAGCGGTTTTGCCGGCTCGGCCGGTACGGTGGTGGTAACCCAGCAACAGGCGGGTCTGTGGACAGATTCCCGCTATTTCCTGGAAGCCGAAGGGGTAGTCTCTGAATCGGAATTTCAACTTTTCAGATTGCATACTCCCGGAGTAGTCAATCACATTGAGTGGACGGCCCACGTCTTATCTTCGGGAAGCTGCCTGGCGGTGGACTATCGAACAATAACTCTTTCCGCGATGATGGACCTGAAGAAACGGTGTGTTCAGAAAAATATACGAATCATGGATGCCGAGGGGCTTTTCGATCAGATATGGACCGAAAGACCTGCCCTGCCGGCGTCTCCGCTCTATCGAGTCCCGGATGAAGTGGTCGGTGAGTCCGCGGTCGAGAAACTGGCGCGAATCCGTCGGGCTATTGGCGAACACAAAGCCTGCGCCCACATTGTTGGAACCCTTGACGATATCGCGTGGATTCTAAATCTGAGAGGCAGCGATGTTCCATATAACCCGGTGTTTCTGGCACACCTTCGGGTGACCTCATCCGAAGCAACGCTTTATACGAATACTGAACGAATCTCCAACGAAATTGGTACGTACCTGAACAGTATTCCGGTAACCATCCGGGAGTACAACCTCTTTCACAGGGACATACAACGTCTATCGGGACCGATTGCTATCGATCCGGAGCGGATCAGTTACGCCGTTGCACAAACATGGCCGGAACAGGCGCGAATCGAAATACCGCAACCATCAACGGCGATGAAGGCGCGAAAGCACGAAAACGAACTGACGAGTCTACGGGAAGCGATGCGACACGACGGAGTCGCTATGGTTCGATTTCTCCATTGGCTTGATACAGACGGTAGCAGAACGACTGAATTGGACGCCGCCGCAAAACTGGGAACCTTTCGGGCAGCCGCCTCCGGTTACGTCGGTGACAGCTTTAACTATATTTCCGCCTTCAACGGGAACGGCGCCATTGTCCATTATGCTGCCGATGAAAAGAGCAACGCAGATATTTCCCCCGACGGTATCTATCTTATCGACTCAGGTGGACAGTATCGCAACGGAACGACTGATATCACCCGAACAGTTTCCATCGGCAGACCGGACACTGAAGCAATTCGTGATTTTACACTGGTGCTTAAGGGTCACATCGCTCTGGCTACTTTGACCTTTCCAACAGGCACTTCCGGACGGGACATTGACGCCATCGCTCGTCGCCCCCTGTGGGACCACAACCTTAATTATGGCCACGGAACCGGCCACGGTGTTGGCTTTTTCCTCAATGTCCATGAAGGTCCACAGAGAATAGCTCCAGCTGCTCCAGACTGGCCGCTTGAAACAGGTATGGTCGTGTCGAATGAACCTGGTCTCTACCGTCGTGACAGATGGGGTGTCAGGATTGAAAATCTTCTGGCGGTCCAGTCCGCCGGCTCCGGCGAGTTTGGCAACTTTCTGTCTTTTGAGACGCTGACCCTGTGTCCCATCGACCGTCGACTGATCGATACGTCCATGCTATCAATGATGGAACAAAAATGGCTCGATGCCTATCACCTTCGTGTCAGATCTGAGATCACGCCGCTGCTGGACGCGAAAGCGACCCGGGAGTGGCTGCATGAAGCGACAAAACCTTTGTGAAGTGGAATCATTGTGGAAGAATGATCGTGTGAACGGTCACATCCAGTTCCCGCGCCTGGGAGAACACCTGCTCCCGGGTGACTCTACCGCGAGGACGGGGATGTGGCGGCGCGTCACCAATCAAAATAATCACTTTGTCCTGGGCTTCCCAGGAGAAGCCCTGCAAAGACGCCCAGAGAGCTTCATAGACTGCCTCGGGGATATCCTTGCCCCCGGCAACACGAATACGGTTCAAACGGTCCTGAACGAGTTCCCACGTCTCAACGAAATCAAATTTTTGAACAAGGTACTCCTCGAGATAATCACGGTACAACATAAAGCCGATTCGAAATGAATCGTATCCCCCTACCAGGGGCTGCAATGTCTCCACCAGTTGATCCCGCAGGACGGGCATATCGTCGTGCATACTCTGGGTGGTATCCAGGGCAAGTACCAGCTCCAAAGTCCTTCCATCGCCAGGAAGAAGGTCGGCAAAGCGGTTGAGGGTGTCTTCGGGTCCTTCAGAGAACAGAGCTTCACCGTCGTTCTCATCGGCAATGTCTTTGAACGCGTCTACCGTATCGGGCATATAGTTTTCTTTCGGGGGGCCCGGACGGGGAGCCTGCTCAACCCGTACGATGAACGGGTTATCCCGGAACAACCCGCGATAATCGGCAAATGGCTCTGAGAAGGTGCGAATACTGAGGTACGTGCCGTCGAGAACCATGATCTCACCGTGACGAGTATAGGGATACCCGTATTCCACTACATACGGAATAAATATTCGAAACGCCGAACCGAATTCCTCATCGTCTTCGGGGGTACTATCGATGAGGAAGTACCGGCCATCCCGGGGAAGAAACTCGCCGTCAAGAATCCGACGCTCGTCGCCGTTGACGGGATGGTATTCGTCGGTACGATATGCAAAGGTCGTTGCGTCTGCCTCCGGCGCCTCGGTGGACTCGGTGAGAAGGACGGACTGAATAGCAGGTTTCCTGCGCACCCACAGGTAGTATCCACCCTCTATGGACTGCTCAATCCGGATATCTTCAAGGGTTATTTCCAGATCTTCCGGCGATACCGGTTGAGTGGACTCCTGGGCCGACACCACCGTGATTCCGGCCAAACAGACCATTATGAAAAACACCCATCTTTGCTCTGTTGTCTTTCTCATGGAGCCACCTCCGTTAAGGTATCGGCAAAATAGGGAGGCTTGTTAAGGCAACTCGATAACAGCCGGGAATTCCGGCGTTCGTTCTCCCGAGAAGATCAAGGGTCTGCCTCGTTCGGCGTCCACTACGCGAAAATACTCGAACAGCTCAAGAAAAGCGCCCATAAAGGCGCACAAAGTTTCAGGATCGGCCGTAGAAACAACACGAAAGACGAGACGATAGGGTGAAGACGAAACGGAGAGTCTTGAGCCGGCCGCGCGACCCTCCTGCGGAACGGGAGCTTCCATAGTCATGTTGTCTTCATCATCGCGGTCGAATACGTAACGAACGGGATCGATGGAACCACAGAAACTCGTCGTCTCCCATACACCCCGGTTTTCACCGGTATCGTCGGAAACGGGGACACCCGGTGCCGGCAGTCCCGACGACCCGTCGTCCTCGATTACATACACGTCGACCGAGAATTCGGCCAGATCGTACCTGCCCCGAAAATAGCGGGCCGTGTTGGCCGGGAAGATCGGTACGCTTTGCCCCCAGGAAACCCGAGTGTCCAGAACCGCCGGCTCGGTCGTTTGCCCCCCGACGTTGCACAACGGCAGTATGGTCAAAAGGACAAAGACTCCGTACAACACAGTTATTCCACCGTCGCTTCGCGGCGGTGTTCGTTCTCTCGGCCATGTATGAGCAATCTCGTCCATGGCTCTCACTCACTCCACCGTGACACTCTTTGCCAGGTTACGAGGTTGATCCACGTTACATCCCCGTTCAAGTGCACAGAAGTAGGCAAACATCTGTGTGGGAACGACCATGAGAAAGGGATACATGTATTCGTTTGCCGAAGGGACGTAGAGGGTGTCGTCGGCAATGTGCGAAACTTCCCTGTCTCCCTCGACAGCCAGGGCGATAACGGGGCCGCCACGGGCCTTTACCTCTTTCATATTGTTTATCACTTTGTCCCGCAGCCCGTCATCGGGCACAAAGAAGAAAGACGGCGTCACCTCGTTTATCAAGGCGATCGGCCCGTGCTTGATCTCTGCAGCGCTGTACCCTTCGGCGTGAATGTAGCTTACCTCCTTCAGTTTCAGTGCCGCTTCAAGAGCTACCGGATAGTTGATACCTCGGCCAAGAAAGAGGAAGTCTTCGCTTTTTGCATATTTTCTGGCCAGAACCTGTATTGGCGTGACGTTGTCCAGAATCGCCTCGATCTGTGCGGGAACCGCTTCAAGGGCCTCAACAAAACGGCGCCCATGTTCAAAGGACATGTCCCGCATACGTCCCATAATGAGGGCGAAGAGGTACAGCGCCATAAGCTGACTGGTAAATGCCTTGGTAGATGCTACGGCGATTTCCGGGCCGGAGTGGATATACACGCCACCATCGGACTCCCGGGGAATTGTGGATCCGACGACATTGCAGATGCCCAAAACCCTGCCGCCTTTGCGTTGAACTTCCCTCATTGCATATAGAGTGTCCGCGGTTTCGCCGGACTGGCTGATAGCAAAGTAAAGACTGTTTCGCTCAACAATAGGATTACGGTACCGCAGCTCACTGGCAAGTTCAGCATGGGCCGGCAGTCGGGACAACGCTTCGAGAACGTAGGAAGCAACCATTCCGGCGTGGTAGCTGGTGCCCGCCGCAAGAATCTTTATCCGGTTTATCTCAAGTAGCTCACGGTTTGTCAGATTGAGCCCTCCAAGATGCCCGGTTGCATACTCGTAGTCGATACGTCCCTGCATAGCCCGGGGAATGGACTCCACCTGTTCATAGATTTCCTTTTCCATGAAATGGGCGTATCCCGCCTTTTCAATTTCTTCCAGCTCCCAGCTAATAAAATCGATCTGTTTCTGGATTTCGTTGTTACGGCGGTCCGTGGTGGCGTAGCCGTCGTGCGTAACGGTAACTACTTCCCCGTCCTCTATGTAGACAACCTGTTTCGTGTGGGCGACGATGGCGGTAACGTCACTGGCCAGGAACATTTCACCGTCACCAATGCCCAAAACGAGGGGAGAACCGTTTCTCGCACCAACCAGGAGATCTGGATGGTCTACATGCATCGCTACGATCCCGTACGTTCCCTTAAGGAGGCCAACCGTTTCCTTGACAGCCGTTTCCAGATCACCATCGTAAAAATCCGCGATCATATGAGCAATGACTTCAGAATCGGTTTCGGAAACAAAGACGTGCCCCTCTCCCTCAAGGTGCTCCTTCAAAGTCGTGTAATTTTCAATAATGCCGTTATGGACAATACTCACCTTTCCGGAGGGATCAAAATGGGGGTGAGCGTTAATATCGGTCACGCCACCGTGGGTAGCCCAGCGGGTGTGTCCGATTCCGATATGCCCCGGAAAGGATTCCGGAACGTGAGCACGCAGGTCGTGAATCTTGCCCGCCTTTTTTATTAGATGAAGAGCCCCTTCGTGTTCAACACAGATACCGGCGGAGTCATACCCTCGGTACTCAAGACGCTTCAAACCTTCAATGAGAATTGGTGCCGCCGACTTGGGGCCGCAATAACCGATTATTCCACACATATACTGTTGTTATCCTTCCATGGTGGCCAGTCGGACCAGCCGCTTTTTGTCTCGTAAACGTATCGCATTGCCGTCAATTTTGCATATCCCCGCTCCATCAAACTCGTAGAACACTTCGGAAACGCGGGTTTTAGGAGATTCGAGCTCCAGAGCGATTTCCTCAATGGTATTATTCAGAGTGAGTACCGGTTCAGTCCTGTCTTGCTCAAGAAACCGGTTGTAGAGATTCAAAGCGATCATACTGCGTCCGTTTTGACGGACCAGTTGCTGAATCTGGGCGTTCGCATTCTGCAGGCGCCGGGACAGCTTATCGATAACACTCATGGCAATTTTTGTATTCTTGCCTATCATCGCCTCGAAACCCTGTCGATCAAACGCGAGAAGCTCAACCGTTCCTGATGCTATAGCGGAAGCGGTACGGACAATATTGGATACTATTGCCATTTCTCCAAAGAACTCTCCTTTGGCGAGCTCTGCCAGCTGATGTTGGCGACCATCAATTTTTTTCGTGATCCGAACGGTTCCGGATTGGATGATAAACATCTTGTCACCCGGTTTCCCTTCTTCAAAAATGATCGTTCCATCTTTTACAGTCTGGCCGTACTTATCGAACAGGGGATTTTCCGCCATTACGTTTCCTCCGAATTCTTTTGTTGACAGCATCGCAAATTTTTTCGTTTTTCGACAAGCAGCAATGTCACTTTATCGCTGGGTACTGTAGACAATGGAAAGGAGTGCCGCCATGAAACGCTACAGTACCTTACACATAGCGAATATCCTGATTGCAGGGGTGTTGTTCACCAGCATGCACAGCGGATGTGAGTCCCAGGCGGGGTTGCCGGACATGATCAAAGGAGACTGGCAATCACCGACTCTGGTGACCGTTACCGCCCAATCGGCCAATGTACTTGCTCTGGCTTTCAATGAACCGGTGCATCTTCTGGAGGCAACTATAGACCCTGCAATCGAGATAGCCGACTGGAATCTGCGGGGTAATGTTCTGGAACTGCAAGGAGCCGCGCCGTTTTTACCGGGTTGGGAATACTGGATTGAGGCGCGGGTCAAAGATGACGCCGGCAATATGTCATCTATTCTGGCGAATGTATATGGCCTCAACGAAAACCTGCCGGACATACGGATCAGCGAGTTTGTTTCTAAAGGCTCGACCGCACGTCCCGACTGGGTTGAACTTGAACTTCTTTCCGACGGGAATATTGGGGGAATCTGCCTGTATGAAGGGTCTCCGGGCATCTGGGACAGCAGAAAGATTCTACCCGCCGTTGAGTTGAAAGCGGGAAATTTCGTTGTAGTCCATTTCAAGCCGGACGGGATCCCCGGCGAAATCGACGAACTGCTGGACACTGCGGAAAGTGAAGGCAAAGACACTCACCCCGACGCGTGGGACTTCTGGGTCGCCGGTGGCGACGGCATACCTAACAGTACCGGAGCCCTCACGTTGACGGCCTTTTCTGAAGGCCCCATTCTGGATGCGGTTCTCTTTACGACAAAGCGGTACGACCCGAACGATTCCAAACGGGGCTTCGGACTTGCGTCACAATTAGCAATCTTTGAGGATATGGTGCAACGGGGTGGCTGGAAGATTTCTGGAGACTTCGTTATCCCCGACGACGGTCTGAACCCGGAAGAGAGCACCGCCACCCGTTCAATTTGTCGGGACCCCGGTGCGCCCGACACTGATTCGGCGGCGGACTGGTATATTACGCCCACCAGAGGGGCAACTCCCGGCTGCATCAACAACACCGAACGGTATACCCCCTGACGGTGTACCGTTACGACAGTCCGTCAGGTTTTTCCCTCCAGGTGAGGAGAAAGAAATTCCATCATCTTTGCCAATGGCGACGCACCAACGTACTCGCCCACAACCTCCCCGTTCCGGAAGAGGAGAAAAGCGGGAATACTGACTATATTGTATTGAGTAGCCAGTTCGGGCTCCTCATCCACATTGACCCGGGCGATTTCGAGTTTCCCCGACTGTTCTTCGGCAATGTCATCCAGGACCGATTCCATCATCTTGCAGGGCATGCACCAGTCCGCCCAGAAATCGACCAGGACCGGCAATTTTACTTCAAGCACCTCGGTATTGAAATTTTCGGAACTCACGTCTTTCTTCATGGAGTTTACAGTACGGCGACCCGCCGGGATCGTCAACTATTTCCCCGAGAGCTTCTCGGTGAGCCGTCGCACCGTGTCATATGGCGATTGTCCTCCTGGCCCCATGGTCCCAACCGTCTCTTTCAGTTCTCGGATAAATGCAGAACCAATAACCGCACCGTGGGCATGTTTCAGGACCGCCTCAACCTGGTCAGGAGTCGAAATTCCGAACCCGGCCAGAACCTTGGCCCCTCCACCGGCCAGAGAGCGAATAAAGGCAATGTTTTCGTCACCAATTGTAGTGTAGGCACCGGTGGTACCCCGACGTAGAGAAGCGTAGATAAACTCACTCCCGACGTCCAGAGTCAGACGAACCCGATCCGGGGAAGCCCCCAGGGCGATGACGGGGACTATCTTTACACCGTGACGCCTGCCCGCTTCATATAGACCTTCGTCGGAATCGATGGGCAGGTCCGGAACAATCAAGCCGTCCACGCCTTCTGCGGCGGCACGTCGAACATACCGATCCACACCGACAACGAAGACCGGTGACGCATAGCTCATGACGAAGACAGACACACCCGCTTTCCGGGCACGGGGTATCATTTCGGCAATGAAACGCCACCCCTCCTCCAGGGTGAAGCCCCCCGACAGAGCCTGGGAGCCGGCGCTCTGAATGGTCGGGCCGTCTGCAGTAGGGTCGCTGAAGGGAAACTGCACTTCAAGATAGGTGGTACCACCGTCAATCATTCCCCTGGCAATATTTACGCTGCCCTCTCTGTCGGGGAAAAAGGGGATCATATGAGTCATGAGAGTTCGCGGGAATCCGTTCATTTGAAACCTCCACCGATCGCCTCAGCCTCGTCCAGAAGAAATTCCCGCCACGGCCCGGGAGTAATGTTCTTTGCCGTAATGAAGAGGTCCTTGTCGCCGCGACCACTCATATTGACCACCACCACCGCGTCTTTCGGCAGAGACCGGGCCAGTTCCATGGCGTGCCACCCTCCGTGAGCCGACTCCAGAGCAAATACGATTCCCTCATTCCGGGCAAAGAAGCGCAATGCCTCCAAAGCCTGGTCATCGGTGGCACTGCGAAATTCAATACGCCCGCGGGACCCAAGGTGCGCCAGTTGCGGTCCAATTCCAGGATAGTCCAGCCCGGCGGAAACCGAGTGGGTCTCCTTGACCTGACCGTCCTCATCCAGCAGAAAGAGCGACTTGTATCCCTGGACAATTCCCGGCCGGCCCAGCCCGTTCATCCTGGCAGCATGCCGGCCGACTTCAATGCCACTCCCCCCCGCTTCCACGCCGACGAGTCGGGGTGATTCCGCCTCCAGGTAGGGAGCGAAAAAACCTATAGCGTTAGATCCGCCACCGACACACGCTACAAGAACGTCCGGCGTCACGGACCGCTCCGCCAGCTGGGACGCAACCTCCCGACCAATGACGGACTGAAACTCCCGGACCATATCGGGATAGGGCGACGGTCCCAGGGCAGAACCGATAATGTAATGGGTGTCGTCACACCGCTCGGCCCAGTCCCGAAGAGCCTCGTTGACGGCGTCTTTCAGCGTCCGGGCGCCGGAAGTGACCGGCACCACCCGGGTACCGAAGAGCTCCATCATGAAAACATTGGGACGCTGCCGGGCAATATCAACCTCGCCCATGTAGACGGTGCAGTCCAGGCCCAGCTTAGCGCAAACTGCCGCGGTGGCAAGGCCATGCTGCCCGGCTCCTGTTTCGGCTATAATACGACGCTTCCCCATCCGTTTGGCGAGCATGGCTTGACCGATTGCGTTGTTGATCTTGTGAGCGCCCGTATTGGCGAGGCCCTCAAGCTTTACGAAAATGCGGGCACCACCAAGCTCCCGGGTAGAGTTTTCCGCGTACAACAGGGGAGTCGGTCTGCCGGTGTATTCCCGTTGAATGCGGTCATACTCTTCCCAGAATACCCCGTCCGCCGCAGCAACCCCAAAGGCAGCCTCCAGTTCGTCCAGAGGTCCCCGAAGGACCTCGGCAACATACTTACCGCCAAACTCTCCGAAAAACCCGGGGCGGTTCCCTGCCGTGCTTCTTTCCATTGTGCTACTTCCTTTTCGTTACCGTTTCGAATGCCGTGTCGACGGCGGCAAAAAACCGCCTCAGCTTGCGGGGGTCTTTTCTACCCGGTTCCTGTTCAAGCCCGCTGGATGCATCAATCAGTTCCGGTTGCCACGCCGTGACCGCAGGACCAATTGTTTCCGGGTTGAGGCCGCCGGCGAGCCACAATGCGCCGTGGGGCCGTTGCTGCAACTCCTCTGTGACCTTTCGGAGAATTTCCGTTTCCACGACGCGCCCGGTACCCCCCGGCGCCTTGGGGTCGTAGGCGTCAACCAGAAAGCGGGGCGTCCGTATTTTTTTGATGACACCGGAAACCTCTCCGATCGAGGTAAACCGGACCGCCGTATAGACGGGCCAGCCGTAGGTCGCCGCGTCCTCGGGGTCGGAGCTGCCGTGAAGCTGCAGCGCCGACAAGAGCCCCGCCTTCAAGTCCGCTTGCGCCGCCGCAAGGAGCTTTTCGTTGTCCTGCACGGTCCCGGAATAGCCGGTATGGCCGGCGAGGAGCCGGTTCCCCTCAAGAACCACCCCCACCAGTGGAAGATCTATCCCGGCGTCCCGTATCATCCGGGCCAGACCTGCAGGAGCCGTTCGCGGGGACTTCGCGTAGATCATTCCAAGCACGTCGGCACCCAGATCCCGGGCCAACAGAGCGTCCTCAACGTTGCAGATGCCGCATATTTTTACCAGGGACCGACGGCGGCCGACCTCACGGGCCGCAACCACACCGCACGTATCACCAGTCCGATCCGCCCGGCGCCGGGCGATGCTCACCCAGAAGTCTGCCGGGGCCGCCGGAACGCCCCGGGCCCGTTTTAGCCTTCCGGCCTTTCCGGGCCTTTCTGCCCGCCCCGCCCTCCCGTCACCAGAAAGCATCTCCTCCACCAGCATTCCTACCCGCTCCGGTTCCCGGACCACCGCTTCGCCTACAAGGACAGATGAGAATCCACCGTCCCGAGCGAGACGCGCATCCTCCCGGTGGAAGATGCCGGACTCAAAGACGAGCCGGCACGGCCAGTCCACCTCGGTTGCCAGGGTCAGAGGCTCCAGAAGATCCACCCGAAAAGTTCTGAGGTCCCTGCTGTTGATCCCCAGCAGGGACGGCTCCAGGGGACGAATCTTGTCCATTTCTTCCCGATTATGGATTTCCACCAGCGCCACCAGCCCCAGCTCTCGTGCCTTGCGGGCCAACCGGTCCAGTTGGTCTGCATCCAGAATGGCCGCGATAAGGAGAATAGCATCGGCACCGGCCCTCCAGGAGACCTCTACGTCCCGTTCGTCAAGGAGAAAGTCTTTTCTCAGAACCGCAACGTCGGGAAAAGCCCGTTTCACCGCCACAAGGTCCGCCAGGGACCCGGAAAAATACGCTTCTTCGGTGAGAACGCTTACCGACGTTGCACCGGCCAGACGGTAGGATTCCGCCCGTTCTACCGGATCCAGGCCGGCGGCGATGGCGCCCCGGGAGGGGCTGCGCCGTTTGATCTCACAGATGACGGGCCCCGGGAAGGAGAGCACCGGCAGCGCCGCCGGCCGCTCTGCAGGCAGATCCAGCCCCTGGGTGTAGCCACAGGACCCGCTGTCGGCGCTGTCCAGCCGCCGCCTTCTGTCCGCCACAATCCGTTCAAGAATATCCGCCGCCATCACTGCCCCCCGGTCATGCGTCACCGCGGCGATGGGTAATCTCAATGACCCGTTCCAGCGTCTCCATGACGCTGCCGTCGCCCAGCGCCCTGACAGCCGCCTTTACGCCGTCGGTTATCGTCTCTACCGTTCCGTAGATCTGCAGTGCCGCCCCGGCGTTGATCACCACCGCGTCATGCAGGGCCGCCAGAACCGGATCAACAACACCGTCCGGACCCAGTCCGTTTTCTCCCGCCAGAAGACGCAGAGCTACCCGGGCGTTCTCCTCGGCGTTGCCGCCGGTCAGCGCCTCCGGCGTGTGGCTGCGCAGGCCATAGTTTTCCGGCTGTATCACCAGCTCGTCAAAGGAGGCCATGGCGCCCGCTTCTTTGGTGGCGCCCGCCTCATTTGCGCCACCTACCGCTATGTCGCCTCCCGCCTCAAAGGCGATAATCCGCGTCGGGGCGCAGACGCTGATCTCGTCCTGACCGTCCAGACCGTGAACCACCATCCCCCGGCGAATACCCAGCCGCACCGCCGCCTCCGCCATGGGGCGCATGAAGCTCTCGGAAAAGACACCAATGAGCTGGTACTCCGCCCGGGCGGGATTCACCAGAGGACCCAGCAGGTTCATGATCGTCTTGATGCCCAGGTCCCGCCGGGCGGGCCCGGCAAAGCGCATGGCCCCGTGGTACAGAGGCGCAAAGAGAAAGGCAAAGCCCGCCTCGTCTATCGCCTCGGCGGCCCGCTCGGGAGGTATGTCTATGTTGATGCCCAGAGCCTTGTAGAAGTCGGCACTGCCGCTGCGGGAGCTCACCGCCCGGTTGCCGTGCTTGGCCACCCGGGCGCCACAGCCGGCGGCGACCAGCGCCGTAAGGGAGCTGATGTTGAACGTTCCCAGGCCGTCTCCGCCGGTACCGCAGGTGTCCAGAAGGGGCCCGGCTACCTTCAACGGCGTCCGCTTGCGTTGCAGCACCTGGGCGCACCCGGCAATCTCCTGTGACCGGATGCCCTTGCCGTTTAACGCTACCAGAAACCCGGCAATCTGCGGGTCCGTCAGGTTGCCGTCGGTGAGTTCTTCCATGAACTCCGCCGCCTCGCTCTGCTCCAGGTCCCGGCCGTCCAGAATACCCTGCAGGTAGAACCGCGGCTCAAAAGGCTCCCGACGGTAGTTGAGAAAGTTTGCCAAAAGCTTCTTGCCGTCGTTGCTGGCCACCGACTCAGGGTGAAACTGCACCCCCTCAATGTCAAACTCCCGGTGACGCAGCCCCATGATCTCACCGTCCTCACTGCGGGCGCTTATCTCCAGGACGTCAGGCAGGGACGACTCCTCCACCGCCAGAGAGTGATAGCGGACAAACTCCGCCGGGGAGTTTATCGCCCGGAAGACACCCTTGCCGTCCACCTTCATACGCTCACTCTTGCCGTGAACAATCCGTTGCGCCCCGACAACCACACCGCCAAAGGCCTCGCCGATGGCCTGGTGGCCCAGACAGACCCCCAGAATAGGAATCTTCCCGGCAAAGTGCCGTATCGCCTCGACAGATATACCCGCCTCGGCGGGCCTGCCCGGCCCGGGAGAAATGACCAGCCGGCTCGGTTTCATGGACGCCAGCTGAGCCGGTGTAGCGCGGTCGTTTCTGATAACCCGCACCGGCTCAGACGTCAGTTCAGATAAATACTGAAAAAGATTGTGGGTGAAGGAATCGTAATTGTCGATGAGAACGATCATGCGTCCGCCTCCAGTCCGACCGCCCGCATGAGGGCCGCCAGTTTTTCGTTGGTTTCCATGAACTCCCGTTCCGGGGTGGAGTCGTAGACGATGCCGGCGCCGGCCTGCAGAATGAGCCGGTCGTCCATGCGCAGAGCCGAGCGGATGGTGATGCAGCTGTCCAGATTGCCTCCGGGTTCAATGTAGGCGACAACACCGGCGTAGAAACCGCGCCGGACCGGCTCTATGGCGTCGATCGTCTTAATAGCCCTGATCTTCGGCGCCCCGGAGACCGTTCCGGCGGGAAAAGTGGCCCGCAGGGCGTCAATGCCCCGTTTGCCCGGTGCAAGCTCGCCGTCCACCTGGCTGACAATGTGCATGACCCGGGAATAGCGCTCCACACCGTGATACTCCGAGAGCTTCACCGTACCGGGGGTGCACACCCGGCCAAGGTCGTTCCGGGAAAGGTCCACGAGCATGAGGTGCTCCGCCAGCTCCTTTTCGTCGTTCAGAAGCTCCCGTTCCAGCGCCCGGTCTTCGGCGTCGTCGGCACCGCGGCGGCGCGTTCCCGCAATAGGGCGCATGGAGGCGACGCCGTTCTTCACGTGGACGTGAATCTCCGGAGAGGCGGCAAAGAGCTGATAGCGGTCAAAGTCCAGGTAGACCAGGTACGGCGCGGGGTTGGAGGAGCGCAACCGCCGGTACGCCTCCAGGGCGGGCATGTCGGTGCGAATGGTCCGCCGCCGGGAAAGAACCCCCTGCAGGAGGTTTCCCGCCACAATCTCCCGCTTCACCGTTTCCACCCCCTCTTCAAAGCGCCGCCGGTCGTCGGGGTCGTCCACAATCTCCACGGAGTACTCGGAGCCGCCGGACTGCATGTAGTTGAAGTTGAGGTCGTGAATGGCCGCCTCGGTCTCCCGGAGCGCCTCCTCCAGGTCTATAGAGCTCTCGGCGTAGTTGAGACCGATGAGGTACAAGAGGTCGCTGTAATGGTCAAAGATGACCAGGACGTGGCCAAAGAGAAAGACGCCGTCCGGCAGCCCCAGGGGGTCTTCCCTGTCGGAAAAATGAATAGTGTCGCAGTAGCGGGAAAACTCGTAGGAGAGAAAGCCGATCCCCCCGGCGGGAAAGGGAAAGTCCTGACGGGGCGCCGTGTGCTGCTCGGCAAAGTAGTACAGGACGTCCAGAATGTCCCGGGCACCGCTTTTGATCCGCGCCTTCCGGGACCCGTCGTCAAAGAAGATCTTCCCATGCTCCTGGGAGATCCGGAACGCCTCCCGGACCATAAGCATGGAATACCGGGCCCGCCCGCCCTCAAAGGTGGCCGACTCCAGCATAGCCCGGGCCTTGAGCTTTCGCGCAAGGGCGTACGGCGTAAACCGCTCCCCCGACAGCACCTTGATCACCTGGTTGGACTCACTCATCACTCCTCCTTTTCGCTCTCGTGCCGGCGGCCCCGGGTCCGGGGTCCCGGTTCGGGCTCCGGGGTCCCGGTTCGGGGTCCGGGGTCCAGGCTCGGGGTCGGCCGCCGCGTCACTCCTGCCCCGCAATTTGCACACAAAAAAAGCCGCGTATGAAACGCGGCTGTGAAAAAAGTGCCGCGAACCGAACACGTCGGTCCGCAGCACCTCATACGACGGATGCGGACCGCACTAAACGGCCCACCACCACTGCTGATGCAACATTCGAGAATAGAATCCACTTGCGTGTAGCTTTGCTCCCCGCATTGGCAAGACTATATCTCAAAGGTCATTGCAGCGTCAATAAATAACGGAAAATCAGATCACCGACAGCGCCTCCACCGCGTCAATAGTCCGGGCGTCACCCAGGGTGGGCTCCCCCAGAGGAACACCGGCATCCACCAGACCGCTCCCGTCCTGCGCGGCATCTGCGGCAACACCGTCGGCCTCGACGTCTTCCGGTTCGGCAAGACCCTTCTTCTTCATAGGACGAAACTCCACATGCTCCGCCACAATCTTCACCCTGGATTTCGGGTGCCCTTCGCCGTCCTTCCAGCGGTCCTGCTTCAGCCGTCCCACCACGCGGACCCCCCTGCCCTTTCGCAGGTACTCGGCGCAGTTCTCCCCCAGCTTGGACCACACCTCCACATCGAAAAAAGACGTCTCCTTTCGCTGCTCGTCCTCCCGCTTGTAAAGATGGTGACTCCCCATGGAAAAATTGCACACCGAACTGCCCTGCGGCGTGGTGGACAGCACCGGATCCCGGGTGAGATTCCCTTCCATCAGAATCGAGTTGAGGTCATTCATGCGACCCTCCTTCAATTGGTATTACCCACCCCACACCCCATTCAGCAACGGTGCTTCACAAAGAGCCGAACTTTTTCAATTTTTTTTGATAGAACCCGAGGGGTTCCGCTCGGCCCTCCCCCACACCGCCCGCTTCGCTGGCCCCACCCGCCCCACCGGGGTATACTTTCCCTATGGCAGCGGCGGAGCGATTCTTTATCACGGCAGGGCCGGTCAAACCGGATCGTCACTATTCAATCGATCCACTCTCCCGGATAAAGCTCCAGGAAGCGAAAGATCTCATTGACCATGAAAAGTACTTCGTTCTCCACGCCCCCCGTCAGACCGGCAAGACCACCGCCCTCTTTGCCCTGAGAGACCACCTTAACACCGAAGGCACCTACCGGGCCCTCTACGTCAACGTGGAGCCCGCCCAGGCGTTCCGGGAACACATTCCCCAGGCGATGGAAGCCATTCTCGATCAGTTTCGGTTTCAGGGAGAAATTGCCGAAGATTCATTGCTGCTGGACGTTATCAACGGCATATCCCCGCCGGCAACAGGTTCACTGTTGAACGCCCTTCTCCGTACCCTTTCGGTACAATCACCTCAACCGGTCGTCCTGATGCTGGACGAGATAGACTCCCTGGTGGGTGACACCCTTATTTCCGTTCTGCGGCAAATTCGGGCAGGTTACCCCCACCGGCCGGAGTCCTTTCCGGTCAGCGTCATCCTCTGCGGCGTCCGGGACGTCAGGGACTACCGCCTGCACTCAGGCTCCACCGGAGAGATCATTACCGGCGGCAGTGCCTTCAACATCAAGGCGGAATCCATCAGGGTGGGCAACTTCTCCCCCGCGGAAATCCGCACCCTCTACCGGCAGCACACCGACGAAACGGGACAACTATTTGGCGACGACGTCTTCCCCCTGGTCTGGGACCTTACCGCCGGTCAGCCCTGGCTGGTAAACGCCCTGGCCTATGAGACGTGCTGGAAGATACCCGCCGGACGCAACCGGAAGACAACCATTACCGCATCCATGATGTCCGAGGCGGCGGAGCGCCTCATTCGGCGCCGGGAAACCCACCTGGACCAGCTTGCGGACAAACTGCAGGAGAAGCGGGTCCGTCGGGTAGTGGCGCCGTTACTGGAAGGGAACGCCGACCCGCAGTCCATACCTGAAGATGACCTGCAGTACGTCATGGACCTTGGCCTCGTCTCCCGGTGGGACAACGGGACCATCAGCATAGCCAACCAGATATACCGGGAAGTCATTCCGCGACAGCTGACATGGTCCAGCCAGATGATGCTGCCGCAACAGACACCGTGGTACACCCGCCCTGACGGCTCCCTGGAGATGACAAAGCTTCTGGCGGCTTTTCAGGAGTTTTTCCGCGAGCACAGTGAAAGCTGGATAGAGCGCTTTGCCTACAAGGAGGCGGGACCGCAGCTTCTGTTGCAGGCCTTTCTCCAGCGGATCGTCAACGGTGGAGGCGTCATCAACCGGGAGTACGGCCTGGGGCGCATGCGGACGGACCTTTTCATACAGTGGCCCCTGCCGGAGCCGGGGCAGGTTGCCTCACCGGCGGAATCCTACGGAGAAGACGATACCGTATCCCGACCGGACTCCTGGCGGCCCATCCCCGTCTTTCACGCCTCGCGGGTTCAGCGCATTGTCATCGAGTGCAAGGTCCTTCACAAAAGCCGCACGCTCACCGAAGAACAGGACCTTGCCCAGACAGAAGAGTACCTCCGCCGCGTCGGAGCCGGTGAAGGACACCTCATCATCTTTGACCGCCGCCCCGACGTGCCCTGGGAGGAAAAGATCTCACGCCACACCGCAACTGCCCCCGCCGGTACCGACATTACGGTGTGGGGAATGTAGGGTTTCACTCCATATGTACACAAATTTTCCGGACTCCCGAAGCACCGTGAGTATTCCGGCTGTGGGTGCTTGCGAAGGTACCCATGAAATACGATCCGGCAACGAATCCGATCCGCCTGACCAGCGACTTTGTCTTCAAGTACGTCTTCGGAAGTGAGACCAGCACCAACATCCTGCGCTCCTTTCTTACCGCCGTACAGACCGACGCGGGGCTGCCGGCCGTGGTAGAGGTGGAGATTAGAAACCCCTTTAATCTGAAGAATTCCTATGACGCCAAGACATCGGTTGTGGATGTCCGCGCCCGGGATATCAATGGCACCATCTACACGGTTGAGGTGCAGGCGCTGCCGGAGGCGGCATTTCGGGAGCGGGCGCTCTACTACTGGGCGCATGCCTATGCGGGACAACTGGGAAAAGCCCAGGATTACGAGCAACTGTGTCCGGCGGTCGGGATCAACATCGTGGATTTCACCATCTTTCCGGTAACGTCTCCAGTGCACACAACCTTTCAACTGATTCCACGAGACAACGGGCCGGTCATTCTCACCGACCATCTTGCTATTCACTTTCTGGAACTTCCCAAGCTGAAGAGTGAACACCACATCTCGACGACACTGCAACGATGGTTATACTATATGCAAGAACGAGGAGAGGTGGATGCCATGGAAGATTCCATTCTGCTGCAGATTCTGAAAGAAGACCCGGACATTGAAGACGCCGAAGAGCTGTACCGCCAGTTTGTGGCCAATGACGAGCTGCGGGAAAAGTACCAGGACCGCATCAAGGCGGAGCGAGACCGGCGCTCCCAGATGATTTATGCCCAAAGACGGGGGCTGGAAGAGGGTCGGGAAAAAGGACGACTTGAAGGACGACTTGAAGGACGACTTGAAGTTGCCCGGCGATTGAAGGCTCGAGGTATCTCCGACGAAGAAATCGGAGCGATTACGGACCTGCCTCCTGAGGAGATTCAGGAAATCGAATAGAGCGAAGGCCGATAGAATATTTGCTATATTTTTACCGCTATAGCGGTAATATGCAGAAAGTAGTACGGTTTCTATTGCAAACCAAGAAAGTTCGGTATAATTTACCGTTATGGCGGTAATATGAATGCCAATAATCTTGGTTCTATTGTTCGGTATCATCGAAAGCGAGCAGGATTGTCTCAAAAAGAGTGCGCTCTTCTCGCCGGAATTGGAAAGACGGCCATGTTTGATATCGAGAAGGGAAAAGATTCCGTCCGATTGAGTACGGTTATGGCGGTTCTGTCGGTTCTCAACATCTCAGTCATCCTGGAAAGCCCGCTGATGGAAGAGTTCAATGCGCAGCGCCATCATTGAGTTACACGGTATTCCCGCGGCCGTCTTCACGGAAGGAGAGAGAGGCAACAGGTATTCCGTGACGTATCTTCCGGGATACCGGGGTGAACCCGTCAGCCTCACCATGCCGCTCCAAAGCGAGCCGTATCGTTTTGAAACGTTTCCTCCGTTTCTGGATGGGCTCCTGCCGGAAGGGATGATGCTGGAGGCGCTCCTGCGAACCGCCAAGATCGACCGGGATGACCTCTTTTCACAGATACTCACTGTGGGAGCCGATCTGGTTGGAGCAGTAACGGTCGTCCCTTACCAGAAGGATACCCGACCGTGAACCGTTGCCCCCTTTCAGGCCTGGCCACGGAGCCTGGTCTTCTGTACCACCACAGAGGTCTTGCACGCCTCTCAACGGCTTTGACCCATCTGGAACGACTTCCACTCACTGCAGACCAACTCGTTCAGGAAGCGGCTCGAAGAGCTCCCCGGATGTCCATTCAGGGAGTCCAACCGAAACTCAGCGCGTTCCTGGTACCACGGCAGGATGTATTCCGGATTGTCGACATCCACGGCAGATACATCATCAAACCGCCCCATCCGTACTACCCCAACCTTCCGGAAAATGAATCACTGACAATGACGCTGGCACAGGTGGCTGATATCGAAGTTCCCGTCTTTGGACTACTCTGGAACGCAGACAACACACTCTCTTATGTGGTACGTCGTTTTGACCGGGCCGGAAAGAAAAAACGTTTCATGGAAGACACGGCCCAGCTGGCGGGTCGTTCCAGAGACACCAAGTATGACTTCACCATGGAACGTATTGTCCCACTGATAGAGCGCTATTGCACCTTTCCTAAAATTGATCTGCTGCGACTATTCAGACTGGTGATATTCTGCTTCCTTACAGGAAACGAAGACCTCCACCTGAAGAATATTGCGGTTATCCGTACCGATGGAATAGTCCGGCTCTCTCCGGCGTACGACCTGGTCAACACCACGCTTGTTCTCGGCGCCAACGCTGAAGAGTCTGCCCTGCCCGTTCAGAAAAAACGCAAGAATCTGAGCTATAAGACTCTTGTTACATACATGGGGCAGGAACGCTTCGGACTTCCGCCGGCCCAGACGGACGCTGTCCTCCATCGTTATGCAACGGCCATGCTTCAATGGCACAAGATCATCGAATCGTCCTTCCTTCCGGAAGAGTCGCAATTCCGGTATCTCACGCTTATCGAAAAACGCGCCCAACGATTGAATCTCGGGTAGACTTCTTCAGTTTTTTTCGGTCTCGCGAAGCACTGTAGGTATTTTTGCTATGGGTACCGGTGGAGGTACCCATGGAAGATTCCATTCTGTTGCAGATTCTGAAATAAGACCCAGAAGCTGAATTGACGGGGTGTTACGCTGTTTGCTTGAGGCCGTTACCGTCATTTCGGAACTCGTCGCTTCCGATACATTTTATTAGTCCAATACACACGGTTGGAAACGCCGGGCCTCCCGTGATAGCGTAGCTGTCTCACGGAGGTAATATGAAATCAACGTACACAAGACATTCAAACCTATGGACGACGTTCCAGCTGGTATTGGTCCTACTGCTTGTCTCCGCTACGGCTCTTTCAGCGGGAGGTCGACAGGAAACACAAGGATCTTCAACCGGCGAGACATCGGGAAGCCAGGATTCCGGTACCCGTATAGATATCGAGGAACCCTCAGAGGACGATACCGACACCGCGGACGCGTCACCACAGGCTGTTGCAATTGACCGGCCGGCATGGATTATGGTCCTTCATGACAATACCGAAGTGATGCAGGAAGAGGTGTCGCAGACGATAGATAACGGCTACATCCCGACCGGGCTGGAAGTATCGGAGGACGGCACATTCACCGTTCTATACACGGTTTCTTTTGGTGCAGTGCCCGAACGGTGGCTGATAGAATCGTACTCTCCCGACGAAGTAAATACTGAATTATCACAACGGCTTTTACAAGGTTGGAATCCTCTCGGTTTTTCCGTGCTCAACAAACAGCTTATTGTCATGTACGGCTCCGGTGGACCCGAAGTAAAGTCGTGGCGCATACATCAGACCGCTCTGGACCAGGAGGCGTTGCAACAAACTGTCCAGGAGTACCAGAACAACGGTTTTGCAATTGTTGATATCAGTATTGATCCAACCGATGAGGAATTGTGGTATCTCTTTGTACAACAGGAGGGCCGGGCGACTGCGGACAGCCAACTTTTTCTGAACGCCTATCCCGCAGGAGAGGAAACGGTCGCGGGGATATCATCAGACTATTCCCGGGGACGGGGAGTGCCCTACGGGCTTGCCACCGGCGACGCCATCAGTCTGGTTCTTTTTGTAGGAAACGCAACGGAACGGTAAGGGCACGAACAACCACCAAACAGGGAATTCCCCCGGGCACGCACCGACCGGTGTGAGCCCGGGCTTTTTTATGCCCGCGGGGTGTCACCGGGACGGTGTTACGGATTATTGGCCACCAGTCGCGGTCACGGAGGCCGGATGATTTTCAGTTGGCCAAAAAAAGAGCGCCCCGGAGGGCGCTCTCGTGAAACTCGCTACAGATGAATAGCTTTTAGTATTCGATCGTGGTAGCGATGGTAAACGTACCAGCCATGCTGGTTACAGCGGCGTCACCGCGCGCTGCGGCGTACGTGTACTGGTTGGTGTCATACTGCGTGATGATTGCATCGCCTTCGTCCAGCATCAGGTTACCGCTCGTGTATTTGACGGTAAACGTGGTTGCGGGAATCACCTCAATATCGGTACCAATGTTCATCGTCAGACCTTCGCTGTATACACCGGCTTCGTGGTCGTTGTCGGTGTCAAGGTCGGTGTCGGCAAACAT
This sequence comes from uncultured Spirochaeta sp., assembly GCA_964496635.1. Classification (GTDB taxonomy): domain Bacteria; phylum Spirochaetota; class Spirochaetia; order DSM-27196; family Alkalispirochaetaceae; genus Alkalispirochaeta. Next base: position 21,388 of record CAZCAE010000013.1, read on the forward strand.
GAGACCGAAGAAGGGGCTCACTACGCCGAGGTCTGCATCAAGCTCAAGACCGAAGGACATCATGTTGATTGCATCATCGGATTCACCGTCAACGGTAGGCGTTGTTGAAGCGTATTCAACCAGAACGGCGCCACCCACTACGGGGAGGAATCCGTCGTCACCACCGTCTTCGGCAAAGCCGAGTCGTACCCAAAGGGCGTCTTCGTAAGTGTCCGCAAGGTCGACAGCTACAGCGTTCACCCGGGCAAAGCCGACTTCAACACCAACACCACCCTGGGTTTCGTCGCTGGCTGCGCCAAAAACTTCAAGGTCGTCGGCGCCCCACTGCACGTTTGCACCTGCAATGACTTCAAAGTCCAGAGCACCTTCAAAACCGGAGTTGGAGCTGTCGGCTTCACCGGCACCGGCACTCTTGTAGAGGTCCAGACCGAGGTAGGGAACGAGGGTCATCATGTCGTTGAGAGCCATTTCGTACTCAACACCTACGCCGAGCAGAGCGTTATCACCGAAGTCACCGGCGGGTTCCGTTTCGTCGACAATGCCGTCGTCGTCGGTTCCGGTGGCGTAGTGTGACCGCACAGAAGCGCTGGCTTCTACATAGATGGTCAGAGCGTCAAGGGTGGTCTCAGTGTAAATAGCACCAACGTAGTTGTTGAACAGGTTGTCCGACCAGTCATCCGCTGCCATTTCACCAACGCTGGCGATGGAAAGCTCGATGTTGAACAGGTCCGGAACGGTGTAACCCACTGCAACGGCGTTACCCATGTCGGCGCGGGAAACCTGATCAGTTGCACCAAGGATCGTTTCATCAACGTTGAGGCCAAGTTCAGCCTGGTTGACTTCGTTTTCGGCAGTGGCAACAAGAATGTACGCGGGGCCCATGAAGACCTTTGCGGTGATGTCGCCATTGGTTCCACCGAGGGCGGGAGCGGTTCCTTCGGGACCGTCGGCGTCAACGGTAATTTCAAACTCGTCAACTTCGATCCAGCCGTATACATCGCCTTCACCAAACTCGGTTGTCATTTCCTCAATGAAGGTGATGGAAAGGTCAATGTTGTTGGAGAGGGCAAAACCGGTGGTGGGGCCTGCGACAAGGTCGGTACCGTCGGTGGCCCGGTCCAGGTTGACGCCAAAGGTAGCCGTTGCTTCTGCTTCCAGTTCGTACTCGACCTGGACCTGTGCGAAGACCATGGAACTGACCATGAGCATCGCAAGTAGTAGGAGAGAAAATTTTCTCATTATGGATTCCTCCTCGAATGTGTCGGGGCTCAGGTCAACGACCCGGTTACACCCCTGATCTTAGGATTCTACGGTAGTATACCAACCTGAAATTTTGCTGTCAAGAAATATCGTGACTGCAAAACGTCGATATCCGCTACCAAACCGTCTTAATCTTCGGTTTCTGACCGTTAAAACATGAATCGGCAGAAAAAGTTACAGATACTACAGATAACACTTCTCGTCGGAAATCGAGTTATCGGGTATATTTGGAAGATGAAGCCGCTGGAAAAGCGTGCAGCCGGGGATTGGTTTGAGGTCAAGGAACGGTTGCGCCACCCCGAAGAGCTCTATGAACACCTCTGCCCCGCCGACCGGGAGGGATTGCGCCGGGAGGCGCAGAAGACAGCGCTGCAGGAGATGGTGACCGCGCTGGAAGGTGCCGTGGAAGGCGGGGTATTTGAGGTGCGCCGTCATCTGGCAGGGGAAATTCTGGGTGAACTGGCGGAAGCGGAGTACTCCAGCGAGGTACTGGGGCGGCTGGACGAGCTGGCGTGCCGCGCTACGGCTCTGGTTCTGGTGACCGCCCTGGAACGGTCGCTCTTGAGCGGGGATCTGTCCTTTGACGAGGGTGAGGACATGGCGGAACCGGATGGTTCTATAAAAAAAGATATTGAGAACGCCCAGATCAACGAGATTATCGGAGATATCAAGGAGATTATTGCGGCGGATCCGGCGGCGAAGATGAACTCGGCCATCAAGAATGTGCTGCTGCAGGTGCAGAAGTACCGGGAAGAAGCGGCAACGTTCAAAAAGCTGAAGGAGCAGGCCAACGACTACCGGCTGGAGATGTATACCAAGACCTTTTCCGCGTCGTTCCGGCAGATTTTTGAGAGCATCCGCAAGAATTACGGGGCGTACCTGGAGGAGATAGAGGAGAAGCGTCGGGCAGCGGCGGGTTCACCTCTGGACGGGCTGGAACTGCGACCGTGGCTGCGGGTAGTGACGGCGGCGGCGGAGGATGTGAGCAGGCTGCGGTCTACCGTTTCTTTTGCGGCGGAGGAGCACAGCGGCATGCGGGGCGCCCTGGTGGCGCTGGCGAAGGAGCGGGACAGCTTTATCCGGCAGATTGACGGAGAGCGGGCAGCAGCGGTGACGGTATGCAGTGCCGCGGAGGCTGGAGACGGGGCGGAGGCCGGCGGGGCTGATGAGGACAGTGGGCGTGCGGCAGCGCAGGAGCGGGTGGCCCGGCTGAGCCGCATGATGTCCCGGGAGATTGCCGGGCGTCTGCGGAAGTGGATGGCGGAGTGAAGGGGTCGGCGGCTCGGCGGCCCCGGTTACGTCAACTCTTCATGCCCCTGGTCGCGCAGGGCGTCAACGGCGTCTTTCACCAGCTGACCTTTCCCGCGACGGGAAACAAGAACGCGACCGTTTTTCACGACTACTTCCAGATCATTCACACCGCAGAGGACGACGGGAAGTTCCGAATAGACGTAGTTGTTGTTGCTTTCGATTTGAACGGCGGGCTGTCGGGGACGGCCGTCCCGGGGGGTGTAGGAGTTTTCTCCCTTTTGCCCTACCACACCGTCGTCGGTAAGTTGGGCCATTTCGTCCCAGCTGCCCACGTCGTTCCAGTGAAAGGAGGTCTCTACAACGGCCCCGCGGCGGGAGCGCTCCATGACGGCGTAGTCCACCGAGATTCTCGGGAGGCTGTGGTAGAGCTGTGAGATGTAGCTGGACTGCCACGCCACGGTGATGCCTTCGTGGCTGAGCTGGGGCAGCGCTGTGCGGCGCTGTTCGAAAGGCATGGTGTCCAGGTCTGCAAAGGTGGTAGTAATCTCCGGCTGAAATGCCGCGAGCTCGTCCCAGAAGGCGCAGTTGCGAAAAACGAACATGCCGCTGTTCCAGAAGAAATTGCCCGCCTCGAGGTAGGACGCGGCGGTGGCGGCGTCGGGCTTTTCACGGAAGGAGGCGATGAGGCGGCCGCCTTTGTGGGGCTCCCCGCCTTCAATATAGCCGTACCCCGTTTCGGGACGGGTTGGATTGACGCCGAAGGTGACGAGGTAATCTTCCCGGGCAAGCTCCGCGGCGGTCTGTACGTTCGTGGCAAACTGCTCCACCGGGGTAATGAGATGGTCCGAAGCGAGAACCAGGGACGTTTCCTCGGCAGCACCGGTGTCCCTGAGGTAGGCCACGGCGAACCCCAGAGCCGGGGCGGTATTGCGGGCTTCCGGTTCCGGCAGGATGACGATGCGATCCCGGATTGTCCCGAGCTTGAGGCAGTCGTCCAGGACGAGCTTCATCTGGCTGTGGTGGGTGACGATGACGATAGTTGCCCGGGGGGCCACTTCTCCGGCGCGCTGAACGGTCATCTGCAGGAGGGAGCGCCCGGTGCCGGGGTCAAAAAACTGTTTGGGTCGTTCCGCTATTGACGCCGGCCACAGGCGCGTTCCGGAGCCGCCGGCCAGAATTATTACGTTGTCAACCATGGTAGCCTCCCCGTTGGGCGCCACTATAGCCGATTTTACATTGACCGCCAACGCCGAGGCTCTTAGAATGGTGACATGGCGGCACAATTTACTCTCGCCCTGTACCCGTGGGTATATGTGGCACAATTTGTCGGCAGTAATGCCGGACGTGATGACAACCAGGACGCGTGGAATGAGGAATTTCGCGAGCAGGAGCATCTGACTCCTTCCGAGGAGGCGGCGCTTCCGGAAGCGGAACGGCGGAATCTGCTGGCGCGGCGAAACTCCGTTTCCGGTTTGCCTCTGGTGAACTATACCACCCAGTACGGGTTGGGCTGTTTTGAGGGATTGAAAGGGTTTCCACAGAAGGATGGCACGCTGAAGATCTTTCGACCGGACCAGAACGGCCTGCGTATGAACCGCTCCATGAAGGGGCTCAAGATGCCGGGCTTCCCGGTGGAGATGTTTGTCGAAGCCGTACAGGGTGTGGTCCGGCGCAACAGGGAGCTCGGGTTTGCCCCGGCATATGACCCGGCATGGGAAAAGGACAACTTTCTTACCGCCCGGTCGGTCTATCTGCGGCCCTTTTCGTATTCTGAACCGGGGATAGGTCTCAACCTGAGCTATGAACCGTATGTGGTGGTCATTTCAACCCCAGTAGGCAGCTACTTTGACCTTGACGCGGACAGTAAGGCGATAACCACCGACAAGGTGCGGGCAACCAGAGGCGGTACGGGCTGGATCAAATGTGATGCCAACTACGTCATCCCTACCCTGGAAAAGCACGCTATGATGCAGAAGGGCTACATGGAGACGGTCTTTCTGGATGCGGAAACGCAGTCGTATGTGGAGGAGGGGTCTTCCAGCAACATCTTTTTCCTGATGAGTAACGGTACGCTTGTAACTCCCAGCCTGGAGGACACCATTCTACCGGGTATTACCAGAAGCAGCGTCATTCAGCTGGCCCGGGACCGGGGAGTTTCGGTGGAAGAGCGTCGTGTCACTATTGACGAGGTGATGGGTGACGCCGATGAGGCGTTTGTCACCGGTACCGCCGCGGGGCTTTCCTATCTGGAGTCTTTGACTCACAAAGGGCGTGAGAAGGTTTTCCGCAACCGGGAGATGGGCGAACTGACGCGGGATATTCTGCACGAACTGAAAGGTGTGCAGTACGGGGCGGTGGAAGACCGTCACGGCTGGATGGTGGAAGTGTAAGAGCGTTACCAGAGATTCTGATCGGGGTCTCTGGGCAGCTCCACGTAGATCTGCGGTTCAAACGATCCCCGCTCCGGATAGAGTATTTCCCTGATATTGAGAAAGGCCAGGTCCGTCGCCAGGGCGCGCCGGCCCGTTTCATAGTCTCTCAGATAATTGCCTGACAGTTCCGTAGACATCTGAAGACTTGCCATAGCCTGGGAGAGCCGCGGGTTTTCGTTGGAGCTGCCCGATACGGTTTCTCCTATACGGTATCTGGTGACACCCAGATTGTTGTGGACTCGCACAAGGTTTTCCACAAGAGAGCGGTGACTGTCATCTTCGTCCACAAGCAGGGTTCGTATACGGGAACGTTGCTGGGTCAAACGGTCCAGGAGTTCGGCGTAGAGCGCTTCCGCAGCGACGTAATTGCCGCGACTGTACAGGGCGTTTGCCCGCGCGTACATGATGTTGTTATTGAGGCCAAAAATTTCGCTGATTGAGCCAATAGAAAAGAAGAGATCCGTGGCGCGATCGAAATTCTCGTTCCGATAATGGATATATCCCCGCTTGTAGTTTAGCTCGTCCGGTTCGTACCCGTCGGCCGCGGCAGCGTTGAACCGCGAGAGAGCCCGGTCGTAGTCCCGTCCGTGATAGTAATGGATATCTCCCAGTCGGGCGTAGACGCGGGCGAGGCGTTCATCCGGGGCAAGAAATGCCGCGGACTTCGCCTCTTCATACGTTCGCAGGGCCGCGTCAAAATCGGTCTGAGCAGTGATGAGCTCGTCCCGCTCGTACCAGTATTCGCCGCTGAGAATGTACGTGTCGATCTGTTTATGCAGGCGCCGTTGTGAGAGGGGTTCCGCCAGGGCAAACGCCTCCATAGCGTTGTCCAGCGCCGCTCTCGCCTCGGCGGGGCTGTTGGCGATGATATTGTACCGGGCGAGCTCGTAGTGCACCTCCGGTACCAGAGGGTTTTCATTGAGAGCCTTAAAGAGCATGTCCCGAATACCGACAATGCGTCCTGTATCCAGGAGAAAACCGGCTGCCTCGGCATAAATCTGCGGATCCACCGGAGCTTCGGGGCTAATTTCTTCAAAGACCCGGACAATCCTGGTCACTTCACGTTCGTTGCTGGTACGAACGAAGTAGCGGAGAAAGCGCATCAGAATCTCGTCGGTATCACCGTAGCGGTTGAGGAGCGTCGCGTAGGCCACGCGTGCGCCTTTGTAGTGGTCCGGATTTTCATCGGCCCAGCGCATGAAGTTGTCTCCTCGGGCAAGGAGCGCTTCATAATCGTATTCATTGGCGTGCAGGAGAACAGAATAGAGCTCGTCCGCCCGCCGGTAGTTGGCAAGCACCTCCGACTGTAGTGCTCCATGGTCAAGAATTGCGGGTTTTTTCACATTCAGTACGTCAAAATAGGTCATGCGGCGCTCTCTTCGACGGAACAGACCGCCCGGGATTGCACGACTTACACCGAGTTCACCGTCGCGGACAATTTCGATCAGACGGTCCCGTCGCCCCGGGTCCATGCCGAATACGAGCTGATCATACTTCTCCACCGCAAGCTGGTACTGATACTTTTGAGCGAACAGTTCGGCGTACCGTACAAACCACTCGTCCCGGTGTCGCAGTTCCCAGGCGCGGAGAAACGTCTCGTTCGCCTCCTCGTACCGGTCAATCTCCGCAAGTTCATAGCCACGCCGGTAGAGAACCGCTGCATGAACAGGGCGATAGATAAACCGGTATCCCAGAAAGCCGACAATTGCCGCGGCGACGGTTACCAGTATTGCCGTCCGCAAAATCGGGAGTATTACGTGTTGAAACTGGTATGCGAGGCTCCGTTTTTCCTCTTCAAAATCGACGCCGGTCTTTTTCTGGTATCCTTTGGGGACGGCAATACGTGTCCCCAGTATCCGGGACAGCAGCTCGGCAACTTTGGTGGGAGAAGCGCCTGATATCAGCAGGTCGATGAGAGCGTCTATGTCCTCAGACGAACCTTTTCCGTCGGCAATGGTCTCTTCCGTCGCAATTTTTATGTTGAGCGGCAGACTTCCCAGCGCCTGCTGGACATGACCGAACTCCCGGTCCGAAAGCTCCCGTTCTACCGGTGGGCCTTCGGATTCCGGTGCGGTTGCGGCGTCTTCTATATCTTCGTCTTCGCCTTCAAAACCACCGGTATCCACCTCAATGCCGGCAAACTCGTCAATTGACTCTTCGTTGATATCAAACTCTTCACCGAAATCGCCAAGACTGAAACCTTCTTCGTCCAGAGAATCAAGTTCGTCGTCGACTGCGGGCAGTTCAAACTCGTCCTCGTCCAGGCCGGTCAGTAGATCATCACTGTCATCACCGGCATCACCGAAGTCCGCGTCGACCTGTTCTCCAAAGTCCGCGCCGAAGATATCGTCCTCGAATTCGTCATCAGGAGCTTCGTCGTCCTCTGCAACGTCTTCTGTTTCTTCGGTGTCCTCAATACCGGTGAGTCCTGCTTCTTCCGCTTCGGCGAAGTCGGCTTCGGCAAGATCCTCGGCGTCGTCCAGATCTTCAAAATCTCCGAGATCGGAAAGCTCGTCCTGGTCGGTGTCGAAGTCGGTGTCAAAGTCGGTGTCAAAGTCGGTGTCCAGCTCGAGATCGGTGTCGCCGCCAAAATCCACGTCGGGCAGGTCGTCCGTATCGAAATCGAGGTCATCTGAATCGGCGGTGTCCGGGACATCGGGGTCCGGGACATCGGGGTCCGGGGTTTCGATCTCTTCGTCGGCAGTCAGGTCATCAAGGCCGGCAAGGTCCGCCATGGGGTCCGCGTCGAAGTCGTCACCAAACGCCGCCAGAATGTCGTCGGTGTCAATGTCGGTGTCAAAATCGGTGTCAAGTTCAGTTTCAGGCTCGGCCGGCGATTCTTCAAACAGGTCTTCTTCCGGAAGGTCTTCTTCCGGCAGCTCTTCTTCAGTTTCTTCAATATCGAAATCCGTCGGCAGAGGAATGTCGTCACCGCCAAGGTCCAGACCGGCAAAAGGGTCGTCGTCTTCCTGTGGCGGAGCTTCCTCCTCTTCCGTCTCATCTTCCTCGAAAAGGGTATCCAGACCCGACAGCAATGCCGCCGTATCGTCTTCCGGTTCGGCGGAGGGCGCAGAAAAGGCGTCACTGTCCGCTTCGGCGTCATCCAGCAGAGCCGAGAGATCATCATCGAGGTTGCTCGCCGGCTGGGGAGGTGGCTCAATTAATTCACCGCGTTCAGCGGCAACCGCCGGTTCATCTCCCAGGGGGACGAGCTGTTGATGCAGTTGTTCAATTCGTTCCGGTGACGGCATCTTTTCCTGCGTACTATGTCGGCTATTCGGTCCGGCTAATCAAGCCCCCCCGCTACGATACCGATATACTGTAACATATGAGGAACTGCGTGGCATCGGTGTTTTTTATACTGTTTCTGAGCGCTGCAATAAGCGGCGAACATGTGAGTGCCCAGGTATCGACAGACACGTTTCTTGAAGTAGGCAGAATTACTCAAGCCGGCGCCCCCCGGGTTTTTGATGACGTGGTTGTATTTACCTATGAACAGCGTGGCTTTACCCGGTATGTGGCTGCAGCGTTTGAGCATGAAGGGTACCAGGAACTGCACGTCTTCACCGCCCGAGAGAGAGACGACCAACCGGATCTCTTTTACCTCTCGTATCCTGTCCGTGATCTGGAAGGTCCACTGCGGTACCGACTCATTGTCGACGGAGTCTGGATGACGGATCCGCATGCACCGGAAGTAGTAACGGACAGGCGGGGTGTATCCATTGGTTCGGTAGAATTGCGAAAACCTCCTCCCTACGAACGACAGTCTCCACAGACTCACCCCGACGGGACGGTAACGTTCTATTTTTCTTTCAACCCCCGAATCGCCCCGACGCTGGAAACGGTAGACGCCCGGCAGTTGCGAATTTCCTCTTTCCATGAGCCGCGAGTTTCCGTGGTCGGTACCTTTAACGGGTGGGACCCTTATATGCATCGCCTCCGCGGGCCCGATGCGGACGGCTTCTATTCAATCCGGCTTTCAGTCCCACCGGGTCCCCACTATTACTATTTCATGATCGACGGCCGGCGAATCCTGGATCCGCTGAACGGACTGCGAGGACGGGACCTCCAGACGGGAACGCTGGTGTCCCGAATGATGGTAGAACGTCGCTAGTTTCCAATGTTCGATCTCGCTTTTCACTTGAAAACCCGGGCCGACGGATCGGTGATACTTGCTTTTGGTGTGTTTTTTCGTCTGGTCTTCGGCCTTCTTGCTGTGGTATTCGGGTGGGGAGTCGCTGACAGGACGCTTCTTGGAGAAAACATCCCGGTAGTCCCGGTGCTGCTTTTTGTGACGGTACTTCTCGGTTTCCTGTACGAAGAGCGGTGGATCATAGACCCCCAAACGAGACATATATCAAACTGGCGAGGACTTCTTTTCCTCGCAAAAACCCGGCATTGGAATTTTCAGGAGATTGCCTCGGTGGAGTACACTGTGTACCGCGTGGGCTCCACGCCTGACCCGACAGTTATTCCGACAGATGACCCGGCAGATTCCGAGAGCGTTGGGGAAGCCATCAGCCGATTCGGTCACATGGACGCCCGAAGAAAACGACGTTTCCTCCGCTACAGCCTGGTCCTGCAGGACGGGACTGTGGTGAGGATAGAACTTCGGCGGGTCCGGGACTGGAACACCGACAAAAAGATCCCGGAACGGATCGCCGCAGCTATCGGCGTCGACCTGGAGTTTTCCGCCCTGTAGAAGCCCATCGGGGTCGGCACCGTGCGGCCTGACTACTTCGCTGACTCCGTCACATTTCTGACAACGTTTTCCGGTGTCGGTTCAAAATAGAGAAAGCACGCCGTCTGATGGTCTTCCCGGACGTCCCTGAGCCGGGGGATGTTGTCTGCGCAGACATCCATTCGCCTGGGACACCGATCATAAAAATAGCAGCCCGTCCGCTCCTTGTCGGGAGATGGAACATCACCGGTCAGAATAATTCGATTGCGATGGCCTTCTATTTCGGGATCGGGTATAGGTATTGCCGAAAGGAGGGCTTGTGTATAGGGATGCAGGGGTTCTTCGTACAGCTTCTCCGAGTCGGCCACTTCAACGATTACACCGAGATACATGACAGCGACACGGTCACTTATGTACTTGATGACCGCCAGATCATGCGCGATAAACAGATAGGTCAGATGAAACTCTTTCTGAAGATCCCGCAGAAGGTTCAGAATCTGGGACTGAATAGAAACGTCCAGGGCGCTTACCGGTTCGTCCGCCAGAATAAGCTGAGGATTCAACGCCAGAGCGCGGGCTATGCCAATGCGCTGACGCTGCCCGCCGGAAAACTCATGTGGATAGCGGTTTTTGAAACGCTTGTTCAGACCAACCTTCTCCATCAGCTCTTCAACCCGCGCATCTATCTCGTTGCGGGTCATGTGCATGAGACGGCGATTCACGAAGATCTGCATCGGTTCGGAAATTATGTCACGAACAGTCATACGGGGGTTCAACGACGCATATGGGTCCTGAAATACCATCTGCACATCTTTGCGGTGCTTCAACAGCTCCCGGGAGCTTACTTTCGTGAGGTCCGTACCGTTGAGGCGGACCTCCCCGGCCGTCGCCGGATACAGCTGGGCTATTGCACGGGCAGTAGTGGACTTGCCACAACCGGACTCCCCTACCAGGCCAAGGGTCTCACCTTTTCGGATAGTGAAATTGACGCCGTCTACCGCCCGGATATAGCCGGTGGTGCGCTTGAAAAGCACCCCTTCCTCAATAGGAAAGTGAAGTTTCAGATTCCGTACGTCCAGGAGGACGTTGTTGTCAGACACGAGCGGCCTCCTTGTCACTCTTTTCCTTATACAACCAGCAGCTTACCGTTCGGGTCTCACTCAGCGTTTCCGCCGCCGGGTATTTTTGTTTACATATGTCCATAGCGTGGTCGCAGCGGGGATAGAAGGGGCACGCATCGGGCAGGCCTATCAGGTTGGGCGGCTGTCCCTTGATCGAAAAGAGGCGATCTTTGTGCTTCTGGTCCAATCGGGGTACCGAATGTATCAGCCCCTGGGTATAGGGGTGTTTCGGGTCCTTGAAGAGCTCTCTGGCGCTCCCCTTCTCAACAATCTTACCGGCGTACATAACCACAACGTTATCGCACATCCCGGCGACAACACCCAGATCGTGGGTAATCATAATGACCGCGGTGCCAAGCTCATCGGCCAGTTTCTTGATAATCTCCAGGATCTGCGCCTGAATAGTCACATCCAGAGCGGTAGTCGGTTCGTCGGCGATCAGAATATCGGGCTTGCAGCTCAGAGCCATGGCAATCATGACCCGCTGTCGCATACCTCCGGAAAACTGATGAGGATAGTTGATTATGCGCTGCTCGGGCTTGGGAATACCCACCATGGAAAGCATTTCCACCGCTTTTGAACGAGCCTCACCTTTACTCAGCCCCTGATGCAGCCGGATTGTTTCCTCCAGTTGAGTTGAGACTCTGAGAAACGGGTTCAGTGACGTCATAGGATCCTGAAAGATCATGGATATCCTGTTACCGCGAATGTCCCGCATGCGGTTGTCATTGACCTTCAGAAGATCCTGACCCTCAAATAGAACCTCACCTCCGACTATTTTGCCCGGTGGTGACGGTATCAGCCGCATGAGAGACAGATTTGTCACAGATTTTCCGGAACCGGATTCGCCAACGATACCGAGCGTCTCTCCCTTGTGCAGGTCGAATGAGACGTCATCCACGGCCTTGACGACACCGTCGTCGGTCTTGAAATGGGTGCGAAGGTTATGAACCTGCAGGATTGGATCGGCCAGTATTTTTTCACTCATAGTGTGTGCAACTCCATTCGGCCTTACAACCGGTTCTTGCTGTGGGGATCAAAGGCGTCACGCAGACCGTCGCCGAGAAAGTTCATGGCAAAGAGAAAAACGGTCATCGTCAGTGCCGGCAGAAAGAGCTGCCAGGGTGTTGTATTCATCCGTTCCACCGCGTCGGCGACCAGAGAACCCCATGAAGCAAACGGCGCGGATACGCCGAGGCCAAGAAACGAGAGGAACGATTCCTGCATGATAAAGGCGGGAATTCGCAGGGTCGCAAATACGATGATAATGCCCGCCGTATTGGGTACCAGGTGACGGAAAATAATGCGGCTTTGAGAAGCCCCCATGCTTCGGGCGGCTTCAACAAACTCACTGTTCTTGAGGGATATGATCTGGCCCCGGACAACCCGGGCCACCACCAGCCAGCTTACAAGGGCCAGCGCCAGAAAGAGATTGAAAATGTTGCGACCGAATATGGCCATCATGATAATGACCAGAAGCATGTAGGGCAGGCCGTACATGACGTCCACAAAGCGCATGATTATGTAATCGGTCTTGCCGCCGACATACCCGGCAACAGCACCGACGACAATCCCTATCAGCACCGATGTGATCGTTCCGATCAGCCCGATAGCTATGGATATCTGTCCGCCGTAAATGATTCGGCTGAGCAAATCCCTTCCAAGGTGGTCCGTTCCGGCAATGTATCGCCGCTGGTGTACCATCACTTCTTTTCCATCAATAACGGTTCTTTCGGTGACAATACGTCGGCGAATGGTCTCAAGCTGCCCCAGCTCTTCCTCGTTCAGGGTTGTGCGCCCGTCCCGGGCGGCCAGGGCGTACAGCCGCGTTTCCATTCGCTCATACCAGAGCTCTCCGGCAGTCTTCTTAAAGGACGGTGGCAGGTCACGGTGCTCGGAAACCTGGTACCGAAAACTGTGTATCGGCAGAATAGGGGCGGTCAGTGCCAGAAGGGCGTAGACAACGACAACGACGAGGCCGACCATAGCCATACTGTTTTTTCTCAGTCGGCGCCATGCGTCTTTGGTAAGGCTGACGCCCTCCATTGGCTGGTCGAACTCGTTGACAACTGCCTCGGCTGCGGGTTGGGTATTACTCATAGATGCGTCCTATTTATACGAAATCCGCGGATCGAGCAGGGCATACACGATATCCACGATAAAATTCATGATCACCAGTATGACGGAAAAAACGATGACGGTACCCATAATCAGGGTATAATCCCGGTTGAAAGCGGACTGGACGAAAAACCGTCCCAGACCGGGAACCCGGAAAATCTGCTCCACCACGACCGAACCGGTGACAATGCCCGCAAAAGCGGGACCGAGGTACGAGACCACCGGCAGCATAGCCCCCTTCAACACGTGCTTCCAGATAATGACCGATTCTTTTAGCCCCTTTGCCCGGGCGGTACGAATGTAGTCGCTTCTCAGTACTTCAATCACGCTGGCCCTGGTCAGCCTGGCAATATACGCGAAGTACATGAACGACAGCGTTATCGCCGGCATGATGATCGGCAGCCATCCGTTGCGTCCGCCAACCCAGCCGCTGGTTGGTAACAGCTGCCAGCGCAGGGCGAGAAAATACATCAACACCGGTCCAATGACAAAGAGGGGAACCGATATTCCAATAACCGCAAAAGACATGGACAGATAATCGGCAAGCTTGTTCTGCCGCAGCGCCGATATAATTCCGCTTCCCACGCCCAGGACAATAGAAATGCTCAACGCAATAACTCCGAGAAACATCGAAACGGGAAGGCTGCTGAAGATATAGAAATTGACGTCCCGGTCCATATAACGGTACGAAGGGCCCAGATCACCCCGCGCAATATCCCAGAGGTACATGCCATACTGAACGAGCAGAGGCTTGTCCATGTTGTACTTCGCCTCAATGTTTGCGAGAACCTGAGGCGGCAACGCTTTTTCCCGATCAAAGGGGCCACCCGGAGCAACCCGAATAACGAAAAAACTGATAGTAATTATCACGAAAAGTGTGGGGAAAAGCCCCAGAAAACGCCGAATGATGTACTGAGTCATGAGAAGGGTATTATAGCCTTAGAAATTCCGCGCTGGCAAGAGAGAAGCGACTTAAAAAAACCCCCGCCGGGGGCGGGGGTTCCGGGCTTAACGCCCGTTCACATTACAGGAATCAGTTGCCGGCAACGTCACCAACGGGATGCCATCCCATGATGTTTGCATACCAGCCACTCCACTTGTCCAGGTCGATCATAGCCTTATTGACGTAGTAGTAGATCGGCATGACGCCCATCTCCTGCTCAATGAAGAGCTGCTCCGCCTGCCGGAGAACATTGAATCGCTCTCTGCCGGCGGGCATACGCGCCGCCTGGGAGATAAGACGGTCGTATTCGGCATTGCTGTACTGTCCACCGTTCATGGCTCCACCGGTGACAAACATGTCCAGGAAGGTGTTGGGGTCCTGATAGTCTCCAATCCAGCCGGCGCGAGCAATATCAAAATCGTGGGCCCGACGGCTTGCCAGGTAGGTTGCCCATTCCTGGTTTTCCAGGGTTACGTTGATACCGAGGTTTTCCCGCCACTGCTGCTGGATGAACTCACCAATAGCCTTGTGGGTCTCATGAGTGTTATAGAGGACGGTCAGTTCCGGAAATCCACGACCGTTGGGGTACCCGGCGTCGGCAAGAAGCTGACGAGCCGCCTGTACGTCCATACCAAGTCCGTCAATTGCGGGATATCCGGTCATGTCGGGAACGATGGTGTGCGCGGCAATTTCACCGGCCTTGGTAACGGTCTCGACCAGAAGTTCCCGGTCAATTGCCATAGCCAGAGCGCGGCGAACCCGGGAATCATTCAGGGGTTCACGCCCGTTGTTGAAGACGTAGTAATACGTACCCAGGTAGGGACTGACCTGAAAGTCGTCCCGGAGCTGAGCAGCCTCAACCTGACCGGCCGGAACGTCGGTGGACCAGTCTATTTCACCATTCAGATACATATTGTGAGCGGTAGTGTTGTCGTCAACCGGCAGAAAGACAACCCGGCTCAACCGGACCTTCTGGGCGTTCCAGTAGGTGGGGTTGGGCGTCATCACAATCTGCGACTGGGGTGACCATTCGTCAAGCACAAAGGGACCGTTTCCGACGTGATTTTCCGGCAGTGTCCATTCGCTGCCGAACTCTTCAATTGCGTGCAGCGGAACGATGGCAAAGGAATAGTGTGCCAGGGCGTCCAGCGTGTAAGGCAAGGGCCCGACAGTTTCAAACTGGAAGGTCCGGTCGTCCAGAGCACGGACTGCAACCGCGTCGGCACCGGCTTCACCGCCGTTGTACGCTTCAGCACCTTTGATGAACATGGCCGGGAACCAGGCGTAAGGAGCGGCCGTCTCAGGATTGAGAACGCGCAGCCAGCTGTCACGAACCTGCTGTGCCGTAATGGGGGTGCCGTCGCTCCACTTGGCGTCCTGACGGATCTTGAAGGTGTACAACATACCGTCGGAGCTGATTTCCCAGCTTTCGGCGACACCAGGGACGGCGGTAGCGGTGTCCGGATCTGGTGTTACAAGACCTTCATAGAGGCCCATCATGATTCGATGTTCGGGAACACCGGAAACCAGATGCGGGTCAAGCGATTCGGGCTCCGCACCGTTACCGATGATAAATTCCTCACCTGCAGCGGGTGCCGCTTCCTGCCCACCGGCAGCAAATGCGACGGATGCCACAAGGACGATCAAGGCAACCATAATTATGGTCTTTTTCATAAAATTTCCCTCCTTATTGGGATTATTGTAGACGAAGATAGTACACCATTGAACAGGAACTACGCAACAATAGCCAACGTTGACAAAGGATAAGGCGAGAGCTACTGTAATATCTGTGACGTTTGAAACACACCATTCTTATCGGGAGATACAATGATTCATATAGATACCCTCTTTCAGCAGGTCACCGATCAACTCGTGAAGAACAGTCGGGAAGAACAGGCCATTGACAGAGAGCGCGTCTTCCAGCCGGCCAATATGGCAAATCGCAAGCTCGTGGAAATGATTATCGGCAAGCTTCTTCTGCCCGGCAGCCGAATAGAGGGCTACGACAATCTGAAAGAGCTGTATACCCGTTCCCAGAAGGGAGAATCATGTCTCGTCCTTATGGAACATTACAGTAATTTTGATATTCCGAATCTGTTCTATCTTGCCAGGGAGTATTCCCAGGGTGTTCCCGTTACCGATTCGATCGTCGCTATGGCCGGTACGAAACTGAATGAGGAAAGCCGGTTTGTTCTCGCCTTTACTGAGGCGTATACCAGAATTGTTATCTACCCTGCCCGTCTGCTGGCCGGCCTGGAAGGTTCGGAGAATTTCGCCACGGAACGAGCCCGAAGCCGGGAAATCAACCGCAGCGCCCTGCGGGAGATGATTCGTCTGAAACACTCGGGACACATGGTTCTCCTGTTCCCCGCGGGAACCCGCTACCGCCCGGGCAAACCGGAAACGAAACAGGTTCTTCTGGAAGTGGACTCGTACATCAAGGGCTTTGATCACATGGTCTTTATCGGAATCGCCGGGAATACCCTGGAAGTAAGCCCGGCGGGCAACATGGAACACGATGATCCGTGTACCGATGTGGTGATTTACAGTGTCAGCAATGTGACCGACTCGGCAACTTTTCGGAACGAAGCTCGAGCTCAGTTTCCCGAAGGAGGCGAAGCGGCCAAACGGGCGGTAGGAGTTGCCGTTGAGAAACGGTTTGACGAACTCCACGCTGAGGCCGAGGCGGCACGACAGGAGGGCCTGGACCGATTGGCTGAAAAGGGTGTCAAACCGCAACGCTTCTCTATTGGTGATTCGCTGTAACCCGTTCCCACCACTAACACCAGAAGGTACTATCCAGGGACTTGAAGTGTCCCGTCCTGACCAGCGCTCGCAAGGCAGGTGAATCCGGCCCCGATCGCCACAGCAGGAGAGTACTGTTGTCACGGTGTGACACTTCCCGGGCGGCGTCGAGCAACTCCGTTGCGATACCTATTCCGCGATATTCCGGCTGTATATACAACTGGGATACCGTTTGCAGGACATATCCCCCTTCAATTTCGTCCCGTTCCATCCACAGGAATCCGACAATTTCGTCCGCAGCGTTGTATGCTCCGATGACGGTACTGTTCGCAGCGGACGGATCCGGCAGTTCTTTCCGTCGGCGATTGAAGAGATGCCGTACCAGCTCCGGCGGTGTCTCGTCACCGTACATTTCCACAAACCCTATGTAGTCCAACTCAAGAATGCGATCAACCGGAACGTATTCGGGAACTCCGATGGAGACATCGCTCATCAGAAGATCGTGAAGCTCCTCGTCCGCGCCAAGTTCAAGGGGATCGAGTCCCATGAGTTCCCGAAGTGTGTTATACCACTCCACCACCACGTCCCTCATTGCCATGTATTTATAGCGGTAGTATCGGCGCTGAACATCCGGAGCTTCCCGCAGGGTGTCCTTGAATCGGCGGAAAACTTTGGTGCCACTGACCAGAATCGTCTGCAGTTCATCTCTCAACACCGGATCGTGAAGACCGCTGACAAACTGCTCCATCAAAAAAAAGCCGTCGGCGCTTTTCCACCGTGGAATGTCCTGGTATCTCGACTCCGGATCGATCTGGTCATCCGGGCGTTCGTCCGCCGATACCAGATCTTCACGAAGAAGAGTCGCTTTCTCCACATCTACGAGATAGCGAATATTCTGGTTCTCCATAGCAAAGATAATCTGCCGAACCAACGCTTCTCGCAGCTCAAACAAGCTCGATCTCCTCTACCAGGGTCTGAATCGTAGAAGCCAGGGTGTCGCGGTGAACTCGACGGGTCTCGCCGCTGCTTCGCAGGGCGACCTCCACATACCCCTCCTCAACAGCGTCGCGACTGACAATCACACGAACGGGAATTCCCAGAAGGTCTCCGTCCTTCAGTTTGTGACTTATCGATTCGCGACGATCGTCGTAGAGCACAATGTCACCCAATTCACTGTAAATCGATTCCGCAACGTCCCGTACAGACAAGGACTTGCCAATAGACATGAGGAATACGGAGAATGGTGCGATGTGGGCGGGCCACATGATGCCCCGATCGTCATGATAGGCGTCCACTATGGTCGACATAAGCCGGCCCAGACCAATTCCATAGCTTCCCATATGGGGAAAGGTCTTTTCTCCGTTTTCTTCCCGGACCCAGTAATCCAGCCGTCTTGTATAAAAGTCTCCCAGGCGAAAGATATTCCCCAGCTCAACCGCTCGAACCCGCTGTAGAGTTCCTTTACCGCAGTGACGACAGCTTGCTCCTGCAGGTATGCGGGAAATATCGGCAATGAAATCCGCCTCAAAATCGCGTCCGAAGTTGACGTTTACAAAAACCCGGCCCGGTTCGTTTGTCCCCGCCAGCATGTTGCAGGATTCGGCGCAGGCATCGTCAATAACGATAGTAACGTCACTGCGACAGCGTTCGGACAGATTGAGAGGTGACAACCACGGTCCGGAAAGATCCAGCTCGTGCAGCTGCTCCGGCAGGGCCGGTCCAATCACAGCGGTACCGACTACGGAGCTGAGCTTTTCTTCGCTTACGGCCTGGTCACCCCGGACGACCGCCATGATATAACGCTGCTGAGTGCGGTACAGCATGGCCTTCAATTTACCCGACGGTGATATCTCCATACTCTCTCGGACGGCCACAAGGCTTTCCATCTGCGGCACAGCCACTTCCTGCATCGCCTCAAGCGGCGCCTGGAAAGCGGCCTTTTCTCCAATGGCCACCTCTTCGTTGGCGGCGTACGAACAGGAATCACAAGAGACCAGATAGTCGTCACCACACTCACTGGGCAGGAGGAACTCATAACTGCGCTGCCCCCCCATATAGCCGACACCCGCTTCCGCGGCGACGGCATTGAGCCCGCAGCGACGGAAAATCTGGTTATATGCGGCAAAGACTTTGGGGAAAAACCCGTTCAGATCGGCGAAGGAACGGTGAAATGAATACGCGTCTTTCATGACAAATTCACGTGCCCGAACCAGACCACAGCGAGTCTTTGATTCGTCACGAAACTTCGTCTGAAACTGGTACAGGAATTTCGGCAGGTCCCGGTAACTTCGAGCGCCATGACGCATAAGCTCTACCATTGCCTCTTCGTGGGTAGGTGACAGGACCAGCTCCTTGCCCGCCCTGTCGCGAAAACAGATCATATCACGGTCAATAATCACATCGCGGCCACTGGCACTCCATACTTCCCGCGGACTGACCACCGGCAGCAGAACCTCCTGCCCGCCCAGACGATCCATTTCTTCCCGGATGATTCCCTCAATATTGCGAATCACCCGCAGACCGAGAGGTGTGAAACTGAACAGACCTTTCCCTACGGGCCGGACATAACCGCCCTGCACCAGGAGACGATAGCTTGGTGACCGTACGCGCCCGGGGACGTCTTTCACGGTCTTTATAAAAAGGTCCGTGTACCGCATGTGTCACAGATTGTAGGCCAAGGTGACCGTCGGCACAAGCGGGCGTTACTTGACACTCCACGGGGTCCTCACCATAGTCTAGACTTAACCCAAGACCCGATAGGAGAAAAATCATGAGTATCATTGAAACGGTAGAAGCCCGGGAGATTCTCGATTCTCGAGGCAACCCGACCGTTGAGGTAGACGTATATCTTGAAGACGGTTCCATGGGGCGTGCCGCCGTCCCTTCCGGTGCATCTACCGGTGAGCACGAAGCGGTGGAGCTTCGCGACGGCGACAAGAGCCGTTTTATGGGAAAAGGCGTTCTGAAAGCCATTGAAAACGTCAACGGTGAAATCGCAGACGAAGTTGAAGGGCTGGACGCCCTGGATCAGGTCGAAATTGACCGGACGATGCTTGACCTGGACGGCACCGAAAACAAGGGCCGGCTGGGTGCCAACGCCATTCTGGGAGTTTCCATGGCGGTGGCCCGAGCCGCGGCAGACCACCTTGCCCTGCCCCTCTTTAAATACCTCGGGGCGTATCACAGCACGGTTCTTCCGGTCCCTATGGCCAATATCATCAACGGTGGATCCCACGCCGACAACTCGGTGGACTTCCAGGAGTTCATGATCATGCCTGTAGGTGCGGACAGCATTCGCAGTGGTATTCGAATGATTACCGAAGTTTTCCATAACCTGAAGTCAATCCTCGGTGAGAAGGGATACAGCACCGCCGTTGGTGACGAAGGCGGTTTCGCTCCCAACCTGAAAAGCAACGAAGAGGCTGTGGAAGTCATTCTGAAGGCCATTGAAAAAGCGGGATACAAGCCGGAAGACGACATCATGATCGCTCTGGATCCTGCTACCAGCGAGTTCTACGACGCCGGGAAGAAAAAATACATCTTCAAAAAGAGCGACGGCCGGGAACTTAGCAGCACCGAAATGGCGGATTACTGGGCCGACTGGGCGTCCCGCTATCCTATTATCTCTATCGAGGACGGTCTTGATGAGAACGACTGGGACGGCTGGAAGACTCTGACCGATAAAATTGGTGACCGGGTGCAACTGGTCGGGGACGACCTCTTTGTGACCAATACGAAGCGTTTGAGTCAGGGCATAGAACAGGGCATTGCCAACTCAATTCTGATCAAGGTCAACCAGATTGGAACGCTCACCGAGACCTTCGAAGCGGTTGAGATGGCAAAACGAGCCGGATACACCGCCATTGTCAGCCATCGCAGCGGCGAAACGGAAGACAATTTCATTGCGGACCTGGTAGTTGCTCTTGAGACGGGGCAGATCAAGACGGGGTCCCTTTCCCGCAGTGACCGACTTGCCAAGTACAATCAGCTCATGCGCATTGAAGATATGCTTGAACGGACCGCTGAATATCCCGGCAAGAAGGCGTTCTATTCTATCAAACGGTAATAGTACCGTGTACAGCCAGTCACAAAGCCCTCCGAACGGAGGGCTTTTTTTCGGTAATAGGTACTCGGAAAAGGATACCACCCGGCAGGCTTGTCAGTATTCTACGGTAAACGCGGGAAAGTGCTGAAGGGTTACGGGCCTGCGAATGTCCACCCGGGAAACCCGTGCGGCCGGCGGCCCCTGATGAAGCCACTGTTCAAAATCCTTCAACGTTTCGGCGGAACCTTCGGCGTGAACCTCAACCGTTCCGTCAGACCTGTTTCGGACCCATCCTGTAATGCCGCGACGCCGGGCATAATCCCGGGCGTAGTACCGAAACGCAACACCCTGCACTCGGCCGTGGATTATTGCTCGAAAGCTCGCCTTTGGATGTAAAGGATCAATCTCCGCCATCAATAATATCCCGAATAGCCTGCTCTAACTCGGCGTAGTCAAAGGGCTTGTACATCACGGGATATGGTATTGGAAATTCCGGTCGGAGAAAACCGCTGGTCACAATAACCTTGTGGTCCGGGCAGAATTTGTGAAGGAAACGAATCCAGTAATCACCACCGAACACATCCATCCGGTAGTCGGTGACAATTACATCAATAGTGCCGTCCAGAAGATGTTTGATTGCGCCGACTCCGTCGGACGCAACCAGTACATTGTAGTTCTTTCGCTCAAGGTAGTCCCGAAGTGTAAGCCTGATGGCATCCTCGTCATCAACCAGGAGAACGGTGAAATCCTGCGGTGTCATCAGTCAGGACGGACCGAGCGGTTTTCCGCAAGTTCCTCAATAAGCCCCGGTAAAGCTTCAAGGTCGATCGGTTTCTTGATAAAACCATCCACACCGGCTTCTCTGGCCCGGGTTTCCACCTCGGCATCTTCCATACCGGTAATTGCAATCACTATTGGCCTGGAGAGATTCTCATCCGCTTTTATCTGACGGGTAAGCTTGTAACCATCAACTCCCGGAAGATTGATATCCAGAATGACGACGTCCGGTCGTTGCTCAAGAATTGCCCGGCCTGCATCATATCCGTCAAGAGCCTGAGTGACCTTGAACTCGGGATAGCGCTTGTCGAGAAACTGCTTTATCAGGTCATTTAAAGCCTGATCGTCATCTACAATGAGGACTTGCTCTATCCGGGCCTGTTCGGCCAGGATTTCCCGGACTTCATCGGGCATGCGCATGCCCTGATTCTGCATGAACTTGGCAAGAACGTCCGCATACACCCGGTACTGACCGCCCGGTGTGGTATATGCTTCAAGATGACCCTGGCGAATCCAGTTGATAGCCGTCTGATTGACTACGTCACAAAAGTTTGCAACTTCGTGGGCCGAAAAGACCCGTTTTTTCTTTTTGGTTTTTGCCATAGACACCGCCTTTACGTTACCTTTCTAGTCGTATTGTAATGAAAAAATGTCTATAATGTCAATGAAAATGTTGCTGAATTTCCGTCATGGAGAAACCGCGTCGCATCAATCGAGAGATAACAGTTTTTCGTTGCGCTTCCGTCAACGGTTGTCCCGAACTGTTGACGTTTCTGACAGTCTTATCAATATGACGCCGAAGAGACTGGAAAAAGCATTCGGGGTTTTCCTGTTCGTACGATTCTACGGCCGCAAGAGATACGTCCCGTTGATATCCACGTTCCGCCAACCCCGCCAGAAGGTGTGCCCTGCTCCGACCGGAACTACGCATCACTGAGCGGACCCAGCTTTCGGCCGCTCTTTGGTCGTCCTGATAGCCCAGTTCATGCAACTGGTCGATTACATCTTCCAGGCCTTGTCGCGAAAAGCCCTTACGCTGGAGTTTACGGATCAGCTCTTTTCGACTGTGATCCCTCCAGGATAGAAGCTCTACTACCGCAGGCTTAATAAAGAGATATTCACTTCGGCGCACAAGCTCCTGCAGCGTTCCGAACGTTGTTCTGAACTCTTCTTCCATGGGACCCGACTCGGCGAAAACATCCCGGGCAACATCGAAACGGACGCGCCGGATACGTTCCATCTGCGACCGCTGGGAATTCGGCGGCAACATACGACCTTCAGCGCCGGACTGTTCGAGTGGCTCAAGTGGATCATACCGTACAAAAACAGAAACGCCCGCAGCGACGTGCGCGTGCGGGCGTATCGACTGTACCGTGACCGGGTGGTCCGGCAAAATGCTTTTAACGCTTGGAGAATTGGAACTTACGGCGCGCACCAGGCTGTCCGTACTTCTTTCGTTCCACCATGCGGGGATCCCGGGTGAGGAATCCATTAACCCGCAGCGTTTTGATCAACGTATCGTCAAACTGGACGAGAGCTCGGGCAATACCATGCCGAATAGCTCCGGCCTGTCCACTTTCACCACCACCGTGAACGGTGACGAGAACGTCGAAATCTCCAACCTTTTCCAGGACTGCCAAAGGCTGCCTGGCGATAATGCGGTTTTCTTCACGATGAAAAAAGTCCTCGATTTCACGACCGTTAATGGTTATTTTACCACTACCGGGTCGCATGTAGACCCGAGCTACCGACGTCTTACGACGCCCCGTTCCTATGAACTGTTCCATCAGCTCAGGCCTCCTTCACCTGCGGGAGAGTGATTTCTTCCGGTTTTTGTGCTGCATGGGGATGGTCACCACCGGCGTATACCTTAAGATTGGTAAAAAGCTTTCGGCCAAGGCGATTTCCGGGAAGCATTCCCCGGACAGCGTGTTCCAGAGGATACTCAGGTTTTCGGGAGATGACCTTCTCGAATGATTCAGAGCGAAGTGAACCGAGGTACCCACTGTGCCGATAGTAAATCTTCTGCGTGGCCTTGCGCCCCGTCACGACAACCTGATCGGCGTTGATAATTATCACGTAATCACCAACTTCCTGATGAGGTGTGTATTCGGGCTTTTTCTTGCCCCGAAGAATATCTGCAGCTTCCGTAGCAACTCGACCAAGACGCTGTCCGGCGGCGTCAATGACGTACCATTTGCGCTCGATTTCTTTTGGTTTAACGAATATCGTCTTCATAGTCTTACTCAACTTGCGTAATGAGGCGGTAATTTCTCATAGCACCGGAGAAATGTCAATGGCCGCAGGTATACGCTTCAGTCAGTCTTCCTTTTTTTCTTCCGCTTTTTCGGCTTTTTCCGCCTCAGCGGCGGCCCGGGCTTCTTCTTCCTCTTCTTTCTTTGCTTCGATCTTGTCCTTGATATCGGCAATACCGATCATAATAGCGATCAGTCCGATAAAAATTGCCAACAAAGGAATACCGCCGGCCAGAACCACTTTCACCTGCTCCCACCAGTTCAGCAGCGCAAACGGAAGAGACGCAGGCAATACCGCATATACGGCAAAGAGAACAAACACTATACCAACAACCAATGCACCCATCTTTCGATCCTCCATAATTTCAAATACGTACGCTTCGTATCATCGTTACGATTCCGATGATTATGAAGAGTAACGGCGTGGCCCGCATAAGCATCCAGAAAAGCGAGATATCGCCTATGCGGACATCAATGACCGAGATAATACCAAAGCGGTGTAAAGTTTGGAAGGCCACATCGCCAAAACGGATTACCAATCCGATTATTACCAGCATCCACGCCGGTTCCCGGATCAGAGACCAGAGCATTATTGCGGAAAACGCGACAACTCCGGACAACACCAGGTCTATCACGAGAATACTCAGGTCATTCGGCCCATTCATCACACATCCTTTCCCAGCTTCGCCGGTCGGCGGACTGCATCCCATCGGGAACGACCAGGGGTGTCCAGGGATCCGGCGGAACAAGAATACCACACGTCAGGGCCAAAGTCCGGCGCTTTTCCCATTGCTGTAATTGCTGTACAAGAACGGGTTCCATCTCATCGTTCAGTGGGCCGACAGCCGGGCCGACAGCCACCTCCGGAACGAACCAAACCCCGTCGCGACGGTACCCCGGCGGCGACGGAAGACCGGCGGCGGTCTCTTCCCGCAGGCGACACCCATCCGACTCCAGGTATGCCACCAGTGCATGTGCCGCCCAGGTCAACAGGGCCACCGAAAAGGCAGGCAGTTCCACCAGCTCCGCTTCTTCCGGAACGATGATACCCGGTGCCGGTAAAACCACATCTACAGGTGCCGTCGACGAGGCTGTTCGCGACCCAATCTCAATGCGAGCCTCTTTGGGAGGAGAACCAACCGGAAGCCAGCGTTGAGCTGCTGCATGCTGAAACGGAGAGAAGCGGCCATTGATTATTCGAAACGCTCCGGCGTTGCAGCCCGCCAAAGCGGAAAGCTCCCGAAGAGCGCGCCGCAGTCTTCCCGGCCACTGTGTAGGGAAAGCGCCCCACAATCCCCGGTCGGACTCTTCCTTTACCAGTCTGCCGTATCCGTCGGGGCGGTGGCCGAGAAAAGCGGCTCCATCGGAAAGCCAGGCATCGAGATACCGGGAGCTGTTCTGATCATAGAGATACCGATCCCGGGCACGACGGACTATTCGTCCCGGCGGTAGTCGGTAGTTCCGATCCATCGGAATACCCGGGTTCATAACCAGGAATCTCCCATAGGATCGTCGGAGGAATTTCCGGCAACACGTTCCAGAGGTGTGTAAGCGGGAAGAAACTGAGCGGTTGCGCCCGTCTCGAAACGGACCAGTACCACCGCTTCATTTCCGGAGTACCACGCTTTCGTGACTACGCCGGAACCGTAGTTGTCATGATAGACCGCGGTACCCCGTGGTAAAGGATGTTCGGCCGGGTCGGCCCCGACCCTGCCGCCTCTGAAAGATGAAAGCGCCCGTCGCTGAGCCGCCCGCCCCGACGCCGTACCGAAACCGGCGGCGGGTGAATCGCTTTCCACATGAACCAGCTCCGGAGGAATCTCCGCCAGAAAGCGCGACGGCAGGAGGTCGGTCATGCGGCCGTGTACACGACGAAAACGACAGGAAGTGAGATACACTTCGTGCTTTGCCCGGGTAATAGCTACATAAAAGAGGCGCCGTTCCTCCTCCAGTTCTTCCGGGTCGTCGTCCCTGGGAAAGAGCGTTTCCTCAAGTCCCGTAATGACCACCCGGTCAAACTCCAGCCCTTTGGTATTGTGCATAGTAATGAGAATAACCCGGGCGTCGGCGACGTCACCCTGTTCCCGGGCGCTGTCCAGCTCAATGGCTTCGAGAAACTCACTGAGACCATCTCCGGAGGCTGGATAGAGAGACGCCGCATTGACCAGCTCTTCCAGGTTCTGGAGCTTCTGCGTTCCGGACACCTCGTCCTGCTCCTGATGGTGCCGGGCGAGACCACTGCGGTCCAGGAGGTCTTCAACGACCGCGGCGAGGGTTGTTCCACTGGTACCGGTCGTGTTATCGCCGGTATCGCCGATCTTCCGTTGTATGTCGTTTACAAGTTTCAGGAACTCCGAGAGAGAAACGGCGGCCTTTTTACTGAGCCCGGGAAGTGCGTAATCCGCCGCTGCAGAAAGGTCACCCCGTGCTGCCGCGAGATTTTCAAGTATCAGTTTCAACCCCTTGTTGCCTATTCCTCGAGCCGGTTTATTGACAATACGCCGAAAACTGACTTCGTCCCGAGGGTTGGCAAGAAATTTCAGAAAGGCTACGGCGTCTTTCACCTCTTCGCGATCGTAAAAGCGTACGGCTCCTACAATGTGGTACGGTATGCCCTCACGAAGCAAGGCCGTTTCAAAGGGCCGGGACTGGGCGTTGGTACGGTAAAGAACGGCCGTTTCACCTTCCTTACCCTGTCGCTCAACTTCCCTGACAAGATCGATGACGAAGTCTACTTCACTTTCGTGATCCTCAAGAAGGACTAGCCGTGGCTGTTCACCGTCCTCCCGGTCGGTGAAGAGAGTCTTTCCCAACCGCCCTTCGTTATTGGCCACTACCGCTCCGGCGAGTTCGAGGATAGGTGCGCTGGAGCGGTAATTCTGCTCCAACCGGACCACTTTCGTATCTGCAAATGTCTCCGGAAAGGTCAGAATATTCTGAACCTCGGCGCCACGAAATCGGTAGATCGACTGATCATCATCTCCGACAACACATACGAAAGAATCCGGATCACTCAGCCCGTAGAGAAGGCGGTACTGGGCCACATTGGAATCCTGATATTCGTCCACAAGTATATGCCGGAACCTGCCGCGAATGCGGTCGGCAACGACAGTCTCCGATTCCAGCAGATATACCGGCTTCATGATAAGGTCACCAAAATCAACGTTACCTATCTCTCCGAGCCTCCTCTGGTACGCTCGGTACACTTCCGCAAACTCGGGATCACTGCTGATATCCGACAGATCGTCGTCGGGACCGAGACAGTAGTCCTTGGCACGATTGATAAGATGGTAATAGCGCGCCATGACGGCCCGTTTCTGCTCCGGATAGAGGGTCCGCAGCAGCGTTATTGAGTCATCGTCGTCATAAATAGAGAAACCCCGGGGCAGACCGACGACATCGGCGTTTCGCCGGAGCAGCCACGCCCCGAAAGAGTGAAACGTTCGAATTGTTACGTCCGTCGCGTGTTCCACCAGCGAGGCCGCCCGTTCTCGCATCTCCCCGGCGGCCTTGTTGGTAAAGGTAACGGCAAGGATAGACCGGGGATCCACCCCGAGCTCACCGATAAGATAGGCGATCTTCACAGTGACGACACGGGTCTTGCCGCTTCCGGCGCCGGCAAGGATCAACAGCGGACCGGACTGGTACAGAACGGCTTCGCGTTGGGCCGGATTCAGACCGGCCATAGCCTTTTGAAGTTCAGGTGTCACATCATTTCTCCCGGACCGTCGCTACTGTATCGCGACATCCCCGGCAATGTCGACACCGGAGGGACACAGGAAAAAAATTGACGCCAGCGATAAACGGCTGTATGATGAACAGAAGCTACAGTATTGTAGTTCTCTCAACCACTCCAAATCCACTCGAGGAGGCGAATCTTTCATGACTACCTTAATTGTAATTATCGGGGCTGTGGTGTACGCCGCATTGTACCTGGTATATGGCCGCAAGATGGAATCGGAGGTTGTCAAAGCGGACAACAGCATCCAGACACCGGCACACCGTTTAAACGATGGTGTCGACTACGTTCCGACCCGCACGTCGGTTCTCTTTGGTCACCATTTTGCATCGGTTGCCGGCGCGGCGCCCATTGTCGGGCCCGTTGTCGCTATGGCGTGGGGCTGGGTTCCCGCTCTCGCATGGGTCTGGTTCGGCAACATCTTTATCGGTGCCGTCCATGATTACCTGGCCGTGATGGCCTCCGTCCGGTATGACGGAAAGTCGATCCAGTTTGTCGCGTCGGACCTCATCAACAAGCGGACGGGCTATCTCTTCTACATTCTTGTCTTCTTCCTGCTGGTCCTCGTTGTTGCAGCTTTCGCCGCCGTACTGGGTGGTATGTTCATGTCCAACGCAGGTATTCCCGCCGCTGCAACATATCTTCTTGTAGCCGCCGTAATTCAGGGATTTTTGATGTACAAGACCAAGATACCCTTTGCGGTCACCACCGTCATCGGTATCGCCATGCTGATTCTGGTCATCTACCTGGCGGGTGTATTCCCCCTGGAAGCGAGCCGCAATTTCTGGTTCCTGGCGATGTTCTTCTACATTATCATCGCCGCGGCGCTGCCGGTGCAGGTTCTTCTGCAGCCCCGGGACTACCTGAACGCGTGGCTGCTCTATGTAGGTCTGATTCTCGGTGGTCTTGGCGCAATCTTCGCCTTCAAGGGTTTTACCGCTCCGGCGTTTACCTCGTTTTCACCGATCATCTCCGCGGGACAGCCGACACCCTTCTGGCCGGTCATTCCGTTGATCATCGCCTGCGGTTCTCTCTCGGGTTTTCACTCCCTGGTTGCGTCGGGAACGACGTCGAAACAGCTTACAAGCGAAAAAGCGGGTCTCCCCATCGGGTATGGTGTCATGCTCGTTGAAGGCTTTCTTTCAACCGTCGTTGTCATCGCTGTTGCCGGATGGGGTATGCAGGTTATGACCGGCGCTGGACAGACCATTTCCGCTGCCGGCTGGGCTTCCGAATACACCCCGGCCATGAACGGCTCTTTCCCCAATGCTGCCATGTTCTCCGAGACGTGGGCGGCCATGATCGCCGACACGTGGCTCAACTTCATTCCCGAGACGTTCCTGCGCATCATTGCCGGTATGTGGGTTTCTTCCTTTGCCCTTACTACGCTGGACAGTACCAACCGTCTCGCCCGGTACACCCTGGCGGAGATATTCCTGCCCCTGAAGAAAAGCTCTGAATCCCTGTACCGCATCCTCTCCAACCGCTGGGTTGCTTCGATCATTCCCGCGGCTATTGGTATCTACCTGGGATGGAGCGGAAGCTTCGGTCTTCTGTGGCCCTCCTTTGGCGCGGCCAACCAGCTGATTGCAGCTATCGCCCTTCTCACCGGTACCGCCTGGGTTTCCAAACGTCTGAAGACAAAAGCAACGTACGCGTTTGTCCCGGCTATGGCACTGTGGGTGACTGTGACCGCCGCTATGGTATGGTACCTGGTCGTGATTATTCCCGTTACCTGGGCGGCCAATCCCGCAACGGGTGGAACCGTTGGCTTTATTACCGCTGCGATGCTGGTGATGAACATCATTTTCATCATCGACTTCTTCAAGACGAAAGATCAGCCCCTGGCTGACGTCGAGACAGAAACGGAGTAATGCAGCAATGAACCCGTTGAAACGGACGGTTCAGTTTCTGAAGTCCTTCTCCGAAACGATGGACACGGCTCACCGCAATCGCGCGGTGGGCCTCACCGAATGTGAGGTTCGGGAACTGGAAAACATGTTCGTCCTGCTTCTGATGGGTTCTTTTACGGGAGTTCCCGCTCCGCCGTCGTTTATTTCGGCGGAGCTACTCCCCTTTCTTGAACATGAAATCAAAGTGGTAAATCGCCGTTCGGAAAACGCAACCGACGCCCTTGCAGAATTATCCGGCTGTTTTGATGTCACCTGACCACACACCTTCCAATAAAAAGTGAGAAACCAATGAAAACGATATTCTTCACCGGGAAAGGCGGAGTAGGAAAATCTACTCTCTCAGCGACGTGCGCCTGGCAGCTTTCGGAACATGGTCACAAGACGTTACTTGTCTCTCTGGACCCTGCTCACAACGTTGCCGACATCTTTGACGCCCAGGTAGGCCACAAGAAGAGCAAATTCAGTGCGAACCTCTTTCTGCAGGAAGCCAACCTGGACAAGGCGGCATCGGCCTATATTGAACAGAACATCGACATCCTTACGGAAGTGTACAGCTATACCAAAGCGTTCAACTTCGATACCTATTTCAAGGTGCTCCGGTATTCTCCGGGGGTAGAGGAGTACGCGTCCCTGACAATTCTGGAAGAGATCTACCGCAAAGAGACGGACTTTGACTACATTGTCTTTGATACCCCTCCCACAGGGCTTACGCTGCGGATCCTGGCGCTACCCAACATCAGCATCACCTGGGTTGACCGTCTCCGTCGCATCAGAAAGCAGATTCTCGAAAAACGACACACAATTCACAACATAACCGGCAAGTACAAGGAAGAAGGTTTTATTCTGGCGTACAACGAAAAAGATGACTCGGTTATGCAGAAGCTCAATGATATCTGGCAGCGCTACGTAAATCTCTACAAGCTTCTCAAGAGCGAAAACAACAGCATTGCCGTGGTTTTTAACCCCGATTACCTTTCTCTCAGGGAATCGCAGCGGATACTGGAAGGGCTCAAAGATCTGAACCTTCCCCTGCGGGCTGCCTTCAACAACAAGTATGAAGATCGGCTGAAAGAGTCTGCCGAAGAGGTTGAGCGGGAACTTTTCGGTGCCAACGCCAATGGCGTTCATATAACCCGGGTACCGCTGTCACAGATCACACGAAGAGACACCTACAAAAACGACTTTGACGTAACCGCAGCCTTTCGATAGGATTCGTTCAGGAGACGCAAGTGTTCAGTGCAAACAACGTAGCGGATCAACCGGAATTCTATCTCTTCATTGCGGCTACAATTCTGCTTTCTCTCGGATATATGTGGGGCAGGCGGCGAAATCGTCGTATTACTACCTCGGCCTTTGACGCGATTGCGGCGGTATTAAGACCAAAAGACCAGACTTTTACCAATATTGGCGGTCTGACCGGTTACCACGCGAATTTTATTCCTCACAGAAACAGGACGATCAAACAGGTAGATGCCACTATGACGCTGCTGCCACGGCAGTCGTGGTTGTGGTATCCCTTTTCACGGATGATTCGCCGCTTTGACCGTCTTTTCCTGTCCTTTCACCTGGGCAAGAAGGCGACCGGTTCATTGCGGGAAGGGCATCTCATAGACAAAAAATACTCGAACTTTGCCGGTGCGCGCATAGAAAACGCGGACAGCCTTCAGAAGGAAACGTTTCAATGGGGAAAGCGGACCTTTTTCCTGTACTACAAGGACGACACGGTCAAGCGGGAAATGGAACGGTGCAAGTCCATGGTCGGGTCTGATCCGGGGCCCCTGCGCCACGTCGCACTTGTACCAAACCGCAACCGCCTCTTTGTCTTTCTTGTTCCACAACTGGGAAAGGTTGAACATCCGGTTGACTCGGTGTATCGCTGGTTTTCCGACATCGCGGATTCCGCGGCCAAGACCGACACATGATTGACCCCCTGCTGCTGATTATTGTTGCTATTGCCGCGCTGACCGGTTACAGCTGGTATCAGGGAAACAGAACAAGCCGCATGGTTATCCTCGCGGCCACAACGGCAATGGAGCGGGTGTTTCAGCCGGTTGATACCGGTTACACCAACATCGGTGGCTCGGTAGGCTACAATTTTTCGTACAGTCTGAATTCACCGTTCAAACGTCTTGAAGGAACGGTAACAACCCTGCCCCGACACGCTCTCTTCTACCTTCCTATTGCATTATGGCTTCTGAAACGGGAAGACCTCTTGCTCTTTACCCTCTATTGCGAGCATCTGGAGACGGGACAGGGGTATATCGTTGAAAAATCCCGATACGAAGGGAGGCGCATTCCTGTTGATGATCGGGAAAACCTTCAGAATACGCCGGTCAGTCGGGGCTCGAAAGAATTCGTGCTTCTCTGGTACAACCCTCTGATCCGCGACAGGCTTTCTGCAATCCTCGATGAACTGAGTGACGATACTCTGGAGAGTTTTCTGTACCTCGGTTATTACGGGCAGTCGTCGTATCTGGCTGTAACGGTGAGTCCCGCCTGCCCCGGGCTGGATCGGACAATCCAGGAACTCTCTCTCATATTCCGGAATCTGGCTGAAGGCGGAGCCGGTCAGTGACAGTGCCGAGTCACCCGGCCCTTTCCTCCGGACTGATCACCTACATTGGAAACAAACGCTCTCTTGTCCCCTTCATTGCAGAAGGAATGGACAGGATTGAGGCGGAAGCGGGCCCCCTGCGTACTATGGCCGATCCTTTTGCAGGGTCCGGGGTTGTCGGCAGGCTAGGCAGGCTGAGAGGGTACGAGGTGGTATCGGGTGACCTGGAAGAATACGCCAGGCCTTTTGGGAGAGCCTTTCTGGAAGTAAACCCCAACGAGGTGGATGCAATTTTTGACAGGACCGAGGGGTATCGTCGCACCATGGAGTACCTGAACGGCCTTACGAAGCCGCACCGGGCGGAAGATCACCTCTTCAGCCGTCACTACGCGCCGGAAGACACGGCAAAGGCGGACCCGGAACGAGAACGTCTCTTTTTTACACGGGAAAACGCTCTCCGCATCGATGCCGTTCTCGCCGCTGTTCACCGGGACCTGCCGCTCTCTGCCCTGGGTCGGGACGTCCTTCTTGCAAGCCTCCTTGTGGAAATGAGCGTTCACAACAACACGTCCGGAGTAATGAAGGGTTTCCACCACGGCTGGGGCGGCCGGGGTGGTGACGCCCTCTCCCGCATTATGGCACCGATACACCTGGAGCCTCTGCCCTTAATAGATGGTCCCCGCGGTTTCGCTTGGACGGGCCCGGCGGAAAACCTTTTCCCCGCCGCCCGGGAAGCTGGTTTCCCCGAATTTGATCTGGTCTACGCCGATCCCCCCTACAACATTCACCAGTACGGTGCAAACTACCACCTCCTTACTACTGCGGTGCGCTGGGACTTCTACAACCCCGGACCGGTATTGCCGGGTGCCCGGGCGGGTATCCGTACAGACCACCGGCGATCGTCATTCTGCAGTCGCCGAAACGGAAAGGCGCAGAAGGCCATGGAAGACTTTCTTCGGGCAGCCTCTGCACGCACTCTGCTGGTCTCCTACAACAACGACGGGATCATTGACTCGCCCACCATGGTGGAGCTCCTCAGTGAAGACGGTATCAATACGGTGGTGCTTCTTGTACAGGAACACCATAAGTTCCGTGGCGGCAAAGCCACCCAGAGCGCCCTGAAAACGGACGAGTACCTGTTTCTGGTATTCCGGGGGCGTCGCCAGAGCATCCGTGACCGACAGAACCTACGCGGATTTGTGGAAGAACTTGCTCTCCGCCGGGAGTTGCACGATCGCTTTCTCCTGCCCTCACACTGGAGAAGAGCGGGCGGCACTGTCGTTTCCGACACGTCCAATGAGAATCGCCGTCTGAAAACTCCCGGGGGCAGCTGTATTGTCCTTTCTCCGGAGCTGCGCGTTGGAAGCACGCGTTTGTCGACGCGTCCGGGGTCTGCGCAGAAAGAACGGCTAATTCTGGAAGAGATGAGCCGGATTTCCGCCGGAACGGTGGTAGAAGCTGTTGAGGAGCTTATCGAGGAAAAAGACTTCAACGGGGCTGTGTCCCTCCTGCAAAGACTGAAGATACGGAAATACCGCGATCAGTTTCTGGAGCTGAGCCGGCGTCTTTCCGGCCAGAATCTCTCCCGAGAAACGCGAAGACGGCTCCTGGCACTACACCATCGAGTTATCGGCGTTGTCGGTGAAGCGGGTCAAACCGAGCCTGAAGATCCACCCCGGTAACCCCCGTGACGGAAACCGATATCACATCACCGGGCTGAATCGTCTCGGGGGCTTCGTGAACCACCACCAGACCGTCCACGTCGGGCGCCTGCAGGGGTGAACGCCCGAGGACAACGGCAACGCCGTCAATCCGTTCCTCCACCAGCACGAAAAGAGAACGCCCCTTGAAGCGCGAAAGCCGTTTGTGAACAATTTCTTCCTGAACCGACTCAACGAGGGTTTTCCGCCGGGACGCCGTTTCCGGCGGAACCTGGGATGGCATCCTCTCGGCGGAGGTGCCCGCCTGGGGACTGAACTCAAAGACACCCACCCATTCCAGAGCGGCCTGACGGATAAATTCCAGCAGCTTTTCCACATCCCGTTCAGTCTCGCCGGGAAAGCCGACGATAAAACTGGAGCGTAAAGCAACATCGGGCAGTCGGTCTCTGATGCGGTTCACAAGGTCCAGATATGACGTAGCATTACCAGGACGCCCCATGCGATGCAGAATTGTCCGGGAAGCGTGCTGAAATGACAGGTCAAAATAGGGCACCAGGCGGGAGTCTTCAATGGCCAGATCAATAACTTCCGGCGGAAAGGTGTCGGGGTACAGGTACAGCGGACGCAGCCAGAAATTGCCCTCTTCCGAAAGGATGGTTTGCAGCAAGGCTGCAAAACCGTCGGCCCCGTCGCTCCACGCCGCAAGATCCTGGGCAATGAGATTGAACTCGTATCTTCCCCGCCGGCGAAGCTCTCGAAACTCCGACAGAAGGTCTTCGGTACCGCGCATTCGCAGACGCCCTCGAATGGACGGTATGGCGCAGAACGTGCAGTTATGTTCACACCCTTCGGCAATTTTCAGGTACGCAGAACCGGGATGAGAAAGAAGCCGCCCCCGCGGTGCGCCCGTGAGTCTGACCTGCCCCTGAGGCAACCAGATTTCGGGACCACCGTAGGTCGGTCCATGCTCATTACGCGCTCGAAGACGACGAAGAAAGGTGGATATCTCCCGTGGCTCCCGATTGCCGAAAATGCCGACAACTTCGGGAAGCCCTTCCGCCAGATCATCAGCAAATCGTTGCGCCATACAGCCGGTGAGTATTACGGGTGTATCCGGAAATTGGCTCAGGAAGGTCAATGTCGTGTCAATCGATTCCTGCTGAGCCGGTTCGATAAACCCGCAAGTATTCACGATGATAAGCTCAGACGTACCGGCGTCATCGCTCCAGAGCCACCCGTCCCGCTGAAGACTGTGACCCATAATCTCGGCGTCCACTTGATTCTTCGCGCAGCCGAGGTTTTCGATATAAAAAGACGCCATAGTGCAGGTCGAAACGTTCAGTACTGGGGCAGAAGTTCCAGCTGATACCCGCCGGCGGCGGTAGTACTCCACCGTATGACCGCCGCGACTACCTCACCCTGATCACCCAGGTCAACGGGATTTCCGGCGACTCTCAAACGAAGATTTCCGGCGTTTGAGACCCACAACCGGACCATGTCTTCTACACTGGTCCGCAACAAGTCGCCATTCTGTACCAACCGTTCTTCCCGGGGCTTATCATCCACTTCCCAGCGAAAGAGCGTGCTCCCCCGAAAGTCTGCCTCAAGAAAGTACTCCTCCAGAACGGGAAACTGGGCAATCACTACCGGATCTCGACGGCGTTCGGGCCGATTGGTCTGTCCCAAAGCCAGGTCGGAACGGTCAGTTTCAGTTATTTCACCGGCTACCGGTACATCCACCGGTTCCATGGACAATACACGGTCAATCCTGACAACTGCTGCCGGCGGATCCTCATCAGAGAGGTAAATCTGCCGCACCGACACATTTACGTCACCGCTTCCCTCACCGGTCAGATCAAGCAGACGACGCTCACCCTGGCCAAGATGGACAATTCCCGCCTCACTGCCGAAGGCGACCCGCTCACCGATTTCGACAAACTCAAGCACCGCCTCTTCACCGTCCACCGGCACGGCAATGCGATCACCCTGAGTAAAACGCCGTTCAACAAACTGTTCCTGCAGTACAAGGAATTCCCGCTCATCCACAACTTCGGCCCGGCCGTTCCGACGGGTCGCCTCGGGGAAAGAAAGTACTCCTGTTATCAACAGGGTCACAAATCCTCCGAGAACGGTCACCAGGACAATTGCCAGAATAAGCTTCGCCGGAATCGGTGCATGACGTTTTCTGTCAAGCAGCTCGTCGATCGGTGCCGGTTGCTCCTGCAGCTTGATGTTGTGATAGAGCGTTACGACCTCTTCACCGTCAAGTCCAAGATACGCCGAATAGGTCCGAAGAAAACCCAGCAGATAGGCTTCACCCGGAAACTGATCGAAATCCTCGGTTTCCATCGCCTCAATAAACCGCTTGGTCATGTGGGTGTCTCGAACGGCCTGTTCAAGGGTAAGACCCTTGGCGGAACGCGCTGCATGAAGTTTGTTTCCAATGGATTCCATGGTCAGCCCTCGCCTTCGAAGAGGAAACTGTCGAACAGATTGGCAGACGGAGGTGAATCATATTCGAAACGCCCTTCCTGGATACCCATGTTGATCACAATGTCCTCAAAATCGAACTGTACTTCCTCGTAGTTCGCAGTGACACCGATAATGCGGCGGATTATGAGGTCCTGATTCACTGAAAGGATGAGCTGCCGGTAACCTTCATTACTGTTGCGCCAGTTAAGGCGCAATTTGGTCACCATTTCATCGGATCCTTCGTCCAGCGGCACCGACGAGGGAGAATCGAGGTACGCGATACTGTAGTTTTTACGCAACAGGTTGAGTCCCTGCTCGCTGGCAAGGGTCGCCAGGGATTCGTCACTGCGCCGGCGCAACGGCTGCTGGAGAACCACGTTGTACTGAGGAATATACACTTGAAGCAGTTCTCCATCGGAGACGAGCACCTGCCCCTCCGGCTCGGTGAAGTCAATGCGGATTCTGTTCGGCAGAAGGTACTCGATAGTACCCCGGGAAACAGTATCCTCCCTGGTTATTGTAATGCTGGCCGTATAGTCTTCCACTTCTCCGTATCTGAGGGATACCTGATCAAAGAAAGCAACGGCCGTACGTATTTCCTGGGCAGAAACAGACGCGATCAGTATAACCAAGCATGTAACAAATATATATTTACGCAATATCATGTTTCCGTATAAAAGTGTGCTTGAGAGTAGTCTAATTACTTGTGTCAATTTGTCAACAACAGGACTCCGCGGCACCGACAGATCCAGTTTACTCACGACGACGTAAAATATCCCGGATCCGGGCGGCGCGTTCGTAATCTTCCGTATCTACCGCTTCCTGAAGCTCTTCTTCCAGGCTCTGCCGGGCCTCGGCACCGGCCCGATCCGATAACTTTGGTTCGTCGGAAGCGCCGGCAAGCTTCCGTTGAAGAGCCCTGAGGTAGTTTACCGACCGAATACGCTCAAACTGAAAAGCCGGACTGTCAATGTCCTCAAGACCGTCTATGCGGGATACTGCCTCGTTCAGCTCCGCCGCCGCATCTCCCGATACCGTTCCCTCGGATATCGCCATGGCCTTCGCTGCGGCGTGCATGCGTATTATGTACGGACGGAACTGAAGCACTCCGTTCCGGGCATCCTCATTTTCGCAGTACCGTTCCAGAATATCGCAGAGATCGAGGTTATGGAGTGTGTCCCGAATGACCATGTCATAGTAATGCAGCTGAAACAGAAGTATATACCTATAGTAAAACAGCACCCCCTCTGCCTGAAGTTCGGAAGCCTCCTCAAGAGTTATCTGAAAGCCGAAATCCCCACCAGTTTCGACAATGTAAGTACGCAGCCGGTCTTGAATACTATGGAGGACTGTATCGAAACCGTGAGGATTCACGCCGTCGGGACGGCCTTCCATCTCGTACTGTTCAATTCCCAGAGGTTGTCGTACTTGTAATACGCTCCGGCCGTCCCGGGCGACGATAATTCGCACTGCGTGTTCGGGGTCGTACGGCCAGGCATCAAGAAAATCTGTCAGGTCTTCCATATGTGTCCAATTGTAAAGGTATCTCCTCCGGACTCTGATGACTACCGGTTTCGGACATTCAAAAGCGAAACTATTGTCCGGTCCCGGGCTTTACCCTAAGATAAGCGTATGTTTGTCATATCGCTGGGGGGATCCATTGTAGTCCCCGACAACCCCGACAGCAGCCTGATCCGCTCGTATCGACAGATATTCCGTGACTATCTGGAACGTGGTGGAGATCGACTTATCGTCGTAATCGGAGGTGGTGCCACCGCTCGAACGTATCAAAGCGCGTTTCGTGACGCCGGCGGAGCCTCCACCGACGCCGATGCCCAGGACTGGATCGGCATTATGGCTACACGACTCAACGCCGAGTTGATGCGCCATTCCCTTGCCCCGGACTGTATCGATCCAGTCGTGTATGATCCTACCGGACCGATTTCGTTCAAAGGGAGCATTCTTGTCGCGGCGGGATGGAAACCCGGTTTCAGCACCGACAACGACGCGGTACTTCTGGCGGAACGCTATGGCGCCGATACCGTGGTCAATTTAAGCAACGTCGCCCAGGTCTATTCGGCAGACCCCAAAACGGACCCGACGGCCACTCCTCTGGAGCGGGTAAGCTGGCAGGAATTTGTCGGCATTGTCGGTACTGAATGGACTCCGGGAAAGAACCTCCCCTTTGACCCGGTTGCGACGAGACGCGCGGCCGAACTTGGCCTGCGAGTGATCGCCGCCGACGGCAACAACCTCAAAAATACCGGAGCTATTCTGCGGGGAGAACCGTTTTTCGGGACGACTATCGGTGACTGACCGCCTCACCTCTCTGCCATTCTGTCCAGCACTGCGTTACTGACCGGATTAGGCAGAAAATCGGCCGGCAGAGAAACCAGAAATCGGGACAGTTCCACGTCGGACAGGCCTTCGGCAACGAAAATTGCGCGATCATAATCACCCAACCGGCGATAGAGGCTGACCACCCGATAACGCGGCGAGGGGCCGTCAAACGGCCCCGCCGCCGGCACGCCACTCATAGCATCGAGAGCCCGACGGACGTTGTGCAATCGATCGGTATCCATCATCTCTTCCGCCAGGACAATCAACACTCGATTATACTCGTCAATACTTCCAATCAGTCCACGAAGCCGGTCAAATTCTTCAGGTTGGCCGGCATAGTAGTAAGCCGCCGCGAGATCCGCGAGAATACCGACTCGTGCCGTCGGTTCCAGCCCAACAAGGCCGGCATTACCCAAAAGGGTTGAAATATCCTGACCGGGCGCCCAGTCGGGATACCGGCGCGCCCGGTTCCGAATGAATTCGGCCGATACCGCCGCCCTGGTTTCAGGATCACCAATCCGAATCATCTGCAATAAGAGATCCGTAGGCACACCTTCTTCGGAAAACGCCAGGGTGACCGCACCCTGACTGCGAAGGCGCATACTCTGGGGGCTGACATTCGAAACTATACCGTTCAACAGAGTAAAAGGATCAACGGACCGGGGAACCTTTCCTGACGCTTCGATTGCGTTCATTCCATGGATCATCTCTTCGATGTGGTGGAACGACTCATCATCCACGATAAGACCTTCTTCGGACCTGCGTCGTGCCTGATCAAGCAGAGAGTTCACGTCACCAGGGCGATCCAGGGCGATGCTCAGGACGGCGAGCCGTATTCCCAGACTGGCCCCAAGAAGCGGCGACTCTATAACGGGAAGCATTGCAATGCTCTGCTGAACCACAGGGTTCAGTGTTCTGATATCATCCAACTCAACAATGGTCTCCGCTGCACGCACCAGAGCCGCGACTCGCGCGGCGTCATCGTTGATCAAATACAACTCGTCCAGAGTGCGTCGAACCGAGTCTTCCTGCAAATTGGGATTGGATAGTTGAGCCTTCAAAACCCGGAGCAACTCCGATGCCGCCGTAACACCGTCCTGTTTGGCCAGGCGGGAGATTTCCCCAAGGATCTCCGACGTGTACTGACGAGCTGCGGGAACCACCGTTTCATCCTTTCCTGCCAGGGCATGCCACGCGGCAACCCTATCTACCGTAGAGGAAATGTCGATTGGCCCGTTCCGGCCAAGAAGATGATTATCCATCGTCCTGAGGGTACCCTGTGCCCGATCAACCCGGGAAGTTTCGGTAAAACGTAACGACGCGTCAGTATACGTTGTAACCAGGTCAGCGGTATCCTCGTCCTGGATACGGACAAAAGCGACGTCAAAGTGTCGGACTCCGGAATAGTATGGGTCTGGAATAGGGACAGTTTCGAATGACGATCCGCAGCCGGACAGACTCATAACTGACAGTACAGATAAAAGAATTGCCCGCAACGGACAAAGAGCGGAGCTTCTCCCCGGGAAAAGATTCATCTTGCCGACGGACCGGCCGCTCCGGTCCCAATAGTCTGCATTTCCCGGGTCAATCATCGTTCGAACGAACATAGGCGATTCCATTCTTTTGGTCAACGAGATACACTTCCGGGGATGTTTCGTTCGCAGAACTTTCTTGCACAGGAGCAACACCTTCATAAAATACATGAACCCGGCTCGGACGGATATCTCACAGCTCTCCGGGAGATACTTGCGCGCCACCTTTCCCGGTTTTCCGACGAACTGGTCGCCGATATTTTTGACTATGCCGTTGGCCGAAAAAGCGAAACCTCTGAATCGGCCCGACTCATTGCTGACATTATAGACCTCTTGTGGATGGAATACGATGACCACAACGATCCATTTTCCCTCCCGGAATGGGAATATGTCCGAGATTTGATCAACGAAAACGCGCTGGATTTAGATATGGATCTCGTACAATATGTCATGGAACGGGTTGTGGAACACAACGCGATCTGATGGTGGTATCGAGAATCGTGTTGCATAAATTCGGCTAACCCGTTGATGTATCTTGAGATACGGAATCCCGATTCGATCATTCCACAAAAGCTTTTATGCCACAACGCTTTACCGTACTTTGGCAACACGATTGTGGATACCGGCAGGCACGACGCAGAAATTCTTCGGTTGGCCACAAACGCTTCCGATTTGGAGCGTTCTCAAAGTGAAAGGACTCAACGTCCTTTCACTTTGAGAACACCAGGGCACGACGGGTATCACTTGCGAAGGGTAGCCCGATATGTGTAGTATACGCGGGCATTTCCAGAAAGCCGGCGTGGCGGAATTGGTAGACGCAGCAGACTCAAAATCTGCCGCCAGCAATGGTGTGGGAGTTCGAGTCTCCCCGCCGGTAAGAAAAGGCTACAACTTCGAGTATCGCCTCTTACGCAC
>CAZCAE010000014.1:0-61258 GCA_964496635.1 uncultured Spirochaeta sp.
CGGAGCGCAGCTCGTCAAACCAGGGGCTGTTACGGTAACCCTCCAGCGCGCGGTCACCCACCATGAGCGCCATCAGGTCGCCCTCGGTGAGGTCGATCGCCGGAAGTTGCCAGCTGAGGTCGGAATAGTAGTAGCCGTGGTGGCGCGGGTCGTACTCTATTGGCGCACCGCGGTCGCGCATCTTCTCGATGTCCCGCTGGATGGTGCGGGTGGTGACTTCTTCACCGTGCTCGGCCTCCAGCCCACGGGCAATATCCGCGGCGGAGGGATAGTCCTGCCGGTGCCGGAGGCGTCCGTCGATGTAGGCGATGCGGGTGGTGATGGCGCGGTAGCTCATGGATATAGTGTCAAATATTCGATCGTTATCGTCAAATATCTATGGTAATGAGGCGCCTCACCGCCGAATCAACGCGATCGTACAGGGTCCTCGGCCACGAGGAACGTGAAGAAACCGTGATTGGTCGACGGCGAACAACGTTCGTCATTCGTTGAGGTTGCTCGTGACCGCTTGACTGATTCTACACATGCCAATATCGTGCTGATATCAGGAGGATATCATGCCGATGATACGCCCCAGCGCGGATCTGCGCAATCGATACATTGAGATTTCAGAGTACTGCCACACTCACGATCAGCCGGTATTTGTTACCCGGAACGGCACCGGCGATCTCGCCGTAATGAGTATCGAACTCTACGAGCGACTTATTGGCCGGCATGAGTTGTACGCCGCGATCGAGAAGGGGATACGTGACGAAGAGAGCGGTCGAACCGTGACGGCGGATGATGCCATTCAACGGGCCCGGGAGCAATTGACGGGGTGATGTACGAGGTCGTATTTGCCCGGACAGCGGAAACTGATCTGCAGGAGACCGTAGATTATATCTTCCGGGTTCTCGATAATCGACAGGCGGCAGAACGGTTTCTGGAAGAACTCGATCAGCGATTAGAGCAGATATCGCATTACCCCGAAACGCATCCACTTGTTTCTGACGATTATTTGCGACAGCAAGGGATCCGTCTCTTCACCGTCGGAAACTATCTTGGCTTCTACCGTATCCGGAGTGATGAGCGAACAGTAACTATTCTCAGGTTGCTCTACGGTCGTCGCGACTGGATGTCACTTTTGAGCGAAGAAGACCGATAGAGCCCGCAATCAGCTCGCAGATACCTCTTTTTCATTCATGCGGCGAGGCGTTTCTTAAGCTATAGATCCTTCCTGGCTAAGTCGTGGGGCTCATTATAGCTGATACTCACATGTCAAAACCCGATCCACCGCGTCCGGTCCCGGCTACCGGCGTTGGCGAGGATCTCCTCGACGACTGGTGACGCCCCCCGGCTCCATCGGCGTGGGCGGGGTCCACGGCGTCGATGCGGTTGATGCAGGCGATAAGAAACCCGGAGTACTCCTGGATTTGCTGCAGGAATTCGGCAATCTGTTGTTCCGACTCTCCGACGTATTTGGAAAGGAGATCCGACGGACGTTTGAGTACCACATCCCGGCCGATGCGTTTGGCGAGCCACAGCGCGTACTGTGTTTTGCCGCCCCCCCGGAGGCCCACCAAAGAGGAGGCGCAAACCGGAACCGGCCTGCGCGCGGTGCAACGCCTGGCGTTCGACCTTTCATTGGCCACCAACATCATACCGTATTAACCAATTCTCGAAGTCACTGTGTTACCATTTGACCACCCGCAGCGGTATAATTATTATACTAAGATGGACTTCGAGTTCGACCCGCAAAAAAGCGCAATCAACGCGGGGAAACACGGCATCGATTTTGATGCTGCTCAGTTGCTGTGGGCTGATCCGAATAGGGTTGAGTTTATTGCTCGCTTCGAGGATGAAGAACGGCATGGCCTGGTCGCTAATCACGATCGTCGGCTTTGGTGCGCAATCTTCACGCTTCGGGGTGAAAAGGTTCGGATCATTTCGGTACGGAGGGCGAGAACTTATGAAGAAGAACTCTACAATGACAGCCAGACAATTTGATGAACGTTTTGATCGCGGCGAAGACATTTCCGCGTTCGTGGACACCTCCACGATCAAGCGTCCCGGTCTTGAGGCTCGTCGCGTCAATGTTGATTTTCCTGAATGGGTGATCCACAGCCTGGATAAAGAGTCAAAACTGATCGGTGTGAGTCGCCAGGCACTTATCAAGCTTTGGATATCGGAACGACTTCAGGAAGAGCGGCAAGCGAGGGCTTGATATTGAAGAACGGGACCAGGCCAGTCAGGGCGCAGAAGGTCAAGCTGACCCGATAGATGACCTTTTACATGACCCGTTACGGGGCATGCTCCGGGAGGAGAGTTCTTCAATCACGATTCAACGGCTTTCACCGTATTGGGTCTTCATCAAAGTGAATGTAGCCCGGCTAATGACGACGACATCGATCCCGTTATCTGCGATCATTGTGTAAATTCTGGTGTAAATATCTGGTATTCCAGCAGAGGAATGAATCGATATTGTTTTTCGTTTGCCGTGCAGAGAATACCGCCAACGCGAATCGCCGTCGCCGCAATCAATGCGTCAGCCATCATCATTGTATGGCTCAGAGCGTACTCTTGTACGTAGAAGACCGCTCGGGCGGAAATCTCCGGATCGATATGTATAATTTCCGTTTCCCATCTCCGCATCTGCCTTTGGAAGCTCCGGAACTCATTTTTGTTTCTCATTCCCTGGACAAGCTCCATGTATGTAACAGCAGAGACTGAAAACGGAATGTTGTGTTCTACTGAGATCTTTGCTGATTGATTGCCGCGGAGATACCAAACGAGAACGTCGGTATCGAAAATCAAAATGCGCGGCCTTGTCGAAGTCGCCGTACCGTTTCCTCTACGGAAGATGCATTGTCATGATCAGCCCACATTCCGAAAATCCCATCTCGCGATTCGCCGGCGCTTTCCTGCTCGAAAGGAACTATTCTCGCAAGACGTTTCCCGCGATACGTAACGGTTACATCGTCTCCGTTCAGAACTTGGTCAAGAATTCTCCCGGGATGAATACGCAGTTCCTTGGTCGTAATTTCCATTGGATTCTCCTAAAAGCACACTTTAAAGTGTATACTAAAACTGTCGGAAACACCAAGGACTTCCGAACATCGATGGTGAACCTTTTGTCCGGCCGTTGGTATTCAGAACCCAATTCCCCGCGTCCGGTCCCGGCTACCGGCGTTGGCGCGGATCTCCTCGACGACTGGTGCCGCCCCGGCGAGTTTTTCAATCTCCAGCATCTCGGCGGCGGTGGCGAAGTCGCTCATCATCAACGGTGGCCCCTTCCTGAGCGCGGCGATCTCGGCGTCGGTGAACGAGACGTGCGGAAAAATGTGAACGAGTGCGGGGCGCAGGACCTCGGCGCTGATCGGACCAAAGGTTACGTGTTTGTGAAAACGGCGACGAAGGGCGGGGTCTACGGCGTCCACGCGGTTGGTGCAGGCGATGAGAAACCCGGTGTACTCCTGGATTTGCTGCAGAAACTCGGCGATCTGGGAGTGCTCCCAGGAGCGCTGGGCGGTGGAGCGGTCGTAGAGCAGTGCGTCCGCCTCATCGATGACGAGGACCGATCCCGCTTGCGCGGCGGTGCGAAAGGCGGCGGCGATCTGTTGCTCCGATTCTCCCACGTACTTGGAGAGGAGATCCGAGGGGCGTTTGAGTACCACATCCCGGCCGAGGCGTTTGGCGAGCCACAGGGCGTACTGCGTTTTGCCGCCCCCCGGAGGCCCCCCAAAGAGTAGGCGCAATCCGGAACCGGCCTGCGCGCGGTGCAACGCCTGGCGTTCGACTCGATCCAGAGATTCTGAGGGAGAACAGAAGCGCGGGTCGAAGGATGTGGCGACCGTCGGCAGGCGGCGGACGTCGTGGGCGAGTGCTCCGGTGGAGATCTGGTCGATGTAGCCACAGACGCGTTCACGGACGTCGGCGGGGGAGAGCTCCTGGGCGTCGAGTTCGGCGGCGATGATCCGGGCAGTGCGGTCAATCGCGGCGGGGGTGATGTCGTAGCGAGCGGCGAGGTCGCGCGTCCAGGCGGTGGTGGCGGCCTCTGGGCTATCCGCGACGGCGCTCCCGCCCGTTAGTGGTGCAAGCCGCTCAGTAAGCATGCGGACGCGGGTGTCTACGGAGGGGTGTGGAAAAGCGAAGACGTGGCCAAAACGGCGTAGCGCGGAGGTTGGAATCATGCGGTGGTCGTTGGTGATCCAGATAGTCGCA
The DNA here is from genome assembly GCA_964496635.1 of uncultured Spirochaeta sp. Taxonomy (GTDB): domain Bacteria; phylum Spirochaetota; class Spirochaetia; order DSM-27196; family Alkalispirochaetaceae; genus Alkalispirochaeta. The sequence goes on from CAZCAE010000014.1 coordinate 4,201, forward strand.
ACCGGAAGATGCTCGAGAAGGTCATTGAGGATCGCTTTGTCGTAGCTCCCGCCGCCGGAGCCGCCGAGGAGCGCGAAGAAGCCGGCGGCGCTTTGGAGGACGGTGTCGGCCTCGTCGATGATGAGTACGTCGGTTTGGGGTGAGAGCAGGTTAACCGCCATGCGGATCGCGTTGAACCGGCCGCCTTCGGTATCCGAGCCGCGAGGGCCCCGAGAGTGGTCGGAATGCTGGTTGAGGGCGGCGAGGGTGTGAGCCTTTCGACCGAGTGATTCGATAAGGGTGCGGGCAAACTCGGTCTTGCCGATTCCCGGCTCTCCGGCGATCAACAGCGGGTGGCCGCCGCGGACCGCCGCGGCGCAGGTGCGCATTTCATCCCGGGAGAGGGTGAACTCCCCGAGCTGGAACTGGGGAGAGGGGGTGTCGTCAAAGAGGCCTGCCCGGAGGTCGTCGAGGGTGTTGGAGCGCAGCGCGAAGAGAAGGGGACGACTGACGTTGATGTCGGCGACCTCATCGCGGCCCCCGCGGAACGCGATTAGGCCGAAGCGCTCCAGGGTGGACCCCGGTGCGGTGTGTTGCACAAAGGAGGTGAGGTCGGTATCGGCGACTTCAGCAAGAATCCTCATCTGCGTCCGGTGGGTTGCCTGGCGCATCATGTTTGCCATCGGTTCAATCTCCTCGAGCGCAAACAGGGCGATAAGGATACGGACGTGCTCAACGGAGAGGGAGAAGATCGTGGCGATCTTTCCGACGATCGGCGGGAAGGGCGGGCACGCGTCGGGAATCTGGGCGGTGTCGAGAATGTAATCCACGACGACGGGTTGGAGCGCTTCATGGTGCCGTAGGACCCGAAAGCAGACCTGCTGAAGGCGTTGCAGGGATGGGGCCGGGGACCGTGTTCCGGAGGATGCGGCGGTGTCTGTGGCGAGGGCAAACGGCTCGAAGTCCGTTATGGTATCGGACCGGAGGTTCAGTTCCTCTTTGTGGGTGAGGATGTGTGAGATGAGACCGGTGAGTTCCTCGGGCTCCGCGACGGTCAGGGCGAACTGAACGAGCTCATCCGAGGGGGAGAGCTGTTCCGCACAGATGCGAAAGGCGTAGCGGTGGTACGCTTTCCACTGTGCATCAACCGTTTCAAGGCCGGTCGAGAGCCTCCGATGCGTGTGGGCGGGGTGGGGGATGCGTTTAGGGTGCTTTGTCATGATCACCAATGTACCCGGGGGTGTGTGACATAGAGTGTCGTTGGTACTCAATTTCCCGTGACGGCAAGTGAACGGAACCTTCTACGACGATAGTCCGCGATAACGACAGTTTATGTCGTCGGGTAGGGGAGAAACTTCGGAAACAAGGACCAAAAGGTGGCGGAATCTATCTCTTTTCGGATGGTGACAAGATCAAGTATGTGGGGCGAACGAAGCAGGGTATCCGCTCCCGGTTGAGGGCGCACTACAAAGCTGATTATGCCCGCGAGCGTGTTCAAAAAATGGGGATTCGCTTCATCGAAGAGCCGGACCCCTGGAAACAGGCTCTGTTTGAAATCTACGTTGCAGCGGAAAGCGGCGCCGAGTCCAACGATTTCGATACACATTGATATGCCCGTTTGTTTGTTATCACCGCTGTTGACCGTCGATATCGCGGAGGCGGCGCAATACGAGCTCGTCCGAACGGTGGTATATGGGAAATCCGTCGACGATGATCGGCTCGGAGGTGGTAGTACGGACGAGGGTCTCTATGGACTCCTCCAGGGAAACGGCGTCCACCGCGGCGAGCTGTAGTGGTGCGTCATGGAGGACCCGTGCCGAGTCGGTCAATGCTAAAAATTATCCCGATACCCGATTCGATGCTGAGAAGCTGCGTGGTAAGGTAGGTTTCATCGTGGCGGGCGGAGATGAACCGGATCGGGACGCCGTCTGTCACGGACAGGGAATGAACGGTGGACAGGAGTAGCACCGTCGAGAGGACGGGGGAATCGGAAACGACGGCGACAAAGTCTCCCGGATGGATGCCGGTTGTAATCTCGTCGAGGGCATGGAACCCGTACCGGAGTGTATGGGGTGGGCGACGCTGGTGATACGCGTCCTCAATTTGTGATGCCGTGGTTTTCACGAGCTGTGACAGGGAAACGTACGTTCCATGTTTGTGTTTCATAGCGGGCAGTATAGGCTGGGGGATATGACACAGAATGTCGTGCGGTGGGCGTCAATACTCGTGAATCTCCGACGCGGAGTTGACGATTTGCCTGTTCCGTTGGAACAGAACGTAACTGAACGCGGTGAGCAATATGTGTACCGCAGAGGTGATCAGAACGACGAGCCGAAAATGTTCGGTCCTTGCAGTGGCCCCAACGAACATCGTGATGAACGCTACCGGAAAGACCAGTGAGGTGCCGGCGGAGAGGTGGCGAGTCCAGGCGACGATCGTAACCGAACGGCCCAGGCGAGCGTACAGGCGGGGTTCATCTGCCGCATCGATTTTTAGGCGGTATCCGGCCTGCCGTGACAGCGTGCGACCGTTCGTGCTGTCCCGGAAAAACCGAGCCAGCATCCGAGAGCTTCTCCAGAGTTGTTTGAGCATGAAGTGAGACGCGATACAGATGACTGCGTAGATCGTGATACCCGGCAGGAGTGCTATCAGTGTTTCTTTCATGGATCGCAGGATACGGTGGGGGGGACGACGCAGAATGTCGTTGGGCTGGGGAAAAAATCGAAAGCATGGAAAATCAAACCCATTCTGAAGAGACTCTTGTTGCTGCTCACAAACACACGGCCCACAACGAGGAGGAGTTGCGCCGGAGCGAGCGATGCGTGTGCATGTATTGCGGGAATGTCGTGACGCCAGCGGAGCTTGACCGTCCGGGTCTTGCCCCGGATGCCGACGAACAGTATTGGCCCGACGGTAATTGGGTTGCCGATGCCGACCCCGGCGGACGGAGTGCCGCCTGCCCAAAATGTCGAATCGATGCGCTTCTCGGGGACGCCTCCGGCTACCCGGTTAAGGACCGCGCGTTCCAGATCGCCTTCGGAAAGCGGTGGTGGGGAGAGACGCCGCTTACGCGGGGAGACGACCCAGAAAGTGTCGAGGTGGTTCGCTTAGAGGTTGATTAGGAAGCGAGCGTTGCGATCGGGGATTCAATATTCACTCAGTTTTCGTCCCTGGAAGGACCAATACGGCAGGTAATGGGATTCGCGGTTCCAACACTTTCACGATCGTGCCGCCTCCCCACGACAGTCTGTGTCATTACCCGCTGGTTACAGTCTCATCACACAGGAGGCAACAATGTCGGAAAATATCAACGAGATCGAGAAACTTGCGGAACTTCGCGACAAAGGGATTCTGACTGACGAAGAGTTTCAGCAGAAAAAGACAAAACTCCTTTCCGAGGACGGTTCGATGGGTGGTGCTGATGCCGCTGGCCCAAAGGAATCGCCAAAGACTGAGGCTGTTACTGCCTGGACGAAAAAAGCGTTCTGGGGCTACGTCCTCTTGTCCATACTGATTCCAATCGTTGGGTTGATCATTGGAATCGTGGCGATGACCAAAGGCGGGAAAAAAGTCAGGCAAGGAATAGCTCTCATTCTTGTGTCCGTCGGAATGGTCGTGTTGTATCTCGCGGCAATTGGCGGCGGCGGAACGTCGCAATCAGAAGTCGTCCAAATGGTCCAGGACGGAACACTCGGAGACTATCCGTCGCAGACCCTCGGGGAAGCGGTTGATGGATTTCTGCGAAATCCGCGGTGGGAGCACATACGCGGTGACGACGGAAACGATTACGTGAACATTTCGGGTAAAGCCTCTTTCATGGATTCCACCGTCGACATGCAATTGCAGTACCGCGTTGACCGCGATAGCGGCTCTTTCGAGCTTCAGGCGTTCGAAATGAACGACGTGCCACAGAACATGATCATGTACAATGGACTGCTTTCGGCGATGTACGAGTAAGACATCCTACCGTTGCAAGACGGTTCGAGCTTCTGCGTTGGGACGCCCGGAATATTGGAGAATCAATGTTCTGATAGGAAATTTATGATAGACTCTGTGGGTACTGAACAAGAGACGCCGCTTTAAACCGGCCATAGGAGGCATAATGAGCCCAACGAACGCAACCAATGCGGCAAACTCCAACATGAAAGAAACCTTGGTTCAGGCGACCGAGAAAATCTACTCCGAAATTGCGTACCGGCCGTCCTCGTCACTGACCAAGCAGGAAATCAAGGAGATCCTCGGAAATAAACTTGACTCCTTCTACACGAACGTGGTTCAAGCATTGGTCGATACTGGCCAGTTCATCCGCGTTCGAGGCTATTATGGCGGAGTCAAACTTAACCCGTTGCTGGATCAGAGCAACTTGCCGGACTGGCTGAACGTCAAAAACGGCATAGAGCAATCCTTTGATGATATCTCATTCGAAACTCCGATCGAAGCGACAAAGAGCGAAGATGTTGAAAGAGAGGACAAAAAAGAACGCCAGCTCTATGAGCCCTTACAGCAATACCTTGTGCGTACCGGGCTTTTTGAGGTTGTCGACGTAGCGGCAAAGCTGCAAGGTACGAAGTGGCAAAACGCAGACCTCGTCGGAATAAACTATCTCTCTGACTCACGATATCATGCGGAGATCGAGATCCGGGTAACTGCCTTCGAGGTGAAGAGAACCTTCCCGTCCGTACAGTCTATTCAGCAGACATCGAGCTACCTCACCTTTGCGAATGCCGCGTATCTGTGTTACGTGGACGAACAATTTCGTGGAAATGGGATGGACGACGTAGTTTCACGACTCCGGGATGAAGGTCTCTGGGATCAGATTGAACAAGGAATAGAACTGTGGGCAACCGACGAGACAAAAGCACGCCTGCGACGGGTTGTCGCCGACCAACAGGCCAAGGCCCTGCGAGGGGTGTAAACGACGTGCCGTAGAACGCGGTATCATGCCTATATCGCGTTTTCATCATGAGTGCCGAACCTTGAGGTGGCGGAATCCCCACGACATTATTTGTCAGAGGGTATGAGGTATTATTCACGATATGCATATTACGCTTTTGGGAGATTCAGTCTTTGATAATGCGGCCTATACCGGCGGAGAGCCGACGGACTTTGCACATACGATCGAACCATCCGGGATTGGCGGGTCAAAGATCGCCGCAGCGATCGCTTCTGTCGTCGGGATGAAGTAAACCGAACATCATCACAACGTACGAGTTCGATCGTCGGCTCCGGCGCCTCATTCTCGAAGCCACAGAATGGGCCGAGAGCGATGCAGGTAAACGGCTCGCCACCACCGGCGCTCGAAACCGACGACGACAGGACCTACTACTTGGTGCGATTGCCGGTACACGTGGATACGAAAGACAACGGCTTGTCCGATACCGCACAAGTCACCGCACAATAAAAGGTTGAATAAATGGTCGTGAGGTGATGTATGTTGACCAAATCGTGGCAATTGCAGGAAGCGAAAAACAAGTTGAGTGAACTCATTGACCGGGCGTCGGAAGACGTCCCCCAGCTCATCACCCGAAGAGGGAAACCGGTTGCGTACGTCGTTTCCGCAAAAACGTGGGAACGGCGAACACGAACCTCACTGAAGAAGGTACTCCGGGCGTGCCCCGCTCCCGATTTCTTTGCGGCGATTGAGCGGGATTCAGACCCGGGTCGTGAGATCACATTGTGAATTACCTTCTTGACACTAATGTTCTCAATGTCGAGGCGTGGTTTGACCGCGCGTCGGAAGAATCGTTGTACGTGAGCGTCTTCACGTTAGGGGAGATACAGAGTGGCATTGAGAGACGGGCTCATCGCGGTTACGGCGCTCAGACACAACATGGTTCTCGTTACCCGCAATCGGGCGGATTTTGCTCCAGTCGGGGTTGATGTATTTGATCCGTGGGAGTGACGAAATCAGCTGGCCGCCTGACTGCCGTCCCCCTGCGATCCGGTCTCCCGCGGTGGGCGACGATTGCTGCCACGCAGAACCCTGGGGTTCGATCTTCAATTGCCTTTGACGACATTCCATGTCAGCACCCCCTCCCCATTATTCCGGGAACAGACCGTTCGTGAACCGGAGGAACAGCAATGATACAAACATTTGGATATCACTGGCGACGGGACTGCGTTGACTGGGGCCGACAAAACCGGAGTGGTACCGAACGGCGACGGCGATTACTTCCGGCGCACAAGCGCATTCGCTTCGCTGAAATGTTGATACCTGCCGAAAACCGCGCTACACTGATATAAGTGAACATATAATTTTATGGAGGGGTCGATGGCACAGGTGACGATATACCTTGACGATGCGCATGAACAGCGGCTCCGCAAAGCTGCCGCTGACGCGGGGATGCCGGTGAGCCGCTGGGTGGCGGCTCTGATCGAGCGATACACTCGGACGGAGTGGCCTGCTGAGGTGGCGGAGGCAGCCGGGTCCTGGCCGGATGCGCCGGACGCGGAGGATTTGCGTGCCACATCGGCCACCGACGTGCCGAGAGAATCGTTGTGACCTATATCCTCGATACCAACACGCTGATCTACTATTTCAGGGGGCAGGGGAACGTGGCGGCAACGCTCCTCGCCACACCGCCGGTAGAGGTCGCTGTGCCATCGGTAGTGGTCTACGAGTTGGAGACAGGGATCAGGAAGTCGTCTCAGCCGGAGAAACGGGAGCGCCAGTTGGGGGCTCTTCTCGATGCGGCGAGGGTGTTGCCGTTTGACCGGGCCTGCGCGTCCGAGGCTGCCAGAGTCCGAGCGGAGCTGGAGCAGTCGGGGACACCGATCGGTCCCGTCGACATACTCATCGCCGGTACGGTCCTCGCGCATAACGGGGTACTGGTCACCCATAACGTAGACGAGTTTCGTCGTATCCCTGAACTGCGGGTCGTGGACTGGTATCAGGAACTGTAGACGTATCCCAGCTTCATCAGGACCGTCACGGCAAACATGCCGGTGCGACTAAACGCGATTATTGCGCCGTTTCCGGCTGAAAGCCCTGGTACTCCAGCAGGGGTATGAATCGATATTGTTTTTCGTTTGCCGTGCAGAGAATACCGCCAACGCGAATCGCCGTCGCCGCAATCAATGCGTCAGCCATCATCATTGTATGGCTCAGAGCGTACTCTTGTACGTAGAAGACCGCTCGGGCGGAAATCTCCGGATCGATATGTATAATTTCCGTTTCCCATCTCCGCATCTGCCTTTGGAAGCTCCGGAACTCATTTTTGTTTCTCATTCCCTGGACAAGTTCCATGTAGGTGACGGCAGAAATCGAAAAGGGAATACTTTGTTCCACCAGGATTCGGGCTGATTGATCGCCACGGAGATACCAGATCAGAACGTCGGTATCGAAAATCAAAATGTACGGCCCTGTCGCATCTGCCGTACCGTTTTCTCGACGGAAGGCGCATCGCCCCGGTCAGCCCACATCCCGAAGATATCGTCTCCGGATTCGCCGGGGCTTTCCTGCTCGAATGGAACAATTCTCGCAAGACGTTTGCCGCGATACGTAACGGTTACCTCATCCCCGTTCAGGACCTGGTCAAGGATTCTCCCGGGATGAATGCGTAGCTCCTTGGTCGTAATCTCCATGTAACGCTCCTATGTGTGCACTATAAAGTGTATACTGAAAACGTCGAGAATACCAGAGACGGTGAGATGGCATCAGTTTCCTGCCTGGCCCGTTCACCGATACTGCCGTGGGGGCGTCGTGGAGAATCTCAATAGAGGCGATCAGTATACATAAAGTGACAAAAAGTGTCACGTAGTGTATACTCTGAACGTATGCAGCCGCTTGCAAGATTACGAGACGGGCTTCACCGTCTCGCCGATGCCGAGCATTACCTCTTTTCGGCGACGGACTTTCGTCCGCTGGTACCGGAGCAGTCGGATCAGGCGTTTCGCCGCCTCTTGAGCCGCGCGGTCCGGGCCGGAGTTCTTGAACGGGTATGTCGCGGTATCTACCTCTATCCGCATGCAGACTATCCGCGGGGATACGAACTGTGCCACGCTGCCGCCCGTCTGCGCGCTGGCACCGTTACCTATATCAGTCTGGAGAGTGCCTTGAGTGACGCGGGGATTATATCTCAGATTCCCATTGGTCATCTTACCCTCATGACGACCGGGCGAAGCTCTGTCATTTCCTGCGGGCGCTACGGCGTGATCGAGTGTATCCATACCAAACGCTCGATCGATCGATTCTCCGGCGATCTGGTCTACGATCCGGCGTGTCGACTCTGGCGCGCCCCACCGGCATTGGCCGCGCGTGACCTGAAGGCGGTTGGACGGTCTCTTGAACTGGTAGATTGGGAGATGATCCATGAGTCGTTTTGATGACGTTGTTCAGGAGGCCCTCCGGGAACGTGCGGACCTGGCGGTGCTACGACCGGTGGTGGAAAAGGAGTTGCTTCACCACGATATCCTCCGTGAAATGGGAGACGCGGGTCTGCTGCGGGACCTCGTGTTTATGGGCGGGACGTGCCTACGCCTGTGTCACGGATCGCCGCGGTTGAGTGAGGATCTTGATTTTACCACCGCGCTGGAGCCGGAGCTTCTCCTGGAGCGCCTGTCAGGCCTTGGACCAAAGTTGGAGACCGCACTGTTTACCAAGTACCAGCTTCCGGTCGCGGTGAGCGAGCCGAAACAGACTTCGGGGCTGGTCAGGACGTGGAAAGTACGAATTATCACCCGCCCGGAACGTACCGACCTTCCGGCGCAACGGATACGCATCGATGTCCAGGCGCTGCCGGCACGGGATGCTCAGCCGATTATTCCGCGCAATCCCTACCGCGTGGAGATGGGTACCTCAGGCTTGATTCTCGTTGCGTCCTCGCTTTCCGAGATTCTGGCGGATAAGCTTATCGCGGTGGCGCTGCGGGAGAATCGCATTAAATGGAGGGACATGTGGGATATCGCCTGGCTGACCCAGCGGGCGGTTGCTGCAACACGTTCGCTTATCGGTCGAAAGGCTGCTGATCGGGGTCTGACTTTCACAACGATTGAAGAGCGAATCGACGAACGGATTTTGGAAGCCGAAACACTGCATGATGAGTTTGTCGGAGAGATGCAGCGCTTTTTGCCCCCGGGTGATCTGAGAGCAACGGTGACCGATCCACGCTACTGGGAGTATCTGATGCGTCTGGTTCCGACCCTAATACCTGCCGGGTGATCGTGCTGTTGGTGAAACGCGTTGGGGTGCGGAAGGCGCTTTGCAGAACGTCAGTTCTTTCAATACCCTATTTGTACCGCTCCGCCGTCCCCGCAAACCACTCCCGGGCGCGTTCCCTCAGTTCCGGTGGTTCCAGGATTTCCGCGTTGGGGCCCCACTGGGAGACCCAGAAGAGCACCTGTGACTGCTGGTTGGTCCGGAAGCGGACGATGATGCTTCCGCCGGGGAGGCGCTCCACGTTCTGATCGGAATGCCAGCGCCGTTCGGGGATTTTGGTGGCAGCTTCACCGTCAAAGCGGACCGCGATATCCACGGCACCTTCGCTTACAAACACGCCGAATGACGGGTCGATGTAGGTTTCCACGGCAAACCCGTCGGGGCGGGTGAAGATCTCATTGCGAAGGCGGGCTTGTTTGATCCGGAAGAGGGCGTAGATGCGCACCTCTTCGTGGTGGTGGGACCAGCACAGGAGGTACCACTCACCGCGGTGTCCGACGAGGTGGAGAGGGTCTATGATGCGGATCGCCGGGCAGCAGAGTGGTGAGGCGCTCAAAGACGGAGCGCAGCTCGTCAAACCAGGGGCTGTTACGGTAACCCTCCAGCGCGCGGTCCCCCACCATGAGCGCCATCAGGGCGCCCTCGGTGAGGTCAATCGCCGGAAGCTGCCAGCTGAGGTCGGAATAGTAGTAGCCGTGGTGGCGCTGGTCGTACTCTATTGGCGCGCCGCGGTCGCGCATCTTTTCTATGTCCCTCTGGATGGTGCGGGTGGTGACTTCTTCAAGGTTTTCATCGGACAGACCGCGAACGATGTCCGCGGCGGAGGGGTAGTCCTGGCGATGCCGGAGGCGTGAGTCAATATAGGCTATCCGGGTGGTGATGGCGCGGTAGCTCATGGATATAGTGTCATTTAGAACGTCAGTTTTGTCAAAAGCCTCAGGGAAGACACCCGGTTCAGGCGACTGTCTCCAGATGGTGTCGCTTGAGCACGTGTACGATGCGGCGCGTCTCTTCTCCCGTTAACGGCGTTTGACGTCGAATCTTTGACTGTAGCGTCTGTACGCTCATCCCCGCTTCTCGGGATAAAGCGGAGAGATTGAGTATAGGGGCGAGTTGCGCGAGCCGTTCAACGGTCAGGACCACGTCGGTCTCGAAGTAGTCAAGAACCGACTCACCGGCTTCAAACCGCGTTTCCAGGTTGTCTTTATTTGTTTCGTTCATACAGCGTCTTTTCCTCTTGCCTTGAACGACGAACACTGATCAATCTGATCCGCTCGGCGCGTTCGGTAAAGATTGCCGTCCAATAGGTATCTTCAATCCGCCCAATCGCGAGAAAGCGTGTTTCCTCGGCGAATTTGGACGGTAGAACAAGTATTCCGTCGTCGTCCCACAAATATTGTGCGGATTCGAAATCAATTCCATGCTTATCGGCGTTGGCATCAGACTTTTCCGGATCGAATTCGAACTCCATCTGACATCCAAGATACGCATAAAAAATTATGCAGTCAATCGTTGCTTAAGGGAAGTGGTGATGGCGCGATAGCTCATGGGCATAGTGTCAAATTTCTACGGTAAGGAGGCGCCTCACCACCGCCTCAACGCGATCGTACAGGGTCCTCGGCCACGAGGAACGTGAAGAAATCATGATTGGTCGACGGCGATCAACGTTCGCCATTCGTTGAGGAAGCTCATAGCATCCGCCGCGACGGAAAGTACATCCTTACATTGATATCCGGGTAGCGCTTCCGACCTCAGCTTTCAGGCGTTCAACAAGCCAAATCTTGATAATCGATTGTCGAGTAACGCCGATACGCGCTGCCTCGCGATCGAGCGCCGCGACGACCCACGCCGGAAAATCGACGTTGATACGTTTCTGTTCCTGATTCACTCTGCGTGCCGTTGTAAGATCAAGATCGTCGATGATCTCTTCCATGCCCTCATCAAATTTCTTTTCGAATTCTTCAGCGTTCATACAGTTCTTCCTCCCGTTTTCGTGATCGCCTGACCGAGATTATGCGAATCCTCTCCTCCCGGTAGGTAACAACGGCGGACCAGTGCTTTTCGTCTCATCGAACTCAAACAGAGTCATGAGTATAAATTATTCCTTTTTTACTCAATATGCAAGATGCCGAAGGCACCCACGCCGGAAAATCGACTTGGATACGCTTCCTCGTAACCCCTTCGGCGACACTCACGATTTGTTACCCGGAACGGCACCGGCGATCTCGCCGTAATGAGTATCGAACTCTACGAGCGACTCATTGGCCGGCAGGAGTCGTTCAATTCCGATCAATCAGAAATGCCACTGCGGCTGTTCCCGGCCATGGTCGGTTGCTCGTTCGAGATCATCATCGGATAGCCCTTCCGCAACGGACGAAAGAAGCTCTTTGATGTCACCTTCAGCATGCGGAAGCAATGCCGGCTCAATCCGCTGGCCAATCTGTACGTCTTGTGAGGTTACGCGGATAACCATGGTTCACAAGCTATACGGCAGGGTGTGACACAGAGTGTCGCATCCTTGTGTAATCTGCTTCTTCTCATCCTGAATGGACATCTCGAGTCTCAGCCGGTTCCGCGCAGCGCATCGAGAAAAACGCGTGGCGACACGACGAGCTTCTCAGGAGGAAAGTGTTTGTCGTTTCCCGTGACGAGGTAATCGGCTCCGCCCGAAATCGCCACCTCGTAGAACGGGATGTCGTCGGAATCGGGAACCACTGCTTTGGCGGGCCCGGCGGTAATGTAGATGCCGTCGTATTCCAGGAACTCCAGGAGTGACTGGATGTAATCGACGGGAAAGTGAAACTTCGGGCGCAGAAAAACCTTTCGATATTCGGATAGAATCCGATCGTCGACAAGGAGGGTCACTGCCTTGTTGAGCACGGCGTTGAGGATTGAGCCGGGTGCTCCATGCGGATTCAGAACTCCGGAAATCAGAACGTTGGTATCGAGAACGATACGCACTATGAACGCTCACGACGAACCGCGTCGATTTCGGCCTGGATCTCCGCTTCGGTCAACGTATCGAGCCCGTTCTCTTGAGCGGATTTCCGCAATTGACGAAGCGCATTTGCGGCTCGGGCGTTGCGAACCGCAGACAGTGTTTCTTCGAGTGTCTCCCCTGAAAGGGGAGTGAGCAATGCGATCGGCTTTCCGTTATTTGTGATCACCATCTCCTGCTCTGCCGGAAGCCGTTTCCAGATTGCCGCAGGAGAGGTTCTGATGTCACGGACGGTAATGAACTTCATGCCATTATAATCGTTCTATTGTCACTTGATTGTCAACGATCCAAATGCGTACACGTTAAAACCCGATCCCCCGCGTCCGATCCCGGCTACCGACGTTGGCGAGGATCTCCTCGACGACTGATACCGCACCGGCTCTCCCACATATTTGGAGAGCAGATCCGACGGGCGTTTGAGCACCACATCCCGGCCGAGGCGTTTGTGGTTCATACCGGGCAGTTTGAAGTGGGGGATATGACATAGAGTGTCAGTCAATATGGCCTGGTCGCGAGCCACGATCGTCGGCTGTGGTGTGCTATCTTCACGCTTCGGGGTGAAAAGGTACGGATCATTTCGGTGCGGAGGGCGAGAACGTATGAAGAAAAACTATACAATGACAGCCAGACAATTTGATGAGCGTTTCGATCGCGGCGAAGACATTTCCGCGTTTGTGGACACCTCCACGATCAAACGCCCCGGTCTTGAGGCGCGTCGCGTGAATGTTGATTTTCCTGAATGGGTTATCCAGAGCCTGGATAGAGAGTCAAAACTGATTGGAGTGAGCCGCCAGTCACTCATCAAGCTTTGGATATCAGAAAGACTTCAAGAAGAGCGGCAAACGCTCGATCGATCGCTTTCCGGCGACCTGGTCTACGATCCTGCGTGTCGACTCTGGCGCGCAAACTCATCGCCGTAGCGCTTCGGGAAGGCCGCTGATCGCCATCTGACCCTCACTATGATTGAAAAGCGGCGCGCGACCAGATGTCAGTTCACAATAATCAAATCAGGAGTATAATTCCGGTACATTGAATCGTGGAGGAGACGTAGTATGGACCAAATAAAGACGGGATATGTGGAAGTGGCACCGGGAGTGGAACTGTTCTATCGGGAGGCGGGGTCGGGACAACCGCTTGTCCTTATTCCCGGATGGACCTTCTCATCTACCATTTTTGAGCGCCAACTGGAGGGACTGTCCGACCGATATCGCGTTATCGCGATCGACCCGCGGAGCCAGGGACGATCAACAAAGACCGCCGTGGGTAACACGTACGGTGTCCACGGGGCGGATATCGGGGTGTTTCTGGAACGGATGGATATCGCCGAGGCGGTCCTGATCGGGTGGTCCACCGGGTGTCTGGAGGTTTTCGCGACGGTACGTGCCCACGGTGTCGGGCGCATTAAGGGTTTTATCGGTATCGACATGTCTCCGAAGGCGCTTTCCAGCACCGAAGGCGACTGGGTGGAGGGGTCGATTGAAGAGATTGCCGAGGTGGCGACAAATATGCTTGGTACCGCCGAGGGACAAAAGGGATTTGTCGAATTTTACGCGACGGAGGTGATGGTCCAACGCACACTCACACCGGATGAACTCAATTGGATAACGGCGGACTCCCTCCATACGCCCACCTGGGTAGCTCAGTCATTGTGGGGAAGCGCAATGCTCGCGGACTACCTGAAGGAAGCAGGGGAGCTGGACGGCGCGCGTCCCACGCGGTACATCCTTGCCGAACATTGGGCTGACACCGCGAGGGCGTTTTTGCAGTCTCATATGCCCGACACCGACACGGCCGTGCTTGGCGGTCACATGATGTTCTGGGAGCATGCGGATGCGTTTAACGCGCTTGTGACTGAGTTTGTCGATGGCTTGCAGGTCGTGTCATGATAGTTTCAGCTGCGGTATTGCGGCATCTGAAATGACAAAAAAACCCGCCACACTGTGACGGGTGAACCTTCGGGAGCGACGGGGATCGAACCCGCGATCTCCGGCTTGACAGGCCGGCGCGATAACCAACTTCGCTACGCCCCCAAACGGGCACAGCAACCAGAGACGGATCTGTAGTTGCTATGCCGTTGTTATATCGATTGTACTGACCTTTGTCAACGCTTTTTTGCGAAATGACGTCGCTGCGGGGAGGGCGCCGCAACGTCGCAAGGTGCCGCCCGGCCTACCCGGCAGTGCTGCCGGCGCTCCCGCCTCAACCGTTGGGAGCCTGTGCCATGACGTCGTGAAGGCTTCCTCCGTTGCTGACTTTGGTGAAACCCAGCTGTTGCAGAATTCTCTGTCCATAGGCGGAACGGGCACCTGACGCGCAGTACAGGATGATTTCCCGATCCTTGTCGGAAATCTGTTCCGCCCATTCGTAGATTTCGTCCAGATTGACGTTCACCGCACCGGGGTATGCCCCCATCTGAAACTCCATCGGTGTCCGGACATCAACCACCAGGGGTCCGTCGCCGGCGAGGTCGTCCGACCCACCCTGGCCATCGGCTGCGGCATCGGCAGCATCGGCAGTTTCGGCACCGCCGCTGTGGGCTCCCCGCTCCAGGTCCTCCAGGGACTTCTTCTCCACCGGCAGGAGGCCTACCTGGATCCGGTCAAAACCAATAGCCCGGGCGTGGCGTTCCAGAGAAATGAAGCCTCCTGAAAGGTTGTAGACCTTCTCAAAGCCGGCGGCTTTCAGCATCCGAAGCGCCACATGACCCTTCTGTCCGTCGTCACTGATAAGAAGAATTGCCTGTTCCCGGGGTATCTCTTCCATGTGGTCCCGAAGGATGTTCTGGCTGGCGTTGGAGCTTCCCGCCAGGCTGGCCTTTCGGAACGAAATGGGATCCCGCAGGTCAATAGCGATGGGCTGCTGCTCCATAGCAAAGGTCTGGACGTCCCGGGCCAGTATGGAGGGGCTGAACCCGGTCATGTGGTTTGTCGCCGTAAAGGCTGCCATGTTGACCGGCCCGTTGGGGCTGTTGAAAGGCGGCGCATACGCCAGGTCAAGCTCTTCCAGGTCTGTCACGGTGAGGCCGCCGGCAATTGCCGTAGCCAGAACGTCCAGGCGCTTGTCTATACCTACCCGTCCGGCGGCCTGGGCCCCGAGGACGGCGCCGCTTTCCCGGTCAAAAATGATCATGAGGCTCACCTTTTCGGAACCGGGGTAGTAGGTGGTATGGCTCGCCTTGTGTACTACGACCGCATCGGCGTTCAGCTCCTGCTGCCGGGCGGTTTTCAGGTTAAGTCCGACCGATCCGGCGGTGGCACCAAAAAGCTTGACAATAGAGGTGCCCATAGCGCCCTTGTACGTGCGGGTGCCCCCCAAGGCGTTCTCCGCCACCAGCCGACCCTGCCGGTTTGCCGGACCCGCCAGAGGCATGCGTACCGCCTTGCCCATGACAGTGTGTTCAATTTCCACCATATCGCCGGCGGCAAAGATGTTCTTGTCACTGGTCTGCAGGCGGTTGTTTACCTTCAGTCCACCGGCTTCACCCATTTCAAGTCCCGCATCGACGGCAAGGGTAAGAGTCGGGCGGACGCCCACCGACAGGAGTACAAAATCGGCGTCCACCTTCGCCCCCGAGTCCAGCGTGACGTGATCGTCGTTTATCTCCGTGACTGACCGTCCCAGGTGCAGTTGGACACCGTAGTCCAGAAGTTCCTTCTGGAGAAAACCGGCAAACTCTCCCTCAAGGTTGGGCATCACCTGAGGGACCATTTCAACCAGGCTCACCTCCATACCCCGTTTCGCGAGAGCTTCAACCATTTCCAGACCGATGAAACCGCCACCGACTACAACTGCCTTTCGCGGCTCTTCAGTTTCAATGAAGCGGTCAATACCGTCCATGTCGTCCAGCGTCCATAACTGAAAGACGTGATCTTTCTCTACGCCGGGCAGGGGCGGTACCACCGGCTTTCCCCCCTGGGCAAGAATGAGGCTGTCGTAGGGGTGCTCCGTCTCTTCTCCCGTAGCGAGGTTCCGGGTATGTACGACCTTCTGCTCCCGGTCAATCCGCAGCGCTTCCGTCTCGGTATGTACGGCTACCCGGTACTGGTCGTGAAAGGTCTGGGGACTTGCCAGAATCAAGGATGACCGGTGTTCAATGTCCCGGCCGAGGTAGTAGGGCAATCCACAGTTGGCAAAGGATACGTCTGCTCCCCGTTCCAGAATTGTTATCTCCGCCTCGCCGTCCAGTCTACGCGCCCTGGCCGCAGCGGTCGCTCCCGCGGCAACGCCTCCAATGATTACTATACGTTTCATATCGCTCATATCGTTCTCCTGTTATGTATAATAATTTATATATAACAATTGCTCGGAAAGATGTCAAGCCGGCGAAAGACCACTATCTCTCCGGGAGCCCGGTGCACCTTCGTCAGATCAAAGGTTCGGCATATCCAACGGATTGTCTCGTCGGTCCAGAAGGAGACGTGGGAAATGTCCCGGCGGTACCACCACTCCCGAAATGCCGCGGCATCACCGGCAAATATCCCCGTCCGTACCGCCAAAATGCCGCCGGGCCGGATCAGCGACACCAGCCGTTCCAGTTCCGTCCCCGGGTGAAACAGGTGCTCCACCACTTCAACGGCGGTTATGGCGTCATACTGTCGGCCCGGCCCGGAGAGCACACCGTCGTCGGCGGCAAAGAACGGGTCGTAAATGGCTGTGCGGTATCCCCGTTCTTCCAGCAGGTGCGCCAGAGCCGGTTCCGGACCGCTTCCAAAGTCGAGAATATGCGGCCCGCCGTCGGGAATATCCCGCACAGAAGGTGACACCGCCCCGCCGTCGGGGCCACCCGGCACATACGGCTCCACCGCCGCATCGATAAAGCCCTCCAGATACTCCCGATACCGCCTGTCCGTCAGGTCATTGTTGTGTTCGTCGTATCGTTCACGCTCCTCCTCCGGCGTCGGCAGGTCATCGGTGTGGCACTGTATCTGGTCACAGACGCTGCAGCGGGTGTAGCGGCGCTCCCGGATGCGTCCACCCGACCCGGCAGCACGGGAGTCAGCCCGCAGCTGCAGCGGCGCCACCACCCACAGTTCCGCCTCCGCGCCACAGAGACGGCATATATCAATTGTTGACCGTGTATGTTGCATTTACTATATTTTCCACGTGGTATCAAAGGTTCGCAAGAGCAAACAGCGTGATCGCATTTATGAACTTCTCGAGTCCAGCAGAAGCCATCTTTCAGCACACGTGATATGCGACGAACTCAAAACGGAATTTCCCGCCCTGAGCCTCGGCAACGTCTATCGCAATCTCAATATTCTTGTTGAACAGGGAAAGGTGAACCGTCTCGGTTTTGGAAGCAGCACCGACGTGTACGAAGCGGTTCGGGAGCCCCACTATCACTTTGTCTGTAACGTCTGCGGCGCTATTGAGGACGTTACAGTCCCGATGGAGTTTCAGCGGGACGTTGAGAGCACAATTGCCCGTACCTATGGTCATATCATTACCAGTAAGTCTGTAGAGTTTTACGGAGTCTGTGCGGCGTGTCGTGAACGCGAAAGCAGTGCTGAAGCGCGGCGTCCCAGCTGATTCAGTGGAAGAATCTCGGTCGCTCCGCCGTTTTCCGCCGCCGCCCGGGGCATCCCGTACACAACAGATGTTGCCTCATCCTGAACCAGGGTAATTCCGCCGGCTTCCCGCACAGCAAGACACCCGTCCGCTCCGTCCCGACCCATTCCCGTCAGCAGAATTGCGATCACTCCCCGGCCGTACGCGGCTGCGGCGCTTTCAAAGAGTACATCCGCGCTGGGTTTCTGAAATTGCCGCCGCTCTCCGTCCCGAAGATCGACAACACCTTTGCGAATAAACAGGTGCAAGCCGGACGGGGCAACGATAATAGTGTCCGGTTTCATCGGTTTTCCCGATTCGGCAATTTCCACCGAACGGTGCGTCGTATCCTGGAGCCACCGGACAAATCCTTCCGCAAATCCGTGGGATATGTGCTGCACAACCGCTACCGGAACGGGAACAGGAACGGAAAGGTCTTCTATGACTGTCCTGACCGCCTGAGGTCCGCCGGTGGATGCTCCGATGACGATTATGGAAGAACCCGGGGGTTCCGCTGTGCGGTGTCCAGTATAGTTTTTCGGTGACGACCCTCTGGTGGGGGCAACGGGAGCGACGACGGGAGCGGCGGGTCGGGTCTCGTCCACCCGTCTGTGGGTCTGCTGAAGGGCAAGAAGTAATTGTATAAGCGGCGCCCGGCCTTCCGGTGTGGTAAGGCTGCGAATATCCGGTCTGCGGTGGACCGCTGTGAACCCCTCCCGCCGGAGAAGGTTATCCTGGGTTGGGGTAAGACCGGTTACCAGCACAAATGATGGCGTCTTTCGCTCCCGTTGAACAGACCGGGCGTGTGTGCGTTGTCCGGCGTTTTCGGGGTCAAGATCAAAGAGCACTATGTCCGGCGGGACGGGTTGTTTTCCGGCGGGCAAAGGAAGCGGGCGTCCGCCGGGGCCTGAAGAAAGCACCCCGGACTCGACCACAACACACGCCGCCTCACCCCCCAGCGCGCTGGCCAGAAGGGTGCGCATGACCGGGGACGAGCAGTAAATGGCCAGCCTGAGAGGTGTACTCACCCTGTTATTGTCGGCACCCCGGGAATATACGCTTATATCACCGTTCCGTCCGGAATTGCCGTGTTTTTAGGCACAATAATAATGCCGTCCCGGACGTAACAGCGCTCGTAGTCCCCGTCGGGAGGAATACCGTCCCAGCCAATGGAGCAGTTGTCGCCTATGCGGGTGTTCTTGTCGATAATCGCGTGGCGAATGCGGCAGTTGCGTCCTATGCCTACAGGTGGCAGGGATTTACCCGCCTCCATGCGTTCCGGCCCCGGTTCTTCGTAATAATCGGCACCCAGACAGATAACTCCGTCCAGGTGGGTTCCCGAACGGATGATCTTTCGGATTCCGATGACCGAACGTTCTATTGTGCTGTCGGTGATAATGCAGCCGTCGGCAACCAGTGATTTTGAAATGGTGGCCGAATTGAACTTGCTGGGCGGCAAATCACGCCGGTGGGTGTAAATCGGATTGTCTTCATCAAACAGGTTGAACGCCGGTGTGATATCCGCCAGGGCCAGACTGGTATCGTAGAAGCTGTCTATGGTACCGATATCTTCCCAGAAGCCGTCAAAGAGATAGGCGTTGACCTCCATTTTTTCAATCATCATAGGAATGACTTCATGACCAAAGTCGGTGTACGAGTTGTCCAGGGCACGTTCCAGGGCGTCGGCGTTGAAGACGTAAATACCCATGGACGCCATGAAGTCTCTCCCTTCCGAGTAATTCGGCACGGCGTCACGGGCCGCCTCGGGTATCTTCATAGCGGAAATATCTCTCTCAATAGGGGGCTTTTCGGTAAAATTGGTGATCCGGAGTTGTTCATCCACCGTGAGAATGCCAAAGGCCACCGCCTCTTCCCGGGTAACGGGAAGAACCGCCACAGTGGCGTCGGCGCCGCTTTCAATGTGTTTCTGGTGAAAGTCTTTCAGGTCCATCCGATAGAGCTGGTCTCCGGAAAGAATCATGTAATGGCTCGGTTTCCGCGTGCGGAAGTGAACGAGGTTTTTTCGCACCGCGTCGGCGGTTCCCTCGTACCACCCGCTGTGGGTCAAGGTCTGTTCCGCTGCCAGAATTTCCACAAAGCCCTTGGTAAAGCCGTCAAATAGATAGGTGTTGTTGATATGAAGGTGCAGCGACGCCGTGTTGAACTGAGTCAGAACGTAAATTTCCTTGAAATTTGCGTTGATACTGTTGGAAAGGGGAATATCCACCAGTCTGTATTTGCCGCCAAAAGGTACCGCCGGTTTCGAACGCTCCGCTGTCAGCGGGAAGAGGCGCGTTCCTTTTCCTCCACCCATTACTACTGTCAGTACATCGTTTGCCATACCCAGAGTGTACGTCCGCCGACTGGAGCGGTCAAGGAAATACATGATACCATGGGCGGTCATGGTAGAACGGCTCATTGATGATCTGCGGAATGATCCCGCTTTCATGGACAAGGTACGGCACTGGCAGGTGGTACCTTCCCGGGACGGGAAGTATGCCCCGGTGCCGGAATTTCTCGATGCCCGAATTCGGTCGGCCCTTCAAAAACGGGGAATTGAAGAGCTCTATTCCCATCAGGCGGCGGCGGTCAATGCCGTAGCGGGGGGCGAACACATCGTCGTTGTGACTCCGACGGCATCGGGCAAGACGCTGACCTACAACCTGCCCGTTCTCAATCGAATACTCAATGAACCCGATTCCCGGTCTCTGTATCTCTTTCCAACAAAAGCGTTGAGCCAGGACCAGCAGGCAGAGCTGAACATGACCGTCGGCGAAGGTGGGCTGCCGGTACGGATCATGACCTTTGACGGGGACACCCCCCAGGCGGTTCGGGCCACCGCGCGTACTCAGGGACGTATAATTATCACCAATCCGGATATGCTTCACGTAGGTATCCTTCCCAACCATACCAAGTGGGTTCAATTCTTTCAGAATCTGGACTACGTCGTCATAGATGAACTGCATACCTACCGGGGAATATTCGGGTCTCACGTCTGTAACGTCATTCGACGGCTCAAACGGGTGGCTGCATTCTACGGCGCCGCTCCGCAGTTCATTCTCTGCTCCGCCACAATCGGCAATCCCCGGGAGCTGGCAGAACGGATGATCGGCGAACCCGTCCGGCTTATCGACGATAACGGCGCCCCTGGCGGTGAAAAGCACATTATTCTGTACAACCCCCCGCTGGTGGACAGTGTTCAGGGCATTCGGACGGGTATCGTGAACTCTTCCCGCCGGCTGGCGTTGCGTTTTCTCACGGCGGGAGTGCGGACAATCATCTTCTCCCGTTCCCGGCAGCGCACCGAGCTGATTGCAGAGTACATCAGAAAGAACCTTGCCAACCACTTCACCGAGAACAGCCGTATTCGGGTAGAGTCGTACCGGGGTGGCTATCTGCCGTCGGAACGGCGGGAAATTGAACGGGGGCTCCGTGACGGCTCTATACACGGCGTGGTAAGCACCAACGCCCTGGAGCTGGGTATCGATATCGGCGGCCTGGACGCGGCCATTCTCGGGGGCTTTCCCGGTTCCATCGCCGGCACCATGCAGCAGGCCGGTCGGGCGGGGCGACGCCGGTCGGTCTCTCTGGCGGTACTGGTTGCAAGCGCGTCACCTCTGGATCAGTTTATCATTGAGCATCCCGAATACTTTCTTGAGGGGAATCCCGAGAACGCCTACATCAACCCGGACAATCCCTTTGTTCTCTACGATCAGCTGAAGTGCGCCGTCTTTGAATTGCCTATGGCCGAAGACGAACCCTTTGCCCCGGAGACAGCGGACATGCTGATGCTTCTGGAAGAGGCGGGGGTGCTCCACCGAACGGGTACTACCTACCGCTGGGTGGAACAGTCCTATCCCGCAGAGGGGGTGAGTCTCCGAAGTTCCACCAGCGACAATGTAGTCATTGTGGATACTACGGCGGGCAAAAACGAGGTTATCGGCGAGATGGACCGGCCCTCCGCCAAAGAACTTCTCTTTGACAACGCCATCTATCTGCACCGGGGACTGCAGTTTGTGGTGACCCATCTTGATATCGAAAACCGTCGCTGTTACGTGGAAGAGACCGATGTCAACTACTACACCGACTCTCTGGTAAAGCTGGATCTCCGGGTGCTGACGGAAGACGAAAAGGTGTCCGGAACGGCGTGTCACAGCGTTGTGGGAGACGTTCTCGTTCGCAGTATCGTTGGAAAATTCAAGAAAATCCGCTTTCATACCCACGAGAACATTGGATACGGTGATATTGATCTGCCGGAAGAGCAGATGCACACCCGTTCGGCAATGCTCCTCTTTCCCGGGGACACCGCCGTTGGCGCCGCTCTGGAGGCCATTCCCGGGCCGGGTCGCGCCGTCGGTCTTGCTCGCCTTATCGGAATTCTCAGAAGTGTGGCTCCCGTCTACCTGATGGCGCAGGTGCAGGATCTGGGCATTCACGCATCGGTCCGGGACCCTCACTTTCTTGAGCCGGCCTGCTTTATCTACGACCGCTACCCCGGGGGCAGTGGCCTTTCCGAGGCGTTTATTGGGCGTCTGCCGGAAATCGTCGCTGCCGCCCTGGAGCGGGTGACATCCTGCGGGTGTGAGTCGGGCTGTCCGTCCTGTGTAGGGCCTCCCGACGTCAACGACGGGTGGGACGGAAACCCCCGGGAGGCGGTAGCAGCCCTTCTGGCCGCCTGGAACGATGGGTGATCTGTACAGCCGTCTGAAAGAGATCCGTCGGACGCGGGAAGCCGGCATCGGGAACTCTCCCCGGGGGCCGTCCCGGGACCGCACCGGTACGGCGGTCTCTCCGGGACGTGAATGGAAACAGTGGTCCGACGGGGTCTTTATACGCGAAGTTTCCGGTCGTCTGAATGTCACCGGTGTGTCGACCGATGAAGGCGCGGGAGCGCGCCAGGGAGCGGGGCCCTTTTCACCAGACCTGAGGTGGGACTCCCTCTCTCCCGTTACGGGACGGCCGGCCGGGCTCACACCGGTCTTTCTCGATATTGAAACAACCGGGCTCTCCGGCGGAGCCGGCAACTTTGCCTTTCTGGTAGGTACCGGGGTCCCTTCCGGACGGGACACTCTTACAATACGGCAGTACTTTCTGGCGGAACCGGCGGTGGAAAGTGAGTATCTCGGGGTTATTCTTCACGATCTGAAGGCACTTCCCGACAGAATGTACGTAACGTATAACGGCGGCAGTTTCGACCTTCCCGTTCTGCGCAGTCGCTGCATTATGAACAGAATTACTTTTCCTGAGGATCTTCACTGGGATGTCCTGCACCTGGTTCGTCGACTCTACGCAACCCGCATTGAAAACTGTTCCCTCGGCACGGTTGAGGCGTCGGTGCTGGGTCGACCGCGGCTGGACGACGTATCCGGGAAAGAGGCTCCGGAACGGTATCAGGCGTATCTTTCAAGTCGGGACGTACGCACGGTTCAACCGGTCATAGAACATCACCGCAGAGATATTCTCCATCTGGCAGAAGTTGCCGCAACGGTGAATGCATTTCTATCGGGTACCCTCCCGTCCGACGGAGATAGCCGTGTCGGCTCACGGCCCCTGCCGCCGGACCGCCTTGAACTGGCCCGGCTCCTTCTTGGAGCGCCCGACGGGCACATGCGCCGCAGGGGTTGGGATATCCTTCAGAATCTCCACGCCGAAACGGCGGCCCGGGCGGTCCGGACTGCCCGGCACAAGGGGGTGCTACGCCGCGGGCCGGGGAAACGGTGGATCCGTGTCCGGGAGATCATGGCTGAAGAGATTCGTCGGCAGGACGACCCGGAAGGTTATCGTCGCATTCGACAGGAGCTTTTTGACGGTGCCCGGCGACGGAGCGACCTTATAGCTCTTGTAAAAATTCTTGAGCATCGGGACCGGAACTACCCGGGTGCAATAGTACGTATCGAAGAGTGGTGTCGCAGCGGCTCATGGGACGACGAGTTGCGGCATCGCTATCTCAGATTGAAGCGCCGCGAAGCTCGTCGTACAGCTCAATGTACTGTTCCACCGAATTATCAAGACTGAAATCGCGGTTCATGGCGTGCTGTTGCATCTTGAGAATTTCGGTACGCTCTTTTTCGTAACGATCCACTACATGAGAAACGGCCGAGAAGATCGCGTCGGGTGTATGCGCTTCAATATGAAAGCCGGAGGCAGAATCGACGGAGTCTATAAGACCGCCGGTACGGGTAACGATTGGAATGGTGCCGTACCGCATGGAGTACATCTGGTTCAGACCGCACGGCTCATACCGGCTTGGCATGAGAAAGAAATCACTTCCCGCTTCAATCTGGTGGGCCAGTGTATCACTGTACATGGTGAGTCCCGCGAAGTTGTCGTATTTCCGTGAAAGGTCCCGAATCCGGTCCTCGCACCAGCGTTCTCCGGTACCGAGAATGATCCACTGCAGGGGAAGCTCTTTCAGAAGTCGTTCGGCTACTCCGTACTCGGGGTCAAAAAGCTCATCAATTCCCTTCTGTCTGGTCAGGCGGGTTACCATGCCGATAACCGGGGTGTCAGGGTCTCCCTTCAAGTCCAGGTCTTCCTGCAGACGGCTTTTGCAAATGCGCTTTCCCCGCATATCTTCCCGATTGTACCTGGCGGGGATATACGGATCGGTATCGGGATTCCATACGGTAGTATCGATACCGTTCAGAATGCCCGCGAGGTGCGGGGCCCGAACCTGCAGGGCCGGATGGAGATCGTATCCATACCGGGGCTGCTGAATTTCCTGAGCGTAGGTCGGGCTTACTGCCACGATCCGGTCTGCCGTCAGAATAGCGCCTTTCAGCAGATTTATCGCTTCACCGTGACGAAGACCTGCCCGTTCTATCGTTTCGGCGGAAAGGCCGGGAACAGACAGACCTTCCGAAATTGAGACAATTCCCTGAAACGCCAGGTTGTGTATAGAAAGGACCGTTGAAGCGCCGGCAAGCGCCGTATCCGCGTAACAATGCCGAAGGTATACCGGGGTCAGAGCGGAGGACCAGTCATGAACATGAATGATGTCTGGATTCAGTTTTTTCAGAAGAGCCACTTCCAGGACGCCCCGGGAGAGAAGGGCAAACCTGAGAAGGTTGTCGCCATAGCTCTGATCCGGAGCAGGACCGTAAATACCGTCCCTTCGGTAGAGCGCTTCATGCTCAATAAGATGAACCCTGACGCCCCTGACCGTGCCGGTCAGTACGGCGCATCCGAGAGTTCCCGTACCGAGTTCCACCTGTAACGGCGTTTCGTCGCGTTCGAACGCTTCGATATCTATGTTCTTGTACCGCGGAAGGACCACATCGACGGTATGACCTTTGGCTGCAAGTCCCTGGGCAAGTGCAGTTACCGCGTCGGCAAGCCCTCCAGCTTTGGCGAGTGTGTGATATTCGCTCGTTACAATGAGAATGTTCACGTCTAGTTATAGTAACTGATTCGGAAGTCTGACTCAAACGAAAATCCAAGTCTTTCGTATAAATGAAGAGCCGCGGTGTTTCCCGTCTTTACGAAAAGAGACGTTCCTTTCCCTTCCTCCGCCAGTCTGACCATCAAATGGGTCATCAGAAACCGAGCCAGACCGCGGCCACGCCAGGCAGGATCCGTGTACACCCCTCCGATCTGATCGGTCCGGTACCCCCTGGCGTTTGTAGCGACCCGGGCAACAGCCTCTCCCCGGTGGTATGCGACCAGGACGAGTTGAGTTTGCAGGCTTTCATTCAGCGTCGCCTTGCTGGCGGCCATGTTTACCGCTCTGCCGGGCAGACGGACCTCCTCCGCTTCGTAGGCCAGATGCAGCGGGAGCAGGCGTTTCCATTCGGTTTTGTCGGGAGTCTTCACGGATATTCCGGGAATCGGCGGTTCCGGAAGTGTCGTTGCATGAACCGGGGGATGTCGAAACAGAAAATAGTCTACCGTGATCGTGGGCTTCCCGGCGAAACACCCCGCCAGGGAGAAGACGTCTTCCCGCTGTCCCATAATGGCATACAACCGGACAAAGGTACCCATCAGCTGTCGGAACTCTTCCCTCGCCGGAACGGAAGGTGTGAGACCCGCTGGATAATAGAATCCCCCCGGGCCGTGGTAGACTACCGATGAATCGCCGTACAGGTAAAAACGGCCGCCTTTCTTCAACCGCCGGTCAAGTCGTTCCGTTCGATACCGCTCGCTCATTACCGTTGTTCGCGGCTCGTTATTCGCGAGATAGGCTTTGAGACCCGGGTCATCCGATCTGGTTACGATACGCCACGTGTGAGTCCCGAACATGGGCCGACTTCCTACCGTCCGGGATCGCTGCCGAGAGCGTCCAGTACTACCGGTAAGCGACCGGTTGCCTTGAAGTCACCCCGGAGAGCCCCGAAACCGGTCTCAAAGCTTTCGATGCCCCAGCCATATACGGCAATGGCCGAATCAATCCAGAAAAGATCTGCCAGATAGACCGGAGTAAGAATGCTGTAGACAATAACGTTCACATCGGAATCGCGGACGGTTTCCAGCACCTCAACGCTGTTTGGATCGCTCAACAGAAAGATGACCGTATCGTGTTGCTCCGCCATTGAAGCGAATCGCCTGCGGTCGGCGGCCGTGGAATAGTAAAAAGCGTTGTTGGTATAGCGGAACTCTCCGGCAACGGGAAAAAAGCGTCGTCCTACACGGAAGAAATCCTGATCCTTCCCGGCCAGAAGAATGCGCTCTCCCGGTTGAGGCGAGTAGGGTATGTTGCGGTTTCGAACCACCGTGACACTGCGTCCCGCCTGATCAAGGAAAAACTCCTGGGACGGCAGTGACCGCATATACGACCGAATACGGCCAACGTCGGGTATCAGGGGAACCCTTGATTCCGGTCGGAGATAGGCAAGCTTTGTGCGCAGAATACGTCGTACCGACTCTTCAACACGGAGTCGAAAGGCCGGTTCGTCACGGTAGGCGTTGACGAGGCGATTCCAGATGGCGCCGTCAAAGCCAGGTGTCTGAGAAAGCATGATAATGTCGTTACCCGCCTCAACCGCGCGTTTCACCAGTTCCGCAAAATCCCACCCTTCGGCGACACCGTATTCAAGGGCGCCTCCCATGTAGAGGTCATCAGTTATAACCACACCTTCAAAGTTCAACCGGTTCCGAAGAATCTCCTGTTTGAAATAGGGAGATATACTTGCGGGAACGGTATTCCCGGTGATTTCCGGAAAACTGAGATGACCACTCAGCACAGCGGGTATCCCTTCCCGTACCAGCATGCGAAAGGGCAGTAGGTCCCGATTCCATACAGTTTCGAAGTCATCATAGATGATCGGCAGCATGCCGTGGCTGTCCCCCCGGGCGTTTCCATGGCCGGGGAAGTGTTTGGCCGTAGCAATAACGCCGGTTTGTTCGAGTCCTCGAAAATAGGCAACACCAAGTAGGCCCGTTGAGACGGGATCATCCGAAAACGCTCGCGGACCGATGACATGAGCTTCGGCATTGATATAGACGTCCACGGTAGGGGCGAAGTTCATGTTCACTCCCAGGGCCCGCAGTTCCAGCCCGATGTGGTTGGCGGTCATGTAGGCGTCGTAGGGAAGACCGGTGGCGCCGATGGCCATATTCCCGGGGGTGATAGATGTGCCGTCCTTGATATGGCGGACCCAGCCACCCTCCTGGTCGGTAGCGGTGAAAAGTGGTATGGCCAGCGGGGTGTTCAGGCTGGCGGTCTGCATTTCGCCGATGGCAGCGGCCAGAACGGGGAGGTTTTCGCCGTTCCATCCGAAAACCTTGACGCCGCCAATGTTGCGTTCCCGAATCCATCGCATGATTTCCGGGGTTGGTTCCTCTGTGGTCCAGCTTACCATGAGTAACTGGGCGATGCGTTCTTCCGGGGTCATTTTATCCAGAAGGCTTTCTATCAGCTCGGAAACTTCGGGGCCGAGAAACGAATGGTTGTCAGGCAGTTCAATCTCACCGTCCCAGAAGGGGCCTGTCGGCGGTTCCTGCGCGGCGAGATTGTCACCGGCGAGGAACATGGCAAAGGTGATCAGCAATATGCCCATCATACATCGACGTTATCACGACTGAGTGGGAATCAACAAGATTCTGTATACCGGGGGCGGTTACGAGTTTGCTTGTTCGCTGACCCGCTTTCCCGCTGCGTGAGCGGCAATAGCACCATCGGCGGCAGCTACAACCAGCTGTCGAAATGGTGACGCCCGCACATCGCCGACGGCATAGAGTCCCGGAGCGGACGATTCCATCAATTCGTTTGTCAGGATATACCCCTGTTCATCTTTCTCGACAAACGGGACGAGTTCTGTCGCCGGATCTGATCCGATAAAGACAAAGACCGCTCCGACCCGCTCTGTCGTGGTTTCGCCCGTCTCGACGTTTCGCAGCGTAACATTCGAAACTGCGTCGATGCCGTATTCATTCTGTTCGGCGTCTATTGACTCCAGAACGGTGTTAAACCGCACCTGGATGTTTGGGTTGCGAAGGACTCGATCGGCCAGTGCCGCCTGTGCCCGGAACGCATTCCGGCGGTGGACCATGATAACCGTATCCGTCAGGGAGGACAAAAAAACAGCTTCGTCGCACGCCGCGTCACCGCCGCCAACAACCAGAATCGGTTTCCCCGAAAACATAGGGCCGTCGCAGGTGGCGCAATAACTGACACCCCGTCCGGCCAGTTCCTCCTCTCCGGGAACTCCGAGATGACGATGAACCGCACCCGTGGCAAGTATCACCGTCCCTGCATGGTACGATTCTTCGTCCGTCGTGACAGAATATGAGCCGTCGTCGTTTCGGGAAATCGATTCCACTTCCTGCAGTACAATTTCCGCACCGAAGTTTTTCGCTTGGGTTTCAAAGCGTTCCGAGAATTCGTCGCCGCGTATTGGTTCCGGAAAGCCGGGGTAATTTTCCAGATCGTTGATGACGTTGCACTGTCCGCCGGCGGCAATGCGCTCGATTACGAGAGTTTTCAGGTTACCCCGGGCAGCGTATTGCCCGGCCGTTAGACCGGCGGCTCCGCCTCCAATAATAATGACATCATAGTCGCTCATCTTCTCTCCTTGGAACAGCCTCTATATATTGAAAAATGTATAAAGAGTCAACAGGTGTAATGAGCGTTTTTCTGGAGGGGGCGGCTCATTCAAAACGTTTAACATCCTTGCCGACAATACCGATACACATATCGGAGGCATAGCATGAAACAGACCGTGGGAATGAATCTCTTTCTGGAACTGTTGGAACATCAGACGGTCCTCATAGAGGGTCTTGCGGAAAAACAGGGTGTTCTGCAGGGAATAGTTGCCCGAAAGGACTGGACAGCCATGGAGCGGATTGTTCCGGAAATGACTCGTCTCAGTGAAGAGATAGCCAGGACGGAATCCAGGCGGAACGAGGTGTTCGCCGAACTGAGCGCCTCTTTCGGAAACGCGGAATCCTTTGCCCATGTGCTGGTTCATCTTCCGGATCAGCTTCGTGAAGGGATCAGCAGACAGTACCGGGCGTTGAAAATTGCGGTCCTGCGACTTCAGAGCAAGACTGCCACTATGGACGCCTACGTCCGTTCCAGTATGTCCACTAACCGGGATGTCCTTCGTGAACTCATCCCGGAACACTCAAGTAATGGATATACAAGCCGGGGGCACGGTCATTTCGCCACTGCGTCGGCGGTGGTGGTAGACCATGAGCTCTAAGCGAGGTTTCTATGCAATCCACATTTTCCGGAATTGAGCTGGGAAAACGGGGAGTTCTCGCTCATCAGCGGGCTCTTCAGACGGTTGGACACAATCTGACCAACGCTTCCACGGAAGGGTACAGTCGCCAGCGCATTCATTTGCACGCAACTCCGCCGATATACCGGCCCCAGCTGAACCGGGCGGAAACACCGGGACAGATCGGACAGGGTGTGGATATTGCCCGAATTGAACGAGTCCGCGACCACCTTCTGGAGGGGCGGATTATTACCTCTTCCGGTGACCAGAGCTACTGGGAGACCCGCGACCGGTACATTTTGCAGCTTGAGCAAGTCTACAATGAGGTGGGAGACTCTTCGGTCCGAAACCTTATGGACAAGTTCTGGGACTCCTGGCAGGAACTTTCTCTGTATCCGGACCAGCGAGCCGCCCGGGAAGCTGTTCTTCAGCGAGGTGAAGCGCTGGTAGACGGTGTACGCCTTCGGTACAACAGCCTCGACCGCATCGGGGCAATGGCTGAACAGGAAATCAAGGGCAATGTGTTCCAGGCGAATACCCTTATCAGGGACATCGCCGACGTAAACAGGGAAATCACCAATGTGAAAGCTGTCGGGGACAGTCCCAATGACCTTATGGACCGCCGGGACCTGCTGGTAGAGCGCCTGGCCGGTATTATGGATATCACCGTAGACGACCGGGACCCCGATGAGTTCAGCGTCTATACCGCCGGATTCCATATCGTTCAGGGACGAATTGCCCGGCCATTTGATCTGCTTCCGGACAGGGCAAACGAAGGGTACAGCGAGGTTGTCTGGGAACACAGCGGTGAGGCCGTGCGCTTTCGTGGGGGATCTCTCGGCGCTCTCCAGGAGCTCCGGGACGACGATATTCGCACGGAAATTCGCGCCCTTGACAGTATGACTATCAACGTTGTCGATCTGGTCAACGAAATACATCGGGACGGCTACGGACTGAATGGTCGAACCGGCAGAGACTTTTTCTCGGAATACCCGGCAATTCTCAATGCCCAGGGAAATTTCGACTCAAATCAGGATGGAGAGTTTGATACAAGTCTGATCTTCCGGGTAACCGGTGGCAACAGACTGGAGCTGCAGGACCACATAGGGCTGGAAGGTACAATTCGGCTGCCGTCAACGATGCCCGGGGCAGTTGGTGGTCTGGTGGAAGTCCCGTACCGTGCAACGGATACCGTTGAAGATGTAATTGTACGCATCAATAACGCCGGTGCCGATGTGGTTGCCCGCCTTGATCGGCAGGGCAGGCTGGAGTTCAAGGGTACTCCGGTAGATACCATGGAGCATCGTGACTTCGTTATTCGTCATCTTGAAGACGACGGCCAGTTTCTCACAGGCTACTCCGGGCTCCTCTCCGAAAGCGGACCCGACGGTGCCTTCCGGTGGGATCAGGCCGACGCCTTTCTTGCCCTGCGAGGGGAAAGCGTCGACCGCGTCGCCGCCGGGTACGCTGTTGCTCCTCTCCAGCATCCGGCGGGGTGGATGGAGGTGAATCCAGAGATCCGGCGGGAGCCGGCCTCTATTGTCGGTTCCTTCTCAACGGCCGGAAACCCCGGTGAAACGGGAGACGGGCGTGCTGCCCTCGCAATTGCGGGAATTCGCAATACTGCTGTCGGTGTTGGTCGTGCCGAGACGCTGGACGACTATTTCGCCGACAGTGTGGCTCGAATCGGCCTCAAAGGCGAACAGGCGGAGCTTTCTTTGAAGACCAGCGAACGGATACACAAAGACCTCACGGACTTGCGTCAGTCAATCAGTGGCGTGAACCTGGACGAAGAACTTGCGGAAATGATCAAGTTTCAGCACGGCTACCAGGCGGCGGCCCGGTTTATCACCAACGTCAACCAGATGCTGGATACCATTATCAACCGCATGGGAGTGTAATGAATTATGGACCGTATCAGTACGAACCTGCCCAATGACAGTATGCAGTTCTTCCTGCGGGAGCGGACAAAGGCGATGGAGCAGCTTTCAAACCAGCTGGCAAGCCAGACCCGTATACAGAATCTTCGGGACGCGCCGTTGGCGGCGTCGCATGCAACGCGGTACCGTTCGTACACGGTCCGACTTGAACGGTTCAGTGACAATATCTCCACCGTTCGGGAACGTAACGTCATAACCGAAGGTTACATTCAACAAGCCGGAGATATGCTCCAACGCGCCAGGGAAATCGCCGTTCAGGGTGCCAACGGTACCTACGCTCCCGAAGACCTGCGACACATGGCCAATGAAGTGGATCAGATTCTCAAGGAAATGGTGGAGGTTGCAAACGCCCGCGGTTCGGACGGTACCACCATCTTTTCCGGTGACCGGGGTAACCAGCTCCCCTTCCAGGTACTTCGCGGCATTCGTGCCGGCGGCGAAAACTCCATGATTACCGAGGTTCGCTACCGGGGCACAATCAACGGTCAGGAAGCGGAGATCGGTGAAAACTCCTTTATACAGACCAACTGGCCGGGTAACCAGGTCTTCTGGGCCGAAAACCAGCAGATTCACTCCCGTACGGACGCCCGGAATTTCCAGGTAGAGCAGAACGGTGTTATCGCTATTGACGGAGTGGAGATTGAAATCAGGGAAGGAGACACCGTCCATGCGCTGGTACACCGAATAAACGACTCCGGGGCTCCGGTGCGAGCTCACATCGATCCGGTGCATTCGGGGCTTGTCCTGCAGAGTACGTCTCCGCATCAGATATGGCTCCAGGATGATCCCGCTTCTCCGGTACTGGAGCGCCTCGGGCTTGTCCGGTCCGTTGATGATCCACCTCCCGATAATATTGCGCCATCGGCTGTTCGGTCCGGCGGGTCCGTCTTTGATACCCTTATCCGACTACGGGACGACCTTCTGGCAGGAGACCAGGAGGCTATCGGCGGTAGAGGAATCCAATCCATGGACCAGGCTCTGGATAATGTATTCACTAATCTCGGAAAACTCGGCGCCATCAACTCCCGGCTGGAGTACGCCTTTGAACGTACCGAGATGGAAATACCCAAAGTTATCGCTCAGGATTCCCGAAACAGTGACATCGACATGGCGGAAGCGATCATGGAACTTCGTCAGCTTGAACAGACCCATCGTGCCGCGCTGGGGGCCGCTTCCCGGGTCATTCAGCCGACACTCCTGGACTTTCTGAGGTAACGCGTTGATCCAACGGAATATTGAAACAAAAGCATACGGCTCCGTCCCCGTGGAGGAACGGCAGCTTCTTACCTTTCCTATGGGTCTCTACGGTTTCGAGTCCTACCGGAATTTTGCTCTGCTGGACTCCCATACTCCTCCGTTTTACTGGCTGCAGAGTGTAGAGGACAGGGACGTTGCCTTTATTGTGATCAACCCCTACATGGTGGTTCCGGAATACGTTCTCGATATCTCCGAAGATGACCTGGCGACGATAGGAAATCCCGCTCCGGAAGAGTTGCTGGTATTTGCAATCGTCACTATTCCTGCAGAACAGCGGGACATCAGCTGTAATCTTCAGGGGCCGATCATCATTCACAGGGAAGAACGCCTTGGTCGACAATCGATCTCCCTGGAACAGAGATGGGAGATAAAGCATTACCTTCTGCCGCGGGAAGGCCGAAAACGATGCTGATTCTAAGTCGGAAAGTCAACGAGCGGATTATGATTGGCGACGCCATTGAGGTTTCAGTGGTGGAGATTCGGGGCGACCAGGTGAAACTGGGAATTATCGCTCCCCGGAATGTCAATGTTCACCGCCGAGAGATATTTGACGCTATTCAGGAAGA
The DNA here is from genome assembly GCA_964496635.1 of uncultured Spirochaeta sp. Lineage (GTDB taxonomy): Bacteria > Spirochaetota > Spirochaetia > DSM-27196 > Alkalispirochaetaceae > Alkalispirochaeta. The sequence continues at coordinate 37,302 of CAZCAE010000014.1, forward strand.
GAACCGTGCCGCCGCACAGGGCGTGCCCGCGGACCTGCAGGGACTTTCAGACCTCATCAGCCCCAGGGGCAATCAGGACGAAAATCAGGAAGGATAAGACCGTTCTTCCATGAAGGCCGGACCCTTTTTGCGGCTTCCAATGTCCTCATCCCGAAGGTAATCCGGTCCCTGATAGGGGCCATCCTTTCGGCCTTTTTCCAGGGCGGAGAATCCGAGGGTGGCTATGCCGACGGCGCCGGAACCTCCTGCTACCGCGGCCGATTTCAGGTTCGTCAGAACGTGCATTTCCGCCGGTGCGGAACCCGGCATTACAACACTGTCGTATCGCTTCAGCATCTCCATCATCTCTGCAGAGGAAATATCCAGATTGTCGGTCTGTCGGGCAAGACTCGGGAGTAATTCTGGCCCTTCTTCGTTACACGTGAACACGGCAACGTAAAACCTCTTCTTCCGGGCGTCGATAACGGGGACCACAGCCTCCGCCGCCGGCAACCCCCTGTTCCGCTGTTCCAGAACTTCCGTTACCGCAAGTCCGTGAAGGGTATCAATAGAAACGACAGGACGACTCCACGCCAGTCCCAGCGCTTTTGCCGTGGACATACCTATTCGTAATCCCGTAAAACTGCCGGGACCCCGGACCACGGCTATTCCGTCAGGAATTCCGTCGGAGAGCTCCTTTGATCCGGTTTCTTTAAGGAATGAGACAATTTCCGGAAGGAGATTTTCGGTATGTCGAAGCCCGGTTCTTCCTTCCCTGGACACTGCAATTCCCACAGTCGTTACCAGGGCAAGTCCCAGGACGGGGCCCGATGTGTCTATCCCAAGTACAGAACGATAACTGTCAGGCATGGTGGTCTCCCAGGGACTTCAGTTTTTTCCCCGGAGGTATCGTTATTGTTATGTTCCGCTGGTCGAAGTGACTGCCGCCCATAGTGAATTCAATGGAAATATCCGCTTCAGCTGCAAGTTCGGGAACGCGATCAATCCATTCAACGAAACTCACCGACCGTTCAAGAATATCATCGAGACCAAGCATGTAAAATTCTTCGGGATTGGTCAGCCGATACAGATCGATATGCAGTATCGGGATACTCCCGCCGGTATACTCCTCGACGATGGTGTAGGTGGGGCTGGGCATCGTTTCCGTTACTCCGAGCGCCGCCGCCGCGGCCCTTACAAAAACGCTCTTTCCGGTTCCAAGTTCACCGGACAGTCCGACAATCATGCCCGGCTCAAAACGGGACGCAAGTTCGACGGCGAGAGACTCTGTTTCGTTCCGGGAGTGCAGCAATCGGGCGTATTCAGGGGACATCGCTGTACGTCAGGGAAGTGAACCCGCTTTATCGATAGCCGTAATGTGTTCTTTCAACACTCTTATTGCCGGAACCAGAGGAAAGTCGGCACTTTCGAGAAAACGTACACTCACCTCATTCCCGCCGAATGGGGATAATTCCAGAGAGAACTCAATGTGTACGGGAGGTGCGTCCCTGTCGGCAATATTGAGTATTGCATGTGCCTGATACATCCGGCGATAGTCAATCGCCAGGGGAATCCGCTCGATCGCTTCAAGACGTGTAACATTCATGAATAGAATCAGCTTAGTATAGCTGGAGTTCTTTCGCAAATAGTCTGAACGTCAACGCGCTGATTCCGTGGCATCTGTGTTTCCTGCAGTCGGCCCCAGATGCTGTCGAACCGCATGATGAAGCTCGGAAAAGCGAGGCATCATTTCGTACTCAAGGAGGTCACCGATCAATACGAAATCACCGTTTGTGAAGGCACTCTCCATTTCCCGAAAGAGTTCATTCAGTGAACGGATTGCATCTGTGAGCGGTTCATCCTGAACAACTTCGTCCTGAAGCCCCGGTTTGATCGTCATCAGTATCGGGAGAATTCTCAATTCCCGGGCTACCAGTTCGGAAAACCGGGTAATCCTGTCCAGGGCCGTTTTTCGATCGCCGTCCTGAAGATCACCGGCAATCTCCTCAAAAGAGGCCAATACCCCGTCAAGCGCGGTGATAGTACTTGCCATCTCGTGTGCCGGGTCGAGAAGTTCCCGTTGCCGACCTTCGAGAATTCCGGCAATTTCATCAGCTCGCCTGGATGCTTTTTCCCGGACACTTTTGTCGTCATGTGAATTGCCCCGAAACGGTTCGTCCAGCAGTCCGTCCAGATCCGGGACGTGTTGACGGATGCCCTCAACGACATGGGGTAACTCTTCCAGTACCGCTTCGCGCTGGTCCGGCGATCCCTCTTGCATGACCCGGCGGAGCAGTTCGGCGTAATTGATTATCGTATCAATGTCGTTGATCTGTCTTTCCCGGTGATTTTCGGCTGCAAAGTCCAGGTCCGTTACTTCCTCCACCGGCGTACTTCGCCAGGTTCCTTCCGGCTCGGTTACAGGCTTGCCGTTAAGAGTGACCGAATCGACGCGGTGACCCGTTTCCCGGAGCCAGTCGGCTACACCGGCAAAGACGTCGCCGGCAGTCACCTCGTTTTCGAGCTGAAAATCAATTTGTACACCATTTATGCGTATGTTCATCGTCTGTTTTGTGTTCCCTGTGTATTGAGCCGATCAAGAGCCTGGGAACTCTCTTCCAGCTGTTGCATCATACCTTCCATTCGACCGAAATCGATACGAAGCTGCTGTTCGTAATCTTCAAGTCGGTCGTTATACCGGGTAATCCGGTTCTGCGTCTGGTCTATCCGTGTGTTGATCCCGTCTGTTCGGCCAGCAATGATCCCTCCGGTACGGACGTAGGGGGTAACAAACTGCTCCAGTGCCACCGCCGCTCCGGAGTCGACGGAAAGGTCACCATCGCTGTCGCGGCCAAAGAGAAGTCCTGCCGACTGAAAATCCCGTGCAAGGGCATCGTCCAGGACGCTCTCGTTGATTTCCAGGTATCCCCTGAGTCGGGACGCGTCATACCCACTGCCTGCACCGGAGGCGTTTGTAGAAATACCAATTTGTGAAAGAAGGCGAAACGAGCCCTCCGGGCCCGTATCATACGGGTTCATCATGATCGTCTGCATTCTGTTACGAAGTTGATTGAGACTGCTGTCGCCCTGGAAAATACCCAGCCGCTCTTCCATCGTTTCTCGTTCGGACTCACTGAAGTACTCAATCTGGTCAATGAGAGTCTGTTCCGTCCGCGTATAGATGTTGATATCCCGGATAACCTGGTTGTAGTACCCGATGAACTCAATGATCTTTTCTTTTCCGCGCTCCCGGTCGGGCTGTACGTCAATTTCCACGGGCTCCGGAGAAGAGCGGCGAAGGCTGAGAGTAACTCCGGGAATGAGGTCGTCAATTTCGTTGGAGTTCCGTTGAATTTCGACCCCGCTGTATTCCAGGCGGGCGTCCCGGGCCGTTTCCAGGGCGTTTACCGGAACGCTGCCACTGCGGATGTTGGGGTCAAGAATCTCGATATTTCGTACTTCCAGATTCCGATGTGTATTGCGATTCTGAAAGGTAAAACCCGTTGTTCGTGTGAGAAGCTCCGAGGCGGGGATTTCTACCTTCGTGAACGAATCAGATGTCGGAAGGGCAGGGAGCGCCTGCTCCGTACCGCCGCCGAGAATCGACATTGCCTGGTTGTCTTCTCTGAAAGGAGGTGGTTGGGGGACTTCCGGTTCGGGAAGGTCGAAGCCAAGCAGTTCGTTTCGGACGGTTACATCTTTGAGAGTGGTTTCGCCGGGCGTATCGGGTTCGACACCTGGAGGTGCATCCGGAGGAGTCCATTCCTCCCGTTCCAGATTTTCGCTTCGTGCCTGAAAGCGCAGAACCATTCCCTCTTCAATGTCAAAGGGGGCGGGTAGGCGAAGTTGCTCGCTGCTACCTGGTTCAAGCAACAGAGTTTCATCGTGTAACAGAGAAATTGACTTTTCCGGTCGTGGTTGGGTCAGTACACCGATTTCTTCCATAAATGATACGGCGTCTTCCCCGAAGTTCAGCTGTGCTTCAGCACCTTCTCTCTGGCCCTCAAAGATGATAACGCTACTGGTGCTGGTATTGGGTACTACCGTTGCCTTGACAATGCCTTCCATTCGCCGGTTGATTTCGGACGCAAAATCACGGAGAGAGCCTCCGGTAAAGCGAAAGGAGCGCGATTCCTCACCGACGGAGAAATCGTATTTTCCGGAAGGAACACGATAATCGGTGGCCAACGGATGTGAAGCGAATCGATCCCGACCTGCGGTCTGTAGTACCGTGACCTCGTCCAAGCCTTCAGAAGCCTGGCGGGTAGCGGTTGCCCGGATAATTGATTCATTTGAACTGGATGCAATTCGATCGCGAAAGGGATTTTCAAAACCGTAAAGACTGCGGGCGGTATCCCGAAGGCGACCAACCTGTCGACTCAAAGACTGCCACGTCTGCCGCTGGGTTTCATAGGTTTCAACCTGTCGCTCCATGCGGCGTACGGGTATTCGCTCCACCTCCATGAGGTCGTCAACCATTTTGGAGGTGTCCATGCCGCGATTGTTTGAGATGCCTGGAATTGATATGTCAGACACGTCCCCTCCCGTGCCCCGGCGGTGCCGCTACTCCCGTCAGACCGATTCGTCCAAGAGCAGGCCAATGGCCTCGCGGATGCGCAAGTGTACCCGCTGCAGCTCGCTGGGCGGTAGCTCCTTGATCACAGTATCGGTCTCCCGATCAATCACCTTGACCACCATCTGTTCGAGCTGTTCGTTGTAACTGAAACTGAGCCGTTTGTTGAATGCCCGGGAAACCTCCCGGAGTTCCTGAGTGAGTTGTTTGATCTGTTCGCGACTGATTCGTTCTTCCCGTACCCGCGACTGTTCTTCTGCCTGCGCTGCAAAGGCGTGGCGAACCTGCTCAATCGACCTGCCGGAATCCCGGCGCGGAGCGTTCTGGCCACTTCCCGGCAGAACGTGTGTTACTTCCATCGCCATAATGTACCTCCATGTACACAGCCAACCAGGAGGGGAGAGCGCGCGCCCCCCCCTGTGGCTGGGTGAAAGATGACGTCCAGAAATCTTTCACCGAAAAGAAACGGTTTTAACCGAGCAACTGAAGCACAGATTGTGCCTGCGTGTTGGCCTGGGCCAACATGGCCGTGTTGGACTGCATCAGGATCTGGTTTTTCGTGTAGTCCACAACTTCTGAAGCCATGTCCACGTTCCGAATCCTGGATTCCGATGCCGCAAGGTTTTCGGCTGCCACCGCTACACCCTGCTGAGCCTGTTCAAAACGGTTCTGGTATGCACCCAGATCTGCCCGTTGCTGCGATACGCGACGAAGGGCGGAGTCGATAACACCGATTGCAGAATTGGAAGCCTCGATGGTGGAGATGCTTATCATCCCCGCTTCACCCTGAGCGTTTTCAAGACCAAGAGCCTGAGCTGTCATGGTACCGATGAAAACACGTTCAGACTGATCCATGTTTGCGCCAACCTGAAACTGCATTACCGTTCCTACTGCACTGTCTTCGGCGAACGAACCGGTAAGGATGTTCATACCGTTGAACTGTGCGTGCGAGGCGATACGGTTGATCTCGTCTACCAGCTGGGAAACCTCCACCTGGATCTGCATTCGATCTTCGGCAGTATAGATTCCGTTCGCGGATTGAACCGACAGTTCGCGCAGTCGCTGCAGGATATCCTGTGATGACTGCAGGTAGCCTTCCGTCGTCTGGATGAAAGACACCGCGTTCTGAATGTTGCGCTCCGCCTGGTTGAGACCGCGAACCTGACTGCGCAGCTTTTCGCTGACCGCAAGGCCGCTGGCATCATCCCCGGCACGGTTGATTCGCTGTCCCGAACTTAGGGCTTCGATGTTCTGCTGTGATGACGCAGTTCGTGAACCCAATGTCCGGTTGGCAAACGCCGCACTCGCATTGTGATTGATGATCATGTGATCCTCCTTGATACAAGATTACCGGCACTCATTGCCGGAACCTTCTCAGCGAAGGGGGTTGGAAGAGTCGTTGCGCGCTTCCTCCAAACCGTTTTCCCCGCACATCGAAGGGACATGCCGACTCTTCCATGAGCCGGCTCGCCCCTTCCCGTCCGCTGATCAAAAAGGATCACGTCCTATGTCAAAGATCAATATTACTCGGTTACTTTAAAAGGTACTACGCTATCCGAGCAATTGCAAGACTGACTGTGACTGCATATTCGCCTGAGCAAGCATGGCTGTACTTGACTGTACCAATATCTGGTTTTTGGTGTACTCAACGACTTCCTCAGCCATATCCGCGTCACGGATCCGGGACTCTGCGGCCTGCAGGTTTTCGGCGGCAACATCGATGCCCTGGATGGCCATTTCCAGACGGTTCTGGTAGGCACCCAGATCGGCCCGCTGCTTGTTGATGCGCTGTAAAGCCGCATCGAGAACACCGATAGAGCTGTTGGCGGAATCAGGTGTTGACATACTCATGATGTTTTGCTCCGTGCGGATTGCCAGAGCCTGAGCAGTCATAGTACCGATGTACACACGTTCCCGCTGGTCCATGTTGGCACCAATCTGGAAGTACATAGAAGCGGTCACAACGTTGTTCCCTTCTTCCCGGCCAAAACGACCTGTCAGCAGGTTCATGCCGTTGAACTGTGCGTGTGAGGCAACCCGATCAATTTCATCTACCAGCTGAGAAATTTCCACCTGGATCTGCATTCGATCCTCGGCGGTGTAAATGCCGTTGGCCGACTGTACCGCCAGCTCGCGCATGCGCTGCAGGATGTCCTGGCTTTCCTGAAGGTATCCCTCAGTAGTCTGAATAAAAGAGACACCGTTCAGGGCATTTTCAGACGCCTGGTTAAGACCGCGAATCTGGGAGCGCATCTTTTCGCTTACAGCGAGACCACTGGCGTCATCTCCTGCACGGTTGATGCGGAGTCCTGAGCTGAGTTTTTCGATGTTTCCCTGGACGTCCCGGGTATTAACACCTTGCTGGCGCTGCGAAAACATCGCACTCATGTTGTGATTGATAATCATACTTTCATCCTCCATGAATTGTTTTACGGGCATCCGTGCCCGGTCTACGGCGCCTGGTCTGCTTCTTTGGTACCGGTGTGCACTTTTTTTACGAAACCGGTGCTAAAGTCGCTTCCGGGGGCGCCGATAATCAGAGTAGGGGAGGCTCACGTCCCGTACCGGCCGGATACGAAACAAAGACTTCCCTGTACTGTGTATCGGCGGGACAGGGGATAAACTTGAATGGGAAATTGCGACTATTCGTAGGTTTCGTTCAGCAGTTCCAGATACTTTCGGGCAACCGGATCGTCCGGCTCAAACTCCAGCACGGTCTGAAAATAACGACGCGCTTCAAGAGGATCATTGCGCTTCATCTCCAGAACGCCGAGGTTGGAGATGATCTTGGTGTTGTCAGGTTCCAGTGTGATTGCCCGTTCCAGGTGGCGCCGACTTTCGTCCCAGGACTCCAGCTCCATTTCGCATATGGCAAGTTCGTTCAGAGTGTCCGGGTTTTCTCCCCCTGAAACGAGAGCCTTCTGGAAAGCAGCTTCTGCGTCGACAAACCGTCCCAGCCGGCGTAATCCCCACCCAAGGAGAAACCAGCCGTTCCACACGTCGGGGTTCTTCTCCAGAAACTCCCGGATGCGCTCTATCCCACGCTCTTCATCACCGACTTTGATAAAGTCGTAGGCTTCCTTGAAAAGAGTATCCGCAAGATTGTGCGACTGAATCTCCCTGAGAATACGGTCGGTGTGTTCCTTCTTGTCCTCGTCGTCACTCTCGGCGAGATAGTACTCCAGTTGAGTCTCCGCGGCTTCATAGTCTTGAATCTTGATAAAAAACATACCGGCGTTCAGGCGCACGTCCGGTGAAACATCTTCACGGGCAAGAAGATCTCTGTAGAGCTCCTTCGCTTTGTGGCGGTACATTTCCGCGTCTTCGTCCCGGCCAACACGTTCCAGGCTGTCCGCCCGCTGTTCGTGAATGGTGGCAAGGTTGGCAGGTCCTTCCGGGCGATCCGGATCAAGACCCCAGAGTGCCGAGAAAATCTCCGCGGCGACAACGAAGTTTTCGTTTCGCCCTGCAATAATTCCCGTTTCAGAAAGTTCGGAAAATATTTGCGGTCGTGCCGCCAGAACAAACCGCCGGAAATAGTCTGCGTGTTCATGATCGGGCTCTACGGAGAGCACGGTCAGCATGCCGGAAATGATCATTTCCCACGTGAGGGACTCAATATTCCACTCCGCCGGCTCTATCCCCGTTTGAACCGGCAACGGAATAGACGGATCAATAGATATCCCTTCAATTGTATGGTGAAAGTCTTCGGGAATAGTAACGAAAAGTATTGTATCAAGCGGTGAATTGGTATTCATGGTCTCCCTTCAGCCCGAAGATGTTTCGTTTCCCGTCGTCTTCGTCTTGATCGGTCTGAGGTAGTTGCTCAGACGCATCTTGTATGCCATAGGCACGCCCTGCTCATCGAAGCGGATCGCAAAAGCTGCAATGTCCGAACGACCCTCAACAGGCTCGTATCGCACAATCGTTCCTGCCAACTGAAGAACTTCTGAAGGATCGTCAAAATCCATGCTGATCTGAGCGGTTTTGTTTACCAGAAATTTAGCAACTCCCGGCATGATAATTTTCGTTCCACTGAAAGAAATATCCCGGATAAGCGCTCTTCTCGGTACGTTGTCTACTATGACATTCGCTCCGCTTGATGCCAGCCCAATTTTTTTCGCTATGTCCGGTGAAACGATAATTCGCTCTTCACTTCTGCGTTTGGCGGCAATGTTGGCTTCCAGAATATTGCCCAGACGCTCAATGAGGTCATCCGGTGGCCGTTGTGTAAACACCAGATTAAGAAAATTCAGACCTTTCTTCGCATCCCCGTACGGAGAGACGCCGGAAATCTTGGCGGATACAAAAAATGCCAGTGGGTCGCTCTTTTCACGTTGAATAAAACTGAAGCGCAGGGAGACGGCGTTCTTCGATTTCTGAAGTGTCTCTTTGAGCGACGGCTGCATCGTCGTGATGATCTTTGCACCGGTCATAGAGCTTGAATAGATAATGCAGGGCCATTGATATCCCAGGGCTTTTAAGAACACCTGTTTCGTATTGAGCAGGAGAGCTCGTATGATCTCCCTGGTAAAGGTGACATCGGTTGTCTGAAACTGTTCATAATACCGGGATATCTGCTGGCTGGTAGTTACGGCCATCGTTGGGTCTCAGAGTATGCCATCCCTCGGAGTGATGTCAACAAAGACGGCTATTCCTGGTCATTCCGGGAAAGTAGAATCAATTATTTCGATTAATGAAGTGGTGATTTTTTCGATCTCTTCTACCTGGTCGGGAGGAAGGGGGGAACCGGTGCTTGGAGTGTTTCTCTGACGCTCGCGGTAGAGTTCGTCCGTTACCAGTAGCGCCGCGAGGATCGCCTTTTTCAGAGGATCTCCGGTGGCAACGGACGATTCAATATCAGAAACCCGTTCCCGATAGTGATTCAGAATTTTCGAGATGTATTCCGGCGATTCGTCCGATTGAATCTGAAACGATGTTCCCAGAAGCTCAATTCTCATCATTACCGTTCAGAAGATATCGAGTTCCGGACCGGATTCTTCTTCCTGAAAGGTTTCGTTCTGTTGTCCGTCTTCTTCGGCGGAAACAGATTCTGACAAAGCCTCTTCTTCGTCATAATTGTCGTCATTTTCGGGCGGTTCGTGTTGAATATCCCGTTCTTCCTGAACGCCTTCGATGACGGCATCTTCGACTTCATCGAGCCTTTGCAGTGCGTTCAGGACTCCCCGTTCTATTTCAGCCTGGCTGGACGTAAACTGTTCAACGTGGGCTTCCAGATCGTGAATTCGCTCCTGATATATTTCCAGCTTTTCCCGGAGTTCCCGGTTTTCCCGCTGGAGCTCACCTGTTCTGGAAATGACTCGCTGTACCCGCTCTTCAAGGAGACGGACCTGTTCAAGGTTAAGCATGACCGATTTGCCCGGCTCAGCTTTTCAGCTGTGCCTGGGCGGTCGAAACGAGCTCCCGAAAGGCATCCCGATCCTCAATAGCAAGGTTGGAGAGAGCCTTACGATTGATCTGTACATCCGCTTTGTTGAGTCCTTCGATAAACCGGGAGTACGTGAGACCCTCGGCTCGACATGCGGCATTGATCCGGGCGATCCAGAGGCGTCGGAAATCCCTCTTCCGAGCCTTTCTGTCGCGATACGCGTATTCGCCCGCTTTCATCAGGGCATCTTTTGCCGTCCGAAATGTGTTCTTTCTTCGTCCCCAGTAACCCTTCGTCTGGGATGTAATCTTGCGGCGACGATCTTTGCGTCGCGTTCCGTCAACTGCTCTTGGCATTTTGTCGTTACCTCTTCGTAGCTCTGGATTTCATGCTGTAAGGGGCCACCCCGGCGTTGCCCGAGAGGGTCAACCGTAGGGGAGAAGTGTTTTTGCCCGCTTCTGTTCGGCCGGACTGAGAATACCGGCTTTCCGAAGATGCCGTTTCCTCTTGGTCGATTTCTTTGACAGGATGTGTCGCATACCCTGCTTCTTGTATTTGACCTTGCCGTTGGCGGTGACTGTATACCGTTTTGCCGCCGCCCGGCGGGTTTTCATTTTTGGCATTTCCTGCTCCTTTGTTAGTTGTCTATTTGCCCTTGCCGCTGGGAGACAGAATCATCGACATAAATCGACCTTCCATCGCCGGTCTTCGGTCAACCTGGTAAGGAACCTCAAGCATATCGAGGATCTTGTCCAGAACGACCTTTCCCAGTTCAGTATGAGCGAGTTCACGTCCGCGAAAGCGAATCGTTACTTTAACCTTAGAACCTGCTTCCAGAAAATCCTGAATATGACGGGTCTTGAACTCAAGATCGTGGCTTTCAATCTTGGGTTGCATTCTGACCTCTTTCATCTTCAGGAGCTTCTGCTTCTTGCGGGATTCCCGGTTATTTTTTTCCTGTTCAAACTTGAACTTTCCGTAATCCAGCAGTTTACATACAGGTGGTTTTGCCTGCGGTGCAATCTCTACAAGATCAACACCTTGTTCCTGTGCCATTTTAAGCGCTTCAAGTGTAGGGATAATTCCCAACTGTTCACCATCGCTGCCGACGAGCCGAACTTCTCGTACCCGTATCGCCTCATTCGTGCGTAGCTCTTGTTTGGCCAACATACCTCCCGTGTAAATTGCGCAATTCAGATTACAGGTGGAAAACCATATCATCGGCGTAAAAAAGAGTCAAATGGGAACGCACTATTATAAAAACAGCCGACGAAAACCGGGCAATTTTGCAATTTCGATTACCGCAGATCGGAATACGAAACTGTTCTGGATCCACGGTTCTGCAGATTGCTTGTCTTCCCGGCTTAAGTAGTGATACCGTTCGAATTTATGGCATTGTTTCCGATTTTATTACCCCTTCTTGGTGCTGCCGGGTGCCTTGCATTCATCGGACCCACCTTGGCTGAAGTCACAAAGCTCTCGGACATCCCATTCAACACTGAAACGGTACGGAATCCTATGGTGAAGGCGTTTTTCATTTTTGTGCCGTTCTACCTCGGACGGATCGGGTCTATTCGTTTTGTCGAACTCAGCTACTCGCCGGCGGGTCTGTACCTTTTTTACCTTCTCGTCGATTACCTGGGAGTGTTTATCACATTGGCCGTACTCGCATTCTTTCTGAATCGTACTCTACGCCGACGGAGTTCACTGGAGCAGTACCTGGGATACCTTTCTTTTTTTTCCGTTATTCTCTTTCTGATGTTTTTTATGGACGCCGTTCTCAATGATGGTTACTGGACACTATACGAACTGTTTTTACGCCCCCTGGTTTCTTTGTCGTTACTGGTGCTTATACCGCTTTCAGTTATAAAAGCTGACAATGCCACCGGCGGTGGTTGGGCCGCTCTTATTGCGATTGGGGCTCCCTTTATCGCCGCCTTACCGGCGATGTGGTCTGAATGGATGCGGCCCGGTGCTGCCGTAGCGGCTACCGCAGGCGTGCTGCTACTGACTGCCGCCGCAGTGTACTGGGAATCTTTTCGGTGAGAGGAAAACGGGGCGCAATACGCCTCTTGTACATACCGGCGTTGCTCTATCTGTTGTCCGGGTGCGAGGGACGTCCTGAACTCCACGTTCCCACAGAATTTACTCAATCTCCTTTGAAAGATGACCTGGAGGTTTCTCTTCCCGGCGTTGCTTTCGTAACTGCCGGTGAGAACGATTTGTTTCAATTGTGTGGCAGCGACGGATTGGGGTGCAGACAACTGGTTTTTGGTTCTCATGGTCTGGAAGGAAGTCTTTCTGAAGCGATGGATTTCATGTTTCGGGAAGTTAAGGTAACATCGATATTGTTGGGAATCGATTCGCGGTATGCCGAATTATCCTCTTCTGATTCTATCCGGTTTGAAGAAGCTGCCGTTACCGTGATGGTGCAGACCCCGATGGAGAACATCGATTCGTTTGTTCAGGCAGTAACGGATGAAATTTCAATTCTCAGAGACGGTGACGACCGATGGGGGGCCATTCTCGTGATGGGTAGAGCAGGACCGGCGGTACTGCGTCGGCTGGGTCTGACGAGCGCTGCATCGGGGGATGGCGGGGCAGTCATAATGGAGCTGTTTCTCCCCGCTTCGGGAGAGCGTCTGGTTCAGGCCGGGTATCCCCTGGTCGGTGCAATTGGCTACGATCTAGAGCGAGCGGAAGCATTATTTGACGCAAACCCACAGAGTGACGAGCCGATTCATGTTCCTATGCGTCTTTTCCGATATTGAAGGGCAAGGTGGTTTGACAAAGCGAACGGTCGGTTCCTATAATGCCAAGGATGCAAAGGTATATAATTCCCCTTGTTATGATGAATTCGATAAGGAGCGAAGCATGAAAATAGGTCGCCTGCTCGGTATTGGCCTTCTCGCTGTGTTGCTTGTGCCCATTATGGTGGACGCCCAGCAACAGGCAACGACCAATTACCAGTCAATTGTGATTGAGGATTTTGATGATCCCGAGGAGAGCCGGTGGGTTGTCCGGGCAAGCAAATTTGTCGGAGACGGGTATCCGCAACAAGCTTCGGTCAACATATGGCCTGAGGCGCTGTATCGAAGAGAGCCGGAAGACCGAACACTCCGGTCGCTGGGTGTACAGGCGGCTTTTGATCGACAGGGATATAATTTTCTGGAATTCATTCCTGTTGAAGAGAACGATGAAGGCGAAGAAGTGCCCCGGGGTATTCCAATTCCCGGACGAGTGAACAACATGGATGTCTGGGTGTGGGGATCCAACTTTGACTATTATATGGATGTTCATGTTCGGGATTACCGTGGTATGACCCACGTCCTGCGTCTCGGTAACATCAACCACCGGGGGTGGCGAAATCTTCGGATTCAAATACCTACCTGGATACCGCAGGAATCCCGGTATGTGGCAGAGTTGCGGAACGGGGCCTTCACCTCAGACCTTCGAAGTCTGGAGCTGACCAAGATGGTTTTATGGACTCGACCGCAGGAGCGAGTCAACGGGTTTTTCGTGTACGTTGATGAAATCAAGGTGGAAACCGACATGTATCGGGATCCCTTTGATGGAGAAGAACTGCGAAACGCCGAGTACGTTCAGGAGTTGTGGGCAAACGCGCCTGAAGGCGAGGGGAATTAAGCGATGAAACGATTAACATTTCTTGCGGGGATTGTTCTGATTCTCGGATCATCCGTAGTTTTTGGCCAGGAGACTCCTCCGGATCCCTCTGTTCTTGGGGTTGATTCGTCCCAGCAGAATCTTCAGGAAATCTCTATAGACCGTTTTGAGGATCCCGGATTCTGGCTCTCGTCTATTCCGGCGGACCGAGGCCTGATCATGCATCGTCGTGTTCAGGGTGCTCCTATGGACAAGGAACCGATAGCGGCTGAAGCGGAAGCGGGCATCGAACCGACCGATGAGAACGTTGTCGGTGTCAAAGCGGACTTCTACCGTCGGGGCGCTGTAACTATCTCCCTTATTCCTGTGCGGCCACTGGCGGTTCCGGGCATTGTGAAGACAATTTCAGTATGGGTGGTGGGACGAAACTTCAACCACAGGTTGAATCTTGTGCTGGAAGACTACTTCGGAAATGTAAATGTCCTTCCTATGGGACGGCTCAACTTCAGCGGGTGGAAACAGCTGACCGTGGCTATTCCTCCAACGCTGATGCAGCGGAATCCTCACTACAACACAGAGACGGGACTGCGTATCCGAGGTTTTACTATTGATGCCGATATAAATGAGGCGTACGGAACGTATTACGTTTACTTTGATGATCTTCGGGCTGTTACCGACCTCTTTGCAGAAGAGAGTCGTGATCCCGATGATATGGTTGACAACTGGTAAGACTCTGTCGGGAAGACGTTAACTTCCCGCTGAGAATTGTTTCTCGATAAAGAGTATAGTAGCCTCCCGATCAGGGAGGCTTTTTTATGAGACCGGGCCGAGATTTCCTGAGATACGCCTACTTCTTTCGCGATCTCGATGAGTCTGTAATTGATGCTGTTGCCCGTGTATGTGGTGAAATAAGCTTTCCCTCGGGAGAGGTGATATTTCGCGAGGGTGAACAGGGACACACGCTGTTTATCGTTCTTGCCGGCGAGGTGGGCGTCTGGAAACATTACGGCGAAAAGGACGAGAGCCTACTGGCATGTTACCAGACGGGGAGAATATTCGGTGAGATGGCGCTGGTGGATGAACTTCCCCGGAGCGCAACCGCCGTGACAACCCAGGACAGCCAGCTTCTTTACCTGCGTAGAGGTGATTTTGCCGATCTTGTACGAAAGTATCCCGATCTGGCGCTGTCTATCATGCGCTCGATGTCGGCGATCGTTCGGGAAAGCAACGACAGTTTTGTAGCCGACCTCTACCATCGCAACCAGGAACTTGAAAATGCGTACCGGAAGCTGGAGGAGGCGCAAAGCGAACTTCTCACGCATGAACGACTTTCGAACCTGGGAAAGATGTCAAATATGATTTTGCACGATATCAGAAACCCCGTTTCGGTATTGCGGGGGTATGCAGATACTCTGGCAATGAATGCGGATGATCCCGTACGTGTCCGGGAGTTTGCCGGTCGGGTGAAGGCGGAGGCTGACAGGTTAGGTCATCTGTCCGGTGAACTGCTTGACTACGCCCGTGGTGAAATCAGGCTGGACCTGTCCGTCAGCACGCCGGCGGACGTGATAAAGACGGCGGTGGGATATCTGGCGGAGGAACTCCAACGACGGAGAATAGAGGTCATAACGACAGTTCGGAACAATACTGCGGTGGTCGTTGATTTTCAACGAATTGTCCGGGCACTTCTCAATTTGCTGGACAATGCCGGAAAAGCGTGCAGCGATGGAGGAACAGTCACAATCACTGTGGAAAGAACGGAGAAATCATGGATTCTTCAGGTTGAGGACACCGGCGAGGGCATGCCTCCCGATATATCAAAGCGAATATTTGAGCCTTTTTTCTCCCGCTCTTCCAGGGGAGGCTCCGGCCTGGGGCTTGTTATCGTTCGAAATACAGTTGAAGCCCACGGTGGTACGCTGAAAGTTCATTCTGTGCAGGGAGAGGGTACAACTTTCACCGTCGAGATTCCAATACATCGGGTATTTCAGAGAGAAGCGGAGGGAAAAAGATGACGCCGTTTGTTATCGCGGTACAGACGTTCATGATCATTGGGGGAATGGCACTGCTTTTCTTCGGCGGGAACGGGCTGGTCAAGGGTGCCGGCGGTATCGCCCTTCAACTCAAAATACCGCCCCTTGTTGTAGGTCTGACGGTAGTTGCCTTCGGAACTTCTGCCCCGGAACTCTTTGTGAGTATTCTTTCCGCCATCCAGGGAAAGATGGGAGTCTCTGTAGGAAACGTTGTAGGGAGCAACGTGATCAATATTGCTCTGATACTCGGAATCTCTGCACTTGCCAGACCTGCCACAGTGGATAGAGGTGTTATCCGGATTGATGTTCCCTTTATGCTTATCACATATGTACTCTTTGGCATGGCAGCGCTGGATTTTTCCGGTCGAAGCTTCTGGCTTGGTGGGGTTATTCTTCGGGCGGAAGGGGCTTTTCTGGTCGCGGTGCTCGCAGGGTACGTTTTTCTTCTCTATAGACGAAGCGTTCGTTCCGGTATTGCGTCACCACCCCTTCTGGAAGAAGTGCCGGCACAATCGGATGCGGAACGTTCATTTTGGCTGAATGGACTCTATGTTGTCGCGGGTATAGTTTTTCTTGCCGCGGGGGCGGAAATACTGGTACGGGGTGCCGGTACTCTGGCCATGGAGCTCTTCGGGGCGAGTGAGCGGTTTGTGGGTATTGCCATTGTCGCATTCGGGACGAGTCTTCCCGAACTCTTTACCACTATAGCAGGGATAAGCCGGGGAGAGATGGATATTTCAGTCGGAAACATCGTCGGAAGCAATATCTTTAACTCGTTGATGGTCCTTGGGGCAACCGCGCTGGTCAGACCGATTGAGATCGGGAATATCGATTTTCGGGGGGACTTCGCCTTTATGGTCGGTGCAACGGCGTTGTTGCTCCTCTTTTTGGTGGCAGGACGAAAGGTTCCCCGTTGGGGGGGCGCCGTATTCCTTGCAGTGTACGCTTTCTATCTCGTATTCTTGACGCTGACGCGCACCATATAGGCCATTCCAGTGGCAGGAGGATCCCGGTTGGCACAGCACGTAGGAATTGTTGGTATTACGATCATTGGAGCGATCGTCAACGTCCTGCTGGCGGCAGCCAAAATAACTGTCGGTCTTCTCGCGGGAAGTTCAGCTCTTATCGCAGATGGTATTCATTCCCTTTCGGATCTGGCAACGGACGCAATTGTCGTTCTTGGAGTAAAGGCGGCACGCAGACCTCCCGACGACAATCATGCTTTCGGCCACGGCAGGTACGAGACGGTAAGTGCCCTGTTCGTGGGACTCTTTCTCATCATTGCGGGGGTTACCATCGGTTGGCACGGTGTTGACCGTGCGCTCCGAATCGGGCGGGGAGGAGCAGTAGCGCCTCCGGGATTGGTGGCCGCCGCAGTAGCGGCGGTTTCCATTCTGGCAAAGGAAGTGCTTTTCCGCATAACCCGGAAGGTTGGACGTCGGCAGGATAGCCCGGTGATTGTTGCGAACGCCTGGCATCACCGGTCGGACGCGCTCAGTTCGGTAGCGTCCTTCATTGGTATTTCCGGTGCAATCCTCCTGGGAGACACGTGGGTTATTCTTGATCCCCTCACCGCAATGGTTGTCGCGGTACTGATAATCATTGTCGGTGTGAAGGCGGGTGCTGAATCGTTACGGGAGATGACCGATCACTCGCTGAACGAAGAGGAATGTGCCGAACTGATCCGGATCGTCGAAAACGTTCCCGGTGTAAGTGACGCCCATAACCTCAAAACCCGGCGCCTTGGTCCGGTGGTAGCGGTGGAGATCCACTTCCGGGTGCGTGCCGGAATGACCGTACGGGACGGTCATATACGGGCGAGCGAGGTGGAACGCAGAATTCGAGACCGTTTCGGTCCCGCCACGACCGTGATTACTCATGTAGAGCCGATAATCATGCCGTGAACCGCACTGATTCGATCCATTATTTTGTGAAATACTTCACAATAAAAGCATAAACGTACGAATATTGTTGAACCATCTGGATTAAAATGATGGATTTTTGCATACTACAAACGGAGGCTACATGAGCAAAAAGATTAAGATAGTTATCCTTGGTGGTGGTTATGGCGGGGTTCATGCGGCCAAGCAGTTGTACAAGCGGTACAAGCGTCGTCAGGACGTGGAAATCACGCTTATAGACAAGAACCCTTACCATACCCTCATGACGGAGTTGCACGAAATTGCCGGTTCACGGACCGAGCCTGAAGCGGTGCAGATCAGTTTTCACAAGATCTTCGGTGGCAAACGGGTCAATATCGTTATTGACGAGGTCGTCGGTGTCGATTTCGAAGAAAAGACCCTTCAGTCGAGAGACTCAACGTATTCCTATGATTATCTGGTAATTGGAGCGGGTGGTGCCCCCGAGTTCTTTGACATTCCCGGTGTACAGGAAAACAGTTTTACCCTCTGGTCGCTGGAAGATGCCATCCGTATACGGACTCACGTTGAAGATCGGTTCCGGGAAGCGGCAAAGGAGCCGAATGCCATTCGTCGTCGGCAGATGCTTACCTTCACTATCGCCGGTGCCGGTTTTACCGGTATAGAGCTGGCGGGTGAACTTCTGGAACGGCGGGATGTACTCTGCCCCAAGTATCATATCGATCCGAATGACGTCCGGGTACTGATTATAGAGGCGATGGACTCTATCCTTCCCATCTTTCATGGCACGCCGAAGAAAAAGGCCGAACGGCGACTGAGAAAGATGGGCGCTGAAGTGATGTTGAATACCATGATCACGGGAGCCGACGAAGGTATCGTGAAAATCGGTGATGAAGAGGTCAAGACAGATACCTTTATCTGGACTGCCGGTATCCATGGCGGTGAGTTCAGCGCCCGCGTTGATCTGACCAAAGGACATACCGCACGCGGCGAATGTTCGGTCGCTTCTATCGAAGGTATTCATGGCATGGCCGGGTGTGCTTTTGATGAGGACGAGCGCTACGTTGTGGGTCAGCGGGGCCGCCTGCTGGTTAACGACTACATGCAGTCGGTAGATCAGAAAGCGGTGTTCATCGTCGGTGATATTCAGTGGTACGTCGAAGAGGAACACGTCCTGCCCCAGGTTGTGGAGACGGCCCTGCAGACTGCAGAGACGGCGGCAAAAAACATCATTGCCGAGATTGAGGGAAAAGAAAAGGAAGATTTCAAGTCCAACTATCACGGCTTCATGGTTTCTGTCGGTAGCAAGTACGGTGTTGCTCACGTAATGGGTATGTCCCTGTCCGGTTTCATGGCTTTGGGAATAAAACACCTTATCAACCTGCATTATCTTCTGGGTGTAGCCGGGGTGAATGCGGTCTGGGAGTACATTCGGGAAGAATTTCTCACTATCAAAGATCGCCGGTCCATGTTTGGAGGTCACTTCGCCTGGAAGGTCCCCGTTTACTGGGCCGTTCCGTTGCGACTCTTTCTGGGAGCGAAATGGCTTACGGAGGGTATAAAGCACATCGCCGAAGGGTGGCTTGATCCCGGTAGTGGCGGGATTTTCGACGTTGCTGCAGACGCAGTCCGTCTGCCCGGTGTAGTTATCGGTGACGCTGCAACGGCGGCAACCTCTGCAGCCACCGATGCGGCCAGTGCGGCTACGGGTGCCTGGGAAAATGGCGCCGCCGCGGCGTCCGAATATGGCGAACCGCTCATTGAGGCGCTGGGAGTCTATACCTGGTTCGCCGAGACGGTATTGAGCGCCTCACCGACTCTGGCGTTTCTGGCCCAGTCCGGGGTTGTGGTATTGCAGGTGCTGATAGGACTTGCCCTCATCGGCGGTCTCTTTACCTTTCCCGCTGCAGTGGTTTCCATCGGATTTGCTCTTATGTTTATCGCTTCCGGTTGGGGCAATCCGGAACTGCTGTGGTATATCGCCGCTTCGATCGTGATGCTTGGCGGTGCAGGGCGCGGTTTTGGTCTGGACCACTGGGTCATGCCGTGGCTCAAGAATTGGTGGAACGGCCGTACTATTGCGAAGCGGACCTACCTGTATACCGGCGAACCCCGGGACTGATGGTGTGGGATAGTTTCCCGGAAATACGCCGGGAGCTCGACCGTGTAAAGACAGTTCTCCTCCGGGAAGTATCACGTCCCGGAGGGTGCATATCCGAAGGGCTTGGTGATCTCCTTGGACGGGATGCCAAGCTCCTGAGGCCGGCATTTACTATTCTGGCTGCCCGGATACAGAATGGTGGTCGTGCGGCGGACGAGCGAATTATTCACATCGCAACGGCAATAGAAATGCTCCACGTTGCTTCGCTCATTCATGATGATATTGTCGATGAAGCGGACAAACGCCGGGGAGGTAAAGCTCTGCACCGGCGTTACGGGGACCGGACGGCCGTTCTCATGGGAGACTATCTCTTTGCCAAATGCTTCTCTCTCGTTTCCGAGTATGCCAAACCGGAAAGTACGGCACTGCTGAGCCGGACGGTCGGACATCTTATCGAGTCTGAAGTGTCCGAATACGCGCAAAGTTCTGAAGAGGAATGGTCGGTTCGGCGATACCTGCACCGGATCATCGGTAAGACTGCGGTGCTGTTCGCACTCAGCTTTCACATCGGTGCCGTCGAAGGAGCGACGGAACAGACGGATCCACTGACGATCGAGATTCTCAGACGTATCGGGTATAACGTCGGTATTGGTTTTCAGATTATTGACGACGTTCTTGATCTTTTTGGGGAGTCTCGTGTGACTGGTAAGACGGGCGGGACGGATCTGAAACAGGGAATAGTGACGTTGCCGGTCATTCTTGCAGCCAACAACGGCCAGAGGGCGCGTCTTATCCGTGTACTTGACCGGATTTCGCGGGCCAATTCGAAGCGGGTCAATTTGATGAAGCTGTGGGAAAATATGGCACTGGACGAGGTTCGGAACAGAATAGAAGAGGCTGGAGGGCGCCATGGCGCGCTGGCGGCGGCAGGACTCTATACGAGGCGAGCCCATCGCGAGCTCGAACGACTTCCGGAATCGGAAGATCGGGGAATCCTGCGCGCGGTAACGTCACACCTTCTGTCGCGGGCGAGCTGAATACTTTTTGTTCTGGTTTCCGGGTCGTTCTCGCGTTAAAACGTCACGCAAACTGGCGTCCTTCAATGAGGGTTCGAACACAGCGAAGGTAATCAGTGAAGGAAGGGGGATAGATATTTATCCCCTTACTGATGACGGCGTGTTTTTCGGTTTCCAGATGAACAAACCAGGTGGTTGAATCGTTGGAATTCTGTCCCTGATACGTTTGTTCCCATGCCCAGATATTCGCCGCAGTAACCGATTCCAGGAAACGCCGCCATGCTTTGTCGTCCGGCCTGAGAACCTCGCTTTTGTGAATGTCATATCCACGTTCGTATATTCGATACAGCAAAGCGTCGTCAGTATACTCCAGCTCGTAGGACGGGCCGATAAAACCGCCTACCCATGACTCAAAAATGATTGGTCGATAACTCAAAATTTATTAACTCCACATATGACTTTATACTTATTATTACATGAAAAAGTCTTTTATAAAAGGCGGGAAATTTACGCGTATTGGTCCCCTCTCAGTTGCGTGATATAGTTCCCGTCGGCAGTATAAGAATGGGAACCAGGCGGAACGGTGAAAACAGCAGAGAACGGATTCTCGACGCGGCGGAGCACCTCTTCCGGGAACGGGGATTCCATGGTGTGTCGCTTATCGATGTTGCCCAGGCTGTGCGGATGCGCAAGCCGTCGCTGTACCACCATTTTCCCAACGGTAAGGAAGAACTGTTCCTGTCCGTCCACGACCGTATGTTTGCCCGTATGGGCGGTGTTCTGGGGGAGCTGCTGGGAAGTGTTGAGCGTTCTGTCGGAGATGACGAAAACCTTCTGGAAAATGGTTTGCATGCGGCCAGTCGATGGTTTCTGGAACAGCCTCCTATGTTTCTGCTTTCAATGCTGCATCACGATATGCCGGGTTTGCGGGAAGAGACGAGGACTCGTCTTATCCAGGCGAGTTATGGTGTGATCATGAGACCGCTGGTTGAGCTTGTACAGCGAGCCGCTGAACGGGGTGATGCCGGTCCAATAAATCCTTACATTGTGGCGGGTAATTTTCTTTCAGTCTTTGAGGGTACAGTCATAGCTGCTCAGACGGGTTTAGGAGACGACGTACAGACGATGCTGGCGGAAAGTGTGAATCTTCTTGTGTACGGTGCGACACCACGCAATGCGAAACTAAATTGACATACGTGTCCGGGCAAGCATACCCATGATGCGGTAGGTCAGCTCCGCGGCAGTGTAGTTCCATCCGTGCATGCCCGGAACGGGCGCCAGTTCCACAATATCGAATGCATCTATCGATGTCTGCCGGCTGAGCCCCTCTACAATTGAAAGAAGCTGGTACCAGCCGAGTCCGCCGGGAACGGGGGTGCCCGTGGCGGCCATGATGGACGTATCCAGACCGTCTACGTCCACCGTCAGATATGCGTGTCGGGGAAACTCCCGGGGCAGTTCTATGGATGTCATCCCTTGGGGCACGACGGTTGCAGCGTCATAGTACCAAATAGGACGGTCCGATTCGGGGTCGAAGTTACTGCGGTAGATGACCTCTTCCGGTGAAAGCGATCTGATTCCAATCTGCAGTAGCGGTATTCCCAGATCTTCATGAACGCGACGGGCCACGCAGGCGTGGCTCTCCCGGGACCCTTCATAGTCTTCCCGGAGGTCTGCGTGGGCGTCGATTTGAATCATGCCGATTGGTGTTTCGTTTCCGAGATGGTGTTGCAGAGCCGCGATCGCCGGAGCTGTGATGGAGTGTTCCCCACCAAGAACGATCGGGATAGCCTGACGTTCCTTTCCTGCCGTCAGTGCCGTCGTAACGGCCTCCCGAATGCGGGGAAATACCTGCGCCGCGTCACCGGCACAGTCTACCGGAGGGTGAGTGTGAAGGCCCTCTTCACCGGGAGTGCTCGTGCCGTCAAACACCTCCAGCTGGTTGCTGGCGTCAAGAATTGCTTCCGGTCCCCGGGCGGTGCCTCCTCCGTAAGAGACGGTCGCCTCAAATGGCGCGGGAATGACGTGAAAGAGGGCGTGGCCGGCGGGATACTGGGAAAATTCACTGCCGAGAAATAGTTTGTTGCTCATGTTGTTATTCCTCCGAGACGGTCTCTGAAATCGCTGTATTGAGGGCTCCTGGTGGACACAATTCGTTGCTGTCCGGAATCCCACACTGCTATTGTCGGAAGGGGAACGCCGTTGAAGTTTGTTGTTTTCACCATGGTATAGTGGCTCATGTCGTCAAAGACGAGGCGATCATTCCGCTCAAGAGGCGCATCAAAACTGTAGTCACCCATAACGTCGCCGGCGAGGCAGGTCTGGCCGCCCAGGCGGTAGAGATAGCGGTTCTCTCCTGGTTTGCCGGCTCCCCAGATGTCGGGGCGATACGGCATTTCCAGTGTGTCCGGCATGTGAGCGGTGGCGGACGTGTCGAGAATAGCAATGTCCCGTCGGTTTTTGTGTATGTCCATGACGGTAGTGACAAGTATTCCACTGTGAATTGCCGCCGCTTCTCCCGGTTCAAGGATGACCTCCACGTCGAACCGACGGCGGGCTTCCCGTATCAGCTCCACCAGGTGATCCCGGTCATAGTCATTCCTGGTGATGTGGTGCCCTCCGCCCATGTTGAGCCATCGGATGTGAGGCAGAGAGAGAATGTCTCCAAAGCGCTCGTACAGCGCCGTCAGGGTCTTTTCCAGGGCAAACGAGTCATCTTCGCAGAGGGTATGAAAATGGAGCCCCGATATGGACTGGAGCGCCACGGCGGGGTCACGTCCGTCCATCTGGCGATTCAGCTCATCCCGGGTGATACCGAGACGGGAGTATGGTGAACAGGGATCGTACAATTCATTTTCACCTACTGAACACTCCGGATTGACCCGAAGACCAATACCGACCGTTTTGGTCTGCCCGGCGAGAGGCGACGCCAGTACTGTCCGCAGCTGGGCAAGGGAGTTGAAGACCACATGATTTGAAAGGATCAGAATCTGTGCGAGGTCGTCCGGAGAATAGGCCGGTGCGTACGTGTGTACCTCGAACTGCTGCCTGTCCGGTGAGATTTCCCGACCAAAGGTTGCCTCATAGAGTCCACTTGCACAGACGCCGTGGAGATACCGTCTTGCCAGGTCCATGACGTCGGGCATGGCAAATGCCTTGAGGGCAAGAAGAATCCTGGCCCCTGCCCGGTCGGCGGTTTGACTCAGGATAGCAAGGTTGTATTCCACGGCCGACCGGTCCACTACGTACGCTGGAGACGGCACCATTGAAGGATCAAAACCGTGGAAATAGGGACGGCCGTCGGGAATGTACG
The DNA here is from genome assembly GCA_964496635.1 of uncultured Spirochaeta sp. Taxonomy (GTDB): domain Bacteria; phylum Spirochaetota; class Spirochaetia; order DSM-27196; family Alkalispirochaetaceae; genus Alkalispirochaeta. The sequence goes on from CAZCAE010000014.1 coordinate 61,210, forward strand.
GCCGCGGGTTCCGCCGGGGATCCTTTGAGTAATTGCCGTCGGTGCTGGT
>CAZCAE010000015.1:0-50237 GCA_964496635.1 uncultured Spirochaeta sp.
ATCTCCCTACACACTCAGGAGCTATATTGCTTCACGAAACAGGAATGTTTATACACAATACACATTCAGAAGCCATATTCTAATGATACCGTCAGGGTGCCTCGGAGGGTTTGATCCCCATCGGGAAGGGGCCGCTCGCTGGTTCCGCGATAGCCTACTCGCCACAACAACGGGGACGGCATTCTGAACCCGACACCGGCCGTCCACTCGAGACGATGGTCCAGTGCGTCGGAAAGCTCGCTCAGACCTTCCACCGATCGGTTCTGAATAGTGTAAGATCCCGCACCCACATCAACTACAAAGAGATCCGCTATCCGTAAAAGGTACTCGCCGCGAATGTTGAAGAATTGTTCCGCTGCAGGACCGTCACCGACACCCCGGGGCAGGAGATATCTCAGAATCAACAGTGAGTCCAATCGCTCCGGATCGGCCGTGCCGGCGGGGATTATCCAGGGATTGCGCATGCCGTGCATGAGAAGAATCTCAAAGTTGCGGTATGCCTCGCCGTCGGACAGATCCCGAAACCAGTCACCACCAGTTCCAACTCCCCAGAAATGGCGTCCATCGCCGAATCCTACGAGCAGATCCTGTGAAAGCCGACTGTTACGCTCGCCCGTTGATGTTGCGGAGGTATACCACGTGCCGGTACTTCTCAGATAGAACCGCTCCCAGGGGAGTTCTATCCGGGCCGACACTTCAGTATCGTTCGGCACGGAAAAGCCACGGGTATCGAGGTCGACCGGCAGATATGCCCGAAGGGCGAAACGATCCCGGCTGGTGTGGGATACCAGGGGCGCTGTAGAACGCCGGGCGATCCGTCCCTCCGGCCCCGGTTCCGGCAGGGATGCCACATCGGTGACGTACAGGACCGTGTTCTGAAAAAGTGGTGTCGGCGGAATGACATGGTCACCCCGGTATTCCTCGTACAGATGATTCACCCCCATCGCCTCAAATCGCTGACGGGCCACGTTAATACCGCGGTACCGCAATGGATCTTCCCGATTGCCGATAAGAAAACCGGCCCGGAAGCCCCGATCCCGGAGCGTACGCAACGCCTCGTCCTCAACCGGGTGGGAGGTTCGAGACCCCGCGATCACAGCCCCGGCAAAGAGCTCGGGATTACGCACCGACAGCGCCCAACTGAGATCCCCCCCCAGGGAGTAGCCGCCCAGATAGATCCGATCAGGATCGGCACTGTAGGTATCCAGAACGTGCCGTATATCCGCAAGAAGGCGCTCTTCGTACCACCCTACGAAGCTCATAAAGTCCGGAAGATACTCATCCCGGGTGGGCCGCCCCTCCGGCAGGATCAGAATGAACGTCTCCTGTCGCTGCGGGTCCAGCCCGTATAGACGGACAACCTGGGTCGCCTCAGCTCCGGTGGGCGGGACAACGACGAAGACTGGGTAGCTCCGGTTTCGGTTATACCGCGCCGGAAGGATCACCTGCCCGCGACGATCCAGATAGGCGGGACGGATATTATCGGCTGAGACGAATACTGCCGATAACAGAAAGATCGCACAGAGAAAAGACAGACAACGTCGTCGGAGGAGTACCACGTCCATTGCCGAATACTGTAACGGATATGGTCGTGCCGGGACAGCTCCCCGAAATAGAAAAATTGTAATTCCGGGTACCTTCGCGTATGATGAACAACGTGTTTAAAAAAGTCAGTTGGAATGTTGACAGTGTAACATTCCGGCTCGTGTTACTCGCTATCATTCCGCTCTTTGCGCTTGCAGTTTCTCTGCTTACCGTATACAACCAGGCGGTTGAACCCCTGACCCGCGACTTTGTCCTCAGGAATGTAGAACAGAATAACATCGCGAAAGCGGCTCTCATTGACGATTGGCTCCTGGAGCAGCAGTTGATAGTACGCTACCTGGCCACATGCCCCGATACACGAGCGTGGAACCTTCCGTTTGTAGAAAGCAACATTGTCCGTACCGCGGAGACATTTCCCTCTGTGACGGCGGTGGTGGTTGCAGACATCCGGGGTAACGTCATTATCGATTCCCTCGGCGGATCCGGCGGATACATTGGGGATCGGGACTATTTTCGAAGTGCCCTGGCCGGTGCCTCGGTGATACAGCATCTGATACAGGCCCGGCCAACTGGAGCACCGGCTATCATCATGGCAGAGCCGGTCCGATGCCCGGAAGGAAGAATCAACGGAGTTCTTTTCGCGTCGGTACGACCGCTCTTTTTCAGCTCGGTTTTCGAAAAATTCCAGGCCGATCGGACCATCAGATCGTTTCTGGTCGATCAACACGGGTATATGGTCACAGGTATCGATGCGGGTGCATACGTACCGGCAGAAAACCGTCCAGTTGACAACGTCACAACTCCGTATACAAATCATGCCGGTCTGGAAGTATATGGAGCTGAAACAATCCTGACCGGAGTAAACTGGACTCTGGTAACGGAAACTCCTGCGATCCGAATAGCGGAGGTGTCGGAACAGTACAATCGGACGCTTCTCTGGATATTTCTCGTTGCCCTGCTGGCATCTGTTATTGCAGCTCTGGTAATCGGTTTGACCATCCGCTCGCCTATTCTGCAACTTGACCGTCTGGCTCTCAGGGTGGGCAACGGGACGTACACCGGCCTTGGAGACAGAAGATCAATGAGACTGGCACCACCGGAATTACACCTCCTCCGGGACACACTGATTCAAATGGCGGAGGTCATAACCCGCCGACAACAGGAACTGGAAGAGAGCAACACCTTGTTATCGGACACCCAGCGCATCGCCCACCTGGGAAGCTGGAAATACCACCGCGGAAGCGGCCTGGTCCGCTGTTCCGACGAGTTCTTCCGACTTCTGGGTCTGCCCCCGGAAAATGCGATCGTTCCCGTCGGAACCGCTCTGACAGCATTGCCGTCTGAAGACCGCCGGGAGTTCATGAGCAGGTTTTTTGATTCCCTTCGCAATCACACTGAAGGGTTCGAAATGGAACACCGAATTGTCAATTCTGTCACCGGTGAAAATCGCGTCGTTTTTCAGAGGTGTGTTCACATCCTTGATAGTGCCGGAACCCTTCAGGAAACCCGGGGCATGGTTCATGACATTACTGAACGCCACCGGTTCGAGAAGTCACTGAAATCGGCATTGCAGGAAAAATCGGTCCTTCTTCAGGAAGTTCATCACCGCGTCAGAAACAATCTCTCGATTGTCAGAAGTCTGGTATCGCTGAAAATGGATCGTCTTCGGACAGGGACGGAGGCACACGACGTCATGACAGATACCTATAATCGGGTTTCCGCCATGGCTCTGATGCACGATCAACTGTATGACCGCGGGAACGTAGGACAGGTTGACCTCGCTGACTACATACATACCCTTCTGCAGGAAATCCAGATGAGCTACGGGACCGAAGAGATTACCTTTCGGACTGAACTTGAGCCGGTAGTGGTAGAACTGGCAGTTGGAATTCCATGCGGTATTATTATGAACGAGCTGGTGGTAAACGTCTTCAAACACGCGTTTCCCCGGGGAAAGGGTACGATCTCCGTCTCTATGGCGCGCGAAAAGGAAATGGTCAAACTGATCGTTACCGACGACGGTGTCGGCCTGGCTGACAATGCCTGGTCCTCCGGCGGACTGGGAAATGAACTGCTGAAACAACTGATTACGCAAATTCGGGGCCATATCACCTGCAGTTCCGACAGGGGCACGCAGGTAGTTGTAGAGTTTCCCTGGAGATCGCTGGAGTTCCAATGAACGACGATTTACAGACTGTACTTGCAGCCCTTTTCGGCGACATCCAGGGAGAACCGTTCGGTGGTGTCAACTTTGCCGCCCTTCCCGATGGGGATGTCGGCGCCGCTCTGCAGAAGTTCCGGCATCTTCTTTCAGCCGACGGACACAACGCCGAAGGAATAGACGCCTCTGCCGCCTTCATGCGCACCGGTGCACAGCTGGTACAGAACGAACTTCAGCACCTTTTGGGGGAAGACGGCGAACTGCAGACCAGCGTGCACCGACTCGCCACGAGTATCCGGGAGCGGGGCTCCCGCTGGGATGAGACAACGCGACGACAGATGTGGCAACTTTTCTTCCCGGAGGGAGCCACCCTGGACGTTGACTGGGAACAGTCAATAGAGGACCTCCGAAACAGACGTGCCGTTACCATCACCAGTCTGAACAATACCCCTATCACCGCCCCCCTGGAGGAGTTGATTTTTACCTCCAACGTGCTTCTGACAGTTCCGGAACGCCGGGATACGGTAGCAACTCTGGATCTGCCGGGGAATCTGAAAGACCGCATCAAAGCGGTAATGGACGAACCGCAGTGCTACTATTACGATCATCCTATTCATATTGGCATCGACATTGAGTCCAACGAGGCGTATTACGGACTCCGGGGGCTGAATGACACTGTAGCATTCGAAAAGGACCGCGGGACTGTGCCGCGGAACAGTCTGGCCACGGTGATTCTCAGCCTTTCAGTAACGCACAAAGGTCTTCACGCCGTTGCCCGGGACTACCTCGCCGCAGAACTTGCCAAAGCGCCCCCTCTGGAACATCTGCAGGTTTTCCTCTTTACCGAATCTGATACGGAGCGTATCGTCCGGCAGTTGCTGGCCCCGTGGCTGCCCGACTCCCGACCCGACGCCGAATCCGATTCCGTAAAGGCGGTGACCGCCGTATTCGGGGTTGACGGAGAGTACGGACGCCACTATTCATTCCTGAAGTCGATAGCCGCTCTCTGGAGTGTCTTCAAAGACAGCCGTGTCCGGGGAACCTTCAAGTTCGATCTGGACCAGGTATTTCCCCAGGAGGAACTCCTCGCGGAAAGCGGAGAAAGCGCCCTCGACCATTTTTGCACCCCCCTCTGGGGAGCCCGGGGAACAGACCAGCAGGGTCGGGACGTTGAACTGGCCATGATCGCCGGAGCGCTGGTAAACGAACGGGACATACACCGGGGTCTCTTTACGCCGGACGTCCCCATGCCGGAGGAGATTCCACCGGGAGAATCAGCGGTCTTTTTCAACAAACTGCCTATGGCGCTGAGCACCCGGGCGGAGATGATGACACGATATGACGAACCGCCACACCATTGTATACACCGCATTCACGTCACCGGCGGGACCAACGGCATACTCATTGACGCCCTGCGCCGCCATCGACCCTTCACACCAACCTTCATCGGTCGCGCCGAGGACCAGGCGTACATCCTCTCAATTCTGTACGGCCCGCTGCCCCACCTGCGCTACCTTCACAAACCGGGTCTGATCATGCGACACGACAAGGAAGCCTTCGCCGGGGCATCTATCGCCGCGGCGGAACATGGTCGCTTTGTGGGTGATCTTGCCCGAACGCTGCTCTTCAGCGGGTATGCCGACGTCCTCCCCTGGGGCTTCGACAGGACAAAAGAAGAAATCGACCCCTTTACCGGCTGTTTCGTCACCCGAAGGCGGTACACCATCGTCTTTCTCCGTCTCGCTCTGAAAGCGGCCTCCCTCTGCGCATCCGGTCGGGACACGGAAGCGCGAGAACTGCTGCAGATTGCCGAGGCAAAGCTGACGCCCCTTCTGACCATGGGATCGGAAGGGTTTGATCTCGCCGGCCGGTATCGTTGTGAGAAAGCGGCGTGGGACCTGTTCTACAACGCCCTGGACCGGGCGGAGCAAGACGGGGCGATCCAGTCACGACGGACAGAGACGGACCCGATTCTGGAGCAGACGCGGCTGATTTAGGACCGTCAGACGCGTCAGCAAAAATATTGTGATATCATCCGATGGATCATGAAATCACCGCGTATTTACCATATTGTTGATGCCGGCCTGTGGGAGACCGGTCGGGATCCATGGATTCCGCCGTCCTTCGAAGCTGACGGTTTTGTTCACTGCTCATACCGCCAGCAGGTGGGGGCCACGCTGCTCCGCTTTTTCACGGGGGAAAGCGCCGGGGCCGAGACGGCCGGGGCTATCCATCCCGGTCTGGCGGTCCTTGAAATTGACCCCTTTCTGACTGACGCGGTGATTCGTGCCGAGGCCGGCACCGGGGGAGAACTTGATTCTGAAGGTCAGCCCGAGCTCTTCCCCCACCTCTACGGTCCTCTGCCCCGCCGGGCTGTGACGGCGGTGTGGAAGCCGGCTGATTTTCTGTCGTCATGACTCGTCACTGAAGTTGAGGGCGAATATCTCTTTCATCTTTTCCATGGCGGCCTCTTCGGCCGATGCATCACCGCAGTCTACAACAACGTTAATGACGGAACCGCACTCCGCTCCCATGGACAGGACGTCCATGATGTTGTCGGCGGCAAGAGTCTCACCGTTGTACTCAAAGCGAATGGTGGCATTCACACTCTGCGCCGTGTTGACGATCATTGACGACGGCCGGGCGTGAATTCCTTTGGGGTTGGTGACGGTCAACTTTTCCTGCAACATATTCCGTATACCAGTCGTATACCAGTATAGCCTGTACCACCTATATGTTGTCGACTGCGACGAATCTCTCAATCTCTTCGGCGATGGCGTCGTGATCGACCAGGCCCGTTTTCAGGTTTTCCGGAACGGAACACGCCGCACCGACCAGAAGGCCAAGAATCATACCACGATGCACGTTGTCTCCCCCGGCGTTTGCGTTTGCCAGGAGAGACCGCTCCGGATCGAACTGGTGACGCATTGCCAAAGAGAGCATCAGCGGCAGCCCGTGTTCGGGGTAGCACGCTGTAGCGAAGGTTTTCCGGACAACGTCTTCCGCGGCGGTCTCCGCGTTGAAAGTAGCTGGATCAAACACCCTGTCATCTAGGTCGGTGTGAAACCGCCACATTTCTCTCCTCGAAATACCACCGGGTCCACCGTGGTCCCGATAGTGACGATAAAGCTCCTCCCCGGTCACCTTCGGAAGCCGAACTCCCCGGGCAAAGTGCGAAACCGTAGACTCTGCATCCTCGCCGGAAACCAGTGCGCGGAACAGCGGGATGAGGACGGAAAGGGCGCTGATATTGTTTTCCGAACGGTGTGTCAGATTATGGTGTTCCATAGCCATTCCAGCTGCCTGATAGTCAGATTCGGGCAGTAGACTGAGCACCAGCGGACGCATGAGACCTCCGTGACTGCCGATGGACCACGTCCGCCGCTGATAGTCCGCGGCGGCGTAGGCGGGAACACCGGCAGTCCAATTTTCAAACCACCGGCGTACATAGATCTCCATATATGGATCCCGGTTTATCCCTGGGCCGGTCAGATACCCGACAAAAGCTTCCAGGAAGGCGTCCTGCCGGTATTCTCCTTCATCAACTATGGACCGCATAAGCACCCTGACCAGGTGTGCCGCCAGTGTGTTCTGCCCGGCGTTGAGGCCATGATGGTAATGGTACCGCTGCTCCGCCGGGGCCACGGCGTTTCCGTGTTCACTCTCTCGGTCCTGCAGAGATATGTCCAGGGGGCTGTAATTGGCGTCGTAAAACCGGGCGTGATCGTGGAGGATGTCGTAGGGTCTGCCCAGTCGCGTTGCCGTTTCAATGTCGGGATTGTAGGTCATGCCTACCATGAACGCCTCCGGATGGGGGTGAGGCGGGTCGACATATCCGGCAATACCGCCGTCAAAGTCCCGGGCGATGTTTCCCAGACTGTAGTACCAGTGTGCCGGCATCGCCAGGGCGTCCCCCGCGAAGAGACCCCACAGGGCGTTACGAGTTCGTTCAATGCGAATACTGTTTGTCATGGATGCTCCTGAATCGTCGAATCATGTGCCGCTTTCCGAATCCGGAACAGAAACCAGCTCCACAAAACGTTAAAGACCACAAAAATTCCAAGAAAGACCCAAAGCGCCCACGTCCTTCCGTGAACTCCTTCAACAAGGGAGATAATTAGACCTGCTATCGCTACGGATGACCAGATTATCTTCAGGTGAAGCATCTCGCGAAATGTGGAAGTTGAACTCCCTCTGCCCAGGAAGGATTCTATACCGATTCCAAAGAGCGCGGCCGCCACGAGGCGCGCTGCAACGGGGTCTACCGTGTTCCACCCCAACATGCCGAGAAAACGATCCGGAGAAAGGAACAACGGAACCGCGACAAGAACATCGGCAACAAAATGAATGGTGAACCAGAATCGCAATTGGCGCGTCAGTGTATCCTGTGTCATTATCTCTCCCTCCTCGGCATAGATAAACATCTTTATATGCATATACAAAGTCAAGTTCCTTACCCGGAAGGAGTGGCTTCTGAAAGAGATGGCCCATCGCTGCCCGGTTCACCGAACATTGACTGCACCGGAAAAAAATTGCATATACATAATCATATGAGTACACTATATCCTATGAAACGCATGGGGTTGTCCGGGGTTTTTTTTCTGGCGGGTATCTGGTTTGTTGCGGCGGCTCCGCAGGCCGAACTGTGGCCGCGCTGGGAAGCCCACGATCCGGCTTCTACGGAAACTATCGACCATCGGTTGTGGGGAGAGTTTCTCGATACCTATCTGGTAGCCGACCACCCGTCCGGGGTCAACCGCGTACGCTACAGCGACGTTTCTGCGGCGGACCGTCGGTCCCTGCAGACATACCTGGACCGGCTGCAGGCCGTCGGGGTGTCATCGCTGAACAGAAACGAACAGCTTGCATACTGGTTGAACCTGTACAACGCCGCCACGGTGGAACTCATTCTGGATAATTATCCGGTCGACTCAATCAGGGACATAGGCGGAGGGATGTTCAGTTCCGGTCCCTGGGATGATGCCCTCCTGACGGTGGAGGGTGAGAGCCTGACCCTCAACGATGTGGAGCATCGGATTATCCGGCCTATCTGGCAGGATCCCCGAATACACTACGTGGTGAACTGCGCCAGCATCGGTTGCCCCAACCTGTATCCTCGACCGTTGACGGCAGACAACATAGATACAGTCTTTGAAGCTTCTGCCCGGGACTATATAAACCATCCCCGGGGTGTCCGCTTTGAGCGGAACCGCCTGATCCTGTCGGAAATATTCAACTGGTACGCCGCCGACTTCGACGGCTCCTTCAGCGGCGTGGTGGAACACCTTACAGGCTATGTAGACGGTGAGACGGCGTCCCTCCTTGGATCGTACGACGGGCGGGTCCGGTACGAGTACGACTGGAGTCTGAACGAACCGTGAAGAGCTCAGTGTTAATCAGCTTTGCCGGAATCGGTGCCGTATTATTACTCTGGTTCGCTATTGCCGGTTTCAATGTAGTTCCGGAGCTCTTTGTCCCCTCACCGGGAAGTGTTCTGCACGCCTTCGCGGAGGTCAGTGTGGACGGATACCGCGGGGGAACGCTGTTACAGCATCTTGGTCAGAGTATGATGCGCCTGCTCACCGGGTTCGGTCTGGCCGTCGTTACCGCCGTTCCTCTCGGACTGATCATGGGTTTTCACCCCACAGTGCGGCGTATTCTTGACCCGCTGGTGGAACTGTATCGACCGCTTCCGCCGCTGGCGTACTACACGTTGCTGATTGTATGGCTGGGCATCGGCGAGGCTTCAAAGATAGCGCTTCTTTATCTCGCGGCGGTGCCGCCGCTGGTCATCAGCGCTATGGCGGGTGTCCGATCCATCGACCGGCGCCGTCTGGAAAGCGCCTACGCTCTGGGGGCAACACCGCGGCAGGTGCTGATGCACGTCGCCTTTCCGTCCTGCCTGCCGGGAATATTTACGGGACTGCGCGTTGCTATCGGTTTTGCCTACACGACCCTCGTCTCTGCGGAAATTGTTGCCGCCTCCCGTGGTGTAGGGTGGTTGGTACTGGATGCAAGTCGATTTCTCCGTACGGACATCATCTTTGTCGGCATTATTGTAATGGCACTGACGGGGTGGGCTCTGGACAGAATGATCAGACTGCTGGAATCACTGGTTGTGCCGTGGCACGGTCACGGGTAAGAAAAGGAGATAAATGTGAAAAGGAACACTTCAACGTTGACTGCAGTTCTTGCAGTGTTACTGCTGCTCGGCGCACTGACCACAACGGGCGCGGCGGGAAATCGGGAAAACAGGGAGCTGCGGGAAGTGGTCATCGGTTTTCAGGCAATTCCCAACGGCGAAATCCTTGCCAAGGCTCGGGGCCGCCACGAGGAGACTCTCGGGTTTCCGGTAAAATGGGTTCAGTTCAATTCGGGAAGCGAACTGAACGCTGCTGTGGCGGCTGGAAGTGTCCACCTCGGTCTGGGCGGTAGCTCCACCACCGTGGCGGCGGTTGCCCAGGGGGTGCCGGCAGATATCATCTGGATCTATGACATCATCGGTGACAACGAAGCGCTGGTTGTCCGGGAGGACAGCGGTATCGAGTCGCTCTCCGACCTTGAGGGCCGTCGCGTGGGCGTACCCTTTGGAGCGACTACTCACTACCATCTGCTGGTGGCATTTGATCTGTACGGCGTTGACGCCGAAGCGGTTGAAATCCTGGACCTTTCCCCTTCCGACATGCGTGCGGCCTGGCAGCGGGGCGACATAGACGCCGGCTTCGTCTGGGAACCCACCCTGGCAGCGATGCTTGATCTGGGCGGTACCGTTCTCATTTCCAGCAGAACTATTGCGGAAGCCGGTTTTCTTACCGGGGATATCGGTATTGTTTACCGTGGTTTTGCCGAACGACACCGGGAAATCGTAATCCAGTACCTGAAGAACCAGGTGTGGGCCATTGACGAAATCAGGAACGATCCCGACGGTGCCGCCGCTTCGGTGGCGCAGGAGCTGGGGCTGACGCCACAGGAGGCACGGCGGCAGATGGACACCCTCGTATTCCTCTCCGGAACGGAACAACTGCAGCCGGAGTATCTGGGAACGTCCGAAGCGCGGGGGGCTCTGGCGGAAGTGTTTCATGAAACGGCCCTCTTTCTGGAGGAGCAGCAGACCATCCGTTCCGCCCCCGACCTGGAGGTCTTTCAGCAAGCCATCAAACCTACTTTCCTGGAAGAGGCCCTTGCAGAGTAATCAGAGTCCTGGGGCGCCCGCGGCCCCGCCGGTTCTCGAACTTCAGGAAGTTTCCTTCGCCTACCGGACACAGACGGGTCATGTGGGAGCTGTGGAATCTCTCTCCCTCACCATTCAGCGGGGAGAGTTTGTCAGCATCGTCGGGCCGTCGGGATGCGGGAAGAGCACGGTACTGCGCCTCATGGCGGGTTTTCTCCGTCCCGACACCGGGACGATAACTGACCAGGGGACAGCGGTGACGGGTGCGGACTGGCGGCGGGGCCTGGTCTTTCAGCAGCCCGAACTGTACCCGTGGCTTTCGGTAGAGGGAAACATTTCGTTTGGGCCGCGCATGCGCGGCATGCCCATCGCCGAACGGCGCGAACGGGTTCGTCGGTATCTTGAGCTGGTTAAGCTCTGGGATTTTCGGGACAAACGACCGTATGAGCTCTCCGGCGGTATGCAGCAGCGTGTTGCCCTTGCCCGGGCGCTGGTAAACGAGCCGCATATCCTGCTCATGGACGAACCCTTCGGTGCACTGGACGCCCTCACCCGGGAACACATGCAGGATGAACTCCTGCAGATTCACCGCCGCACGGGGTGTACCGCCGTTCTGGTAACCCACAGCGTTGAGGAAGCGGTATACCTCTCGTCACGATGTATCGCCCTTACGCCCCGGCCGGCACGGATTCGCGCGGATATTCCGATTCGGCTGACCGCCAAAACACAGGAAAACGCCGGCCGGGAGATCAAGGCGTGTCCCGAGTTTGTAACTCTGCGCGAAGAGGTGATGGATCACATCTGGGATTGAGTAGTCTCTACCACTCCGACTGTCAACAACACAATTCCGACGACGCTCCATGGAGTCAATGAGGCACCGTCCACAAGCAGGGCCGTCAACACAAGCGGCAATACCACATAGGAGACGTCGTACAGAGCACCCATCATAGAGGCGCGACAGCTTCTCAGGTATGACCACTGAATCATACCGAACGCCCCGGCCGCCCCCAGAAAACTCACTCCGAAGAGCCACCAGTTTACTGTTGTCACCGGAAGAAATGTACTGCCCGACGGTCCGGCCTGCGCAACACCCTTCACCAGGGCCTCCAGGGCTGCGAGACCGCCGGCAGCCACCCCGAAGAAGTACTCCTGAAGGGTCACCCGGACGGACCGCACAACCAGCGACAACAACGGTGCCGCCACCAGCCATGTAACGGCAAACCATATCAGAAGCGACCGATTGGCCCCGTAGAGTGATGGCTTACCGCCAATAAGGTTTCCCGCTCCCACCACGAGGGTGCCGACGACGATGATACCGATACCGCGATACTGCCGGGGATGCAGGTGTTCGCCAAGCTTGTATCGGGAGAATACCAGCAACGACAACAGGCCCAGTCCGTACATGGATGTGTAAAAGACCGTCGGGGCAAATCGATTGGCCAGGATAACCCACAATGGATTGGTGAAATTCATGAATACACCGGCGAAATAGACCGGTGAAGACTTTATCGCAATACCCCGGCGCATAAACCCTTTGGAAAGGTGAATCACCGATGTTCCCACGACTCCAATTCCCATAGCAATCAACGGACCGGCGTACTCGTTCATACGGCGTCACTCCGAAAGCGCCTGAGCGCCTCCCGGTTCACCGGCACGTAACTGTCCACAAACCGACGCTTTGCCTTGTCCGACAGATCGTGCATAGGCACAGATATCGCCGTTTCCCAGGCTCCGCCGAAGTCTGCGTCCCGGGCGGTATCGTACACGTGCAGTGAATCGGTCGCTTTCAGATAGGAGACGAGTATAGGAGGAGGTGCGAGACCGTACCCTTTCAGTTCGTCCAGTAAAACAGCGAACCCATCCGACGGAGATCGCGGGCGGAACAACGTCTCCCGAATAGTACCTATCGCTGCGGACCGATACGCCACAGACGGTCTCGCCTTCAGGAGCCCCCGGGCGTCGCGATAATACTCGTCCAGAAACGCCAGAAGAGTATCCACCGCCCCGACGGGCCATGAGCGATAGATAGAGACGTTTCCGAAAAAGTACTGCAGGTCCGGAAACTCCACGATAAACGCGCCAAGTCCCGCCCAGACGGCAAAGAGCCCCAGAATGGCTCGCCGGGCGTCCCTGTTCACTACCGATCGGCCCAGCTCAACCGACAGAGGCAATACCTCGTCCCGAAACCGGGGGGAATACTCGAAGAGAGTTGCGGTACGCAAACGCCGGGATATATCATCCGTCGCGACATTGCCGCCGAAAATGAACCGGTACATCGACACAATCTGCCGTTCCTGAGGATCCCACGAAAAGAGCTGAACATAGCATCCCGGACCGGTATCGTAGGAGTCGATATCCACGGACACATTACGCCCCGCTCCCACGTGGCGATACTCCTGTTCCCGGATTCGACCTATTTCCCGCATGATTGACGGTGACTCCTCTGCGGTGGTGACGTAAATTTCCAGCTCCTTGTACCGACAGAGGAGCGTAGCCGGACGGAGCTCCTCTGCCAGGACACCCGGTGAAACGGCTTCAGCAACGGGTACGAACGCATCAGGTTTCATGGAATCCTCCTGCAACTGCCCAGTTCCTCAACTTCCCGTCGCAGCTTCCCGGCCAGCGACGCGTCTTCTTTCGGAGTGCTGCGGTCCGGTACAGCACGAGGTCTGCCAATGACGACGGACACCTCAGTACCCCGAAGGCGAAGAAGCTCATCCACAAGGAACAGCATCTCCAGATTTGTTGCGACCCGGAAGATGCGTCGCAGGTTCCAGATCAGGTAAAAACGGCGGGAGTTCCGCCCCGACAGGTGTACCGGTATGAGAACGCGTTTGCTCTTGCGGGCCTGCCTGATAAACGCCTTGTTCCACGGGAAATCAACAAGACGACCACCCCGAAAACGGGCGGTACGCCCCGCCGGGAATACCAGTACCGGCAGGGATGACCGATACGCATCCTCATAGAGCTTGAACCGTCGGACGTTGGAGCCGTGCTTGTCCACCGGAACAACAAGATCATGGAAACCGGGCAGGGTCGACAGCAGATCGTTGGCGGGAACCTTCAAACCACCGTACCTGCGACAGAGAAGATTCATCAGTACGAGTCCGTCAATTCCACCGGTGGGATGGTTGGCACAGAGGACAAAATGTCCCGTCCCGGGCAGGTTCTCCACGCCGCGAACGGCCACCCGCACATCAAGCCGGCGGAGGGCCGTTTCCACAAGACCGCAACCCGAGCATTCCCCGGTCTCGGAAAAGAACCGGTTGAGTTCACGCTGATGGGCAATCAATTGGAGAAGACGATGTACCGACCGTGGCAGTCTGCGCGCGGCAACGGGATTCTTGGCAGCAAGGAGTTTCGAAACGTCTATCCTGATCGGCGTGCTCATATACACATGACTATAATAGATGCATACACAAGCAAAGTCGAGCTGCAGCACCATTCCATCCGGTCGGTACGGCTCGACGCCGCAACGGCGAAAGTGGTATCTTCAATTTTGCAGTTGCAATTATTGCACACAGCCAACGGGAGGCAACGTGAATCGGCGCACACAACGATCTTTCGCGGGCCAGTCCATCCGCGGAATTCTATGGCGGGAAATACGGCGACCGGGCGGGTTTATTCTGGCGGTGGTAGTCGGGACAACCCTTACCCTCACCCGACGCTTTGAAACGATAGCGGTGTACCTGCCCTTCGTGGTGCCCTTTCTGGTGGGGTTGCTCACCCGGGTGGCGTCACGCATTGCCGCCAGAAAACGGGAACTCCTTCTCAGTCTTCCCGCGTTCCGCACCGACCCCGCCTTCATCATGGACGCGAACGGTACTGTTACCGCCTCTACCGGCGAAACAGAAGTGCTTTTCCGGAAGCACGGGATTGACCGGCTGGATCAGTTTCTCACCACCAGCAAGGGAGAGTCTGCGACGGCATCCATCATGGACGGAGAGTCCGGTGGCCCCCATCCAGTTCTCCTTTCGCCGGTCACCATGAAATGGTATCGCGTCCAGGTCAGGGGGGATTCCGCCACCGGTAACTATCTCGTCTGGCTGGACGACGTAACCGAACGCGTTCGTCTGGAGGAACGAAAAAACGCCCTGCGGGACTTCACCCGGCGCCTTCAGCATGAACTGATAGATAACAACACGGCAAAGACCGACGATATCAGGCTTTCAGACCTGCTGCTGTCTGAAGGGTACGAAGCGGTCATGCTTGCCCGAATCAAGGGGGATACTGCCGAAGGAATTGTATATAGATCCGATGGCCGACGATCCGAGGCTATCACTATTCCCGTTACCACGGATGCGCCGATAATGCGCTCCCGTCGGGAAGGACGGGCAATCTGGGACTCCCGCGATTCCTTCTCCTCGGACGGGGAGTTCCGGAAGGCCTTTCCGGTGCTTCCGGAGGTCAGTGACTTCATCGGCAGTGCAATCCGTAATCTGGCAAACTACCATTCCGGCGACGTATCTATTATCGCGTTCAACAAAAAGGGGCTGTTGACACAAACGGATATCGCGGTTCTTGAATCTGCTGCGGACACGGCGGTAACGGCGTTTTCCATGCTTGATCTGGCGCGCCGGGCCGACCATCGCTTCATTCAGTCCATTCACGGCGTCTGCGCCGCTGCAGAGTACAGTGATGAACTGACAGGCGGGCACATCTGGCGGGTAAACGACTACTCCCACCACATAGCAGAAGTACTGGGAATGGCTGCGGAAAAAACGACGGAGATCGGCGTTGTCGCAGCGATGCACGATATCGGTAAGGTGGCGGTACCCCACCTGATAAAACTGCCCCGACAGCTGACAGGAGACGAGCGTGAAGAAATGCAGATGCATACCGTCTACGGTGCCCAGATCATAGACCGTATGCGTGACGCCTCCGGTGACGATGACCCGCGTCTGCTCACGGCGTGCAACATTGCCCTGCACCACCATCAGCACTGGGACGGCAGCGGGTATCCCGGGGTCATAGATCAAAATGGAGCGCCAATTTCACCGACCAGTCGTGATCTGTCGGTGTATCGCGGTCTCAGACCGCCTCAGGAAGAGTTTATTCCCCGGGAGGCTCTCATTGTCTCGCTGGCGGACAAGTACGACGCCCTCCGGTCGTGCCGGCAGTACAAACCGGAGTTTTCCCACGAGAAAACGTGTGAACTCCTTAAGGTCGATGATCGTACCGGGAAAAAGGGAGCGGATGTATTCGGTCCGGAGGTCTTTCAGGCGTTCATGGACACCCACCATAGATTTGAGGAAATCTTCTCTATTGCACGGACAGAAACTCTGTGTCAGGCCCAGGACGGAGCGGCACAATGACAGCAAAATCGCACCACAACTGGCGCGCGAGGATGTTCAGGCTTCGTGTTCGTCGAGAAAATCTTCAGAGCGAATCTTGAATCGGGACACCAGCTCTTCGAGATGCTGTACACTTTCGGAGTTGGTAGTACCGGCGTCAGAAACACTCTGGGCGGCCATAGCGACTTCCTGAATTCCCTGGGCCATCTCGGCCATTCCCGAGGCGGTGTCGGCTGAAACATTGCGCAGAGTTTCCATTGACTCGGTAATAGCAAGGACGCGATCCTTCATGTCTGCTGAATTGCCCTTTACATCCTGGGTTATTTCTATGAGGGATGTGAGCGCTTCCACGATCTGGTTGCTGCCCTCGGAAAGCTCCGTGGTGGAATACTGCATTTCGCTCATCCCCGCTGCAACTTCCCGGATCATCCGGACCATTTCCTCAAATACCTTACCCGTTTTTTCGGTCGTCTTTTCGGCGGTCCCGATATCGGCGATCGTTTCTTTCAGGGAATTGCTTATTTCGCGAGCGGACCTGGAACTGGATTCCGCCAGATTGCGAATCTCCTCGGCAACGACGGCGAAACCGCGCCCGGCGTCACCGGCGTGAGCCGCTTCAATAGCGGCGTTCATCGCCAGAAGATTCGTCTTGGCGGCAATATCGTCAATAACACCGATCATTCCCATCATAACATCCGCAGAGTCAGCGACTGTCTTCATGAGCTTTCGGGTGCTTTCCATGTCCTGCTCACCATGACGGCTTGTCTCTTCAAGCTTTTCAGCCATTTTCAGCTTTTCTTCACTGACCCGGGCGATGCTTCGAATGTTTCCCGACATCTCTTCAATAGATGCCGATGATTCGCTGATCGCCGTCGCCTGTCCTTCAATCCGCTCGTTCAGCCCGGTAAGACGTACCTCGACATCGTCGGCCGCTTCCTTGGAACGACGGACTTCATCGTCCAGGGTATTCATCTTTTTCTTCATCTGTTCGGAATTTGCGCGCATCTGTTCGACTGCGGCGGCAGTTTGCGTTGAACTCGATGCCAGGTCTTCACTCCCCTGGCGGGTGTCGTCAGTTACCTTGCGAATTCCTCCGATCATAGAGTTGAGGCTTTCTGCAAGCCTGTTGAAGTAATCGGAAAGCCGACCTATCTCGTCCCGGCTATCGATATGCGATCGGACGGTAAGGTCTCCGTTGCTCAGACCGTCAAAGGCCGTTATGTAGTCAGACAGAGGCCGAATAATGCGGCCGATTCCCGTCCAAAGCACAACGCCCATAGCTATCAGTAACCCCAATGCTATTATGACAATTGTCTGTGCTGCGTTCCGTTGGGTTGCCCGCGCCGAATCAAGAGAGCTGATAATTTCAAATGCTCCGTGAATACTCCCGACCTGCCAACCCTCCCGGATGCCGCCGATAGGATCTACAGTGCCTGCGGGATCTCCGTGACAGAGCATACATTCGGGTGTCAGCACGATAGGTCGAAAATACCGCACCACATCTTTCTCAAGGACAATTCGCTCGGTAGCACCGGTCTCCTTCAACTCGGCAAGAATCCGGGACTCCAGTTCAGTCGGCTCGTTGACAGGATTCCGGGGGGCCTCCTTCGGAACACGAAATTCATAATTCGCCTCTACGGCGTTTTTGCCGGCCACGTCAATGGCTGTAATGATAGGAACAGCATCTATCAGGAGTTCCCGGTCTCCCCGGGCGATCAGCTCTTCAAAATCCTGTATGACCCCCGACTCCAGTTTTGCCGCCATATTCTCCCGGACCGCTTCCGCGGAAAAGACCACAGCCCGGCTTTTCTCAATGATCGCCTCTGTTGCCTGGTCACCGATTGCCCGCGTGAAGATAAGTGAAAACATCACCGCCGGGATGACAATACCAATACTGGCTATCAGAATGATCTTGACCTTAAGACTGACGTCACGAAACCTCATAATCGCTCCCTGAATCGTTCGGCTATGTGCTGGAATTCAGTATGCAGTACATCAAAGGCAACTGCAACTTCCGGGCAAAACTGGGTGCCCCGATTCGACAGAATTTCATCCCGGGCCTTCTCGTGGGGCCACGGCTCCTTGTAGGGGCGGGCGCTGCGGAGTGCATCATATACGTCGCATACCGTCACAATCCGGGCAGCCGTGGCAATGGTGTCACCAACCTTTCCTTCAGGATACCCTTTACCGTCGTATCGTTCGTGATGATCCCGGGCGATTTCCGCAGCCATTTCAAGACTGGGTTTGCCCGCCAGTATGCTGTATCCCAGAGTGGTATGCTGTTTTATTGTGGCAAACTCTTCCTCGGTAAGGCGCCGTGGCGCCAGCAGAATACTGTCGGCGATTCCCACCTTCCCGATGTCATGAAGAGGGGCAAATCGTTCAATGTCGCTACAGAAGCGCAGGGGGTGTCCCATCTGTTCAGCAAGCAACCGGGAGTACATTCCGACCCGCCTCATGTGGTACCCCGTCTCATTGTCCCTGAGCTCGGCAACCCGTGTTATGGTTGACAGAATCTCGAGCCGCGCATCCAGCTCCGTCCGGTGTACCACATCCATATCAGTTCCCACGGCCAGGTATTTGTCGTGATGGGGCCCTCCGCCGGCGATCCTGTTCAGAATGAGGTGGATCCATCGGCATTCGCCGTCCTGCGTCCTGTTGAGGACTTCTCCCTCCCACGCACCGGTGGCAGTCACGGTAGACCACATTTCGTCGAAGAGGGCACGATACCCCTCTTCAGAGACACCCATATCCCAGTATGCGTGAACACCCGGATTTATTATCCTGGGATTCTGCCCCCTCGCTTCTTCCAGTTCGTAGCCGTACAGGCGGGTAAAGGCGGGATTTATGTATTCTATAGCTCCGGTATCATCGGTAATGACAATGGCGTTACCGCTCGCCTCGATGGCTTTCGAAAATAGATCCCGCTCCTGCCTGCGAAGCACCGTTTCAGTTACGTCGGCAGCGTACAGAACGCAGCGGTTCTCACCCAGAGACGGGTTTATCTTGAGGTCGTACAGACGACCGTGTCGTTCGTAGGTCTCACTGCGGCCGGTACGTCTGTCACAGACGGCACAGTGGTTTTCATAGAATGACGCCGGCAACAGTTCATGCAGATCGTCAAGATGTTCCAGATTATGCCCGATCATCCAGCGACGGGCGGCGGGATTCGCGTAGGTAATCTCATTCTCGCACGCCATCATCATGACGTAGTTCGGATTCGTCTCCGGAATCATCGAGAGCATGCGAACCTGGTCTATCAGGGTTGTATCCCGGGTGACATCGGTTGCCACAACCAGCACCGATGTCAGGGACTCGTCGTCCTCGGCTCGCCGCATGACCAGACGCAGCCGCAGTTGAACGCCGTCCAGTTTCTGATTCACAGTGTCGATACGGTATTCCAACTTACCTTGCAGGAGGGTCGTTACACCTGCGATCATCGCCGGCAGAGCTTCCTCTTTCATGATGTCGGAGAATCGCGACGCCATTTCCTCTTCAGAATCGGCACCGAAAAGATTCACCATCGCTCCATTTGCCCTTCTTAAAAACCGGGTATCGAGAAGAGTTTCCCGGGAAATCTGCCCGCCGTTGACCGCAGCCATGACGTCGGCAAATCGGTGTGCCGGAAGCTCAGAAAGCTTTCGGGCCACCGGCGAAAGATCCAGCTCCATCAGGGCTACCGGGTTGTCGTAGAAATACGAAATGTCTGTCGGCATAGTTTCCTCGTCGCTGCGTACCGCCTGAAACGAGAGCAATCACGTATCATACGTTCTTGTGTCAAATGGTAACTTGATTCATGTGTATTTGCAAACTCGGTTGGTCAATTGGTGAGAACAAGGTCCGGTCCATCAGAAATCAGCCAGTATCGATGCTGCCATTTGCTGAAAGGTCAATTGGGAGTCCTGGGGACGAAGTTTCTTGCGCAGTGCGCTCCTGTGATACTGGACGGTGTGAATACTTCGACCGATTCTGGTTGCGATCTCCCGGTTTGAGATTCCTTCTGCAATATAGCGCAGGACCTCCAGTTCCCGGTCGGAAAGACGAACCTTGTTCCAACGCTGTCCCTTTCGGTCAATGCGGTACCAGAGAACGAACCCCAGAAGTACACCCCGGGAATCGTAGATTTCTTCCTCGTGGAGTTCCACGGGGACGGGAATTTTTCTGCCCAGAATCATGGGAACCAGATTGGTACCACCGTCCCGTTGTACCCACGTTTCGTGACTGCGCAGGACCGTCTTCCTGACCTTCAGGGGATCTGATTCATTGAGAAGTGAATAGAGCCGTTTCCCGGCAACCAGGAGCTCCATGGACGCATCGATGGCCGCAAAAGGAACGTCCAGAGAGGCGAGTACGCGGGTTTGAAGCTCCACAAGGCATCGATCATCACGGCGCAGGCACGCCAGACTTATCATCCGGGACGCAAGCCGCCAGACCTGTGTCTCCGGGGGCTCCATTATACGGGGGGAAGAAACTGAAATCACCCCGGATGGAAGATTGTGTTTCCGTACAGGAAAAAAATACACGCATTGGATATTGAACTGCCTCAGAATCTCGTCCACCGGGTTATTCGATCCTTCCGGAAAATGAGCGGCGATGTAACGACGTATTGCCGCGATATCGGCAATACATGATACGTTTTCAGAAAGGAGTCCTGTTCGAATCTCCGGAACCGTGGCGAGGGCGATTTCGCTTTTCAGCAGCGACGGTTTGCCTCCGATACTTCCCTGTCCGGACAGGGCGCCCCGGATCATAGGCGTAGTAAATTCTCCACGAACGCGGATATATCCGTCTTCACCAAGCTCCTGGAATTTGAAGAGAAAATCGGGAAAACGTTCTGCCAGCAGACGGGACGCCTCAGGAAGTGGACCATATTGGCCTTCACCTTCGTTCTCAAAGGCATGTACCAACCGTTCTGCCAGTTTCAGAAGCTCTGTCGATTCATTGACACCCATATACTCACCATTTTGATAGTGTCAGTATATGCTGAATATCAGTTTATTTCAGCGAGGTGATATCGCTGATGCTTACCAATACAAGGGATTCTCCCTGAAGTCTCAGAGGCGCCGTGGAGAGGAGAACGAAATGCTTTCGCCGACTATTCTCATATTTGGTCCGGATAATTTCCGCTTCCACATCGCGATAGGCGATACCGGTATCGTGGGTTGACCGGACGGTCTGACGAACACGGCACGTTTGACACACCGGTCCGAACCCGCACCCCCGGGGGTCGTCAAGACGACGGATACACTCCAGCGCTTCACCCATGGTGCGTGACCGCAATTCATCCTGACTGTCTGTTACTTCCCGCTCTTTCTCCAACCATACATGGTTGGATTTCCGTACCCGAAGAGTATCATCAACCAGAAGCAGACCGATCGGCGCATATTCGTAGAGAGCACGCAGTTCATCCCGATCGCGTTCTGCCTCACGATGAGTCCGGAACAGGGTGAGAGCCATTTCGATCGCTGAGGCAAGCACAAAATCACCGGAGCTCTTGAGAACGTAGCCGTATCGTGTAATGGACCGCACGCGATCAACCATTTCCTGTTCACTGTGGCTGGTCAGAAAGACGATAGGAATTTCGGCGGTCTGAAGGATCCGCTTCGCTGCCGTTGGCCCATCCATACCGGGACCAAGGTCGATATCCATCAGTATCAGGTCGTAGGGAGGATTCCCTTTCGAGTAACTATCGCCGTCTCGTGCAAACCGTGTTATTGCTTCTTCACCGGATGTTGTAGTCTCGACATCATACCCCCGTCGTCTCAGGCGCATCGATTCGTCCATAGCGATGATACTCTGGTCTTCTACCAGGAGAATGGATATGGTTTCAGTGTCGGTATGGCTGGTCATCGGTCTGTCATCTACCGGCACTATATCCCAATTTATTTGTAATTGCAATGTTTTACACACCAATGATACTACAACTATTAGTTGACTAAGTTGATCATATATAGCAAACTTTCGAAGTGACTGGAAACTGTAAAAAACTTGTAGTATCCTGTAGTTGGAACGGGATGAATCGCTCGTCTCACTTCCATTTCTCGAACATTCAACCACGACTCTGAGAGGTATTAAATATGTCAATTCGCGCAGTGGACAAAATCAGGCGGGACCGTTACACACCGGAAGACTTTTCTTCCATTCGCAGTAACTGCGTTGCTTCCAATATTGGCCGCGCCAGCCGGATCGTCGGGCGCATATATGAAGACGCGTTTCGGGATGTCGGTGTCTCATCGCCGCAGTTTGCCCTCCTCGTTTCCCTGGCCATCGCCCCGGGAAGCACCGCCGGAGACCTGGCCGAGACTCTTGGTTCCGATCCCAGTACGGTATCCCGCAACACGGAGCTGCTGGTAAAACGGGGCCTGATCCGCGTTGAACCGGGGCAGGATCGGCGGGTACGGTCCTATTTTCTGACTCAGGACGGGGATAATACCGTCCAGTCCTGTGTTCCCAGGTGGAAACAGGCTCAGAGGACGGCGTTGAAGCAGATTGGCCGATCCTACTGGGACGATATCCGTAAACGGCTGAAACGGCTTCATCCGTAACTTTTTTTCCACTCTGCCGCTTGTGCTGTTGACCAAAATGCTTTGATATACATATTTTCTCGGAATGAAGCGTTCAAACGTAGTTCGTGGGACAGTGGTGGGTGTCGTTGCCGCAGCGGCAGTCTTTCTGATGATTCGCTATGACGCACCTGTTCTGTTGCGGGACACACTACGCTGGATAGACTCTCTCGGTTTTGTCGGCTTCGGCGTATTTGTCGGTGTGTACGTTGTTGCAACGGTGCTGTTTGTACCCGGCAGCATTCTGACTTTGGGGGCGGGATTCGTTTTTGGCGTTGTCACCGGGACAATAGCCGTCTCCGTTGCCTCGACCCTCGGCGCGTTTGCAGCCTTTCTGGTAGGACGCTACGTCGCCCGGGACTGGGTAGCTCGAAGAACTCAGGCCAGCCCGCGGTTCGCCGCCATCGATGATGCGGTAGGCCGGGAGGGGTGGAAAATCGTTCTTCTTACCCGGTTGTCTCCGATCTTTCCCTTCAACCTCCTGAATTACGCGTACGGACTGACCGGTGTTTCTGCTATCGCGTATTTTTTCACATCATGGATCGGCATGCTTCCAGGAACGCTCATGTACGTCTATTTCGGGTCGCTTGCGGCAAACCTGGCAACACTGGGTCAGACGGCAGATTCCAGAGGCCCTCTTCAATGGGTTCTCTACGGTATAGGGTTGGTGGCGACGATAGCCGTCACGGTGGTCGTTACAAAAATTGCCCGGCGGGCACTGAAGGAATCGATCGGTTCGGCTGCCACGGAGGAGGCGTAAGATGAAGACACAAACCATGCCTCCAATGGATACGTGGAACACGACGTTACTGGAACACGTACATCCGGCAGACTGGACTAACCCGCAGCCTGAAGGACGGTATAACATTGTTATCCTCGGTGGAGGAACGGCGGGCCTCATCACCGCGGCGATCGCCGCCTCCATGGGGGCAAAAACCGCCCTGGTGGAACGACACTTCATGGGAGGAGACTGCCTGAACGTAGGCTGCGTTCCATCCAAAGGGCTCATTCGTGGAGCCCGGGCGGCGGCGGAATTGCAGTGGCAGCGACGGGAGGGGCTGGCGCTGACCGGATTGCAAACCGACGGCGACAGGCCGGCAACCGGCATAGACTTTTCCCGCGTCATGGAGCGGCTCCGTCGCATTCGCTCGGAGATAAGCGCCCACGACTCGGCCGCCCGGTATCGGGACGAGTTCGGAGTGGACGTCTACATCGGCAGCGGGGCGTTCACCGGGACCAACTCGGTCACCGTAACGGGCGACGACGACTCTACCCGCAATCTCACGTTCTCACGGGCCGTCATTGCCACGGGAGCCCGGGCGGCGGCGCCTCCTATCCCCGGCCTGGATACGGTGAGGTACCTCACCAACGAAACAATTTTTGGTCTCACCGAATTACCCGAGAGTCTGGCAATTATCGGTGCAGGCCCTATTGGCTGCGAAATGGCCCAGAGTTTCGCGAGGCTGGGCTCACGGGTCGATCTCATAGAAATGGCTCCACGGGTTCTGCCCCGGGAGGATCCGGATAGTGCCGAGGTTATACAGCGCGCCCTCCTCGACGCCGGTGTACACCTCCATGTGAGTGCTGCGGTATCCGCGGTCCGCCCGGGCGAATCCGTCGGGGGCTCTGTTGAAGTGGTCTTCCGGAAAGGGGATTCAGGCGAAACCGACGAGCCGGCGGTCGTCGGCGCCGGGTCTCTCCTTGTTGCTATCGGCCGGGCACCAAATGTTGAAGGGCTTGGCCTGGAAGCGGCGGGGGTGAAGTACCACAAGAAGGGAATCGAAGTAAACAAGTACCTTCAAACAACAAATCGACGCATCTACGCCGCCGGAGACGTTGCGAGTCCCTGGCAGTTCACCCACATGGCGGAAGCGGCGGCGGGTATCGTTGTTCAGAACGCCCTCTTCGCCCGGACCGCCCGATTCGACCGGGTTATCGTTCCCTGGTCCACATACACGTCGCCGGAAGTTGCCCATGCAGGAATGTCCGAACGGGGTGCGGCAGACGACTCTATCGATGTGGAAGTCTATCGTCACTACATGAAGTCGGTAGATCGGGCGAAACTGGATGGGGAGACTGAAGGCTTCGTCAAGATCATCACACCCAAGGGAAAGAAGAACATTCTCGGAGCAACTATTGTCTCCGCTCACGCCGGAGAGATGATCGCGGAAATTGTGCTGGCCATGCAGAATGGCCTCGGGGTGGACAAACTCGCCGGGGTCATTCATCCTTACCCCACCCAGGCTGAGGCGGTAAAACGGGCGGCGGCAGGCTATCTGCGGGCCAAACTGACGCCCCGGGCAAAAAAGCTCATGAAAGTGTGGTTTACATGGCGTCGATGAAGTCGGTCTCCCGACACATCATTGTCTCTATAGCCCTCTCGATTCTGATAATCGAGGCGGTCATTCTCGGGTTTTCCGCTTTTTCCCAACGACAGAAGCTCGTCGAACACTACCTCTTCGAAGCATCAATCGTTGCAAAGACTCTCGGACCGGAAGGGGTCAAAAACGAGGAGCTCCGTAGCAGCGCTGCAGACAGACTGTCCGACGGCGGAATGACAACCATTCGGCCAATACAAAACGGGGCGGCCGATACAGGCGAGTCGTGGACCCCCGCTCCCTATGGTGGAACGTATCGCGTCACCGGAAATCTCCTGGAATTTCGTGATGACGGCTTCGCTATTGCCGTAGATGTAGATATCAGTGGAATTCCTGCGGCACTCCGGGCATACGCGCTGAGTACTATCGGTGTGGTAATGGTCATCGTCGTTTTCGTAACTATATCAACCTACCTGGTATTGCGACCGCAACTGGTACTCCCCCTCAAACGGCTGCAGCAGCGCATTGCGTCCATTTCCACCGGTGAAGCGGACCTGACAGAACGCCTGTCGGTCCAGAGGAACGACGAAATCGGGATGATCTCCCGGGGGTTCAACGATTTTTCGGAACACCTTCGGTCCATTATCGTTGTGATACAGGGTAAAGCCGGGGAACTTATCGAGAACGCCCGGCGTCTGGCGGACGAGAGCGGTAGTGCCGAGAAGAACGTCTATGCCAACGGCCAGGCAGTGCAGGACATGCAGGACGGTGTGGCCCACCTTGACCGAAGTCTCCAGAGTTCGGCCGAATCGGTCCGGAGCATTACAGACTCTATTTCCGAACTGACCACCTCCGTCGGCAGACAGGCCGGTGCAGTCAGTGACTCTATTGCCGCGGTAGAAGAGATGGACGCCTCCATTCGGAGCCTGGACTCACTGGCCAAAGAAAACAAGACGCTGACGGACCAGCTGGTGGAACTGGCGAACAACGCGGGAGAGCAAATGCAGGAGTCGGTATCCGCCATTGGAACGGTAGAGTCATCCACCCAGGATATGCTGGAAATGATCGATGTCATCAACACGGTGGCGGAGCAGACTAACCTTCTTTCTATGAACGCCGCTATAGAGGCGGCTCACGCCGGTGACGCGGGCAAGGGCTTCGCCGTTGTGTCCGATGAAATCCGGAACCTGTCAGTACTCTCCCGGGAAAATGCCGGGAAGATAAACAAGACTCTCAAGGACGACATCGCCATGATTCACAACGCCGGCGAAATAAACCGTGCGGCAGGGCACGCCTTTGACCGGATTGTAGAGAGCGTGCAGAACGTCGCCCAGGCCATGAGCCAGATGATGGCGGGTCTGGATGAGCAGGCGTACGCCAGCAAGGAGATCGTCAGGTCTATCAGCGAAATACGGGACGTTACGGACACGGTGCAACGGGAATCGGAGCGGATTAACGGCGACGCCGGGTCGATCAACTCCTCCATTGAAGAGCTGGCCGCGTCGGCCAGCGAAATCAACGCCAGGGCGCAGACGGTGATCGAGCGGATTGCCACGATATCAGCGTCCATTTCCGCTGTGAACGAAATCGTAGGGCAAAACCAGGAACGCATGCAGACTCTGGTGAACGAGGTGGCCCGGTTCCGAACGGAATAGCCCCGCCCGGGGAAAGCCGGTACAATTGAACCATGGCATCCGCCGGAAGACCACAGACATACGGAACTGTCACACCGGAACTGGTAGCGGAGCTGCGCTCTATCGTAGGTGCGCAGCACGTCCACACCGACAGAGAGACACTGGAGCGCTACGGCCACGACGAGATTCCCGATCCGGAGTACGCTCATCCGCCGGAAGTCGTTGTTTCCCCGGGAAGCGCCGAAGAAATTGCTGCAATCATGCACCTGGCCAACCGTGAACTGATACCGGTGACGCCCCGGGGCGCCGGCAGCGGCCTCTCCGGCGGCGCGGTACCCGTCCACGGCGGTATCGTCCTCCTGGCGGACCGGCAGAATCGAATTCTCGACATAGACCTGGAAAACATGATGGTTGAAGTGGAACCGGGGGTGATCACCGCGGAGATAAACGAATGCCTGAAAGGCACGGGCCTTTTCTATGCCGGCTACCCGATGAGCCTGGAAACGTGCACCATCGGGGGAAATGTGGCGGAGAACGCCGGCGGTGGCAAGGCGGTGAAATACGGCGTCACCGGACGGTACGTCCTGGGTCTCGAGGTGGTGACACCAACCGGCGAGATCGTCCAGTTCGGCGGCAAACTCATCAAGGACGTCACCGGATACAACATGGTGCAACTCATGGTAGGAAGTGAGGGAACTCTGGGAATCTTTACCCGAATCTGGCTGAGGCTGACGCCGGAACCGCGGGCGTCGGTGGACCTGCTCTGTTTCTTTGCAACTGTACAGGAGGCGATAGGGCTGGTGCCCCGGGTAATGGCTGCCACGGGCATCGTCCCTACGGCCCTGGAGTTCATCGATGGGGAGAGTTTTCGGCGGAGCTGCGCCTATCTGAACGAGACGCTGGCCCAGGACGGAGCGGGGGCGGCTCTCATTATCACCGTAGATGGTTCCGACGCCGATGAGGTGACGCGGCAGTACGAGTCCATTGGAGGGCTGTGCGAAGAACACAACGCCCTTGAGATCTTTGTTGCCGACAATGCATCCGACAGCGAACGGATATGGAAGGTCCGGCGGAGCATCGCCGAAGCCTACGCCCGAATATCTCCCGACCAGACCAACGAAGACCTGGTGGTACCCCCGGCGGCAATTCCCGATCTCATTTCCGGTATGGACGAAATCGCCCGACGCTACGGCGTATTTGTCCCCGCCTACGGGCACGCCGGTGACGGCAACATTCACACCCGCATCGTGAAAAACCCGGAGTGGTCCATGGAAGAGTGGGATGCAACAAGACCGTGTATACTGGAAGACCTGTACCGCCTCACCGCCAGCCTGGGAGGCCGACTCAGCGGTGAACACGGCATCGGTCACAAACGGAAAGGGTACATGGACCGCTTTGTCTCTCCGGAATATCTGCAGATCGTGCGGAACATCAAGCGCGCCATGGACCCCAACCTGGTTCTGAACCCCGGCAAGATCTTCGATATGTGATGCCCGGCTCTTCCTACCCCTGCCCGTTCATGTCCGCCAGAACGCGATACAGCGCCTGGGTACCCAGATTGTCCCACCCCTTCGCCGTAGCGGCGATGTAGAATTGGTGCGCCATGGCAAGGCCCGGCAGAGAGAGCTTCATCCGTTGTGCTTCCGCCAGCGCTATCCCCATATCCTTGATAAAGTGACGGATCATGAATCCAGGATCGAAGTTGCCGTCGGCAATGCGTTTTCCCAGGTTGTTGATGGACCAGGAAGACGCGGCGCCGCGACCGATAACATCAATCACACCGTTCTGGTCCAACCCCGCCGCCTGGGCGTACAGGAGCGATTCAACTGTCCCGATCATAGTGGAGGAAATGAGAATCTGGTTGCACATCTTGGTGTGCTGCCCCGCACCGGCGGGCCCCATATGACGGATGTTGGCGCCCATCAGCTCCATTAAAGGCATCACCGCCTTTACCGCTGCGGCGTCTCCGCCGATCATGATGGCAAGTTCACCGTTCCGGGCGCCGGTATCACCCCCGGACACGGGGGCGTCCAGGGCCTCCGCGTTCCGACGTCGCGCCTCTTCAGCAATTTCCAGGGCCAGCGTCGGTTCCGAGGTGGTCATGTCCACCAGAATCCTGCGGTCGCCCTCCGGCGCAGGCGAGCCGTCTATGCCCGCAAAGACACCGTCCGTCCCGAAGTACACCTCCCGCACGTCCTGGGGATACCCGACTATAGTACATACAAAGGTACTCGCTGCTGCGACTTCCCGGGGCGTGTCGTGCCAGACGGCGCCCTTTTCTATCAGACCCTCAGCCTTTTCACGGGTGCGATTATAGATGTGAAGCTCATACCCACCTGCGAGAAGGTGCCCCGCCATGGACGATCCCATAATACCCGTCCCGATCCATCCTACCGTTGGTTTCTGTTGTGCCATAGCTGTATGGTACCCAATGCCGACGGAATTCGCCACACCCGCGGACTCGGGTTATCATACTCAGAGGATAAGGAGGTTACATGATCGTCAGAATCATTACCGTTCACGTCAAACCGGAGAAGGAAGTCGAATTTGAAAAACTGACCCGGGCCAATCACGAGGGGTCCCTGAAGGAACCGGGTGTACTTCGGTTCGATCTTCTCAGAGATAACGACCAACAGGGCACATATTATCTGTACGAAGTCTATCGGGATGAAGAAGCGACCCTCGCCCACAAGGAAACTGCCCACTACCATACCTGGAAGAGCCACGTAGCGGATATGCTCGAGGGAGAACGAACGTCTGTTGCCTGCACGCCGGTTGTACCTGAGGAAGAGTCAGCCTGGT
This sequence comes from uncultured Spirochaeta sp., assembly GCA_964496635.1. Lineage (GTDB taxonomy): Bacteria > Spirochaetota > Spirochaetia > DSM-27196 > Alkalispirochaetaceae > Alkalispirochaeta. The sequence continues at coordinate 29,489 of CAZCAE010000015.1, forward strand.
AAGAAAAGCACCGGTCCCGGCCGTACCGGCCCTCAGGGGTATTCGATCGCCTGCCGTTCCGGACCCTGATCTACAGCGTGCAGTTCGCCACCGGGAAGGTGAACCACCATAGCTCGGCCGCCGTACCCATGGGTCTGATCGTGAGCACGGATTACAACGTACTCAATACCCTCAGGTATCTCCATCGTTTCAGACCGGGTGAAGGGTCGGGAGCCGTGGGCGTGCAGGAGGTCGCGTCGTCCAAGCTGAACCCCATCCAGTGTCTCAACCTGCCACCAGTTGGCGTACCCCTCTTCTCCGGCGTCGTCGTGCACCATTGTTACATCGAAGCGGTAACGCGTTCCCGTCACGGTAACGGAAACGCCCAGTACGTGTGCTTCCGTCAGATCCAGGTTGCGGTAGTCCGCAGTTTCCTGGCTACCCGCCGGATGTGCTATCGACAAGACAGCCACAACAATGGTGATCCCGAAAAAATTGCCTCTGTTCATACGTATCTTCATGTAGTTGAAGATACAAACACCAGCTTGTATCGTCGAACTCTTGCGAAACTATTGACAGTCTCGCCGGGATGCTATACGGTTTCTTCCGAAAAGCACCGTGCATCGTTCGTTATTCGTAGTTTTGGGGGATCATTACGGCGTTTTTCCGAACCATCACACCTCCTTTACACCATCTCAAAGGATCCCCGCTTTGCGAAGGGACCCTCCGACTCCTCACGGAGTGCAGTCCCGGAGAAGGGCGCCACGTTCGGCGCCCTTCTTTTTTTTGCTATTTTTGCATGCCGCTTCGCGGCATACGGTCGAATATGATATAGTGAGCACACTATGAAATCACTATTAGACCAGGTACAGGAAACTCTCCTCATGGGACCCGGTCCGTCATCGGTGCCACCGGAAGTCTATAAGGCGTTATCGCAGTACAGTCTGGGCCACCTTGACCCGTTTTTTATCAAAATCATGGATGCTATCAAGGACCAGCTGCGGCAGATAATGAAGACGGAGAACAAGATCACCCTGCCTATGTCGGGAACGGGAAGCGCCGGTATGGAGACTGTACTGGTAAACCTCATTGAACCGGGAGACAACGTCCTGGTTCTTGTAAACGGGGTGTTCGGTGGACGCATGAAAGAAATCGCCGGACGACTTCGGGCGGAAGTGGACTCCATGGAGTTTGAGTGGGGCACGCCCGTCGTTCCTGAAGAGGTGAAGATCCGGCTTTCAAAGAAGCAGTACAAACTGGTAGCGGTTGTCCACGCGGAAACCTCCACGGGAGTAGCCAACCCCGTTGAAGCAATCGGAAAACTGGTAAAGGACCACGGCGCACTGTACATCGTCGATGCCGTCACCAGCCTGGGAGGTATGCCCGTTCTGGTGGATGAATGGGGTGTCGACGCGCTCTACAGCGGTACCCAGAAGTGCCTGTCCTGTCCCCCCGGACTTTCCCCGTTAACTGTCTCCGAACGAGCGGCCGGTGTAATCAGGAACAGACAAACCAAAGTGCCCAACTGGTACCTGGACCTTAGCCTGCTCATGAACTACTGGGAAGGTTCCACCAGGGCGTACCACCACACCGCACCGATTAACATGAACTACGCCCTGTACGCCGCCCTGAAAGTGGTCCTTGATGAGGGGCTCGAAGAGGTCTGGGAGCGACACAGGAAGGCTCATCAGTATCTTATCAAACGGCTCGGAGAACTGGGCTTTACCATGCTGGTGGATGAGCCGTACCGGCTGCCTATGCTCAACGCGGTGGTCATTCCCGAGGGAGTAGACGACAAAGCCGTACGGGGACGCCTTCTGGACGAACACCGCATCGAAATAGGAGGCGGACTGGGAGCTCTCGCCGGCAAGATCTGGCGGGTCGGTATCATGGGATACAACGCCCGGAACGAGACGGTTGACCGTGTTGCCGACGCACTGAAAAAGATTCTGTAAGAACGTTACCCGGCGGGGGCTCCGCTCCCCGCCGACACATAGATTACAAAAGCGCTCGTTTTTGGTATATTCGAGCGTATGAAACCGACAATACTATACACCCTGACCGACGAGGCGCCTGCTCTGGCGACCTATTCCCTTCTTCCGGTAATCAGGGCATTCACCAACGCCGCAGGCGTAACCGTTGAAACACGAGACATTTCTCTTGCAGGCCGGATTCTCGCGGCCGTGTCGGAGTATCTGCCCAAAGACCAGCGTGTCTCCGACGATCTTACCGAACTCGGCGAACTGGTGAAGGAACCCGATGCCAATATTGTGAAGCTTCCCAATATCAGCGCCTCCCTGCCCCAATTGCTTGCTACTCTTAGAGAGCTTCAGGAACAGGGATACGCCGTACCGGACTATCCGGAGAACCCCGGGACGGAAGAGGAGCGGAAGATCCGGGTCGCCTACGACACGGTAAAAGGCAGTGCCGTGAATCCCGTTCTCCGGGAGGGTAACTCGGACCGACGGGCAGCAAAGTCGGTGAAAGAGTACGCCCGCAAACATCCACACCCAATGGGAGAGTGGTCGAAGGATTCCAGATCACACGTTGCCAGCATGTCCGAGGGAGACTATTTCGGAAGTGAGACATCCACCACGATGGCGGCGGCGACAAACACCTCAATTCGCTTCATCTCGTCATCCGGGGAAACGACCGTCCTCAAGGATTCTCTGCCGCTGCAGAAAGACGAAATCATCGATACGGCAGTAATGCGTCGTGATTCCCTTCGCAGGTTCATTGCAAAAGAGATTGAAGATGCCCGGACAAAGGGCGTTCTTTTCTCAGTTCACCTCAAGGCGACGATGATGAAAATCTCCGATCCTGTCATCTTTGGTCACGTCGTAGCCGAGTTTTTTAAAGACGTCTTTGAAAAACACGCCGACGTTTTCGCCGAACTGGGCGTAAGCCCCAACAACGGACTGGGAGATCTCTATTCGCGAATTTCTGCGCTGCCGGAGGAGACCCGGAAGGAAATCGAGGCGGATATTGACGCGTGTTTCGCCGGGGGTCCCCGGGTTTCCATGGTGGACTCCGATCGAGGCATCACCAATTTCCACGTACCCAGTGACTTTATCATCGATGCTACCATTCCCGCCGCTATTCGAACTTCCGGCCGGACGTGGGGACCCGACGGTTCCGCTGAGGACACCAAATTCGTCATTCCCGACCGCGCCTATGCGTCGGTGTATCAGACGGTCATTGATGACTGTAAAGCACACGGTGCCTACGATCCCCGGACCATAGGAAACGTCTCCAATGTAGGATTGATGGCGCAGAAGGCTGAAGAATACGGCTCCCACGACAAGACGTTCGAAATTGGCACATCAGGTCGGGTAGAGATCGTTGACGGCGACGGAAAGGTGCTTCTCTCTCAGGACGTAGCTGAGGGAGACATCTTCCGGGCGTGCCAGGTCAAAGATATTCCCGTTCGGGACTGGGTGAAACTGGCGGTAGACCGCGCCCGGGAGGCAGATGCCCCCGCCGTCTTCTGGCTTGACGGCGCGCGGGCCCATGACGCCCAACTGATCGGAAAAGTTGAAACGTATCTGAAGAATCACGATACTGACGGTCTTGATATCAGGATTCTTCCACCGGCGGAAGCTACGAAGTTCACACTGCAGCGGCTTCGGGAAGGGCTGGATACCGTTTCGGTGACCGGAAACGTTCTGCGGGATTATCTGACGGACCTCTTTCCTATTCTGGAACTGGGAACCAGTGCAAAGATGCTCTCCATTGTCCGCCTTATCGACGGCGGAGGCCTCTTTGAGACCGGGGCAGGCGGTTCCGCTCCCAAACACGTTCAACAGTTTGTCCGGGAAGGCCATCTCAGATGGGACTCTCTGGGAGAGTTTCTTGCCCTGACAGTTTCTCTGGAACACCTGGCACAGACCTTTGGCAACGAGGGAGCCCGGCTCCTTGCCGAATCACTTGATGAAGCGGTTGGAGTGTTTCTGGAAAAAGAAAAGTCTCCTTCCCGGAAGGTCAATGAGCTGGATAACCGGGGCAGTCACTATTATCTGGCGCTGTACTGGAGTCTCGCCATGAAAACGCGGACTGCCGGAAAGCCGGACCTGCACTCCTTTTTTACCGACCTGGCTCAGAAGCTTTCCGACGCGGAGGAGACAATCATCGACGAACTGAACGCGGCTCAGGGACACCCTGTGGACATCGGCGGATATTTTCACCCTGACCCGACAAAGGTAGAGCAGGCCATGCGACCAAGTCGGACCCTGAACGCGATAATCGACGGAGTCCGGGAATGACGGGTGAGACGAAGTTTACAGCCTTCGTGGTACATGAAGAAAAAGACGGTACATTTAGCGGCCGGACGGAGTCTCGTCGTATTGACGATCTGCCGGAAGGCGAACTTACCGTCCGGGTATCCCACTCGTCTCTGAACTACAAGGACGCCCTGTCGGCATCGGGAAACCGGGGCGTCACAAAGACCTACCCTCACCAGCCGGGAATCGACGCGGCGGGGGTGGTTGAAGAATCGGGTACTTCCCGGTTCAAACGGGGAGATGCGGTCATTGTCGACGGTGGCGACCTTGGAATGAATACACCCGGAGGATTTGGCGAGTATATACGCGTACCCGCCTCCTGGGCGGTGCCACTGCCGCAGTCATTATCACCCCGGGATGCCATGGCGCTGGGAACCGCCGGTTTTACGGCGGCCCTTGCGGTGAATGAAATTGCACCGCTTGTCAAAACGGGCGCCGGTGAGATTCTGGTTACCGGGGCAACCGGTGGTGTCGGGTCGTACGCTGTATCCATTCTTTCGGCTCTGGGGTATTCCGTCTGCGCCGTTACCGGAAAGGCCGACGCCGCAAACTATCTGAAGAGTCTCGGAGCGACGCGAGTCATTTCCCGGGAGGAAGCGACGGAACGGTGGGAAAAACCCCTTCTTTCCGCCGAATGGGCCGGCGTGATAGACACAACAGGTGGACCTATACTTTCCCGGGCAATCAAGGCGTGCCGCCACGGCGCGGTGGTTGCCGCCTGCGGAAACGCAGCCTCAGCGGAATTGTCTCTGACGGTCTTCCCCTTCATTCTCCGGGGCGTTCGTCTCATTGGTATCGACAGTACCACCTGTCCGGAAGAACGACGGCGGGATGTATGGAGCAGGCTGGCTGCCGACTGGCGGCCCGCAGCAATTGACGAAATTGCCCGGGACATCACTCTGGACGCGCTGAACGATGAAATAGAGCGAATGCTCCGTAGCAACATGCGCGGTCGGGTGGTAGTTCACCTGCCCGATTCCACCGGATAACTGATCACGAATATCGGCGGTCGAACAGACGCATCAAGCGAAATCGTTCCATCAAGATCCGTGATAAGAGCCTGCAATATCGGAACTCCCGTGCCGGTTCCCAGATCGTCCAGAGAAGACACCGACTCGGGAAAGGCGTCTCCCGAGTCATAGTACGTCACGAAAACGTTGTCACCCTCTTGATAGAGCCGCACATAAATGTCCACAACACCGCTGGCGGCGGCATACTTGATAGTATTCGTCGTCAATTCCGCAAGCATCAGACCGAGTTTCGTCGCAACCTTGGATGAGACCGCCAGGTCTTCCACTTCAAGATTGAGCCGATAGCTGCACTCACCGGCAGAGCCGCCTGCGATCAGTGCCTCCAGAAGCTCCCGCAGATAGCGCTCAATGCGAACGGACGCATAACTGGCCGTCTCGTACAGCGTCTGATGAACCTGACCGATAGCGTTGATTCTGCTGATGATGTCGTCAATAGCGGCTTCTTTGGTCTTCGATTCGGCATACAGCTCAACCCGGGCGAGGGCTTCCACACTGGCAAGGTTGTTCTTGATGCGGTGGTTCATTTCCACCAGAAGTGTTTCCAGTTCGACTTCCCGTTCCTTCGTTTCGGTGACATCTTGAAAGATTACCAGGATGGATCGCCGCCCCGCTTCAGCGTTCATTGGAATGTACTGCCGGTCCCAGTAGCTTCTGTCATCGTCCGCTGCCGACTGAATGCCGGGCTGATCAATAATTACGTGTTCCGTTCCGCTTTCAAGAACCTTCCGGAGCGTCTCAGGTGTCACCGTTCCGGGAAACACATCAAAATAGGATGTCCCGATCAGATCGTTCCTGTCCCTTCCCGCGTCTCGGACAAATGCATCGTTCACGAGAACGAAGCAAAAGCTTTCGTCCAATATGGCAAGATGAGATGGTGATATATCAAATGCATTCTGAAGAATCGGAAACCCCGAACGTTGAGTCATATTTTTATCTCTCCGGGTACAGTATACAAACTGAATGCCGACTTTGCACGGGCTACCCTGTCAGGGTCGATTCTCGGTCACAGGTAGGCAATCCCGGCAAAAACACCAAGACCGAGAACGAACATGATCAGAACCGTGCGCAGTTCGGGAGCGAGCAGTTGCAGGTGGTGAGAAATCCGCTTGCCCGGTGCCGTCATAACCAGCCGGTACACCACATAGCCGATGACGATCGTCTGCGCCGTTTCCAGGAGTTTTTTTTGCGAAAAGAGGGTAGCCGGTACGGTTTTATAAGCCGCCATCCTTCCCGTTTCGCCCCCACCGGTATCGAGAATCCCTGCCAGAAGGTTCGTTACCTCCCGACCGAAGAGACCGAAAACGAGGCATAGAACGGCCAGAACGTACACGGGGAAATGTATCAGGACGCCTGCACGGTGGTGGTTGTCACCGTCGGCTGATGCCGGGGCCGGGGCGGGGCCGGGCCGGATGATCCGGGAGAGTTTGATAAACGACGCCACCGTCCCTACCGACGCTATAGAAAGGAGCGCTTTTACCCACAACGCCCCGAAACGGTGAGGGAAGCTGCTGTAGGCGTCACCCAGGGCGGCTACCACCATCTGCTTTCCGGCAAAGCCGTTGAAAGGAGGTATTCCGGCGATGGAAGCGGCACCTACCACAAAGGCGATTGCCAGCAACGGTGCCCGTCTACCAACAGGAGACATGCTGTACAGGTTCCGATCACCGGTCATATGAATAGCACTGCCCACAACGAGAAAGAGCAGACTCTTGAAAAAGGCGTGGTTCATGGCGTGAAAGAACGCCGCCGGTACCGACAGGGCGGTCATTGCCCCGAAAGCCGCCAGAACGTACCCCATCTGAGAAATCGAATGGTACGCAAGCAGTCGTTTTGCGTCACTTTGGGCAAGGGCCCAGATCACCGCCGTCACCGCGGTTATACCGCCTACCCACATCATCAGGGGCATCAGATAGTCCGCCCGGAAGACACCCAGCAGCCGTACCATGGCAAAGAAGGAAACTTTGATCAGCACTCCCGAAAGAACGGCGCTGATTGGATGGGGCGCGTAAGCGTGAGCTTCGGGCAGCCAGGTATGAAAGGGTATGAATGCGGTTCGTACACCGATTCCCACCACCAGGGCGCTTACGGCAAGTCGTGTCGTCGGCGCCCCCGCCAGTCTCCCTTCCGAAATCATTCCTTCCATCCGTTGCAGCGACAGGGTGCCGAAGTCCCGATACAGAAGAAAGACTCCAAACAGAAAAAAGAGAATTCCCACAGAGCTCAGAATGAGGTACTTCAGCGACGCCAGGAGGCCCTCGTCGGTGCGGTCATAGGCGATGAGAACGTACGCTGAAAGGGCGATAATCTCAAAGCCGACAAACATAGTGAAAATGTCCGCAGTGAGTACAACCGTCTCCATGCCGGCAACCAGCATCATCAGAAAAAAATAGAAGCGGGGGCCGTAGGTACGTCCCGACAGAGCGGCGATACCCGCCGCCGCGGAAATGACCACCACCAGAGCGGAGGAAAGCCAGGCCATTCCGTCCAGCTGCAACACGATCGAAACCGGAGCCGGCCACGGGCCGACTATGTGAAAGATCTCCCGTCCGCCGAAGACATCGGGAACGAGTGAAAACAGAATAGTCGCCATACCCGCCAGAGGAAGCATGGACACTACAGAGAACACCGTTCCGAATGGCCGCCTGGTCGGTACCAGCTTGCCGATCAGGGCAACCGCCGACCCGATAAAGGGCAGAAAGAGCAAAAGAGAAATGCTATGAATCACGCTTCCACACCGCCCGCTCTATTTCCACCGCGTCCAGCGTTCCGTACCGCTGATAGAGGCGATACACCAGAACGAGAGACATTGCCACTACACAGATACCGACGACAATCGCCGTCAGCATCAGCGCCTGGGGAATCGGATCCACCGGAACTCCGTGGTTTTCCACGTCAATAGGAGCGGTCTCTCCGGAAATGCTCCCGAAGTAGATAAAGAACATGATAATGCCGCTGTTGGCTATGCTCAGACCGACAATTTTCTTGATGAGGTTATTTTCTCCGATTACGCCCCAGAGCCCTACCAGAAAGACGGCACTGATCAGTAGCCATGCGACATCTATTGTCATTACTGTCATTACCGCTCTCCGAAGAGGTGCAGCGAGATAAGACTGACTCCCGCAGCAACCTTCAGCCCGATCAGAATATTGAGAACAAACATGGACCGGGCAATGACCATACCGATAACGGCCAGGAGGAGAAGGGCATACGCGATTGCCTCCAGCCAGGACAGCCGTCCTCGTGGAGCCAGACGTTCTGCCGCTTCGACGTCCCGGCCCATCGCCAGCAGGATGATACCGGAGGCGATAACGACGCCACCCTGAAATCCCCCGCCGGGAGAGACATCGCCATAACTGACCAGATAGAGACCAAAAAGAAACATATACGGGGCGAGTTTCCGCACCGCCACGTCAAGGCTGTCGGTCTTTCTCACAGCTTCTTCTCCACCAGAAAGGTCACTCCCGACACGGCCAGCAGCAGAACGACAGTTTCGCCCAGGGTGTCAAACGCCCGGTACCCGAGGTAGATAGAGGTAACCAGGTTGGTTGCACCCGTCTCCTCTGCACCCCGCTCAATGACATACCCGCGCAGAGGCGTACTCTCAGGGTGGTCACCGAGAAAGGCGACCACAAAGAAGAGCGCCACCACCGCGATGGCCGCCAGCTCAACGACTCGCCGCACCACTGGTACCTCCGGCATCACCGCGAGTCTTGTAGACGGTCCAGATAAAGACAACAGTTCCAATACCGGTACCGACGGCGGCCTCCGTCAGGGCTACATCCGGCGCTCCCAGAGAAAAGAAGAAGAGACAGCTCAGCAGGCTGAATACGGAAAGGAGAATAACGCTCACCAGAAGATCCGGTACCCGCAACGCAATGATTGAAACGACAAGCATGAGAACAAGGAGAACCTCAATCATCGGGATGCTCCTTGAGCCGGCGACGATCCATGTAGCTGCGTCGCCAGGGGTTTACCCCCGCTTCCCAGGCAAACCTGGCGATAATGTGGGCGGCAATAGGGCTGGTGATAAAAAAGAAGACGGTAATTACGGCGATCTTGCCGGTCATAGGGGTCAACCCGGAAACGATCATCGTTGCAATGAAGACTGAAAGGACAGATGTGGTACTTGCCGTAGATGACGCCTGCAGCCGGGTATAGACGTCCGGAAAGATGAGAACTCCCAGGTTTCCCATCACTCCGAAGATCACTCCCAGTCCGAGAAAGAACACCACCAGCCAGTCGGTAATTACTGTACCGATCATTGCGTCTGTCATTTGGTCGTCTCCGAATCCCGCCTGGAAAAATAGCGCGCCATGGCCAGGGTCCCGATAAACCCGAAAATGTCGTAGACCAGCGCGACGTCGAGATAACTGGTTCTGCCCTCCCTCACCGCAACCAGAACGAGTATTGCGAGAATCTGTGCGGAAACCATATTCAGCGCGGTCATCCTGTCGGCAACGGTAGGCCCGATAAGAACGCGCACCAGGCTGACAACGACGGAACCGATGAGAAACCAGACCATATAGAGCAGGGCCCGGCTGACAAGTTCACTCATATCCACACCCGCTTCAGGAGCTTTTCAAAATGACCGGCGATCAGTGACGATGCGTAGCGGGAATGTGTCGTCTGTGCGTCCAGCCAGTGGACGATGAGATGGTCATCATCTATCAGCAGGGTAATAGTCCCGGGGGTCAGGGTTATGGAGTTACTCAAGGCAACGCGGGCGATGTCACTTCTCAGTCGCGTCCGGAAATGAACAACACCGGGATTGATTCGCCCACGCAGAATATTCCAGAGAACCTGAAAACTTGAGACGTACATTTTGAATATCAGTACAAAAACGTATACCAGCAGAAAGTGTGGCCGCGGAAGGTGAGACCTCCGTTCCGCTTCGTCCTCTTCAATAAAGAGATGATATGCAAGAATGGCAATGACGGTGCTGTGGACCAGACCGACAAGCAGCGACCGGGGCGAGAGATTCCAGGAAAAGAGCAACCATCCGCCGAAGAGATATCCCGTCGTAATGACAATTCGAGCAAGGTTCCAGCGAATCTCCCGGTTCATGTGTCTGCCCCCTTACGCGGTTCCGCCCTCACGTCGGACAAAAAGCTCCACCACCTCTTCCGGCGTGGACGCGTTCAGCAGACCCGATTTCAGCGTTTCGTCATGTAACAGTCTGGACAGACGACTCAGAAGACGCAAATGGGTGGAATGGGCACCCTCGGGCCCGACCATCAGAAAAAAAAGCTTCACCGGCTTCTTGTCTACGGCATCGAACTTCGCCCCCTTCTGATGGCGACCAATAGCGATGAACGTCTGATCAACGGCAGGGGAGAGACAATGCGGAACGGCGATACCGCCGCCGATTCCGGTACTCATCATGGACTCTCGTTGAACCACCTGTTCGGTGATTGTGTCGGGAGAATCGATTTTCCCCGCGTCCGCTAAAATCTGTACCAGTTCCGCAATAACATCCGGCTTCTTTTTGCTCCTTATCTCCAGAGAGACGCACGAGGCATCCAGCACATCACTGATCGCTTCCATCATCACCTCCACCAATAAGCCCAACGGCGAAATCGACAGGGACGGTAAAGAGAATTCCCGTTCCCGGTGAGGCAAGGCCTCCGCACACATCATCCAGCAATTCTCTCAGGCGCGGGATAGAATCTTCCTCCCGGACAACCGAAAAAATCGTCTTGTTGTATGGCTTGTTGCCCTTCATGAACTCCTTGAAATCGGCAAAGAGGGGCACCTCATAGGTAAGAAAACGACCCATTCCTTCGGAATCAAGAATGGTCGCGCCTTCGATCCCCGCTTCAACGTACGCTTCAAGAACCTGTTCGAGGAGTTCTTCTCTGTTAAGAACAAATACCAGCAGTTTCATAGGCGTTTCGTCACTCAGGCTCCTGAGTATAAAGGCGACGCGCCGTTCCGGCAACTTGCTGTTTCACCACGGACGGGTGTATTTTCAGGTACAAGGAGGCTATTTATGGCAGCAACACCATCAACGATGCGCAAATTGGGTGCTCCCGCCCCTGATTTTTCATTGCCTGACACCCGGGGAAATACCGTGTCCCTCTCGGATTTCGAGGGTAAACCTCTCCTGGTATCGTTCATCTGCAATCATTGCCCTTTTGTCCGCCATATAGGTTCTAAACTGGGTGAGGTGACTGCATATCTATCCCGGCGGGGAACAGGCGTAGTTCTCGTAAACGCCAATGACGTCTCCAGCCATCCTGAGGACGCCCCGGAAAAGATGCCCGTCTTCATGAAAGAGTTCGGCATTTCCGTGCCGTATCTCTTTGACGAGAGCCAGGAAACGGCGAAGGCCTATGAAGCGGCGTGTACCCCCGATTTCTTTCTCTTTGATAACCGACACCGCCTCGTCTATCGTGGGCAGTTTGATGACGCACGGCCCGGAAATGACAAACCGATAACGGGCGCCGACCTTATTGCCGCTGCGGAGGCGCTGCTGGCGGGAAAGGCAGTTCCGGCCGAACAGAAACCGAGCATAGGGTGCAACGTCAAATGGAAGCCCGGCAATGAGCCGGCTTTTACCACCCTCGGGTAGCGGATCCGGCGGTTCTAATGAACCGCCGTCTCGCCCTTCTTTCGCTCAACCAGGCGATATTTGATACTCAGCATGGACGGTACCACCACCAGAGTGGTAACCGTCGCGAAAGTCAGACCGTAGAGCATCGTCCAGGCAAATGCCTTCCAGTATTCGCTGGATTCACTGCCAAAGATGAAATTGAACGATCGGATATCAAAACTCACACCGACAGCCATAGGCACCAGAGCGAGAACTGTTGTCAATGCCGTCAGCACTACCGGCCGCAGACGAACCCGTCCCGCCTCAACAACGGCGTGCCGCCAGGGCATACCGTCACGAATGAGTTTGTGGGTATAATCCACCAGGACGATACAGTTATTGACGGCAACCCCCGCCAGGGCGATCGATCCAATACCCGACATGATAACAACGAAGTTCTGTTGTCCGATGGCGAAGCCCCACATGACACCTCCCAGACTCAGAAAGACGGCGTACATGATGATGAACGGGTCCGCCAGTGAGTTGAACTGAGCAACCAGAACGATAAAGATCAAAAAGACGGCCACCAGGAAGGCCTGAATCAGAAACGTTGTTGATTCGTTTCGGACATCAAAGCCCGATCCGGCACCGATAGAATACCCTGCAGGAAGAGAAGCCTTTATCAGTTCAACCTCCCTGTTAATTTCCTCAGTGATTTCCGTCCTGCCTTCCGTGTCGGGATTGAAGTTGGCCCACACGTTTACCGCCCGGTTCATGTTCCGCCGCTTGACGACGCTCACACTTGACTGCGGCTCCACCGAAGCCACTGCGCTCAACGGAATGCGCCGACCGTCCATGGCCACTACCTGAATATTTCTCAGCATATGCAGTGAGTCCCGGGTATCACCGCGATAGCGTACAACGATGTCATACTCTTCATCGCTATACCTGAAGGCCCCCACCGTTGATCCGGTAATGGCGGTCCGCACGGTACTTGCAATCTGAGCGGTACTCACCCCGTAATGGGCGGCACTCCGGCGGTCAATGGCTACGGCAATTTCCGGAAGGCTCGCCTCATAGTCGTTGTCTACGATCTTGAACACATCTTCGTGCGGTACCAGTACGTCCATGAGCTGTGCAGTTATTTCGCCCATAACTTCGTAGTCGGTTCCCCGAATTTCCAGGGAAACGTCGTCTCCTGTAGGCGGACCGGAATTGTATTCCTGAACCTGAACTACCGCTCCGGTGACTGCCCGCATGGCATCCTGTAGTCTGCGGACCGCAGTTGCTCCGGGAATGTCGCGCTGGGCGTAGGGTGCAAAGGTTACATCAATCTGGCCCCGATGCGCCGCGGTATCGCCACCGCCTCTGCCGACGACCGTCTCGTAACTCTTCATGGACATAGGTACGGTGGGCACAATACCTTCCACCCCGGATACAATACTGTCGGTTCTATCCAGGGGTGTTCCTTGGGGCGCCTCAATATCTATGCGTGCCCGTTCAGGATCCAGGTTGGGAAAGAAGAGCACCTCCGCTGCCACCAGTCCGTAGGTGACAAAGCCGGCAACTACCACCACCGTCACAATACCGACCGTCTTCAAACCGTTACGCGTTGCCCTCTGCAGCAACCGGGTGTACCAGCCCTGCAACCGCGTAAAGAGGCCGCTTCCGCCTTCCATCTTCTGCCGTTGAACATCGGTCACCTTGAGGAAACTGGCGCAGTACGTCGGGTTAATGACCAGCGCCACAAAGAGAGACGATGAGAGTACAACAATCACCGTCTTGGGAAGGTAACTCATGAAATCGCCCATGATACCGGGCATGAAGATAATCGGGAAAAAGGCGAGCAGGGTTGTCAACGTACTTGCCATAATAGGGCCGGCCACTTCCCCGGCGCCGTCGATTGCCGCCTGAACGCGGCTTTTCCCCAGAGCCTGATGGCGGAAAATGTTTTCCACTATGACAATGCCGTTATCCACCAGCATACCCAGGGCAAGAATCAGGCTGAACAGCACAATCATATTCAGGGTGATTCCCATGATCTGCAGGATGAAGAACGAAAGCAGCATGGAGAGGGGAATAGCCATAGATACAAAGAGGCTGTTCCGGAAACCGAGAAAAAAGATCGTCACCAGCAGCACCAGAACGAAGCCAGTCACCATGTTGTTCTCAAGGTCCGCCAGCATGTCCCGGATATAGCTGCTCTCATCGTAGGAGATAAAGACGTGCGTTCCTTCCGGCATCCGGGGCGTCAGTTCATCTACAGTCTGCTGAGCGGCGTCGGCGAGGTCGAGAATATTGGCGCCCATGCGTTTCTTGACACTCAGCGTAATAGCGTGGGTGCCGTTCAGCCTGGACCGGGTCGTCTCATCGGCATCCCGGAAGGCAACCCGGGCAATTTCGCTCAACGGCACCTGTACCCCACCGGCGCCGGACACGATAATATCACCAAAGACGTTTGCTTCCGTTATTTCGCCGGTTACGGCAACCGAATAGTTTTTTTCCGGTGTTTCCAGGACACCCCCGGGGATAGTCACGTGCTCACGACCGATCGCCCCGGTAACGTCGTCAATGGACAACCCGTAGGACGCCATTTTGTAGGGATCGAGATCAATTCCAATCTCCCGGTCGATGCTTCCGGCCATATCAACTTCCAGCACCCCCGGCAGCCGCTTCAGGGAATCCCGAACCTCCCGCGCCGCAGAATCGATTACTTCCACACCGTCGGGGTGAGAAAGAATCACCACAAAGATGGGCCAGTCGGAGACGCTGAACTCGCGGACCCGTGGTTCGTCGGCATCATCGGGAAGCCCCGCTTTGGCAATATCAACACGGTCTTTTGTCCGTCGCAGCGCTTCCTCCACCGATACATCGGAAGAAAACTCGGCGAAAATGAAAGAGAAGTTCTGTCTGCTTTCACTGGTCAGTTCGATGAGCCCGTCCATACCCTCCAGTTCATTTTCGATAGGGTCGGTGACCAGTGTTTCAATATCGGTAGCGGATACACCGATGTAGCTGGTAGTGATAAAGATGTAGGGCTGCTTTATTTCCGGTGAAGACTCCCTCGGGAGGGTTACGTAGGCAATACTTCCAAGGATGACAATCAGGGCGGAAAGAGAGAACACCGCCATATGTTTCTGTATAAAGAGACGAATCATACTGTATACCTCTTAGCAATCAGTCGACGACCCTGATGGGCGCACCGTCGGCAAGTCGGTTAAAACCTTCCGTTACTACACGATCTCCGACTGACAGTCCCTCCAGAATCACCGTAAGCGAATCATCAGCGGGACCCGTACGAACGGAAACTTCTTCTACGATGTCGTTCCGGGCAACCATGACGTAGTCTGTGTTATTACGAATGTAGACCGCCGCCGACGGAACGGTAATGACGTCCCGGTAGCTTCGCAGGGGCAGGCGCACCCGCGCAGTCTGTCCGGAGAGAACCATACCGCCCTCATTGTTCATTTCCACTTCCACGTTGTACGTCAGCGTCCGTTCCGACCGCGTCCGGGCAAACCGGGTAGCACGACCGGAAAAAGTTCTGTCCGGAAGTGCGGGGAAGTGAATCTCCGCCTCGCCAAGTTCCTCGACACCGGCAATATCGGCTTCGGGAACCCCTACGGTGATAGTCATTCTGCTCAAATCGGCAACATCAAAGGTAGGATCACCGGATTCCAGATTGTCGTTCAGCGAAATATGGCGCCGTACTACCGTCCCGTTGATTGGAGATTCAGCAAAAGCGGACTCCCGCATGCTTTCGGCATCCAGCAGAGCAGATCTCGCGTTCAGCCACACGAGGTGAGCCTGATCAACCTTCAGTTGAAAACTGTTTCCCTCCTGCAGAAACCGCTGTTCCCGACGGTAACTCTCTTCGGCTAGGCGTTCGTTCAGCACCGCTGTTTCGTACCGGGTCATCACCTTTTTCGGATCAATTTCGCCCAGTGACTGTCCAACGGAGACCTCGTCGCCTTCGGAGACGTGAATTGCCGTCACCCGACCGCCAGGCCCCGCGGTAAGCCGCACTTCCTCGACACCACGCGCCTCGCCGACGTATTCGCCGTACTCGACAAATGTTGTCGGTTCCAGCGTTTGAACTCGAACGGGTATCTGCCGCTCCCGACCTGAACGTTCGGGTGCCGCCAGAGGTCCGTTTTCCTGAGCTTCTGCGGGGGCACTGCATCCGGTCAGCCCCGTAAAAACGAGCGCCGCCGCCAGTCCCATTATCATGACAACTGCATTTTTCTTCATGTTATGTCCTCTTCTGGCATCTCTAACACCGACGTCTTAGAATTCTGTTACCAGGAAGTAAAAAATCGTGGTGGCAATGCGAAATGTACCGCTTCAGAGGGTACTCGACAACAGGGAGGTAGATATGAAGAAACGAGGTGAACACAGATTTTCGGGAAGTCTTGCTGAAGAGTACGAACTGATCACCCTGGCATATCCCGATTTTGAGTCGTTCCAGCGGATCATGATCAACAGAATTGCCGACCATATTCGGTCCATGGAACCGCCGGTACATATTCTTGAAATCGGAACGGGAAACGGTTTCACTACCCGTCTGCTCATTGACATGGGGGAACGGGGAAATCAGGCAACTATTACTTCCATCGACAACGACCCGGAAATGCTGCGCCAGGCGGCTGAACACATCACTGCCCCGACATGCACCCTTCTGGAGGCGGATGCACTTTCGTTCCTGCAGGATCAGCCCGACGACACGTGGGACGTTATCGCGTCGGCCTTTACAATTCACAATCTGGAACGGGACTATCGCGAAGAAGTAGAACGGGAGATATATCGCGTTCTGAAGTCGGGTGGCCTCTTTGCCAACGCCGACAAGTACGCACCGGACGGACAGGAACGTTTTGAAGCGCTGGCTTACCAGGTGGAACGTTTTTTCGACGCCTTCCTTTCCACCGGCAGGACTGAACTGCTTCGGAAATGGGTGCTTCACAACATCGATGATCAGTCTCCGCGGTACGCTATGCATGCGTCGGAAGCGATACCGCGTCTCAACGCTATTGGTTTTCGAAAGGTGACTCTGGAAGGTCGCGCCCATATGGAAGCGGTACTCTTCGCCGGAAAATCGTGAGGCCTGGAAACGGCCCGACCGGAAACGGCCCGTCGGTTGACGCCATCCTGTGACCGGTCTATACTTCGTTTCCAGACCGTAAACCGAAAGGAAACGTAAGTGTATACCGCTCCCGGAAGGAGCCGAACCACAACACGACCCCTCCTGCTTCTTGACTCCGACGGGTGTGTCCTCGATTCCATGGAGATCAAGCAAAAAAAGATATTTGCCCCCGCGTTCGTTTCTCACTTTGACCTGGAAGATATTGCTGACGAGGCGCTACAGGTATGGGAGTTTGCAAGCCTCTATTCCCGGACCCGGGGGGCCAACCGCTTTGTGCTTCTCCTGCGGGCCACCGACCTTCTCTGCCGGCATCCGTCGCCTCGAGTACGCCGGCACACGCTTCCGGACCTTACGGCTCTCCGGGAGGCCGGAGGAGACACAGGTCAGGTAACAACCGCGAATCTCGCCGATCTGGCGCGACACGTGCGGGAAATGGAACGGGTTCTGGCGTGGTCCCGGGAAATTGACAGTTGTGTTCACAACAAAGTCCCCTCGGTGTCTCCCTTTGAAGGTGTCCAGGATGTTGTTGCAACTATTGCCGCCGTTGCATCGGTCGCCATAGTCAGTCAGACGCCGGAAGAGACCTTGCGGAGGGAATGGCACCAAGCCGGGCTTCTTTCTCTGGTTGACGACATCTACGGACAAATTCCCGGTGGAAAGGCAGCGGTGCTGCAAAAGCTTACATCGGATCACGGTATAACCGAGCCGCCCCGTCCGGTCCTCATGATCGGCGACGCCCCCGGTGACCTGGAAGCGACCCGGAATACCACTGTCCGGTTTTACCCCATCATACCTGGACGGGAACGGGAAAGCTGGAGCCATTTCGCTTCCGACGTCCTGTATCCATTTGTCAACGGGGACTATACTGAGGCAATGCAGAAAAGGTACGTCCAGGAGTTTCTGGATACCTTACCGGAGGAACCAACATGGAAGAAGTCCTGAAGTGGGGCGGTCCCGATGCCCGTCTTACCCCCGACGATATTCGATCAGCCGTGGCCGAAATAATTACCCGTTTTGGGCCGTCGAAGAAGATCCTGGCGGTTCCGCCGGATTTTTCCCGGTACCACTCGTATGCGGGGCAGATTACCTCCATGGTCCACGAGCTGGCAGGCAATCGTCTTACCGACGTCCTCCCGGCACTGGGTACCCACCGCCCGGTAAGCCCACGGGAACGGAAAATCATGTTTCCTGGTATACCGGAATCGCTCTTTCGTCCCCATGACTGGCGCAACGACCTGGTCACTATGGGCGAAGTTCCCGCTGAGTTCATCCGAGAACAGAGCGAAGGAAAACTTGACTGGCCCTGGCCGGCCCAGCTCAACCGCCTCGTCGCGGAGGGTGGTCACGACATGATTCTTTCTATCGGACAGGTAGTACCCCACGAGGTTATCGGTATGGCAAATCACGCCAAGAACCTCTTTGTCGGAACCGGTGGGGTGGACGGGATCAATCGCAGCCACTTTCTGGGAGCAGTTTACGGTATGGAGCGTATCATGGGCCGGGCAGACAACCCCGTCAGGGCGGTGCTCAACTACGCCGCCCGGCACTACCTGAAAGACCTGCCGGTAGTCTACGTTCTCACCGTGGTCGGCCGGGACACCGGAGAACTGGCAGTCCGGGGGCTTTTCGCGGGACGTGGTCTGGACTGCTTCTACCAGGCGTCGGAACTGGCCCTGCAGGTCAATTTTACAATGCTCAACGAGGCGCCGGATCACATCGTCGCCTGGCTGGACCCGGAAGAGTTCCACAGCACCTGGCTGGGAAACAAGTCTATCTACCGGAGCCGAATGGCTCTGGCCGATAACGGTACGCTTACCGTACTTGCCCCCGGCGTTGAAAGCTTCGGAGAAGACAAAGAAATTGACCGGCTCATCAGAAAATACGGATATCGGGGCACCGAAGCGACGCTGCGAGCGGTTGACCAGCATGAGGAACTGCGAAACAACCTCAGCGCGGCGGCACACCTTATCCACGGCTCCAGTGAAGGCCGTTTCAGCATCAACTACGCCGCCGGCAAGCTCACCCGGGAAGAGGTGGAAAGCGTCGGATTCGGCTATTCCGAACTCACGGAAACCATGAAGCGCTACAATCCGGAAAACCTGCGGGACGGATGGAATACCCTGAGCGATGGTGAACGAGTATACTACATTTCGGCTCCCGCCCTGGGCCTCTGGGCTCACAAGGACCGTTTCGAAGACTGAAAAGCAAGAACCGGAGGCGGCGCGGTTACGCGACACGCGGTACACGAAATCAACAAAAATGCCCGGCTCACGCCGTGTATTTTTTATAGGAGACAGACATGGCGGAAAAAAAGGCGCAGATCGGCCTGGTTGGACTTGCGGTTATGGGACAGAACCTTGTCCTCAACATGAATGATAACGGCTACAGTGTGGCCGTCTACAACCGTACCAGTTCTAAGACGGAAGATTTCATGAAGGGAGCCGCTTCGGGACGGGACACCATCATTCCCACCTACAGCCTGGAAGAGCTCGCCGGTGCCCTGGAACGACCACGACGCATCATGCTGATGGTCAAAGCCGGCGAGGTGGTGGACAAATTCATCGACTCAATCCTTCCCTTTCTGGAAGCGGGGGATATCATCATCGATGGCGGTAACTCCCACTATCCCGACTCCATCCGGCGGACCCGGGAACTCAAGGAAAAGGGTATTCTTTTCGTGGGAACCGGCGTATCCGGTGGTGAGGAAGGGGCACGGCACGGACCCAGCATCATGCCCGGCGGCAATCCCGAGGCGTGGCCCCATCTGAAGGATATCTTTCAGGCCATCGCCGCTAAAACGCCGGAAGGGGAAGCGTGCGCCGACTGGGTCGGTTCCGACGGTGCCGGCCACTACGTCAAGATGGTTCACAACGGCATCGAGTATGGAGATATGCAACTCATCAGCGAAGCCTATCACGTCATGAAGTACGGCCTGGGCATGACCAACGAGGAAATGCACGAGACCTTTACCCAGTGGAACAAAACGGAGCTGGACAGCTACCTCATTGAGATCACCGCAGACATTCTCAAGACGAAGGACGAAGAGGGAAACTACGTGGTAGACACCGTTCTTGACGCCGCCGGGCAGAAGGGAACGGGCAAGTGGACCGGCATTAACGCCCTCGATGCGGGCATTCCGGTGACGCTGATTGTAGAGGCGGTCTTTGCCCGGTCACTGTCGGCGCTGAAAGAGGAGCGCGTCGCAGCGGCTCAGATTCTCAATGGTCCCGGCGGTCCGTCCAAAGGCGACGGCGGCGGTATCGTCGGGCTTACCCAGGAGCGGACACCTTTCCTGGAAGATCTCAGGAAAGCTCTTCTGGCATCCAAGCTCGTTTCCTACGCCCAGGGCTTCATGCTCATCCGGGAGACAAGTGAGTCCTACAACTGGAATATCAACTACGGCAACGTGGCACTTCTCTGGCGGGAGGGCTGCATCATTCGCAGCGTCTTCCTGGGCCGTATCAAGGAAGCGTATGACCGGGACCCCGGGCTGGCTAATCTTCTTCTGGACCGATGGTTCAAAGGTGTCATTGACGACGCCCAGAGCTCATGGCGCCGGGTCGTCGCTGCGGCGGTACAGGCGGGTATACCCGTACCGGCCTTCTCAACGGCCCTGGCGTTCTACGACGGCTACCGCAGCGAGCGTCTGCCGGCAAACCTCCTTCAGGCACAGCGGGACTACTTCGGCGCCCACACTTACGAGAAGGTGAACGACCCCCGTGGCGAGTTTCACCACTTCAACTGGACCGGTACCGGTATTGCCACCAGCGGTTCCTACAACGCCTGA
>CAZCAE010000015.1:50337-61019 GCA_964496635.1 uncultured Spirochaeta sp.
CCTTCGCATCTTTCGGTTTTCCCTATACAATATCGGTCACTTCGCCTGACAAGGAGTCTTCGATGATCGCAGCAGGTCTGCAACTGATGGTTCTCGGTATGACCATCGTCTTCATCTTTTTAATTCTGCTCGTCCTTTTAATGACAATGATGTCGGCATTACTGCGCCGATTCGAACCTGCGCCCGGGGCACCCGGTGGGCCCTCGGCCGGAGTCGCCGCGGCAGGTGGCCCACCTGCCGGCAGTGCAGGCTCTTTTGACACTCACATTCCGGCCATTCTCGCCGCCGTGGTTGCACATCGAAAACGAAACAACGCGGCAAACAACACAACACAATCCTAAGGAGCCCCCTGTGAAACGCAAAATAAATGTCATGGTGACCGCCTTTCGTGACGGTTTTCAGTCCGTTTTTGGAGCCCGGGTACTTACCAAAGACTTTCTCCCCGCATTGGAAGCGGCAAAGGATGCCGGCCTTACTCACTTTGAGATCGGTGGCGGCGCCCGTTTTCAGTCACTCTATTTTTACTGCAACGAGGACGCCTTCGACATGATGGACGCCGCCCGGGAAGTTGTCGGACCTGACGCCAACCTGCAGACCCTCGCCCGGGGCATCAATGTGGTCGGTCTGGAGAGCCAGTCTTCGGACATGATCAAAATGCATGCCGAGCTTTTCAAGAAACACGGCATTACCACCATTCGTAACTTCGACGCCCTCAATGATATCGACAACCTTGACTATTCAGGACGTTGTATCGCCGAAGCGGGACTCCATCACGAAATCGCGGTCACCCTTATGGGACTTCCCCCGGGACTCTCCGGTGCCCACACCGCCGACTATTACATCGAACGGGTCAAGGCAATCATGGACGCAGGCATTCCCTTTCACTCTTTGGTCCTGAAGGACGCCTCGGGAACGGCCATACCCCAGGTTGTATATGATTCCGTAAAGGGAGCAAAAAAACTCCTTCCGTCGGATATTCCTCTCAGGTTTCATACCCATGACACCGCCGGTACCGGCGTTGCTACCTACACCGCCGCTATCGAGGCGGGCGTGGACGGCATTGACCTTTCCATGGCTCCCGTTTCCGGTGGTACCTCCCAACCCGACATCGTCGTCATGTGGCACGCCCTGAGGGACACCGACTACGAGCTGGACATCGACGTAAACAAAGTTCTGGAGGCGGAAGAGGTCTTCAAGGACGCTATGAAAGAGTACTTCTTTCCGCCGGAAGCGCTGCGGACGGAACCGCTGATCCCCTTCTCGCCAATGCCCGGTGGCGCTCTTACGGCAAATACCCAGATGATGCGGGACCACAAAGTTCTTGACCGTTTTCCCGAAGTCATCGGCGCCATGCGGGAGGTGGTCGAACGCGGCGGTTTCGCTACCTCAGTGACACCGGTCTCGCAGTTCTACTTTCAGCAGGCTTTCAACAACGTCATGATCGGACCCTGGAAAAAGATGGCCGAGGGGTACGGCATGATGGTTCTTGGATACTACGGCAAGACACCAACCAAACCGGATCCGGAAATCGTCAAACTGGCGGCGGAACAGCTGCAAATGGAGCCGACCGCCGAAAGCCCCCGGGCCATGAACGACAAGGACCCGTCAAAAGGTCGGGCGGCTGCGGAAAAACGGCTCAAGGAAGAGAACCTTCCTATTACCGACGAAAATGTATTCATTGCCGGCACCTGCAAGGACCGGGGTATCTCCTTTCTGAAAGGTGAGTCCCGGGTACAGGTCCGGAAGGTCGACGCCGACGGCAAAGAAGCCGACGCGCCGGCAGGTGGAAAGGCCCAGGCAGGCACCGGCCAGGCCCCCGCCCCCACAGGTGGACAGCCCCAGGGCG
This sequence comes from uncultured Spirochaeta sp., assembly GCA_964496635.1. Taxonomy (GTDB): domain Bacteria; phylum Spirochaetota; class Spirochaetia; order DSM-27196; family Alkalispirochaetaceae; genus Alkalispirochaeta. The sequence continues at coordinate 52,184 of CAZCAE010000015.1, forward strand.
GCGCCGCAGCTCAGGGCGCCCCGGAAGCGTACACCGTCACCGTGGAAGGCCGCAGCTACCACGTCACCGTCCAGAACGGCCACGCAGATATAGCCGGCCACCAGTACCCGCTTCCCGGACAGGCTGGACAGGGCGGTCAGGCGCCGGCCGGTGGTCAGGCGGCCCCCGCCCAACCTCAAGGGGCACAGCCCCAGCAGGCACCCGCGCAAGCCCCGGCTCAACCCGCCCCGGCAGCCGGCGGCCAGCCTGCTTCCGGCGGCCAGGCCTCCACAGTGAAAGCCCCCATGCCCGGCGTCGTTCTCCGCTCCCTGGTCCGCCAGGGCGACACAGTCACGGCAGGTCAGGCGGTAATGATCATGGAATGCATGAAAATGGAAATGCAGGTGGAGGCGGAAACAGACGGTACGGTCTCTCAGATCCACGTCTCCGACGGACAGTCCGTTGAGGCGGACGAGGCGCTGGTGTCCATCTCATGAATCTGGCGCACTCTTTTACAAACCTCTGGCTCTCCACCGGGATCACCTCGATCACCGGTGGACAACTGATAATGATCGGTATCAGTCTGATACTGATCTATCTCGCAATCTCCAAGGGGTTCGAACCCCTGCTCCTGTTGCCCATCGGCTTCGGAGGCATTCTGGCCAACGTTCCCATCGCCGGAATCGCCGGACCCGAAGGCTTTCTGGGCATGATCAACATGGTGGGCCTGGAGACGGGCATTTTTCCCCTGATGATCTTCATGGGCGTCGGGGCCATGACCGACTTCGGTCCCCTCCTGGCAAACCCCCGGACCGCCCTTCTGGGCGCTGCCGCCCAGTTCGGCATCTTTGCCACCCTCATCGGCGCCCTGGCCCTCACAGAATACCTGGGGTTCGACTTTTCCCTGCAGGACGCCGCATCCATCGGCATTATCGGCGGAGCCGACGGCCCTACGGCCATCTTTCTCTCTTCCAAACTGTCGCCGGACCTGGTAGGTGCCATCGCCGTGGCCGCCTACAGCTATATGGCCCTGGTTCCTATCATACAGCCCCCCCTCATGCGTATGCTCACCACAAAAGAGCAGCGCAAGATGGTGATGAAGCAGCTCCGCCCCGTCTCCAAACGCGAAAAGATCGTCTTTCCTGTCGTTGTCATGGGTCTCTGTGTTGCCCTCCTTCCCACGGCGACGCCCCTCATCGGCGCCCTCATGTTCGGCAACCTTGTCCGTGAATCCGGTGTCACCGAGCGCCTCAGCAAGACGCTGCAAAGCGCCTTCATCGACAGCGTTACTATTCTGCTGGGCCTTGTGGTGGGTTCCAAGCTGCAGGCGGAGTACTTCCTGCGCATTGAGACCATCGGCATTCTCCTGTTGGGTCTGGTAGCCTTTTCTATCGGTACCATGGCGGGAGTACTCCTGGCGCAGATCATGAACAAAGTCTCCAAGATGCAAATCAATCCCCTGATCGGCGCCGCCGGCGTCTCTGCCGTTCCTATGGCCGCCCGGGTAGTCAACAAGGTAGGCCTGGAGAGCAACCCCCGCAACTTCCTGCTCATGCACGCCATGGGACCCAATGTGGCAGGCGTCATCGGTTCCGCCGTTGCTGCTGGTGTCCTGCTTGCAATGTTTGGATGATGGTATAGATTGAACTTACGTTCTGCATAGAACAATCCCCGCAAGTCCGGTTGTGTACCGGATCGGCGGGGCGTGGGGGCGCGCCGAAACGCGTGCCTGTATTACCTTCCGATCTTCGCCTTGATTCCTTTCAGCACCCTTCTGTACAGGGGCGTTTGACTCAATACGGTCAGACAGATCACCAGAAACAGGATCAACGCCACCGGTCGGGTAAAGACGGGGGCAAAACTTCCTCCGGATACCATAAGCGCCCGCCGCAGATTCTGGTCCGCCATAGGTCCAAGAATCACTCCGATGACCAAAGGTGCAATAGGATACCCCATTTCGGTAAGAAAGTAGGCCAGTATACCTACCGGAACCATCAGGTACAGATTGAATACTTTCGTACCCAGGGAATAGCTACCGATGACGCACAACACGGCTATTATCGGCATGAAAATTGCCGGCGGGATCCGGAGAACTTTCACCACCTGCTTTGCCAGAAGCATTCCACAGATCCACATCGCTATGGAAGCCAATAGCAGTATGGCGGAAACCTCTTCTATAAAACCGGGGCGATCCAGCCTAAGCATGGGTCCGGGTGCAATTCCGTGAAGCATCAGCGCCCCCAGAAGCATCGCCGCAGGCGGGCTTCCCGGCACACCAAGGCTCAACAGCGGTATCATGGCGCCGCCGATACAGGCGTTGTTTGCCGTTTCGGTGGAGACAATCGCCTCATATGATCCCTTTCCGTATTCTTCGGGGTGTTTGGAGGCGTTCTTGGCGGCACCGTAGCTCACCCAACCGGCAATGTCTTCACCAATGCCGGGAACTGCCCCGATTCCTACACCAATCAGGGCGGAACGGATTATGTGCTTCACGTTCCGTGCAATAGTCCCGAATTCCGGGAGTATGCGGTCAAGTTTCTGCGCCTCTTTCCGCCGGAATTTGTCCCGAAGTACCTGAATGATCTGGGGAATACCGAAGGCTCCGATAAGTACCGGCACCACTTCCAGCCCGCCTTCAAGGTTACTGTTTCCAAAGGTAAACCGGGGATAAAACTGCAGGCCGTCCCGGCCGACGGTTGCCATAAACAAACCGATAAAACCGGCAATCCAGCCCTTGTAGACCAGATCGGGACTGGTAAGGGTTCCGCTGATTATGATACCGAAAAAAGCGAGAAGGAAAAACTCAAAGCTGGTAAACTGTAGGGCCAGCTCGGAGATAACGGGGCTCAGACTCACCACGAAAAACATACCGATCATCGTTCCGATGGCCGACGCCGTCGTTGTCAGGCCCAGAGCCCGCCCGCCCTCTCCGCGTAATGCAATGGGATAACCGTCCAGGGCGGTTGCCGCGGCAGCTGCGGTTCCGGGGATATTGACCAGAATGGAAGAGTAGGACCCTCCGTAGACACCCCCAACGTAGATCGCCAGAAGGGCAACCAGAGCCATGCTGTGGCTCATATTGTAGGTCAGCGTCGTCAGCAGGGCGACACCGAGAGTTGCCGTAAGGCCCGGGATTGCTCCGAAAACGATACCCATGATTGTCGCGCCAAAGAGCACGAGCATCGTCACCGGATCCATTGCCAGCGTTGCAAAGTGAGAGAAAAATATACCGAGTGATTCAAAAGCCGCCATATGTCACCTCACGCTGTACCAGATCAACTGGAGAAGTTGCACAATACCGCCTTCATGAGGAAGACGAACAAAGAGAAGAAATCGAAAAATCGGCGTCAGAAAAAGGGGAGTTATGACGGTCACCAGCAGGCTCAACCGAAATACTCTGACTCTACCGGGGTCCTTTCCTGCACTCTTTCGGACAAAGACATTGAATCCGACAATACACACCAGGGCGATGACATCCGTGGAAAACTCGAACGTACTGTTGAGACGACCGGCAATACCGGTAACAAAAAGCAACACAAAGAGAAGAACGATACCGATATACACGATGCTCAGACGTTTCAAATCTGACAGGGTGTCAAAATAGAAAGCCGGCACGAAATAGCTCAGAAAGATTGTAATAGCAAGAACGAAATCAACTCGTGGAATGAAGAGATACACGAAAGATACCAGCGCCAGCAGGATAGCCAGAAATCGCACGTTCGCTTCACTGATCGTTCCCGTTCCGCTTCTCAGACTGACAAACAGATCAGCGGCACCACCTGTACGCACGGAATGAACAAGAAGGACAATACTGAGAAGCAAGATACCGACACCGACAATGAGCGGGAGAAGCGCTGGAGATACATACCATACGTTTTTCACTCCGCCGTAGGTATCTCGCATCGGCATCGAAAAGGACTGATACAAAACCCACGCGCTGAACGCCATAAGGACAATGGCGGTAACAAAATCGGCCTGGCGCAGTTTCTTTGTCTCCATCATGTGGAACAGCCACCTTTAAAAGAGGGTGTGCGTCATCGCCGCACACCCTGCGTTGTCGTTTGATTAATTAGTTTCGCATGCCGCCTTGCGGCACCCGAAATAACAAAAATACCCGACTTCGTCGGCTATTTTTGTATTAGACCGTGAATCGGATTACCGGGGGATTCCCAGTTGACCGGGGTCATCAACAGCCAGTCCCTGGTCCCACAATGTCCAGGACATGGAACTCTGCAGGCCGGACATTATTGAATTCGCCTCATCACCCCAAGCGCCGGACAGAACATAGAATCGCTCTTTACCGAACGTCTGGACCGCATTACTCTGCATGGCCTTTTCAAATGCTGATCCGAGGGTCCGTTTAACGTTACTCGGCGCGTCAGCACGTACGGCAAAACCGATAGACTGCTGAATAGGTAGAACCTCCGCCAGGGACGGTAACGTATCGAACGCCGAAGGAATAGTCGCACCGGCAATTTCGAACGAATCGGGTACCAGCATGGCAAGGGGACGCAGTTTTCCCGCCCGAATGAGCTCGGCCTGCTCCGCCACAGAGGTAATTACCAGCTGAACCTCTCCGGTCATTGCGGCGTTCTGGGCAGGTGCTGAACCGTCATACGGTATGAACTCAAAATCGGCACCGGAACCTTCTTCAAAGGCGAGGAGATTCACGTGATGAATGGAACCCGCACCGCTGGCACCGGCCTTTATCGATCCGGGATTTGCCTTGGCCGCTTCCACAAGCTCGTTGATGTTCTTATACGGCAGATCCGGCGTTACGCTGACCAGATCGGGAGACCCGCCCACGATAAACCAGTCCCAGACATCAACCAGATGGTCATAGTCCTGGACCATGACGGCCGTAGTCGTGTTGGATTCGGATGCTCCGACAAGGGTATACCCGTCAGGGTCTTCCCGGTATGCGGTAGACATACCGACGCTTCCCGCTGCACCGCCGGTGACATTTGTGACGTTGACCGGAACTCCCAGCTCCTTGGCCATTTCCGCCATGATCACCCGGTTACAGACATCGGTTCCGCCACCTGCTCCCCAGACCACAATGGTGGAAATATCGCGAGCAGGGTATTCCTGCTCACCGGCGGCAAAGACAAGCCCGCCCGCAAGTGCTATCAGTGATATAGCAATCAGTAACCTTTTCATGGAAACCTCCTAATTCGGATACATGATTTTGTATACAAAATAGCATAACATATCTGTCATGGCTGTCAATCCTTTTTTTCCATCTTTTGGATGACTATACGCAGGTTGCTATCAGTCGCTCTCGTGACTTGAGAATGTGACCGGAAACTTCCAGTTGTACAGCTTCGGCATCTCGTCTACGGAACGCCAGAATAATGCGGTGGTGTTCGTCGATGGTGTCATCGGGAGGTCTGATAAGACCCTGCATATTGGACTTCAGCATTATCCCGTAACGTTCATAGGACGACTGCAGCATGGTGTTTCCGGACAGTTCTACAAGCTTTCGGTGAAAACAATTGTCGGCATGGATATATTCATGTTCACGTTCCGGCGCAACCGGTGGTGAAAACGGTGCAAAGAGAGCTTCCAGTTCGTCGATCTCGCCGTCGGTGATACGCTCGCAGGCGATCCGAGCACCCACAGACTCAACGCCGGCGCGAAGTCCGAAGATTTCTATCAGTTCCTGACACCCGAGAACACGCACAACGTGACCTTTCCGTCGCTCTACTTCGATTATCTGCTCGCCTACCAGTCGATTGAGAGCGCTGTTGATGGGTGTCTGACTTACCCCGAGTATTTCTTCGATACCTTTCTTGTTGATCCGTTCGCCCGGCGGGAGGTCTCCGTTTTCTATCATCAGGCGGATCTGTTCGTAGACCTGTTCCGATATGGCGTCGTTTTCGATAACTGCCGTCATTGGACACTCCCGCTGCTGAGATGCTGCACAAGGTGTTTTCGAGAGTTGTCGATATGAGCGTTCATGTACTTCATCGCTTTCTGCCGATTTCGTTCTGCAATGGCTTCGACAATTCGGGTATGTTCCACGGCACTTACCCGGGGGTCCTTCAGAAATCCATAGAAATTGGCAATAACAATGATGTTGTAGGAAGCGATGATGTTATACAGAAGAAAGTTGCGGCTCATTTTCATGATCTGCATATGAAATCGGTAATCTTCCGCCCGTGCCTGCGGATCTTCCGCCTGGGCAATTCGTTCAAAGGTACGACACTGTTCCCGCAGTGATTTTATGTCCTCTTCCGTGGCATGCTCCGCAGCTTCGGCGGCGCCAAGGGGTTCCAGACGAAGACGTACATCATAGACGTGTACCAGTTCTTCCGGCTGAAAGGTCCGGACAAACATGCCCCGCCGTGGTTTGCTTTCCAGAAGCATGTCCTTTTCCAGTTTGGAAAATGCCGACAGCAGGGGGGTTCTGGACACTCCAAGACGTTCCGCCAGTTCGTCCTGGATCAATTTCTGTCCGGGAACGAGTTCTCCCGAAAGAATCATATCACGGACAGCTTCGTAGACTTTTCCCGTGAGATCCTGGTATTCAATTCTGTACATTGTATTCAGAATAGTCGAGCGGTCCAGCGGGGTCAATTCATTTCTCTGGACACATGTTCTCCTTGACGCCTATCTGAAACTGTGTTAGAAATTTTGTATACAAAAATGGAACACAACGGCAAGCCGGGGGTTTCTCCGGCATATTTTATTTCCTACCATGGCCTCGATTTTACAGCAAATACGGCGACAGCCCATCTTGGTGAGATTGCCGAGCTGGGATTCGGCGGTGTACAGGCCGAGGTTACCCGGGAAAAGTACCTTGCCTCGTGGATCAACGATGGGGGCCGCCGTTTCGGTTCCGCCGCGGCGGCTCACGGACTTGAGGTGCGGCAGCTTGTGGCTCACTACGCTCTGGATCTGCAGACGGCTTTAAACTGGCCGGACTTACTGGATATCCCCTCTCTAATCGAGCTTGCCGGCGTCACAACTGACCTGCCAGGATGTCACGTACTGACAATTCCCATCGCTCCGTTCGAGAGCGGCACTGCCACGCAACTGTCGGATATCACCGACTATCGACGGACCCTTGCGTCCCTGACTACGGTCCTTCTCTCCCGGATCCCACGGGACCTTTGCATCGCCTTTGAACCGCTGGCGGGATCTGCCATAGGTACTCCCGCCGGTGCGGCAGAATTGCTGAACATGATAGGCGACCACCGGGCAGGCATCAATCTGGATACCGGGAACCTCTGGTCCCAGGGAGTGGAACCCCATAAAATGGTGGCCGCTGTCGGGGCTGAACGGATACTGGGGACCCACCTGTGTGACTTTGACGGTGTTCACGCTCCATCGGTCAACACGTCACAGGAGCCGGGAACCGGGACAATGGATTGGGACCACTTTTTTCTTCAACTTCACCAGGCACGGTATCAAGGGCCGCTGGACGTAGAGATTTCGGTGGCCGATGGAAATGTACAGGAACACTACGCCAGGGCTTTACGTTTCGTAAAAGCACATATGCGGTGATTCAAGAAAGGAAGGTAATTATGTTTTCGTACGCACTCATCACTGGTTTTCTCTCCGAGACTAAGGATCGATTTCACACGTACAACGCCCCGATAGATCTGGACGAAAAGTGCAGACAGGTGTCTTCCATACCCAACTACAGTGGTGTGGAACTGGTCTACCCCTACGAGGTTACCAGCCCAGCGGAGACGGCCGCACTGGTATCACGCCACAAACTCCGGTTTGCGGCTATCAATGTCAACGTCAAGGGTGAACCGGAATTTGTCAGTGGCGGTTTGACGTCGTCGGATAAAAATGTGAGGGAAAAGGCGGTTCGGTTCATCAAGGAGGCCAAAGACTTTGCCCTTGCAGTTGGAGCACCCCGGGTTACCTGCTGCCCCCTGGGAGATGGGTTTGAATTTGTTTTTCAGGAAGACTACCGGGCGGCCTGGACGCGCCTTGTCGACGCATTCGGTGAGGCTGCCGAATACGAGCCGGAAATGCCGCTCATGATCGAATACAAGCCAAAGGAGACCCGACGGCACTGTTATCTCAACCGCGCCGCGGATACCCTTGTACTCGTCAAGGAAATCGGACATCAGAATCTCGGTATCACCATGGATTACGGTCACTCAGTCTATGCCGGAGAACATCCGGCGGAAACGCTGTCAATGCTGCACTACTCCGGACAACCCTACTACATACACATCAACGATAATGATCGCAGCTGGGACTGGGATTTCTTTACCGGAAGCCACACCCTTCTTGAGTACATAGAGTTCATGTACTATCTGAAGAAGTACGGCTACAACGACTTCCTTACGTCGGACACCCACCCTACCCGGTGGTCCACCACGGGGATGTTTGAGATCAACGCACGCATGTCCGAGAAGATCAGCACCCTTCTGGACCGGCTTACCCTGAAAGAAATTCAGAAACAGATAGACGAACGCGACTACATGAAGACGTGGCGTTTCATAGAAACGCGAATTCTCGGTCTCGCCGATCCGGATTGACAGAAAGAGGAGAAAGCAATGCAACGAATAATCAACGACCCCGACAAAGTGGTGGACGAAATGCTGAAAGGGTTTCTGAAGGCCCACGCCGACACGGTGGCGCCTACCTCAAACTCCCGGGTAGTGAAGTACAAGGACGCGCCTATTGAGGGCAAGGTCGGCATTGTCACCGGCGGCGGCAGCGGCCACAAGCCCGCCTTTGTGGGCTACGTAGGAAAGAACATGGTTGACGCGGTGGCGGTAGGTGAGATCTTCAGCTCCCCCACGGCGAAGGGCTTCTACGACGCCATCAAGGCCTCCGACAGCGGCAAGGGTGTGGCGGTGCTGTACGGCAACTACGCCGGTGACGTCAT
>CAZCAE010000016.1:0-58055 GCA_964496635.1 uncultured Spirochaeta sp.
AACGGTAGGATACCCTACCGCACCTCCGTGAGGGGGAGGCCTCAATGAGTATCATATCCCTTGTACTGATCCAGTTCCCGGGACTCATCGTACAGGTTCCGCCCCTTTTCAAGGAGACGAACCACCCGCTTTATACCACTTTCCTGCCTGATCTCAAGTTCCAGTCGGGCCCGTGGGGCGGAGGTCGACACCTCGATCGACTCCAGATACAGATAACCGCTGGTGCCCTGAATGCCTTTGACCTCGATACCACGCACGCCGATCCGTTTCACCAGCTTCTGGTTGTAGGCATCGAGGGCGTCCAGACGGTAAACCAGATTGTGCTCCGTCCGGTGGGTGGCGGAGTAGCGCAGGATCATGAGTGCTTTGAATTTTTCAAGTGCCGTCAGCGTTTTTGTACCTTCCATTTTCTGTGGTTCGTCCAGAATCAGGATCGGTCGGTTACGGCTGATCACGTCGATCGGTCGTCGCGACTGGAAGTCATCAAGGCGGTCGTAGATCCGACGGTTGTCCTTTCCGGTGGCATTAAACGCCTGAATGTTGATGACCATGACGTTAATGCCGGTATCCGAGGAGAACGTCTCGATGTCGTGAAGTTGCTTTGAGTTGTAGGCAAAAAACCGGGCCTTCTTGCCGTAGGTCTCGGCAAAGTGGTCAGCCGTTATCTCGAGAGATTTCAGAACACCCTCACGGATTGCGATGGACGGGACAACCACAATGTACTTGCTCCATCCGTACCGGCGGTGAAGTTCAAACATCGTTTTTATATAGACGTAGGTTTTTCCTGTGCCAGTCTCCATCTCGATATCCAGATTGACCGGGCAGCCGGCGCTCTCTACCAGTGCTGTCGACAGTGCGAGATTCTGCCCTCGCTGAACCTCTTTGACCATACTGAGGACGCTTGAGGCCGGGACAGCCATTGGCGCGTTTTCAAAGCCCGTCAGCTCGAGGGTGTCATCCAGACGATGCTGGTCGTGGGGATCCCGCGCACTCTTTCCCGGGTCAATGGTGTACTCGACGCGGTCGATATAGGGTTGGCCCTCAAAGCATTGGACCACCGCGTCAACCGCATCCGTCTGGTATTGCTGAATCTTAAACTGAAATGTCACTGCTTACCTCCAGGCTTTCTGCACCTTTCTGCAGAATGCCATACAATCGTCTGGAACCACGCCGTATTCCCTCAATAATTGCCATTATAACAATACATAAATCGACATTTTTATTTTTTTCTTTCTGCATGCTTTCTGTCAGAATCCACAGAGGGTTGGTCCGGCTACCGATGTTTTCTATGACACCGTCTCGCCGCCATTTAGTCAGGAGGTTCCCGATTCGGGTGCGTTTTTCAGATTCCGAAAACGTTTCCGGGAACTCGGGTAGGAGTTGCTCGTCGATGTCCCTCCGACTCGTGTTCTTGTTGGTTGAGAGCAACTCTCGAAGGAGCTCCAACAGATGTGCGGGGTCAAACCCCAGGGGATCACCGGCGAGCCGGTGGTGTTGCCGCCCCTCGATCACACCGGCCCGCTTCAGCCGTTTTGCTGTGCTCTGGTCCGGAACCAATCCTTTCTGAATCCTGTCCAATGCGATTATGTCGCCCAGCACCAAATCGGGATTCCGGATCAGGATCTGAGCATAAGCGGGTGAGATTTCGGTACCATAGACGGTGATTTGCACCTCGTCGTTACTGTGCAACTGAAAATCGGGCAGCGGAAGATACCGAGCGGCCTGACTGCGGTACATCTGGTGGATGCCGTAGCCCATCGTGTCAATCATGTTCAGTTCCGTCATTGCCTGTACCAGAAAGGCGTTTCGGTAGCGGGAGGGAGTCTTGTCTCCGACGATGTAGTCATCAGGGCACCCGTCGAAGAAATCGCCGAGGTTTCGTATCTCCAGGCGGTCGGGTAACTCAGTGAGGAGTATGCGGCCGTTCATCTGGTAGTCCTGGTGGGCGAGGGCATTGTGGAGTGCCTCCAGTACGATCCGCCGATCGTATTTGGGAACTTCGATCGCACGGAGCTGTCCTTCCGGGACAAACCGGAGGTTGGGATTCCGGACCTTCTGGAAAAGTTGAGAGGTTGTCAGTACCATTGGGGGCCCGAAATGTTCGTAACCGTGCTCCGACGCCACGAGTTTCCAGGTAACCTGCACCGGATGGGGGTTCAGTAGATATGCGGCCTCCGGTTTACCGAGGAGCAATATAGCGGTCCGGGTGATCCTGCCGTCCTGAGTGCACCTTGCCCGGTCCAGAAAGGTACTGTCCGACCAGGACGCCACCTCCCCGGCGGTCAATCGATTGGCATGCTTCCGGGCAAAAGCTGAACGAGCCCACTGAATTGCCTCCGAATCAAGATGATCCAGGGTGCCGGCCGGTACAACCTGGGCTGACCAGTCAGACGTGAGGGTCTGATTTCTTATCTGGTCCAGTTTTTCGATCCCCAGGCTCACCAGGCTTTCTCCGGCCCTCGCGTAGTAGTGACCGTTCCAGGAGATCGGCAGCCCACGCGGTGCAGGGGGTATTTCAAACACCACAATCCGCCCGTTCGGATCGTCGATTTCGTAGACCGAACGAAAAGTGACGCTCGGTTCCGTCCCCTGGGACATCTGGTGTTTTATGCTTTGCAGACGTTCCTGCTCCAGCCGGTAGTTGCTCCCGACGATGTGGCGCGTCGCGTTGTCCACGCCAAAAACGAGGTATGCAAGGGGAGCGCCTCGAAGGTTCGCCTCGTTGGCGAGGGCGGAGAGGTGCTTACCGATCTCAGAAGTTTTATAGTCGTTTCCCGCGCGTTTGAACTCAACCAGCTCGTCTTCCCAGTGGTCGATGAGCCTACGGAGGAGCTCCGGGCTGTGGTCGGATTCGATATGGCCCATACGGTCAGATTACCTTGACCTGCGTGTTGGGAGAAAGCTGGGCAAAGTATTGCGAAAGGTTGATACGGCTGTCGTCCCGGTCAAAGGCTGCATCCCGAAACACCGCCCGCAGCGGTTTTCGCCCGGCCAGTCCAGCCGGTAGCGTTCCGTGGGGCCTTCAACGAGTTGAGGTGAAAGTTCCTGCCGCAGAAGGTCAAAATCGACCGCATTTACCACATTGCCCTTTTCGTCCCGGCTCTCGGTAATGCACGAGGGAAACAGTGAGGCGATCTTCTCTATGTTCTCCCGGGTGAGGTCCGGGCTGTGCATTGTCGGTTTGTCCGCCATTTTGTTGATCCTCCTTGCGGTGTCTTGAGTGCCTGCAGATGGACCAACAGATCGCGGAGTCGGTTGAGTCGCATGATATTGACGCCGTGGTTTCGGTTACGGAGTGCAAAAACCACACTCGGTACCAGACCGAGTGCCGGCTGGGCCGGAAGCACAGCGTGCAACCCGGTAGGCAACCCGTTGAGAGTCCCGTGGTCCCGAACAAAATTGAGAAGGTCCATCCGGAAATCGTTGAGCCCCAGGTCGGTAATATTGACGCCGGTTCTGACATCTTCCAGGTCCACCACCTCTTCCTGCATTCGTCGGAGCTGCTCTTTCCGGTACGTCAGATCCGGAGACTCGGGATCCAGGATGTTGTCGTCCGCAGTGGCGGTGAGGTCCACGATGGCCATGCGGTTCTCCACCCGCTCCTTAAGGCGGATGTAGCCGTCCAGATCCATATCCGGCCAGTAGTTGACCAGTTGTATCACCTCGTTGGTCGATCCGATGCGGTCGATCCGACCAAAACGCTGAATGATCCGGACCGGGTTCCAGTGGATATCGTAGTTGACAAGGTAGTCGCAGTCCTGGAGGTTCTGCCCTTCCGAAATGCAGTCGGTGGCAAAGATGACGTCTATCCCGGCGGATTCGGTGGGCATCACCAGTTCTTTTTCCTTGGAACGCGGACTGAATAGTGTCAGCACCGACTGAAAATCGTAGCTCCTGGAAAGTGTTGTCTTTGGATTGGCCGAACCGGTTACGAGAGCCGTTTCCAGGCCACGTTCCTTCATGACCGGCGCAAGATTCGTGTACAGGTATTCCGCCGTGTCCGAGAAGGCGGTAAATACGAGAATCTTGCGATTGGCCGAATTGATCGGGGCATCCACCTTGGTGACCATTTGCGTTTTCAGGTGTTGCAGTTTGGCGTCGTCGTCGGGCCTTACTTTCTGCATGTCTTCCAACATGAGCGCAAGCGCCGCGTGGTCGGCTTCCAGATCACGTTTCCAGGCTTTGAGGTCCACGTCTTTGAGGTCGATCTTGATCTTGTCTCCCACCGAGATATCGTCAGGATCCCAGAAGTCATCGTCCTCGTTCAGATCCTGGTACTCTGAGCTCCACAGCGCGGCCACTGGTGATTCTCCGCCTTCAAAGCGCCGTATCGCTTCCAGGTTTTCCGCGCAGAGGTCATGAATCTTGCCGACGGTCAAACGAAAGGAATGGACGGAACTCTCGAGACGCTTCAGCAGATTGATGGTCATCAAACGTACAAGGCTCTGCTCCCGGTCTGTCTGTTTCAGATGGGATCCGGCGCGCACCTCTATGTCGTACTGTTCGGCGTAACGGTCAAGTCGGCTGGGGTACACGTACTTGAGTGGCGTATATGCCGCCAGGACGAGACCACTGAGAAACATGACGACGTCGTCCAACTGCACGATATCGTCCCGGTGAGAAATGGGCAGCCGGTGCGTGATCGGTTTGAGCCGCGTTGGAAACGCACCGATTTCGGTCATGTCATAGAACTGCTCGATGTGCTTTCGCGATCGAGCGATCGTCACCGAGTCCAGTAACCTGAAGAAGTCGAAATCCAGCGAATCCATGAGGGCTTCGCCGGTGCGGTCGTTGGGAAGATAGTCCTCACTGATATCCTCCAGAAACTCGGTAAATATGGTGTAAAGGATGAAGAAGTACATACGTTCCGGCGGATTCTCCCTGTACACCGACTCGATATGTGCAACCAGTCGGTCCGTGACGTCTTCCATCTGATCCCGGTTCTTCCAGAGGCGGTCAAACATGTCGATGTAGCGTTTGGCGTGTTCCGGTTCGTCGTATTTCTGGATGTCCACGATAAGATCGTCGCTGGGCTGATACCCGAGGACAACCGTGTCAAACTTCTGTATGCCGCGATACGCGGTCATACCTCTTTGCCTGGTCACAACGCCAAACTCCGGCATTGAGCTTTCGGTTCTGTTTGACAGGAAGGTCCCTTTGCGGCGTATCCAGTCGGCGCACTCCCGGGCGATTGCCCGCTGGGAAAGTTGGTTACGCAGGTGAATCTCGAACCCGTCACCGAACACGCTACGTTCCCGGTTATCCTTCGGTATAAAGAACTCTCGGTGCTCTTTCCTCACTCGGTCGGTTGCGGTCTCAACGGTAAATGTGGGCTGATTGAAGATAAAGTGGAACGACTCAAGGGCTTCCAGTTCCGTCTTGAGTGCCTCGTAGGCAAATATAGAGAAGTGGGCCGCGGCAATTTTGAACCGGCCGCCGTTCTGTAGTTCCTCCCGGAGGTCATCCCCAAGGAGGTTGTCTATGTTATCGATGAATTTCACCGATATCTGACCATAATCTCTTTTGTTGACCCCCTCTGCCATGATACGCAACTGTTCCGCGGTTCGCAAGGAGAGTGTTTGTTGTGACGAGATCGCTTTTTCTGCGGAGCTACGAAAAGGAAACCTGTCGGGTTCGTTGTCGGACAGTTCATATCGTTTTTTTTTATAGAACGGGGTACGACACCAATAATCCTGTTCGACGAGCAGAGGCCGGGACGGGAGATGTACAGAGCCTTACACACACCCGACGACAGCATCTACAAATGCCTGTTCTTCGGAAACCGGTAGCGCCTGTCCGGTCCGCGAGTCCTGTGAGATCTACCGCGTCATCAATGACACGCAGTACCCCTCTGATCCGGTCCGGCCCGTTGGGGTGGGGCAGGAAACGCGGCAGAACCGGATGGTTCAAATTCCAACGAACTTCCCCGATAATGAGAGCGGAGAAACTTATATGCGGAAATTTGCACTTTTTGCCTTTAACGGCGACCCCATGTGTTTTATTCATGTGCTGCTGAACGCGATGGATCTGAAGGAAAAGGGCCATGAGGTGGCTCTGGTGGAGGGGAGCGCCACAAAGCTGTTGTCAGGGGTTGCGCCTCAGCACATGGAAACGTCGATGAGACCGCGTCGACTCAGCCCCGCGATAAAGGCGTCTACCACGGTGGGGTCAAAGTGGGTGCCCCGTCCGCGGGTGAGTTCGCAGATAGCCTTGGAAACGTCCAGTGCTTTCCGGTACGGGCGGTCTTCGATCATGGCGTGCCACGCGTCGGCCACAGCAATAATCCGGGCGGCAAGGGGAATTTCTTCTCCCTTGAGCCCCCGGGGGTAGCCGGTGCCGTCGTACCGTTCCTGGTGGGCCAGGACGATCTCGCTGACGTCCCGGAAGGAATCAAACTCCGCCAGAAGGTGCGCCCCGAACTCGGCGTGCTTTTTCATGATGCGCCATTCATCGTCATCGAGGGGTCCTTCCTTCAACAGAACCCGGTCGGGAACGCCCAGCTTGCCGAGGTCGTGCAGGAGCATGGCGTCCCGAAAGGTCTCATCCACGGAAACTTCCAGTTCCTCTGCGATAATAGTCCCGTAGTTGAGTACGTCGTTTGAATGGTCCGCCGTGTAGTGGTCCCGCAGGTCAAGTGAGCGGGAAAAGCCCATGGTCAGGTCTTTCATGCGCCGTTCCAGCTCTTCTGTCCGGGCCAGGGCTTCCTGAAAGAGGCGCCGGGTTATGAGGTTTCGGATGCGGGCATCCAGCTCGCGGATATTGATCGGTTTTGCCAGGTAGTCGTCGGCTCCCTCTTCCAGCCCTTTGATGCGCTCTTCCGTTTCGGACTTTGCGGTGGTGAGGATTACCGGTATGGACTGGTATCGCTGGTCTTCACGCATCTTCCCCATGAGATCGTACCCGTCCATGCGGGGCATCATGATGTCTGAAACGACCACATCGGGTCTGAATGTATCGAGCTTTTCCAGTCCATCCTGCCCGTCCACGGCGGTTACAACCCGATGGCCCGAACGGGTCAGCATGGTGGAGACGTAGGAGCGGAGGTCCAGGTTGTCTTCCACGTACAGGACGCTGAAGCCCTCCGTTTCGGAGGTTTCCGGTGACGGCGCAGCTTCTTCTTCGCGAAGTTGTTCCGACTCCATGAAGACCATGTCGGCGATGTCCACCTTGGCGAAATCGCGTACTCGCCGGGGTCCGCGCCGCCGCTCCGGTCCGGTATAGTCCGCTTCGTCGGTCCGTCGGTTTCCCCGCCGACGGTCCCTGCCGGTACGGTTGCTTATGGCGTCGGGCATAAGCTCCTGCAGATTCCGGGGCAGGCGTACCGTAAAGGTGGTGCCCTCTCCCTGAGTGCTTTGCACCTCCACGGTGCCTCGTTGTAATTCTATTGCCTCTTTCACGATGGTAAGTCCCAGTCCGGTCCCTTCATACCGTCTGGTACTGGAGCTGTCGACTTGTTGAAATCGCTCGAAAACGGTGAGTACCTGGTTTGAAGGTATACCGATACCAGTATCTTCAACGGAGACGACGATGTCGTTCCCGTCCAGCCGCGACCTGATTGTGATTCCCCCGTCGTCGGTAAACTTGACGGCGTTTCGCAGAAGGTTAGTGAGTATGCGTTCAAATTTCTCTCTGTCCAGGTACACCCGGGAAACGTCCGTTTCAATGATGTATTCCAGCGACAGCGACTTGCGGGATGCAACCTCGTTGAAGGCCGTTACCGTATCCTGTATTGCGTCTTCCAGGGTGATTTCTTCCAGGCGTACCTGCATCTTTCTGGCATCAAAACGGGCGAAGTCCAGCATCTGGTTGATCATATCCAGAAGGCGCAAGCCGTTTCGATAGACCTGGGACAGGAGCCTGCGCTGGACATCGTTGATATCTCCGGTGTCTCCTTCGTACATGCTCTGGACGGGGCCAATTATGGAGGTCAGTGGGGTGCGTACTTCATGGCTCACATTGGCAAAGAACTGAGATTTCATGATATCCAGGTGTTTCAGTTCCTCGTTTGCCATAGCGAGGCTGAAACGGGCAGAGAACTCTTTGTAGCGCAGCCGGGTAGACATGTAGGAACTCACCACGGCGAGAACAATTGTCGCCAGAAGAAATGAGTTGTTCCCCGCGAATACCGCCCATTCGGTAATGTTGCCTCTGATGAGTATCGGGAACAGATAGGCGATGTAGATGATACTGCAGATGACCATTGCCCTGATGTGGTCCATCGGCAGAATTGCCAGAAAGACGATAAGAATGACGTTTATCCCGGCGTAATACGGACTGAGGTATCCTTCGGAGAGGTGGATCATCAGGACAATGGAAAGGGCCGTTACCACGTACTGGACCATACCGATTTCGCAACCGAAGTTTCGTGCCCCCGGAATCCAGGTAAGGGCAAAAAGGATCATACTGACTGCTACCACAGTTATCCGAATATACAGAAAGTCCCGTACCAGTTCGGGATAGACCACCGTATCCAGTATGGCAAATATCATGATTGCGATTGCGGCAAAGATTGCGGCGATGCGACTGTTTCGCAGTGCGCGGTCTTTCTGTTCCTCAAGATACTCGGGCGCTTTCATAGGAATTACCGATCTGCAAGCTGCAGAAAGACCTTCTTGAAGTGAGCTGCCCGGGCACGAAGCTGCTCTTCCGCATAGACGGACCGGTATATTGTGAGCAGTCCCGTCTCCAGCTCCTCAGAGGTGAGTCGGGGGTGGTGAATGACGCTGTTCCAGGCGGTGTAGAGGTTCCAGTCGCTGGAACTGATTCGGTTTTCTTCCTCCATTCTTGTTCTGAGTCGGCTCCCCGGAAAGGGTGTCAGAATAGTCACCTGGGTACCCATGAGATTGTTTGCGTTGGCAAAGTCGGCGATTTCCCGGAAGGCCTCGTTTCCGTCGGACTCCATTCCTACAATGAAAGACCCGTAGACGCCGATTCCGGCTCCCTGTATGGCCGCTATCGCATCGGGATACTTCTCCAGCCGGCGCGCCTTCCATTCGTTTTTGTTGATTCCTTTCAGGTTGTCGTGGTTGACGCTTTCAAAACCGACGAAAAGTATTCTCAGACCCGTCTGGTGGAGCAGTGAGAGCAGTTCCGGATACTCCGCAATAGACATATCACTCTGGGCGTACCACGTGAAGGGAATATCCCGAAATACCTCCAGCAGCTCTTTGAGCCACCGACGATCCACGAACATGTTGTCGTCGGCAAATCCTACCTGGGCGTGTTTCCACAGGGACTTTACCCGGCGAATTTCCCGGGCTACCTGGTCAGGGTCCTTGTGGCGGTAGCGGGTACCGTAGACGCGGGTAGCCGCGCAGAACTCGCAGTCCAGCGGGCAGCCCCGGGTTGCCTGAACCCATACGACGGGGTAATTGTTGTGGGCTACAAGGTCATATCGCGGCATCGGAATGGTGGACATGTCAACTTCCGGATAGTCTTTCTGATCGTAGCGCCGTCGGGGGCGGCCTTTTTCGTACTCCGAAAGAAACAGGGGCCAGGTGTTTTCAGCCTCACCCTTGAAGACGGTATCTACATGTTCCTGTGCTTCGTCCGGCAGTACCGTGGCGTGCATACCTCCCATGGTGACATACACGCCCCTGCGGCGAAATTCATCGGCAATCTCGTACGCCCGGGGCGCCTGCTGGGTCATGCCGGTGAGGCCGACAATGTCAACCGGGGCCTCGTAGTCTATGGCCGCGTAATTCTCATCGCAAATTGTGACGGTGTGTCGCTCCGGGGTGAGACCGGCCACGGTAGGAAGGGCCGCGCCGAGTCCGTTCCAGTAATGAAGAATGGTTTTCATTTCCCGGGACTCTTCCATATAGGAGCGAAACGCCTCGTTCATGCTGAGAAACGCTCCTGACGGAGAAATAAGCAGAATCCGAAGACTACCCATGAGTCTCCCTGTATCTTTGCTCCACAAACGTGGCGAATTCACCGACGGAACGAATGTCAAACATCTCCGTCTCGTCAATCTCCACGAAAAACTCCCGTTCAACCGAGGCGGTTATTTCCATGGCCATGAGGCTGTCGATACCGAGTTCCTCCCGGATGAGGACGTCATCCTGAAACTCTTCGGCGGGTATGCGGGAAATTCGGGAGACAATGGTCTCCAGTCGCTGTCGCAGTTCCGGCGGGTTCAGTGTTTCCTCCGGGTTTTTCTTGTCGGTCACGGCTCCTCCTGAAGATCTTCGTACTGTTCCCTTTCGGGGTGATGTATGTGGGCCGTTTTTTACTTCTTTTACTTCAGCAGACGGGGAATCTTGTACGCCGCCAGCTGATGCGGTAACACAGCTTTCAGTCGCTCGTGTTCCTCTTGTTTATCGACACCTTCCGGCAATTCCAGAAGGGCTGTAATTGAATTTCCATCTACATTTACTTCCGCATCCAGAGCTGAGGAGGCTGCCAGAATCGTCTTTCGGATCTCTTCGCGATCAACCATGACGCCGTTTACCTTGCAGGTCTGCTTGATTTCTTCCTCGAAGACGAGGTGGTCGCCGTCGAAGTGGCCCCGGTCACCGGTGTGGAACCAGCCCTCCCGGAAGGCCCGGCGGGTTGCCTGGGGCCGGTTGTAGTACCCCTTGCAGAGGGCAGCGCTGCGGAGGAGTATTTCCCCGGCTTCAACGCGCACGTCCAGTCCGGTACAAACCGGTCCTACTGTTCCGGCGCGGGCGTGACCGTGAATATTCCGGCTGACCGGCGTGAACTCCGTAAGACCGTATCCGTGAAGAACCTCGACGTTCAACGTTGTTTTCAGCTGCTCGTATTCGTCGGACCGCAGAAGACTGCCCCCCGACACACATCGTTTCAGAGAACTGACGTTGTGAGCCGGCCGCAGCGACCGATAGAGGAGCCGGTAGATTTCGGGTACTGCCGTCATATGTTGAATATCCAGTCTCTCGATTGCCGAGAAGAGTACCCGCGGATGAATTGTCCGGGCGATGACTCCCGTCATTCCGTAGAAAAGGGGCACCAGTATGCATCCAATCAGTGTGAAAATGTGGCTCATCGGAAGGGGGTAGAGCATTTTTTCACCGACGTTACCCTGAAGTCCGTCCTGGAGGACTCTCGCTCCCAGGAGGTACTGTTCCGCCGTGGCCATACTGCCAAGCAATTCTCCGTATCCCCGGTAGGTGCAGTTGACGGAGGCGACTTCGTCGGACAGCCCCGGTGCGGCGTGATGCCGGGTGACTTCCTGAGTTTTGGTGAAAACACCGCTGCTTCCGACAATGACGCCCCGGCCGGGAAGAAACGGCCGCAGTACAGGAAGAAAGCTCTTTTCCGCTATGACCGCATCGGGGTCAATATCGCGAAAGATTGTGTTGAGCTCGTTTCGGCGGTATTCCAGTTTGGCAAATACCGGTATAGCCCCTGTTCGCATAAGCGCGATAACCAGGGCAATGAAATTTGCGGAGTTTTCAAGAAAAAGGGCCACCACATCGTTTCGACGGATTCCCCCGTCGGCCAGCAGACAGAGATGGTTTTCTGTCAGTCGGGACAGATCGTCAGCGGTCACAGGAACGGAGTTGCCGGTTCCGTCGACTTCCATCAGGACGGGGTGACGTCCCCAGTTTGCAATTGCTTCATCCAGTCGTTGAACCAGTTCAGACATAGTTCCTCCACGGTTCCGGCGGTTCTTCTGCTGCGATGCCGGTGGCAATATATGCCTGCGGTGGATTTCCAAGGGACCGCTCCACCCGGACATCCCGAAAACCGGCGTTTATCAGCAGGGCGTACAGCTCTTCTGCGGTGAAAAAGCGGAAGTAGCCTTCCTCTTCCAGTTCGAAGAGCGCCGCCGCCTCATTGAGCATCGCTTTTGCGGCGCCTCGATGGGTACCATCGGCGGTACCGGCCTCTATCGCCCCGATATAATCGGTGAAAATCTTTGATATGTCGCTGTCCGGACGCATGGACGAAACCAGAATGGTTCCGTCGGGTTTCAGCATCCGGTGAAACTGATAGAGCAGATAATCCGGATTGCGGATATAGGAAATGAAGAGGCTTGCCGCAAGAGCGTCATAACCGCCCGGGGGTGTCCCGTCCTCATGTTTGCCTGGCCGGGCGGCAATTATTTGCCGGGACATATGGTGGATTTCTTCAGCCTGTTCCGAAGCCGGAATAGGCTGGTCCGGGGGTACGTTGTCACCCCTGAGAAAGGCTGCCAGAATTGCAGAGTGTTCCTCGTGCCACCTGTCCACCACACTGTCGGCAAGCCCTTCAATGCGACCTTTAAGAAAGGTGATCGGCACCTGTCGGTTGGCTATGAAGTCCCGAAGCGGAAGTGACCGGTCCGGTTCGAGATTCGCCGCGATGAAGTGTACCGAAAGGGCTCCCCTGCGAAGAACGTCGGGACCGTCATAATCGAGGCCGTCCAGAATAATCCGGCACTTATCTCGGGCCCGCATCAGCGCATCGGGGATAAGGTCGGTAGCCACAATTTTTGTCGCTTCATCGAAAGCGGGTGGGCCGGTCTTTCCGTCCTCCACGATCCTGTTCAGAATCGCCGCCGTTAGCAGCCCCGTACCACAGCCCATATCGGCGATGGTCTGTCCCGGCCGGGGGGAAAGCAGCTCCGTTTCACGGGAAATGAAATCTCGGAATTCGACGAGGTTTTCGTAGAAATCGTACCCTTCGTGCTTGTCCGCCGTTCCAAGAAGGTACGTATGCCAGTAGGCTGTTACCGTTTCGCTGTCAATTGGACGGTATACCCGCTCCCGTTCCCGGGCAAGTGCTTTCAGAACGGCGTCCCTGGACGGTACAACTCCGACACCGTCAAGACCGGCCAGATTGGTGCAGTATCCGGAGATTATGCGAAAAGCTTCCATGGCGTCGTCGCTGTTGCGAAGGTTGTGTCCGGTCGGTATGCGAATGATTTCCCGAGGAGCTCCCGCCTCTACCGCCATAATGTCTTCAACCTCTGCGCTGTCAACCCAATGATCGTGTTCGCCGGATATCCACAGTACCGGTATAGCGATACGCGCCATGTCGTACCGTGCATCCGTGAGGAAGGCGTACCGTTCTTCCACAAGATCCGCGGCCAGGGAATCCATGTCGACAAGGTGGCCCAGCATACCCCGGATGCCATTGGGAATATTGAGGCGATAGTTTCCAATGATGTCAGTACCGGCCAGGACGTTCATCAAGGTTGTCCGGGCCGCCGGGACTCCCATAAGGCTTATCCATCCGTGTATTCGCTTCTCCGTTACCAGAAGCTTTCGGGCATCAACGGAGGACATGCTACTGGTTACAAGGATTACCGTGGCGGGGTCGAAATCGGCAGTACCGAAAATGTAGTCCAAGGTTGCCGCGATGTCATCCATACCCTGGGTCGGACGGTAGTTGAGCATCTCGTATCCTCGTCGGGAAACCTCGCCGTCGTTGTGACTTTCGCCGGGGCGGTTGATTCCGTCATACCGGATGACTACTACGGAAGCGCCGGCTTTACGAAAGGTTTCACAGATGCCGAGTGCAAGGGGAGCGGGATGTTCTTTCTTTTTTCCGAAAGCTGGTGGAATGATCACCACCGTGGGGGTGTCGCCGTCAGGCCCGTCCATACCCACACGGTTTTCCAGAGCCACAATCTCCTGTCCGTGACTGTTCCGGTAGGTGATTCGTCGGGCGTCATGGACCGGTGTATCTTCGCGAGCAGATTCCTGAATTTGCCGGATCCGCTCCTCCCACCGGGCGGTGGTTATTACCCGTCGGCGCAATGAACCGAGGCGTACGCCCGTTTCCACTCCTAAATGGATTGTCTGCCGATCTGCCATTTCCGATGAAGAATGTTGTGTGGGCCGCCCGGCGACGTGACGGATTCGACCCTGTTGAAACAGTTTGTCACGGCCGTCGGTGCGGTATCCTATAGAGATATCCGCCTGGAATACCTTCACTTCGTCTTCGGTTCCGGTGATTTCACAGAGAAACCCTCTCCGGCTGATATCCAGTAATTTTCCCGCGACAACCGTATCGGGATCGTCGGGCACCCGGAGAAAAATCCCGTCATTCCGTTCAACGGGACTTCGTCGATTCGAACGGTTGTCCGAGCGGTGAATACCCCGGGGATTTTCGATAGTCAGGATAGCGCCGTTCGTCTTGTCGGCATCCTTTAGCGTCTTCACATGAGATGAGAAGTAATAATTGCTGCCGCGGGCGGTGAAACTGACGAAGACGGTGTCACCCGATGTGATACCACTGGAAACCGGGGAAGAAACCAGGATGGAAATCTCCTGATCGCTTTGGTCGTCTGCAACCATTCTGAAGCCGTCGTAAATTGTCAGGTTTCGTTCCGACAGAATGTGAAAGAGTATCCCCGGGGTGTCTCTCAAAATTCCGTATAGTTCCTCTTCGTCGGCGCTGTAGCCGTCATGTGAATTATGGTCCAGTCGGGACCATGTCGACCGGAGGGAATGCGCCGCGGCGTTCCGCTCGATAAACTGACGTATGCGGGCACGGTACACTGTTGGAATTTCTTCAAACGGAGCCCCGAAACGGACCGTTTCATCGTGCCCTTCAGATATGACGTAGGCAACCCGGCAGGCACTTCTGATCGGTCGATTGTCTCCGGGAAGAGAAAAAACTACCGTCACATTCGTGTCTGCTACAGCGGTCCCTTTGGCGGAAACCAGTAGTCCTTCCGGAGAAATGTTCTGGATAGTTGCTTCAGTGAAACCTGGACCACAATCTACCGGAATAGAGCAATCGATTCTTGGGATTCGTCGGTTGTTGTCATCCCGGTCCCGTTCTTTCAGCGCGCGGATATAATTCTCTATGAGACGCATTTCCCGGTCGGCACCGCGTCGAAACTCGAAGGCGAGGGTGTTCTGTCCATTTCCGTCGGCATCGTCGCTCCTGCGGGCGACACGTACGGGTATTTCCAGTTCAGACTCCCTGTCGGGAAGGGAAAACCGGATCATTTCGACATGGTCAAAAGAATGGGGAACGGCTACTTCAACCTGTATACCTGTTCGGCTGATATCAACCGAAAAACCCTCGATCGTCGTTCCTGCAGCGTCAAACCGGACAACGTCCCGATGCACCACTCGGGTGTGACGACGTTTCTCGGCCATAACTCGAAAAAGACTATAACAGGCAACAGGACGGCGAACAAGAAATATCGTATAATCTGCAACAGGGAGGATACGATGAAACGACGAATTGTTCTGGTATTGGTCATGCTGGTGGTAGTTGCGGCTTCGCCCCTCTTCGCACAGTTTCGGGGGCGGTCCGACCGGCTGGGGTTCGCCGCGGGTATTCCTAACGGTGTGCTTGTATATCGGCCGGCACCCTTCGACATAAAAGCGGGTTATGATTTCTCATCGGGGAATCAGTATATTTTTCTCGCCGGGGATGTGCGACTCATAGACAACCGGCAAATAGTCGGCGTACTCCACGGTTCTTTTGGTATCGGGCTGTACGGCAAACTTTTCCCCGAAGGACGGGATAGCGACGGAGAGATTCAGTACGATGCAGGATCGCGAATCCCCTTCGCTTTGAGTGTCTTATTACTTCAGGATTTCCTGGAATTGTTTGTTGAGGTGGCACCGGGACTCGACTTTTATCCGAATCTACAATTTTCCGATCAGCCGATTCAGGTTTTTGCGGGTTTTACCGTTCAGCTGGACTGAGGGCTGTCCGACGCCCGACGTATCAGATCTATGTAGGCCGGCGAATAGCGCAGATCGACGGTGATGAAGGAGTATTCCGGGGCTTCTCCGGAAGGGCGAAGTGCGGTCAGCGTTCCCGTCGCCAGGGCTCCTGTGGGGGGGTGCTCCACCTCCACGGAGGTTCCCTCTGCGGGATGGCCCCCCTCTGTGTCACAGAAGAGGGTGATCTGCCGGGGTGTTATTTCCGTTGCCTTGCCTTTCAGGTTGGTTTCACCCTCACCCCGCAGTGTAAAGTAGGGTGGTCCAATGGCGGAGCGAAAGCTCTGCAACCCCATCGATTCGGTAGCTTTCGCGTCATCGTCGTAGAGAGCACGGCAGAACGCAAGTTCGTCGGCAACGCCGACAAAGATTTCCGTAAAATCGTTTGGGACGGTAACGTTATCCATAGAAATGATACAGACGTTGGAGTCCGGGTTGTGTTGTACAAAGCCCTTCAGGCGGACCCGGATGAAGAGAGAAATCGGTTTGGAGAAACCGGGATGATCAAGGGTGAGGTTCAGGTTGTGGACTGAACCGATGTATTCGGAAAAGGTCTGTATTTCCCGCGGACCAAGAACAGAAATTGCCCGGCACTGCTTAAGGGAGAAGTCGAAGGGCACGCAGTTTAGGTAGTAGTCGGCAATTTTCAGGTGTACGGCGTTCCGGACGATTCCCAGGCGACGGAAGAGAAAGGGATCCATCCGCAGGGTGACATCCTGATGCTCTTCAGTTTTTTTCTGCAACAACACCCGGTCCATAGTGAGCTCAGTATACCCGGTTCGCCCGGCTGATCAAGCCGACTAATCAAGGCGGTTGAATATTTCCAGGAGTTTTTCCTTGTCCAGCAGATCGATGAGGCGTGCCTCCACGAAACTGGTTGCTGTCTCTGAAAAGGAGCCGGCAGTGACGCAGAATCCACGACCCGCACGGGTTTCCTTGAGGCGACTGTTGAGCTCCCGGACCACCAGCTCTCCTACCTGGCCGGTGCCGCGAATAAACCGGAAGAGGATGATGTCTTCCCACCGTGTCGTTTCCACTTCGGTGAGAACATCGGCATATTCGTTTTTTTGCATCTGTACATCGACAATCTTTACCTTGGCGTTTTTGTAAAAGGTCGTGACCATGCGACGACAGAGAGAGACAAATTCGCTGGAGGGAGAAATGAGATAGGTCTGGAGGTGGCGGTTGCTGTGGAGTTCCTTGTTTCGCGCTATCTGGGCGGTTACGTCCTTGTAGCCCGGATTGACACGGTGAATTTCCGCCAGCTGGTTCAGCGCCTTGCCAATATCCTGCTGTTTCATGTAAGCATCTGCCAGACGGTATCGCAGCTCAAGAGCAACTTCCTGACGGATTGTCTCATGGCGCAGTCCCAGTTCGAAATCCATAGTTGCCTTTTCCAGCTCCCGCTTTGACATGCGAATAGTGCCGGCGAAGAGCGCCGCGTGGGGACCCATCACCGGGTCCGGCCTGAGATGGTTGAAAATCATCAGCGCCTGCTCGTTCTGGCCGAGTTCGTGGTAGCTCTGGGCAAGGAAGAAGAGAGACTCCTTGTCTTCCGGAGCAAGGTCTACTACCTGTCTGAGGAAACGAGCGGCGTCCTTGTATTTCTGGAGTTTGTACAATGCCCGACCCAGGTAGCGCCGTACGGGGACGTGTTCAGGTTGGGTTTCGTGGGCGAATTTCAGAAGCTGGACGGAACGTTCCAGATTGCCCCGGCGGTACTCCAGGTAGCCCAGATTGTAGTTCACCTCGAAGGACTGATCATCAATAGTACGGGCCACCATCAGGGACTTGTACGCTTCGTCATACTGTTTGAGCTGCAGTGCCGACAGGCCGTACCTGGTAGTGACAAAGCATTCATCAATATCCTGATTCGAAGCGGCAAGATTCATCAGGATGCCGTACGTTTTCATTGCCTTGTCCCACGTCTGTTCGTCGTAATAAAGGTCGGCGATCTGCTGCAGTGCCCGATGGTCCCGGGGGTTTGCAGCCAGCTGTTTGTTGGCTTCCTTGAGAATAGTGTTGCGGTCTTTCCGCTGCGGGGCCTTCTGGGTGTTCTTTTTCGGCCGATCCCGTTTTCCGATAGTCTGCCAGAAAATAACGGCAAGGAGAGCAATAAACAGCACAAGAGCGGTAATGATCAGCACGAATGACATTCAGATATTATCTGGAAGGTACCGTGAACTGTCAACTTCGTTGGTATTTCTGTCGTTGACAAACCGGCCGGAAACACATAGCGTCAAAGGTGTAGGAGAAAATTGTGGCGCAGATCGGAATCAAACTGGCCGACCATTCGTTCTATCCCGTACTGGAGGATGATTCTCCTCAACGTAAGCGAATGGTCCTGACCGTTGCCCGGGAGGGACAACACAGCGTTCAGATTGACTTGCTCCGGCGAAGTGAAACAGGCGATCAGCTGGTGGGTTGTCTGGTTCTTGAAGATCTTCCCGGGGAGACGGATACCGAACTGGAGTTTGTACTGGGGCTTGACGGTTCCGGCAATATTGATGCCCGAATCAGTGATTCCTCCGGTTCTCAGTACCAGTGTCTGGCCGCCAATCTCTCCCAACTGGATCTTCCTTCGGCCTACGGGCTCCCTGAGGAGACATCCGACGTGGCGGATATTTCCGGTATGGAGTCTCTGGATGATGATCTTCCGGGTGACGATTTCCTGCCGGACCTGGACCTGCCGGAAGAGTTTGACGGTGAGGCCAGGGTACACGCGTCGATTTCCGATAATCTGGCTGAGGCCGATTTTCAGGATTACGACGAAGATGGTGATGCGGAAGCGGATAGTATTGACGATGCCAGGCCGGTAAACGCGGTGCTGTTACTGGCGCTGATTCTTATTGTTCTGGGTCTGGTCCTGGTCGGGGCGTACTTCTTCTTCACTATTCTCAGAGGAGAAGCGCTGCCTGAGCTTCCCGGCACGGCGGCGATTCTTTCCTTATCTGTGGCATACCTTCCGGGATAAACCGGCGCCGGAGATCATGATTCCCCTCAGAAATTTCATGCCCCTGTTTGTTGTTCTCATTCTTTCACTTGTAGCCTGTAGCGGGTCTATCCCCGCCGTCGAGGGAGAAAACCCGGCACGGGGTGGCCGCTCGCTGGACGGATTCAGCGACCGTCTGGCCCGTGAGGACCATCGCTTTCTGGATACTCTCGAGGTGAGCGGCTCACTGCTGGAGAAGCTGCAGCGGCAGGGTCCGTCGTTACCCTACAGCCTGGGACGCGCGCTGGAAGAGCGTGGCCGGGTTGCTGCTGCCGGGCGTTCCTACCAGTTTTCTTCTGCCGCCGGAATTGCTCCCTGGGCGGGGCTCTCCGCGACGCGTCAGGCCCGAATTTTTTCACGTCGGCAGGATTGGAGCGCCGCCTATGCCTGGGCCGTCCGGGGAACTGAAGTGCTTCCACAGTATCGGGACGCCTGGTTCTATCGCGGCGAGGCGCTGTACAGGATGGAAGAGTACGACCGGCTTCTCACGTTGGAGGAAGAGCTTCCTCCGGACCACATTCTGACAGCGGGCGAAAATGTGACTCCCGGGCAATTGAAAGAGGAGATGGCGGTCTGGGGGGCGGTTGCGCGCTTTGAACGGGACCCGGCGGATACGGCAGGGTTTGTCCGGGCTTTTGTGGAACACCCGGCAGGGGATATTCACAGCAGACTTTACCTGTATCTATATTACCGAAGCGGTGCCCTGGAGCGCTTTTCACCGGCGGAGCGATTGTTGCTTGAAGGGGTGTACCGTGTCAGTCGGAATGAATGGGCAGAAGCGATACGCCTCCTGACGATGTTGGAGCCCGTTGTTTTTCTGGGGTTTCTTGAAACCGCTCAGGTGGGGGGCGGTAATGCGGCGCTGCCGGGTCTATATTCTACCGTCGACACCACCCTCTCCGCCGGGAATTCTCGAAGTTCCTCCTGGCTTGCCCGCATCGCTGAACTGAGCAGTGACGGCCGCGTTACCCTTCTGCAGGCCCGAGCCGCGTCTGTCGCTGACGATCAATCCCTGGCGCGCACTCTTCTGCAAGGTCTCTTTCCGGTTCACGTTGGCGATACCGAAGGAGCGGACCCTGAGGTTCGTCGTCGCGCCCGGGAGGGATATCTAGAATCGAGTATTAACGCCGGCACTTTCCTGCCGGAGGTGTTGAGGGAGCTTGAAGGTTCCGATGCGTCGGCCGAAGAAATAGAGCGTGTTATTGATCGGCTTCTTCCCGTTCTGGTTCGGGAGCGCCGCTTTGAGGTCGTTGAGGAGAGTCTCAAGCTCCTGCCTGAGGGTGCCCCCGGGACGCAACACCTCCAGCTGATTCTTACGGCAGCCGATGCGGCGGGGCTGTACGATTTCGGCGCGTCCGGTGGCCTTCCGCTACAGGACGGACCGGAATGGTCTCCCTTGAATTACTTTGGTCTCGCCTTTCGGGTAGTTACAGGCTCACGATCTGATATCGGAAAGGTTCTGATTGAGGAGAGTGCTGCCGGAGCGCGTCATCTTGATCATCGGCAACTCAATTTTGAGACCGCCTCCGGTTTCGCTCTTCTTCATGGGGACGCTTTGATTACGGCGGGTTTGTCGAATCCGGCTCTCTCTCTCTCCATGGAGGCTGCTCTCGATCCCGACGTTTCCGACAGCGCTATGGTTCTGGCACGACGTTATTCCGACCTTGGATACCACTCCGCCGCACTAGACCTTGCACGACGCGCCCAGGCCAGGGGGAATCTTTCACTTTCACTGAATGATCTTCTCATTCTCTATCCTCCGGCGTATCGGGAAGAGATAGAGGCGGCGGCGGTGCGGTACGATGTCCCGCCGGCGATGCTGACGGGGCTGGTCCGGGAGGAAAGCCATTTCCGACGGGACGCCGAGTCCGATGTGGGGGCCCGCGGCCTTACTCAGTTGATGCCCGCCACAGCGGAGGATATTCTTCGGCGTCTCCGCCTGGACGGTACCGATCTGGATAACCCGGAAGAGAATCTCCGGCTGGGAGCGTTTTATCTCGATTATCTGGGAGAACAACTGGACGTTCCAGTTCTTCGGGTGGCCGCGTACAACGCAGGCCTGGGACGTGGCCGACGCTGGAGCGAGGAGTTTGGTGATCTTCCGGCTGTGCTTCAGATAGAATCGTTACCTTTTGTGGAAACCCGCTGGTATCTGCGTCGCATCGCCGTTTCGTCGGCGGTGTATCAGTGGCTTCGGGACAACAGTGCACCGGAAGTAACTTTTCAACGACTGTTTTTCGCTCCGGGCGAACAGTGAAAGGAGTAGAATGAATACAATTCAGGCTATGGCTCTTGGATTTCTTCAGGGTGCCACGGAATTTCTACCCGTCTCCAGCAGCGGGCATCTGGTAGTTGCCCGTGAACTCTTCGGAGTCGCCACTATACCGGTGCTTTTCGATGTGCTTCTTCATGTGGCGACACTTGTAGCGGTAGTTATCGTTCTTCGCGGGCAGGTTGCTGCTTTTCTTGTCGCTCTGTGGAGGCTGGCAGTAAAGAAAGTGCGGGACGAGGACCGGCCGTATTTGCGTCTGATACCCATTATTATCGTTACAACCGGCATTACCGGAGTGATCGGTATAGGCCTGGACGCGGCCTTTGACATTCGCAATCCTCTGGTAACGTCCATACTCTTCCTGGTAACGGCTGTGATTCTCATTTTTACCCGATGGAGCCGAGGGAGCCGGGTACTGGCTGGAATCTCCTGGAAAGACGCCGCCATTCTGGGTGTTGCTCAGGGTTTTGGCGTGCTGCCGGGAATTTCCCGATCGGGTATTACAATCTCTGCGGCGCTGTATTCCGGTATGGATCGAAAGACCGCCGGTGAGTACTCCTTTCTCCTCTCTATACCGGCCATTCTGGGGGCTCTGGTTCTGACCGCCCGGGATCTTGACTCTCTGGCGACACAGATGAGCATCGGTGCGGTTGTTGCCGGATGCGTTGTAGCGGGGGTGGTTGGTTTTGTCGCGCTGAAAACTCTGCTGAGGGTAGTCAGGGCGGGAAAGATGTACCTCTTTTCTCTCTACCTCATTCCGCTGGGTATCTGGGGGCTCTTCTTCTTCCAAAACTAATATTCCTCTTTCCGTCAACCGATATTGAGGTACAGGGAGGGTATCTGTGACCGAAACCGGGCAGTATACAATACGACGTTTGCGCCGGAGAGAACGAATTCTCGCGGCAGTTCTGGCAATACTTGGAGGACTGTCGGCGATATCTCTCGCAGTAGCCATGCTGGACCCGGACGGTTTTTTCGGTTTCGCCTATGCGGTTCCCGGACGATTTCTCTTTGCCATGATGCATGTGGCTGCATGGTGGGTTCCGCTGTATCTCTGGATTCTTGCGGTCTTTGCCGGCCGGCCGGCCCCTTTGACGTGGCCGTCGGTGGTGCTGGTCAACCTGGTCCACATTCCCGTTCTGACAATCGCCGCTATTCTCAGACTGTTGACGCTCCAGGGTGAAGCAAACGCTCCGTTTCTGCAGTTTTTGACCGGTTCCTTTACTCATCGGGGAGCGCTGCTCGTTTTGAGCCTCGTTCTTGCGCTTGAATCTGTCGGGCTATTGCAGGTATGGCGGATGTTCGAGTTTCGAGCCCGAAAAAAGGAAGAAGAGCCGGACCTTCTTCGACTGCCGGCTCCACTGAAGACAACGGTTAAAACCGACACTGTGGCAGAACCAGCCGAGGAGCCGACCGGGGAGCCGACCGGGGAGCCGACCGATAATAGCGAAGCGGAGTTGCCGGACGTCATACACGGGTCGGATGAAATTCAAAACACTCTGGCGGCCCTTCGTCGCAGGATGGAAGAGGGTCTGGAAGAGCCTGTGGCTTCCGATATCCGGGCCGAACCAGAGGCACCACTGCCTTTGTATTTTCGTCGGGACCCTCCGATTCTCGATATCGAAAGCGACGAGATAGAGGACGAAGAAGACGAAGTGATTGGACGGTGGGATGATCCCGATGACCTCTTTGAAGACGAACCGGAACCGGCGGTGACGGCTCCGGTACAGCGCCCCGTCCAGGCAGGGCGTCGGTATGTTCTTCCGATTGACGGTATTTTGCGGCAGTATTCAGACGGTCGGTACTGGGAGATCGATGATGGTACCCGCGATGCGGGCGAGGTCCTGCGGGTCACTCTGGAAGAATTTGGAATAAAGGCAGAGGTTACCGGCATCCGGAAGGGGCCGGTTATCACCATGTTTGAGATTCTTCCCGCCCCAGGGGTGAAGCTTGCCAAGATAACCAACCTGGCGGATAACATCGCTCTTCGGCTGGCCGCCTCAAGTGTCCGGATTGTTGCCCCCATTCCGGGGAAGCACGCCGTGGGGATTGAGATTCCCAACAAGGAACGCAATATCGTCTCCTTTGGTGAGCTTCTGCGGGATGACGAATTTTTCGGCGATCGCTTCGACATCCCTATTGCCCTCGGAAAGGATATTGCCGGTGAGGCCCAGATAGTCGATCTTGCCAGAACACCGCACTTGCTGATTGCCGGAGCCACAGGCAGTGGAAAGTCCGTCTGTGTCAACTCAATCATCTGTTCCGTCCTGTACCGTCAGACACCGGCTCAGGTGAAGCTTATTCTCATTGATCCGAAGATTGTGGAACTTAAGTTCTACAACGATATTCCGCATCTGCTGACGCCGGTGATAACGGACCCGAAGCGCGCGTTTCAGGCGCTTCAGTATCTCATTTACGAGATGGAACGCCGTTACAGTCTTCTTGATTCTCTTGGAGCGCGGGACATTTCCGGTTACAACGCCAAGATCAAGCGAAAAAATCTGGCGACAGAACCGTTGCCGTACATCGTCGTGATTATCGATGAATTTGCCGACCTGATGGCAACGAGCGGAAAGGAGCTGGAGAGTACTGTTGCCCGACTGGCGGCAATGAGCCGGGCTGTCGGGATTCACATTGTTCTTGCAACACAGCGGCCTTCTACGGATGTCATCACGGGACTGATCAAGGCCAACATTCCATCCCGAATCGCCTTCATGGTGGCAAGCAAGGTGGACTCACGGATCATTATCGACACCCAGGGGGCGGAGAAACTTCTGGGGCGTGGAGATATGCTCTTTACCTCATCGTCGGACCCCTTCCCCGTTCGAATTCAGGGCGCCTTCCTCTCGGAGGATGAAGTAGAACGGGTGGTGGAAGAGGTGAAGACCTTCGGCGAGCCCGACTACATCGATGATGAAATATTCATTGAAGAAGATGACGACGATATTGACTCGAGCGTCCTGGAAGATCCCCTTATGGAAAAGGCTATCGAGGTGGTGACGACGTCTCGAAAAGCCTCCGCAAGCTATCTTCAGCGGCGTCTGAAGGTGGGCTACAACCGCGCTGCCCGGATGGTGGAGGAGATGGAACGAATAGGAATTGTGGGGCCCCAGAACGGCAGCAAACCGCGTGATGTTATTGGATCGGCTTAATCAAGAATCTCATCACCGATTTCCGCAAGCCACTCACTTTCCGGGTACATTGAAAGCGCCTCGGCGAAGTACTGTTCGGCAGCGTCAGTATCGTCCATAGCGTGGCTTGCCTGGGCGAGCCAACCGAGAATGAGGAATCTATCGTTCATGCTGGCAGGCTCCTGGGCAAGGGCACGTTCGAGGACGAGCCGTCCCTGGGCGGTGTCTCCTCCCGCCATAGGAGGCGCATTGAGCAGGAAACTCGCAACGGTGATCTGTGCTTTGATGTTTCGCGGCTCCCGCTCCAGTGCTTCCGTTGCCGCGTCCCGCGCCGCATTGCCGTTTCTGACCATGTAGAATAACCCCTTTGCCATCATCATCTGTGCGTGAAGGTCTGCAAGAACGCGCAACCCATCTGAAAAATGACCATCTGCCAGTGACGCGTCAATTTCGTCCAGCCCACGTTGGGCGGCATTCTCGGCAGCCCCCTTTTCGTCGAGCTGGTTGTATCGAGTGGCCCGGGAAAGCTCAACCCGGGCTATCCAGTAGGAACGTTCCTGCGGATTGGAAATCTGTTGAAAGTGCCGTTCCGCCGTATCGATGAGCCGAATGATCTGATTCCGGGACTCTTCCTTTGTGAGCATGAGGCGGGTTGCTTCTTCCAGCTGGTCATATCCCGCAGGAGGCTGAGGAACTTCCGGAATCGCTCCTAAGAGAAGTGGCGTGCACAAGAATATAGTCAATACGAATACAAGCAGTCGTCTGGACGGGCCGGTCAGTACCATTGAAGAGGGAAGATAGCACATTTGTCGACATTTTCCAACCCGCCCGGTGCCGGGTGGCCTGGGGCACGGCCGGTACCCGAGTAAGACCTCAAATTGACAGAGTAATCCGGTTTTCCTTCAATGCCACCGAAAGGGCCGTAAATATTTCTGTTTGGGTAGACCCCGTCGCGATGTCCCCATCAAACGAGAAGGTACGCCGACCAATGTCGTCCAGAAAGTGGGCGTCGGAGTCACATATCAGGGTATACCCCACGGCGTCTTCAGGTACGGGACGGCGGGTGATTTCCAGGGCACTGAACGGCAGGCGCGGCAGAAAACCAAGCTGAGAGTATATGCTGTTGGCACTGCGGTCGATGTGTGCCGGTATGACCAGTCCGCCTCGTTTCAGAGTCTCCGCCACAATTTCTTCTATGGACACCTCGGCGGCGGGGACGAGATAGCGCTCCTCGAAGGCGAGAATGTTTTCGTCCACATCGACTATGACCTGATCGCCGAACTTCTCCGGATCGTGCCGGAAGTCCGGAAGCCGCCGGTACACCCAGGCTCCCCATTCAAGGGCCGCTTCCACGTCTGCATAGAGTGAAAGGATGTGTACCTCCTCACGGCTGGTCGTCTCCGTTCCAAAGAGCGCCATGATCCCCTCCCGACGGCACGCTTCCGCAAAGGCGGGGCAGTTTCCGGCGCTGTTGTGGTCGGTCAGAGCCATCAGGTTGATACCACGGGACGCTGCCTGCCGGACGATGCGAATCGGGCTTGATTCAAGATCTCCGCAGGGGCTCAGGCAGGAGTGGTTGTGAAGATCCGCCGTTACATTCACTGAAGGACTACCCGGCGACAGACAGGAGCCGCCGTTCAGGACGGGCCGTTCAGAATGCCGTAGACCTTTCCGGAAATGACAAACTGGTTCTCGGCGGAACGGAATATTGCAATTTCCTCATCCCGGGCCGCCTGAATCATCTCCTCCGGAACGGGGCGGCTGTTGCAGAGAACAATTGCCCCGACCCCTGCCAGTGTGGCAACGGCAACGGTGTTCTTGTGCGACTGAATGGTAATCAGCACATCCTGTTCATGGGCGTTGGCCATGACGTCACTGAGGAGATCCGATGTGTATCCCCCCGTCAACGGACGGTCTTCAAAGGTGTCCTGAAGCACCTCCAGGTTGAGGGCCTGAGGCAGTTCACCCAGATTCATTGTGTACCTCCGGTGTGTTGATGGCTGCCCGAATGGTGGAACCTGCCGGGGAGGACTGAATGTCAAACTCATCGGTTACGCGGCGCGTGTTGGGCAGTCCCATGCCCGCGCCGAATCCCAGGGACCGAACCCATTCGGTGGCGGTGGAATAGCCCTCTGTCAGGGCTTCCTCGATGTTCTTGATACCGGGACCCCGGTCGGCTGCGACTATTTCAATGCGTCCCTTGTCGGGACTGTACTCCACCCGGACGGTGCCGCCGTGAGAGTGGACAACCTGGTTCATTTCCAGCTCATAGCACGCAACGGCAATGCGGCGAATCAGCTTTGGGGGGAGGTTGCGGCTCTTGAGCTGTTTCTTTGTCTCTGTGGACAGACGTCCCGCCGTCTCAAAATCAAATTTTCGGGTAGTGTACTCCAGACGGAATCCGTGCCCGTCCGTTTCCGGTCTGGTGGTTGCCGCTTCGTACCGTTCTACTTCCTTATTGATTTCCAGCAGCAGAGCAATGATGATATCCCGACTTGTGATGATGCCTACCAGCTGCTTCTTCGCGTTCAGAACGGGGAAACGACCGTAATGGTACTTCTCCAGATAGGAGATGCCGAAACTTACCGGCATGTCGTCTTCCAGAACGATGACACTACGGGTCATGTAATTGTGAATAGCCGCGTCAATGCGCCCGTCGTCCAGGGCGTGTATGACGTCGTCCATGCTGACGATACCGACCAGTCGATCTTCCTCGACAACGGGTACCCCGGTAATGCCGTTGGCTTTCATAAGCTGCTGCGCCTGCCGCATCGTGTTATCGGGAGATTCGGTATGAACGCTGGCAGTCATTACATCCCGTACCTTCAGGCGATAAATCAACTCGGTGATAACGGGGGACGCGTGATCGGTGTCGATCGGTATTGGGCTTGTGTGGAGCATAATCAGGACCGCTCGTCCTTGCATCCCGCCAAAAGACGACAGATGTCAAATGTCGGTAACGGACTGGAAAGAACAGGAATAGCATGGTCTGTGGCAAGCTTCTGCATTGCCGGTTGGGGACGTTTTCCATTGCTGAGAAGAATTGCCCGGGCATCCACAATGTCTGCCGTCCGGACAACCTGCTCCGAAGTCAGAGACGTAACAATGAGAAAATCGTCATGTTCCGTCACAAGAACGTCGCTCATCAGATCGGACACTACTATGTCGTGGAACTGAATGGCCGGGTCTCCGGGGACGATCCATTCCGCAGATACGCGCCGTACGCATTCGTCCAGGGTCATAGCGTCAACCGACCTGACTGGACACGTTCGGTTCAGTGCGGCCTTCCTCGAGCATGTCGGCTTTCTGCATGCGGACGAGATAGAAAAGGTTCTCGATTTCCAGGCCGATGTTGACGTTCTGGACGACACACCGGACGGGGCAGCTATCAAAATCACATTTGGTGCACTTCAATTCAACCGAGGTGAAGTTCAGAACGCCGGGTATACCCGCCTGGGTAACCATTTCAAACACTTCCGTTGCGGACGTGTCGGGAACCGCCAGAATTGCCACTTTGATATCCCGATGTTCAGCGAAGGATTGAAACTCATCCAGATGATGAATAGGAATTTTTGCTGCCGGGTGCACTACGTCAGGGTTCACGTCAAAACCGGCGACCACCTCGATGCCTTCCCGCTCAAACTCGGTAAAGTTCATCAGCGCCTGTCCAATCTTGCCGCAGCCGATAATAACGACCTGCTGGCGCTCTTCCTTACCCAGAACCCGTTCCACCTCTTCTATAATGACGTCAATGTTGTATCCGCCACGCTTGTTTCCGGGAATGTTGATTGTCGAAAAATCTTTTCGCACAACAGCGGGAGTTACACCGATAGCATCGCCAAGATTATTGGAAAAGACCTTCACAAAACCAAGGCTTTTGAGTTTATGTAGCACCCTCAGGTACTTTGCCAAGCGTAATACTATACCGCGATTGATTTTAGTTTCCATATATTTGCACCTTATATCACATAAACTAACAGAATAATACTCATCGTGCCAACTCTATTCAACAAAGTTTTCCAGCAGGAATTAATGTGACTGAGATTGCAATAAATAAAAAAGTCTTGCAATAAAATGTTTTTAACGCTACAATCCGCGTTATAATTACCACAGATTACAGGAGGCCGTGCATGGCAAGTCAGGCGGCACAAAAGACAACCCTTCCGAAGGAACTTACAGATTTTGTTGAAGTCTGGCGGGAGAAACCAGGCAATCTGATCATGATTCTGCACAAGATGCAGCAGATCTACGGATACATACCACGGGCCGAAGCGCTGGAGCTTGCGCGGTACATGGATGTACCCCTCGCCAAGATATACGGCGTTATCACCTTTTATCACTATTTCAAATTGAAGAAACCCGGCAAGAACAAAATCCAGGTGTGCATGGGTACCGCCTGCTATCTCAAGGGCGGACAGCATCTCATTGATGAAATTGAGAGTCTTATCGGTATCGGTGTCAATCAGACCACCGAAGATGACGAGTTCTCTATGGAGTCGGTCCGGTGTGTCGGCTGTTGCGGACTTGCGCCGGTTGTCATGGTTAACGATGAGGTGTACGGCAAACTGAAAAAGGCTGA
This sequence comes from uncultured Spirochaeta sp., assembly GCA_964496635.1. GTDB lineage: Bacteria > Spirochaetota > Spirochaetia > DSM-27196 > Alkalispirochaetaceae > Alkalispirochaeta. The sequence goes on from CAZCAE010000016.1 coordinate 28,613, forward strand.
TATGCCGGAAATTATCGCAAAACACCGGGGGGAGTAAGCTGCATTACACCCTCGGAGAGTATCTGCTGGACGTGGTTCAGAATTCCATAGAGGCGGGTGCTGCTGCTATTGATCTGGAGATAACGGAAAAGCGGAACGGAACGGGCGAAGTGACCACTCATGTGGTGCTGCAGGACAATGGGAAAGGGATGGATGAGGATACCCTCAATCGGGCTCTCGATCCTTTCTATACCGACGGGGTCAAGCATCCCGGACGGACTGTAGGACTGGGGCTGCCCTTTCTGCGGCAGATGGTGGAATCGGTGGATGGCAGCTTCAGTATTGAAAGTGCTCCCGGTAAAGGCACCCGACTGGAGTTTTCCTATCCTTCAGAACACCTGGACGCACCGCCTTCCGCCGCCATGGCAGAAATTCTGCAGCGGCTGTTCTGTTTTGACGGAGAGTACGAGTTGAATGTTGTGCGCCGGCGCATGGACGCCGGTTATACCCTGCAAAGAAGCGAGCTGAAAGACGTCCTGGGAGACCTGGACACCGTCGGATCACAGGCGCTTCTGGCAGAGTTTATCGGTTCTCAGGAAGAGAACCTGGAAAGTCAGTAGGGAGGCCACAGTATGGCAAAGATGACGCTGGAAGACCTGAGAAAGCTCAGAGACCAGAAACGACAGGAACTGGAAATGCGTTCCCCCGATAACAAGGACGCCGATATTATCGTCAGCATGGGAACCAGCGGCATTGCCGCCGGTGCAAAGGAAACGTTGAAGACCTTTGTTGAAGAACTGGATCAGCACGGTCTGACCAATGTGGCCGTTCGCCAGGTTGGAGGTATGGGGCTGGATCACGCGGAACCGACTGTAGAGGTTCGCATCGCCGATATGCCCCGGGTCATTTACGGGTCTGTTACTCCTGATGTGGCGCGCCAGATCGTTCGTCGTCACATCATTGGAAAAAAACTGGTAAACGAGCACATCTACGATCGCCCGGCGGCGGATATCGTCGCCGACACGAAGCGGGGAGAGTGATATGGCATACAATCAGTACATTTTGATCTGCGGCGGCACAGCCTGTATGTCCAGCAAGGCCGACGACATTGTTTCCAATATTATTGAAGAGCTGAACAAAGCCGGCGTCAAAGACGACGTTCAGGTTGTCAAGACGGGCTGTTTCGGGTTCTGCGAAAAGGGACCGATTGTAAAGATTCTTCCCGACGAGGCGTTTTACGTTGAAGTAAAGCCGGAAGACGCGGCAGAACTGGTGGCGGAACACATTGTCAAGGGGCGAATGGTTCAGCGTCTCCTCTATAAAGAGGATGAGAGCAAGGAATATGCGAAGATCGACGATCTGAGCTTCTATCAGAAGCAGGTTCGCATCGTTCTGAGAAACTGTGGCTTCATCAACCCCGAAAACATTGAAGAGTACATTGCCCGTGACGGCTACGCCGCCCTGGAAAAGGTTCTAACCGAAATGACGCCGGAAGGGGTCATTGACGAGCTGCGCAAGTCGGGTCTCCGGGGCCGTGGCGGAGCCGGTTTTCCCACCTGGAAGAAGTGGGATTTTACCCGGGTAGTTGAGTCTGATCAGAAGTACGTTGTCTGTAACGCCGACGAAGGTGATCCCGGTGCCTACATGGACAGAAGCGTTCTGGAAGGCGATCCCCACAGCGTGCTTGAGGCTATGGCGATTGCCGGACACACCGCCGGTGCTGATCGTGGATACATCTACATTCGGGCTGAGTATCCCCTGGCCATACGGCGTCTGCAGAAAGCTATTGAAGACGCCACGGAGCTGGGTCTCCTGGGCGACAATATTCTCGGCACGGACTTCTCCTTCAATATCGAGATTCGTCTCGGAGCCGGCGCCTTTGTCTGTGGTGAAGAGACGGCCCTTCTCGCTTCTATTGAGGGTGAACGGGGTATGCCCCGACCGAGACCGCCTTTTCCGGCTGTGAAAGGTCTCTGGGATCAACCGACGGTCATCAATAACGTTGAAACGTGGGCAAACATACCCGTCATTATCAACAAGGGCGGCGACTGGTTTGCGAAGATTGGAAACGGAGAGAGCAAGGGAACCAAGGTCTTTGCCCTGACCGGCAAAATAAAGAACTCCGGTCTGGTAGAGGTGCCTATGGGCACGCCCCTGAGGGACATCGTCTACAACATAGGTGGTGGCATACCCGACGGCAAGGCTTTCAAGGCGGTACAGACCGGTGGGCCTTCCGGTGGTGTCATCACGGCGGACCACATCGACGTTCCAATCGACTTTGAACACCTTCAGGAACTCGGTTCTATCATGGGCTCCGGCGGTATGATCGTCATGGACGAAGACGATTGTATGGTGGACGTTGCCAAGTTCTATCTTGAGTTCACCGTTGAAGAGTCCTGCGGTAAGTGTGCTCCCTGTCGCGTCGGCGGTCGGAAGCTGTACAACATCCTTGACAAGATATCCAAGGGGAAGGGCACACCCGAGCATCTTGACCAGATTGAAGAGATCGGTCACGCAATGAAACGGGCTTCTCTCTGCGGCCTTGGTCAGACCGCACCCAACCCGGCGCTGTCCATGATCACCTATTTCCGCGACGAGATTGAAGCTCATATCAACGAGCAGACGTGTCCTGCCGGTGTCTGTAAGGATCTGGTGAAGTACTTCATCCTTCCCGACAAGTGCATTGGCTGCACCCTCTGTGCCCGGCGTTGTCCCGTCAATGTTATTTCCGGTGAGCGCAAACAGGTTCACGAGATTGATCAGGCCGGTTGTATCAAGTGCGGTGAGTGTTTTGAAGCGTGCAAGTTTGATGCGGTGGTACGCCGCTAAGCGAATGAGGAGACGAGAGTGATGAAAAATATAACCTGCTATGTAAACGGCAACGAGGTAACGGTACCGGAAGGGACCAGTCTCTTTGCTGCCGCGAAGGATGCGCAGATCAATATCCCGGCGCTGTGTTACCACCCCGATCTTCCCGCCTGGGCAGCCTGCGGAATCTGTGTGGTGAAGCTGGAAAACTCACCCAAGATGCTGCGGGCGTGTGCCACGTCGGCGGCGGAGGGTATGCGGATTATCACCCACGACCCGGAACTGCACCAGGTCCGGAAAACGGTGATAGAGCTGATTCTCTCGGTCCACCAGGCGGAGTGCCTCACCTGTCCGCGCAACCAGAATTGCGAGCTCCAGCGACTCGCCGCCGATTTCGGAATCCGGGAGATCCCGTTCGAGAAGAACGTCCACCTCCAGGAAAAAGACACCTCGACGCCGTCGATTGTTCTTGATCCGGAGCGGTGCGTGAAGTGCGGACGCTGTGTAAACGTCTGTCAGCAGATGCAGGACGTCTGGGCACTGGAGTTTATTGGTCGGGGCGACGAAACGCGCATGGCTCCCGCCGGCGATATCGCTCTGAATGACAGTCCCTGTATCAAGTGCGGTCAGTGTTCTGCCCACTGTCCCGTCGGTGCCATTTACGAGAAGGACCAGTCCGCAGAGGTTCTTCGGGTGCTCCGCGGCGGAGAGAAGCACAGCGTTGTCCAGATTGCTCCGGCGGTCCGCGTTGCGGTGGGCGAGGCTTTCGGGTACGAACCGGGCGAGGTTTCCACCGGTAAGCTGTACGCGGCTCTGCGACGTCTCGGGTTCGACGTTGTTTTCGACACGAACTTTGCGGCAGACCTGACTATCATGGAAGAGGCCACCGAGTTCGTCCATCGTTTTGCCGAGGGTACAGGCAAAATCCCGATGATCACCACGTGCTGCCCCAGCTGGGTGGACTACATGGAGAAGTACTACCCCGAGCTGATCCCCAACTTTTCTACCGCCAAAAGCCCCCAGATGATGATGGGCGCTATGGTAAAGAGCTATTACGCCGAGAAGGTGGACAAGCAGGCCGAGGAGATTTTTCACGTTTCCATCATGCCCTGCACCTCCAAGAAGTATGAGATCTCCCGGGACGAATACATGTACTCCACCGGAGAAAAGGATGTCGACGTCGTTCTTACCACCCGGGAGCTTGCCCGGATGATAAAGAGTGCGGGAATTGACTTCGCCAACCTGCCCGATGAAGAGGCGGACCCCGCTCTGGGTATTTACACCGGTGCGGGTACCATCTTTGGCGCCACCGGCGGTGTCATGGAAGCTGCTCTGCGAAGCGCCTACAACTTTATCACCGGCTACAACCTTCCCAAGGTTGAGTTTGAACCGGTACGCGGTCTGGAAGGGGTGAAGGAAGCTACCGTTGATATTCAGGGAACGGAAGTACGGGTAGCCGTCGCGCACCAGATGGGCAATGCCCGGAAAGTCGTAGAGAAAATTCAGGCTGCGGAGGCTGCCGGTGAGGAACCGCCGTGGCACTTTATCGAGATCATGGCGTGCCGCGGTGGCTGTATCGGCGGCGGCGGACAGCCCCACGGTGCTACCGATGAAGTTCGAAAGAAGCGAATTGCCGGCCTGTACGTGGACGACAAAGCACAGACCTACCGCTGCAGCCATGACAACCCGCAGATTCAGGCAATTTACAAGGAGTACCTGGGAGAACCGCTGGGTGAGAAATCACACAAGTACCTCCACACGCACTATACCGAGCGTAAGCTCTATCAGCGGTGATCTGAGGTATACTTGCTCCTCCTTGATTCTGTGCCCGGCCACCCCAGGAGGCCGGGCTTTTTCAGTTACACCGTTTCACGTTAAGATAACCTATGATATGTCTTGCACTCACCGGTAGTTCCCGAGAGGAGTGGTCCCGGGCCATAGCCGCCAACCGTCAATGGATCGACATGGTGGAGCTGCGCATCGATATGCTCCAACCCGCCGAACGGGGCGTGGACGATCTCGTCGCCTGGTGGCGGGAAGAAAACCGGACGAACACGCTGCCTGTTATCGTCACGGTCCGTCGCAGTCAGGATCTTGGACGCTGGGAAGGTGACGAGGCGCAGCGACTCCATCTTATGAGCCGCCTCGTTTCGGCGCTCCGTCCCGACTATATCGATATTGAGCTGGACAGGGCGGGGCAGGCCGACTGGGATGGTCTGGCCGCCACGGTTCGCAGTGAAGGTGGGCAGGTAATTCGTTCTCACCACGAAGGCAGAAACACTCCGGAGGACCTGTCGTCACTGATGGCGCGCCTCGCAGCGGAACCTCAGGAGATACCCAAGCTGGCGGTCATGCCTCAGTCGGAACTTGATACGGTCCGCTTTGTGGAAAATGCCCGCCGGTTTGGTAAGATGATGCCCGGTCGACGGGGTATATGGGTTGCTATAGGAGAATACGGCCTGCCGTCACGGGTGTGGCCCGCCGGAACGGGGAGTTTTCTGACCTATAGTTCCGACCCCGATTCCACGCCGGCCGCTCCAGGCCATATCAGTCCCCGGGAGATGCGTGAAATGTACCGTATCGGGTCGGCTTCGGCATCATGGGCGGTTTTTGGCGTCACAGGTAGCCCCATTGCTCACTCCCGGTCACCGTCCTACCATAACGAACGGTTTGCCGCCGACGGAGTGGAGGCGATATATCTGCCCGTCCGAGTTGATTCCTTTGACTCATTTCTCAGAATCGTTGAGGTCTATGGACTGAGAGGGGTATCCGTCACCGTTCCCCACAAGGAGGCGGCCCTGAAATTCATTGAACAGGAGTATCCGGAACATCTATCCGAGTCAGCCCGGGCGTGCGGGGTCGTTAATACACTGTGGTGCGACGACACGGGGTGGCACGGAGACAATACCGACGTTGAGGCGTTCCGTAAATCTTTGGAACGTGCCGTCACGTCGAAGCTGAAAAAAGACCTTGCCACGGTGCGATTGCTCGTTATCGGCGCAGGAGGAGCCGCCGGGGCGGTCATTTTCGCCCTGAAAGGCCGGGTTGCATCGATACGGTTGGCCAATCGATCGACCGAACGACTGCAGACGTTGGCAGGCCGCTTCGGCATTCCCGAAGAAAACACATGTACTCTTTCCCGGCTGCCGGACATCGCTTCCGGTTCTGTTGATCTTGTGGTTCAGACTACATCCGTCGGAATGGAACACGCAGTTGACGGTGATCCGTCGGAAGGGTACGTCTTCGCGGGAACGGAACTGGCGTATGACGTTATATATACCCCTGAGGAGACACCTTTCTTGCGACGCGCCCGCGAGGCGGGTTGCGCCACCATGAACGGCGCGGAGATGTTCACAGGGCAGGCGGAACCCCAGTACCGGCGCTTTCGGACGCTGATGTAAGGCGTGTCAGCGGTTTCTGTTAATCAGCGTTCCGCTGAGGCGTCGCAGAACGGAAATGCGTCGAATTCTGATCTTGACCGCGCGATCATCCGGCTGTTGCAGGGCCCGAAGCATAAGGTCTCCGGAGCTTTCTACCACTTCCCGGGGACGGACCAAGATCCTTTGGGGCGAACCCGACCCTGAGCGGGTAATCACTTCCAGAATATCGCCGTTTGCGATGGCATGCTCAATCATCCTTATTTTTCCCAGGTAGTCGAGTCCCCGAACCTCTATGCCGTATTGAGGAATAATGTCCTTTCGTATCTGTTCGGGAAAGAGAATGAGGCCCCGTTCAATTCTCAAGGCGATCTCCTGCCGGGCATCTTCCGGTAAAGACTGCCCGCTCAGTTCCTGCAAAAGTTCCTCGCGAATAGTATCGGCAGAACCGTGATTATCGGATTTTTCTGAAACCGGTTCCAGTCGGGAAGAAACACCCTTCAACGCCGGTTGCTGATACCGAAGGAAGAACCGTTCATACTCAGGTACGTCCAGATCGACCTTCCCGGCCGGTTCTACCACCGGGGTCGTCCCGATATCGATCTTTCTGAATACTTTTTCAAGGGCGGTACTATCTTCACTGTTGAAAATAAAGACCCCCGGAGCTACCTCTTCCTTCGCGAGAGTCAAAAAATCACCGGAAGCGCGTAGTATTTCCGCTTCTTCATCTCGGGCGATGATTATCAGACCTCGCATCATACGGACCGCCCGGGAGCGGGTTTCCCACCGCTTCAGAAGAAACCGCACGTTCTGGGGAACTTCTTTCGCAATATCCTCCACTGTTTCAAGAGGGGATGGAGCATCTTCCCGGGGGACGGCAATAACGCTCTCTTCTGTGAGTACGTAGGTTGGAACGGTGTCGTAACGAGCGAGGAATGCAATAGTGGACAGTTTCCATGCGTCGGAAAAGGACGAACCCGGTGAGACGGTGATTTCCAGGTTTGCATGTATCCGTATATCCCCGGGAAGATCATCGGCGGCAAGATAAGAAGATATCCCGTCGTTGAGGCGGTAACGCTGTTGATCCGGCTCCCGTTTGTCTTCGAACGAAGCAAGAATACCGATATATACCAGACGTTGCACCGTGTCTCCGTCGATAGGCAGGGACAGTCCGTTCCCGCTGAGCTGCAGTAGTCTGACCATCTCGCCAATAGTGTAACTGCGATTTCGCGGAATCGTATTCAGTGCCTCAAGCAGAAGTTCAGCGTACTCGAAGGTCCGCTCAACAGAACTGGTGAGAGCCGCCCCCCACAGCAATGCACGAATCCAGCGATGCGGAAGCTCCCCAAGGGCTTCCCAACTATCCGGACGGAGTTTTACAGACTGTTCGTCCTCGTCATACGTTACGAGGCCCAGAGTATCACACAGTGAGAGGCTGAACGAGAAAAAGCCATAGGAAACCTCTGAACGTGGCAAGGTTGCGAACCGAATATCCAGTTCGGCAGCGACTTTTTTACGGAGACGCCCGCTTTTCGTAAAGGGGTCGGGGAATTCCCGTAAAAACGCATACAAGGCAATGACAAAATCGGGCGATAGCCACGGCGGGTGTGTGTGCTCCGCACCAGTATTAACCGGAATCTCCATACCTCCGACCAGGCGTTGTATTCCAATATTCAGGGATTTCAGAGTATCCATCAGAAGGGGGTTTATCCGAAGCCCCGCCAGAGTTCCTCCGCTTTCTATCAGCAGGAGCCGGTCCTTCATATTCAAAAGGAGAGTCTTGAACGCGCCGTACTCCATTTCTCCGGACAGGAAACGGTAGAGCTTTTCTTCCGCCGGCGATCCAAGTACCTGTACCGCAGAGAGAACAATAGCATCGGTATCAGCTATCAGACTGGCAATTCGCTCACCGGTGGCGGGGCGGACGAGAAAATCCTGAAGTTCCTGGATAAGGTCCTGTTTGTTGTAGGGTGTACGCACCGGTCCAAGGTAATTGCGGTAGACCGCGAAAAAGGAGTCGTTGTCCAGATTGAGGAGGTACGCCTCAAAAGCTTTATCTCTGTTCACCCGGTCAGTCCTTCCCAGTGTTCAATGTGGTACGCGTACCCCTGCTCGGTGAGAAATTTCTGGCGGTTTGCGGCAAAGCCTTCTTCTACCGTCCGGTTCGAAACAAGGGTGTAAAAATGAGAGTTGTGGTGTTGCCCCTGTTTTGGTCGGAGTATGCGTCCCAGCCTTTGAGCCTCTTCCTGTCGGGACCCGAAACTTCCGGAAACCTGAATTGCAACAGAAGCGTCCGGAAGGTCGATAGCGAAGTTGGCAACCTTGCTTACTACAATAACCCGAATGTCGCCCGATCGGAAAGCGCGATAGATCTCTTCCCGTCGCGGGTTTGGTGTTTTCCCCGTAATGATGGGTGCGTCCAGCCGTTCGGCAATATCATGCAGCTGGGAAAGGTACTGGCCGATGACCATTACCGATTCTTCCCGGTGGTTGTCTACAATCTGTACCGCCGCTTCCAGTTTCCCCGGGTTTTCGCTGGCCAGGCGGAATTTCTGTCTTTTATCAGCCACAGCGTATTCGGTTCGCAGTTCCCGGGGCATGTCCAGTCGTATTTCGTAACACGCCGCCTCGGCGATCCACCCCTTTTGTTCCAGTTCTTTCCATGGTACGTCATAACGCTTTGGACCGACCAGGGAAAAAACGTCCTGTTCCCGGTGGTCTTCCCGCACAAGCGTCGCCGTCAATCCCAACCGACGGATTGCCTGGATTTCTGCGGTAACCCGAAAGATCGGTGCAGGCAGAAGGTGTACCTCATCGTAAATGATAAGCCCCCAGCGGTGTGCGCGAAAAATATCGAAGTGAGGGAAGGGTGCCTCCCTGTCGGGACGCCATACAAGAATCTGATAGGTCGCAACCGTCACGGGACGGATCGTCTTGTTCCCGCCGGTATACTCGCCCACATCGGCTTCCGTGAGGGACGTCTTGTCCAGCAGCTCGTCAATCCACTGATGCACCGCCGCAACGTTGGTGGTCAGTATAAGAGTACTTGTTTTAAGAAGGTTCATTGTAGCCATACCCACTACGGTCTTTCCTGCGCCACAGGGAAGGACTACCGTTCCGTACCCCGCGCCGGGCTGTCCGTTACCGTAAAATATGCGTGCCGCTTCCTCCTGGTAGTTTCGCAGAGAGAAGGGCTTTCCCGCAAGCGTCTCTTCCCGTAGTGAAACGGAGAGCGGGTCGCCCTCCAGCAGAGGGGCCCGATCGTCGACGGGGTATCCAATGTGAATGAGTTCCTGTTTTATCGTTCCCCGGTCAACCAGGCGGATGAGAAACCCGTCTTCGTACTCTTCCTCGTTGCGAAAGAGTTTTGCAATACCCGGTCGGGAACGCAGTTCTTTCCTGACGTCTTCGTCGGGAACTACCAACCGCAACAGATAGTCATCTTCTGTCGGTTCAAGGAAGATGGTGCCGTATCGGCCGATCAATTCCGAAACGGAACTTCGAATGTGCGGCGGAACGGGAAAGCGGGAATACGTCGTCAAGGCTGCAATGACATCATCCGCGGCAAACCCCGCCGATGCGGCGTTCCAGAGCGACAAAGGTGTAATTCGGTATGTGTGGAAGTGTTCCGGTGATTTTTCCAGTTCCGTAAACGGCGCGATAGCCGTTCGCGCTTCATTGGCCATGTCGTCGTGAACATCGAGAAGAATAGTGTGATCACCCTGTACGATCAAAGGTTGCGGCATTCGTACAGGTGTACACTATATTTCATGAAAGTTTAACCGCTTCAGTAGTACACTTGTGGCAGGAGTGAGCAATGTCACGAAAAACCAAAGAACCAGGTAAGAAGCCGAAAACCTCAGAAAAGACCTTTGTCATCGATACCAACGTTCTCATTCACCGGCCGGACGCTATACTCAGCTTCAAGGACAACGACGTGGTTGTTCCTATGTGGGTCCTGGAGGAGCTGGACCGACTCAAGACCTTTTCCGACGAGAGGGGCCGCAACGCCCGACAGGCGATACGCTTTCTCGATTCCGCCGGACGCCACGGAAACCTGGCTGATGGAGTAAAGATAGAAAATGGTTCAGTTCTTCGGGTCGTATCTACCCAGCCGCAGCACATTCCAAATGATTTTCTCCAGGACAAGGCGGACAATAAAATCATCCTGGCGGCGTGGCAGATACAACAGGAAGGGGGCCAGGTTTTTTTTGTCAGTAAGGACATCAACGCCCGGGTAAAAGCGACCGCCCTCGGGATCAAGGCGGTAGACTACGAAAAGCAGAAAATTGACATCACCAAGTTGTATACCGGTTTCAGTGCAACCGATGTCCGGCCCGAACTCTATCTTCAGCTTGCAGAGGAAGGTTCTATTGCATGGTCTGAGGATTTGCCGCCCAATCACTACTTCATGTTTCGGGACAAGGACCACACTGAGGAGATTGTTGGTCGTTATCGGAAAGAGACGGGAACGGTGGAGTATGTAGATCACAAGATGCCGTCGGTGGCGGGTATTCGCCCGTTGAACAACGAGCAACTCATGGCATTTGACCTGCTCCTCAATCCGGACATTCAACTCGTCACATTGGTGGGTAAAGCCGGGACGGGTAAAACGTTGCTGGCGATTGCAGCGGGTCTCAAACAGACCATGGAAGATAAAACGTACAAACGGGTGCTGGTAACCAGACCGGTGGTTCCTATGGGTAAGGACATTGGATATCTGCCCGGTGCGAAAGACGAAAAACTCTCTCACTGGATGCAACCGCTCTTTGATAATCTGGAGCTCATCACCAGCGTCTATCACAAGCAGAACATCAAGACGCCGGAACAGGTCCTGAACGGCAACATCATCGAACTGGAAGCTCTCAGCTACATTCGCGGGCGTTCTCTTCCCAACCAGTTCATCATTATCGATGAGGCCCAGAATCTCTCGCCCCACGAGGTGAAGACGATTGTCTCCCGGGCGGGAACGGATTCCAAAGTTGTCCTCACCGGTGACCCCTTTCAAATAGACAGTCCCTATCTGGATGCCAATTCCAACGGACTCACCTATCTGGTGGAGGCGTTCAAGGGCCAATCCCTTTTCGGACACATTCTGATGTCGCGATCGGAACGGAGTTACCTGGCGGAACTTGCGGCGGAACTGTTATAACTGCCACTGCTCCCTCAGCCGACACCACCCTCGTCCAGAACGAAGCGGATACCCGCCAGGGGAATATCCAGCCAGTCCGGACGATTGTTTGCCTCGTACCCAACCTCGTATACCGCCTTTTCCAGCAGAAAGACCTCAAGGGCGGTGACGATAGCCGGAGTTTCCTGAGGAACAAAGGAGGAGCCTCGGACCGTGTTGAGGTACCCCTGCAGAAAGGTTCCCCCTACCAGGGTGTACCACGGTCTGATCCACGCTTCCAGACGGGGGCCATCTTCCGGCCTGATAGCGACCGTTTCAAGATAGCGCCCGTAAATGGCGTAGTGAAACGAGCGCAGCATTCCCGCTACATCCCGAAACGCAGAAAATTTGAGGCGTCGTTCACTGAGGGTCCGAGCCGGTTCGCCTTCAAGATCGATAATAACGAAGTCCCGGCCGGTAAAGAGTACCTGTCCCAGGTGGTAGTCGCCGTGAATGCGTATTTTGCGGGCATCAATTTTCGTCGCCGTGACAGATCCGAAACGCTCCAGGATATCTCCTTCCCTGGCAATGAACTCTTCCACCCCCGGCAGGACATCCTCGGAAATGGTCTTCTTCACTTTCTTCATCGTTGAGACGACCCGGCGGGTCAGGCTGCGCAAGGACTGATACAGGGAACGCTGGTAGAGTTTTGAAAATGGTTCCGGAGCGAATGCCGGATCCTTGCTGCCACCTGCAAGAGCCAGGTGCATCTCTCCCGTACGTTGCCCCAGAAGCTCAATCATTTCCAGGAAGAAGCCATCTACACGTTCAAGAAAGGCGTCGGGTATCGCGTCGGTCCGTACATCCAGAAGGGACGACGGGACCTTTCCAAGCTGGTCCGGCGAGTCCGCTTCGGCCAGAACCATCTCAAAGAAGCGATCTATGGCATCCCGGGCGTACTCCCACGCGTCGCCGTGATTGGTCACGAAGTCGATCATCAGTCCCAGGGAGGCGCGATCATCCTCATTGCCCACATACGTAAGGCTTCCACCATAGGTGGGCACGTGTGAGAATCGCTGTTCTTCGCTGAGGAAACGGGTCAGTTCCACGTCCGGATTGGTTCCGCTTTCAAGTTTGCGGTACAGTTTCAGGAAGAGGGCGTCATCGTAAAGTATGGACGTGTTGGATTGCTCAGCCGCCAGTACCCGGGATACCGTGCCGTCTATCTTTCGCAGACCCCGACCGCGATGAGCCTCAATCGTTCCGTTGAGTCCTTTCAGTTTCTTTCGGCCCGCCACCGACTGGTAGAGTCCAAGTCGCAGAACCTCGCTGAAGACGCCGTCGTGGAGGATTCCCTCCATATCTCCAACGGTTGCCGCCGTAATGACGGCTCCGGGAGCTTCTTCTCTGACGTGGTCTGCGGCCTCACCGTGGGAAAAAGCAACAGGAACGACATAGCGCTCTTTCTGGTCTTCCGCGAAGGTCAGTTCACATACCAGCATCCATGCCCGTTGATCACCGGTACCGAAGGCTATAGCGTCGGCAATCTGAAGCTTGCGAAGTTTCAGTGTCTTTTCCCGGAACCAGCGGCTGCGACGGACGTACGGAAGGAGAGTACGTTCCAACGTTTTCCTGACCCCGTCGGAGAGGTTGGACCAGTCCCTGATGGAGGTAACAATACTCCGGGGAGACGATGCTTCATCGTAATCGCTCTCCGCCGGTTGCAGAAGGAGCCAGTAGAAATCGTTTGCGCCGATTGTGACGGTGTAATGGTCATCCCGGATAACAGGGAAGCGGGTTTGGCTGAAGGCCTCTTCCGGGATATATCCGGGATAGTCCGGCAGTTCCAGCTCCGTGACCTGGGTGTGCCGGGAAAAATTCACCACCACCAGAATTGATTCGTCGTCGTGGTGTCGAATAAAGGCGAAGACGCGGTGGTTGCTCCCCGGTACGATTACAAGTTCTCCCCTGCTGAAGGCGGTAAAACGACGCCGGGTAGCAATTACCCGTTTCATCCACCACAGCAAGGAAGAACTGTTGATCTGCTGTGTTTCGACATTTACCGAACCGTGGTGGTATTCGGGATCGATTATCACCGGAAGGTACAGCCGTTGCGGGTTGGCGTCGGAAAAGCCGGCGTTCCGGTCGGGGCTCCACTGCATGGGCGTTCGCACACCGTCACGATCACCGAGATAGACGTTGTCGCCCATACCGATTTCATCACCATAGTAAATGACAGGGGTACCCGGAAGAGAAAAGAGGAGACTGTTCATAAGCTCTATCCGACGGCGGTTGTTTTCCAGAAGCGGTGCCAGACGGCGTCGGATACCCAGATTGATCCGGTGCCGGGGGTCGCGACCATAGGCCCGGTACATGTAGTCCCGTTCCTCGTCGGTAACCATCTCAAGAGTCAGTTCGTCGTGATTCCGGAGAAAGATGCCCCATTGGGACGTTTCAGGAATTGTCGGTGTCTGATCGAGAATATCAATCACCGGGAAGGCGTCCTCCATTTTCAGTGACATGAACAGGCGGGGCATAAGAGGGAAGTGAAAGGCCATGTTGCATTCGTCACCCTTTCCTTTGCCGAAATAATCTACGGCGTCTTCGGGCCACTGGTTCGCTTCAGCCAGCAACATCCTGCCGGGAAAGTGGGTGTCTACATGAGTGCGCATCTGCCGAAGAAAGTCGTGCGTCTCCGGAAGGTTCTCGCAGTTGGTACCGTCACGCTCAAAGAGGTAGGGAACAGCATCCAGACGCAGCCCGTCTATACCCATAGAAAACCAGTAATCAAGTAACTTGAAGACCTCTGCCTGTACCTTCGGGTTTTCAAAATTGAGATCCGGCTGGTGTGAATAGAACCGATGCCAGTAATACGCCTGGGCAACAGGATCCCACGTCCAGTTGGACGTCTCGAAGTCCTGAAAGATAATACGCGCTTCGGTGTATTTTTCGGGAGTATCACTCCAGACATAAAAATCCCGCCATTGATTTCCCGCCCTGGCTCTGCGGGACTTCTCAAACCAGGGGTGCTGGTTTGATGTGTGGTTGATGACCAGCTCCGTTATGACCTTCAGGTCCCGGGCGTGAGCCTCTTTCAGGAAACGCTTGAAGTCACGAATGTTCCCGTAGGCGGGGTGTACTCCGCTGTAGTCGGAAATATCGTATCCGTCGTCCCGCCACGGCGACGGGTAGAAAGGAAGAACCCAGATGGCGTTTATTCCCAGGTCCTGCAGGTAGTCCAGCTTTCCGGTGAGCCCTTTGAAATCGCCCATGCCGTCACTGTTGCTGTCCATAAACGAGCGCACATGGAGCTCGTAAATCACCGCATCCTTATACCAGTCATGCTGCATTGGTTCGTTCTGATTCACGGTTCCTCCCGGTTCGGTGTTCGTTGCGAAACTATTGTTCGACTGTAAAGATGTGGAGCGGCTGTTTCGCAGGATCCAGCTCGATAAAATTCCAGAAGCCTCGCCACGGGTACGTCATATCGCTGAGAAGGTCTCGAACGACAAAAGGTGGTTGTTCAGGAAGCCCCACCGCCGGCGGAGAAAACTCCACCCATCCGGACTGGGTGTGACGGTAATCCATATTGACGCATACCAGAATAACGCTGTCACCTTCGTCGTTGCGCTTGCTGTAACAGAGAATGGACGGGTTGTCACAGGCGTGAAACCGGAGATGCCGATTATCGTGCAACGCCTCATGTTCCCGACGGATTTTATTAATAGCGGCTATGTACGGAGCCAGCGAGTCCGGCTTCGCCAGTTCCCACTGACGGATCTCGTACTTCTCGGAATGGAGGTACTCTTCACTTCCCGGCTTCACCGGGGTGTGCTCCTGAAGTTCAAAAGCCGGACCGTAAATACCGTAATTGCTGCTCAGGGTAGCGGCAAGGGCAAATCGCGCCTTGAAGGCGGGAGTTCCTCCGGTCTGGAGGTCCTCATGAAGAATGTCCGGCGTATTGGGCCATAAATTGGGGCGAAAAAACTCTGCCACCTCGGTTGTCGTCAGTTCCGTCAGATACTCTCTCAGTTCCGCCGCGGTATTTCGCCAGGTAAAGTAGGTGTAGGACTGGGTAAAGCCGGCTTTGGCAAGACGGTACATTCGTTTGGGTCGGGTGAACGCCTCCGCCAGAAAGATCGTGTCGGGGTAGGTCGCCTGAAGTTCTGGAATTACCCACTCCCAGAAGGGAAACGCTTTGGTGTGGGGGTTGTCCACCCGGAAAACCCGGACGCCTCTGTCACACCAGAAGACAAAGACCCCTTTCAGCTCCATCCACAGTGATTCCCAGTGGGGAGTCTCGAAGTTGACAGGATAGATGTCTTCATATTTTTTGGGTGGATTTTCCGCGTACTGTATGGTTCCGTCCGGTCGTGAGACAAACCACTCCGGATGTTCTGCCACCCAGGGATGGTCCGGAGAGCACTGAAATGCAATGTCCAGGGCCGGTTCCATCTCGTAGCTTCGCATGCGTTCCACCAGTTCATCGAAGTCGTCCAGTGTTCCCAGTTGCGGATGAACTGATGTGTGACCGCCTTCAGAGGAACCGATTGCCCAGGGTGAACCGGGGTCGTCGGGACCCGCCGCAACGCTGTTGTTGCGGCCTTTTCTCTTGGTGGAGCCAATAGGGTGAACGGGCGGAAGATAGACTACGTCAAAGCCAAGACGGGCAATATATGGCAGGCGCTCCATGACGTTGCGAAAGGTCCCGTGGTTGCCGTCATGGCCGGTGGAACGGGGAAAGAGTTCGTACCAGGCACTGAAACCCGCCCGTTTTCGTTCAACCCGTACCCGAAGGATTCGGGAAAACTCCGTTTCCAGTGAACGGTCTGGGTAACGGCGTATGAGCGCTACTGTGTCCGCCCTCAGAACTGCCCCGAGGCGACGGTCGGTATCCTTGTTTGTATTCATCAGGGCGTCGGCAGCGGCACGAATCCGGTCAGCGTCTTTTTCTCGAGATATGCGAGCCCGGTCCGCAGCCTCCAGGACCAGCCGTGCTCCAATAGCAAGGTCCGTCTCATCTACTATCGCGGCGTCGTGCTTTTTCCGAATTCCTGCAAGCCATGTATCGAAGTGGTCAATCCACCCCCGGACGGTGTATTCGTAGAAACCGAGCGTTTCTACCGCAAAGGAGGCGGTCCAGTGGTCGTTTCCCTGGTCATGAAGGGGTGTTTCTTTCCAGCGCCCCCCTTCGGGCCGGTATCGCAGCACCGCTCGGATGAGATCGTGACCGTCTGCAACAATGTCTGCTTCAACATGGACAGACTCACCCTGTATCCGTTTGATCGGGAAGAGCCCTCCGTCAATGGTTGGACGAATGCGGTCAACAACAACCCGCCGCCGTCCATGTAAAGAATGAATTGATGTCTGTTTCACTCGACCATGGTAGCAGAATCGCAGCGATGTTCAAAGGCAACCCGCGTCAAGCTCCGTCCTGTCCCAGGTATCGGTTGATATCCACTTCGTCGAGCTGTTCAGGTTTGAGGTGTTTCTGAGCGTATTCTCTGTACACCCCGGACGTGAGAAAGAGGTCAAACAGATCGCCGTCAATGTGACCTTCCTCTTTAAACTTCGCAAGAATATCGATGGCTGAAGAAAGGGGCTTCGCCTTCTTGTACGGCCGGTCCGAAGCGGTCAGCGCCTCGAAGATGTCGGCAATGGCCATAATCCGCGCCGGAATTGAAAGGGCTTCTTCGGTAAGTTGCCGGGGATACCCTGTACCGTTCAGCGTCTCGTGGTGGGTTCCCGCGTATTCCGGTACATTCGTCAAAGATTTCGGAAAAGGCAGGCGGTCCAGCATGACAATTGTCTGCATTACATGTTCGTTGATCTTGAATCGCTCTTCATCTGTCAGCGTTCCCCGACCGACAGAAAGGTTGTAGATTTCTCCCTGGTTGTACAGGTGTTCCGGTACGGGCAGGGTAAATCCGTACTGCTCATACTGGTGGTAAAAGTCTTCCGTCCTTGGGATCAGGTGGTGCGATTTGTCCGCCAGGAGCTGTTCTTCCACAGGCAGAGAAGGTTGTCTTGCAGGGTCCCGACGCTGTTGCTCCTCCCAGGAAAGCCCGATCGAGTCATCAAAGTTGCGCATCCATTTTCGCTTTGCTATAGCGTGTAACCGCTCCAGCCGGTCGGGAGCCATAAACTCTCCCCCCAGATTGCACTCGGCAATAAAGGCGAAGTCCTCCCGCAACTCCCGTTCCGCTTCGGCAAGACGGGCATCTTCTTCCGCCGGGTCAGCTCCGGCAATGACCGCTTCATGACGGGCTATTCGGGCGTCCCGGAGGACCACCTCAAAGCGGGTCCGGATCTCGTGAATGCGGTTGTATATCGTCTCCAGTTTGGTTGCCTTGTCCACAACGAAGTCGGGGGTGGTAACCTTCCCCGCGTCATGAAGCCATGCGCCGATGCGAAAAGCCCGCCATTCCTGGTCGTCGGTAAAGGAAAAGTCTTTCAGGGGGCCATCGTTGATTGCTTCGGCTTTGCGGGCCAGCATCAACGCAATTTCCGGTACCCTGGCGCAGTGGCCTCCGGTGTAGGGACTCTTTGCGTCTATTGCGCCGGCAATGAGCTGAATCATGGAGTCAAAAAGGCGACGCTGCTCTTCTATCAGATCGCGGTTGTACAGAGCCGTGGCGGCGCCGGCGGAGAGGGCCTCTACAAAGCGCTGGATTTCCTCCGAGAAGGGAACGGTACGACCCGTTCCGGGGTCCTTGGCATTCAGAAGTTGGATCGCTCCAATGATATCGCTTCCCCGGGGTTTCAACGGAACCGTGAGAATCGATTCAGTCCGGTATCCGTTGGCTTCGTCGAAACGACGTGTTCCCGAAAAGTCGAACCCGCCGGCGTTGTAGGCGTCGATGATGTTCACCGTCTGCTCGTGGTGTACCGTGTGGGAAACGACGTTATGTTCGTTGGGTGACTCGTCCTCCAGGTACATCGGTACCGGAGGCAACGTAACGACCGTTTCGCTGGTACCACCCTGTTTGAATCCGAGCGTGTCGTTCAGAACAATAATAAAGTTCAACGCGTTCGTCTCGGGGTCAATCAGGTACAGACTGCCCCCGTCGGCGTGAGAAATAGTCCGGGCACCTTCCAGAATCAATTCGGACAGCCGGTCGATGTTCTGTTCCGCCGAGATGGCGATGTTGAGTTCAACTATAGTTGCCAGCCGGTCCAGACTGGCATTCAGATCCTGGGTACGATTGAAGAGACTTTTCTTCATCTCCGAGATACCCTCGGAAAGTTGGTGAAACTCAATTATCGGAGATCGAGTGAGGGGTTTCGTTGAAAAGTCCAGCTCCTTGATGCGGCCGACGTCCTTTGCCATTTCGTAAAGATCCCGGGTTGTCGTCCGAGCTATCCACAGAGTGACAGGTATAGCTGCTACCAGCAACAGAATAGCCATCAGGATAACGCTGTTCCGGATCTTTATATACGGGCCGAGAAAGTCAGCTGTAGGTGCCCCTACCAGAATTGTCCATTCCTTTCCGTCGGCACTTGTCCAGACATCCTGGTAGACGAGCCAGTTGCGTTCAGCTCCCCGACGCTTTACATCATCGGGTAACGTTGTGTGAGGTGACCCATCGGGACCATCGAGAAGAATATCCAGATTTGGATGGTGAGCCAGAACACGTTGGCGATGATCGGCAATGAGGACGCCCCCATTGGGAGAGATTTCCTCGTCGCGGATAAACTCTTCAAGGCTGGCCAGGGTTACATCGACACCGAGAACTCCCGCCCCTGATGGGAGTGGACGGGCGGCGGTCAGTCCCGGCGCCTGGAGAGAGTTGAATACATAGACGTCGGAGAGGACGGTATTACCAGCGTTCCGATACCAGTCCCTCTCCCGGGGATCGTAAGTAACGTCGTCTTCAACCCGGAAGCCCGTCGGGGCACCGGTAGCATCGTGGAACCGCCAGTGCTGGACCCTGCGGCCCGATGAATCCCGACCGATGGTCCGAATGATAAATACTGTTGAGGCCGGGGCGTGATGATTCTCAATTACTGTGGTGTTTCCCCGGGTATGAATAACCTGCAGAAAGTCTCCCGAAGAGTGAGCGACGTACATAGAATACAGATTGGGGTTGCTTTTCAGGTACTCCCGGAAAAGGGGAGCCGCCGGGTGGTCTCCCCCGGGAACGATCGGAGTATCGAGAACACCCGCCGCGGCCGCAGTGTTGGCCGCTAGTTGAGCGCCGGCAAGATGTAGTGTCGTCCGTTCACGGGCGAGCTCTCCCTTTGCAGAGAATAGGAGTTCTGCCGAATCAATCGTAGCCCGGTTGCTTATAAGAATCACCGCCGTTATGGTTGCTCCGGTCATAACGGCTACCAGCAACACGATTATCGCCATGAGGCTTATGTGAAAGTGTATGCGTCGACGAAACTGCATTACCTTGAGTCTATTCCAAAATCGTATAATGGCAAGCTATTCGTCGGAGAAATACATTGCAGTTGTATCAATCCCCGGACTATAGTGTGAGAGCATGGTTCCTGCAGACGGCGTGCCCTGGCAGCCACCACCCCTTGATGAATACCTCGAAAAGCCTTTCGAACAGATCGAACAGCAGCAACAGTCAAACTTTATGGTCCGTCTCGATGCGATGACCCGTCGTCTGGAAGACATGGAACAGGAGCTGGATGAGATGTTGGTCGAATTTGCCCAGTACCCCTGAGTTTTTTCTCCCAAACACTAATTCATTGAACGATTTCTGCCGAAAGTAAGAACGTCACCGGGAGGTAGCACGTTGAAACGCACCGTAATTGTGCTCGTATTGGTAACAATGGTTCTCGCAACTCCCTTCGCACAAAAAGTGCGTTTTGGTGAGTTGAATATCAACGCATCCGGAGAGCTTCTCTTTTTCGCCACAGCCGAGATGCCGGGACTTGGAGAGTACTCCAGTCTCTTTCTGGCGGATATTCCCGGTGCATCCATGAAGCAGCTCACCGTCTTTCCCGAACGCTTTCATGTGGTGGGGAATTCGGGAGCTATTCTGGTGCAGAACCGGTTTGGTCTATTCCGTACGGTGACACCCGACGCTACCACCGAAGAGTCTCCGGCGGCCGATGAAGCAAGCTACACAGCCCCCCGGCCGGATATGGCCTTTCAGCCTCTGGCTCACTTCCCCGCATTTATCCGGGGCAATGATATTGAAACGGGCAAGACAATCGCTGCAGGCGCGAGCCCGGATGGACGATATCTTACGTACCTTGTCCCGACTTCAGCGGGTTACGGTGATCTGCGTATGTACGATACCGTTCAGGAGACGGAGACAACCGTCAGTTCCGGGGTTGAGATGACCCTGGACGAAGCGCCTCTGCGCTGGTCCGGGGATTCCAGTCTCTTTGTCTACAGCCGTCAGAACAGACTCTACTATTTTTCTATTGAGCAATACCGGGGCGGGCGAATCCTCAACGAATCGTTGCGCCGTCTGGGGCCGGGAACGGTGCAGAATGTCAGGTGGAACAGTGGAGATACCCTTTACTACGTGCGGGGATCCCTGGTCTATCGCATCCGGGGCACGGAATTTTTTGCACGTTCCCTCTATCAGGAACTCCTGAAAATTGGTTCTATCGTCGGTAAGCTGCCGGATACCTTTGATCAAAGCTTTGACCGCTTCTGGATATCTCCCGACGGCACGAAGATCCTCCTCAGCAAGGACGGGCGGAATCTGACGGTCTTTCTCCTTGAGACCGACGATTTTCTGGGTGACGGGGATGGAGCTGTGGCACTGCCGTACCTCTATCTGCCCAGAAACACCCGAGTCCGTACGGTTCTGTGGTCCCCGGCGGACAGAATTACCCTTCTCACCGGGAGTATTGGACACGGCGAGATGACGACCGACATCTATCGCCTTGACATGAATGATTCCGAAGGGCGAAGCGCCTTTACCCGGAGTGACGACGAAGGCGTCCAGGGTATCGCTCTGTCGCCCGACAGCACCCGCGCGCTGGTCTGGTTCAACGAAACGGCGGAAATCAGGAACTACAGCACCTGGCAGACTGAAGTAACGGTGAACCATCCGGGACTGTTACATGGACTGTGGCAGGGAAACACCCGGATTGCACTCGCCGGACGCCACCGGATAGAACGGGTAGATCTGAACGCACTGGAACGGGCCCGCACCGACAGCCAGCGGAAAGCTGCCCGGGAGCTTGTGGCGTTCAGCAGTGTCGATTCCGCGGGATACGCGCCGGACAATGCGGCAATACGTGTTATGAACGGTGATCAGGCGTATGAACTTCAGGAGAACGGCTGGGTACCTATTGAGTCTTTCGAAGTGACGCCGGTGCGTGTTGCCGCGGAAGAACAACGGGTATACCTGGAAAACCTCTCGCGGGGCAGTTACGCCAATATGGTCATGGTCAGAAACGTCCGTTCTTTCGGTACCATTCCGCTCTTTCCACGTCCCCGACGCCAGTATGAACCCTTCCCGGAACGAGATCAGATTGTTGATCTCACCAATTTCTCACACGGGTCGCGTATACGTAAAAGGGAAGTAGCCCTGGTATTCAATGCGGTGGATTCCGTCTCCGGATTGACGGAAATTCTCAATACTCTGGTGGAATATGATATCCGTGCTACGTTCTTTCTGAACGGTGACTTCATTCGGCGACATCCCGGAGCAGTCAGGGAAATCGCCAAAAGTGGACATGAAGTGGGTAGTCTCTTTTTTACCCACTTTGACTTTGCCGACGGGCAGTTTCAGATCGACAAGGAGTTCGTAAAGCAGGGACTTGCCCGGAACGAAGACGAGTATTTTGATGTAACCGGACGGGAGCTTTCGTTGTTATGGCATGCGCCGTACTACTTCGTGAATCCTGTCATTATCGCGGCATCCCGTGAGATGAACTACGCCTATATCGGCAGAGACGTAGACAGTCTGGACTGGATACCACGACGGGACGAAAACGGCATCAGCCGCCTCTACAAGCCGGCAGCGGACATTGTGGAGACGGTGTTACAGCAAAAGAAACCGGGATCCATCATCTCAATGACGGTGGGCAGACCGGGGGATGACCGGCCCGACGGTGGGCGGGATGACTATCTCTTCCACCGGCTGGATGTACTGATAAACGGACTGATAGAACGGGGATATGACGCCGTCCCGGTGTCGACCCTGATGGACAACGCACGATAGTAACGATAGTAGGAGATGGAGGGGAAGAATGGCTTATCAACAGAGTTCAGTACAGGCGTACAGGCAGACCAGTGTCAAGACGGCAACTCAGGGCAGGGTTATCGTCATGCTCTACGAGGAGGCGTTGCGTCAGATTGACAACGCCCTGGAAGGTATACGGTCCGAAAGCCGCCAGCTGGACACAATCAATAATGCCATTATCAAGGCCCAGAGCATTGTCACCGAACTGATGGTCTCTCTGGATATGGAAAATGGTGGCGAAATAGCCCGAAACCTCTTTCGGCTGTACATGTTTTTCAACGACCGTCTCATGGAAGGCAACGTCAAGAAGACCGAAAGCCCCCTGGAAGAGGTGAAAAGTCTCATGGGAGATCTTCGGGACGCATGGAAGCAGATAGAAAATACCAGTGCCGGAGCCCGGCCGACCGGCAGCGGTCTCAATATTGCCGGTTGACCGCCGGCAGGGAGGCAGGATGGTATCCATCGAGGAGGTTCGCCAACGGCATCGCAATCGCCAGAGGGAGCTCCTGAAGCAGTACCTGCACCTGTTGACGGTGCAGCGCCTCGCCTTCGAAGAAAAAGATCTTGACCACGCTGAAGAAACAATCCGCCGGGAACGACAGATCCTGAAAGACCTGGAAGCTCTGGCGGCGGTCCATCTGCCGGAACTGCTCGACGTCGAGTCTACCCGGGAACACCCCGATGACATAGCCGACCTCTACAGCCGAATCCGCACCCTCCACCGCCAAAATCGCGAGTTCCTGGCCCGACGTTCCGCCGAAACGGCCCGGGAAATCGGCTCATTGAACATTCCCCCCCGCCGCAACGCCATCTACACCTCTCCGTACTCCTCTGCAGCCATGCTGGATGTCCGGGGCTGACATTTTCTTTTCATTATTTTGAACTTCGTTCCGCGGTGCCTCGTCTTCCGCTACCGGTGCATCAGCCCGCCCTCGCCGGAGAATCACGTCACGGAGTGGTAATCTCGATTTCCGGGACCCGCAACGCCGTGAAATGGTTTGTATTGTAGGTAAAAACCCGGACGCACCCGCTTTTCCGTGCCGCCCGAAGATGCAGCGCGTCATAGACAATACCGCCGGAAAGACCGTTGCCGGACACCGCGTCCAGGGCCCATCGGTAGTCCTCCCTATCCAGAGGAACCACAGTGACCCGAGACAGAATACTTTCCAGTACCAGCTGGCGTGCCTCTGCCGGGCTGATTCGCCGCGTTAACGGTAACGACGTCAGGACGGAAAAACACTCGGCGATGGAGTGGGTTGAGCAGAAGACGCTGTCTTCGCCGCCGGTTCTGCCGACAAATGCCGAAAAACAGACCGGATGATTCGGTAGCTGGTCTACCAGCGCCGGTACCAGTACAGAGGTATCAAAGAGGATGTTCACTCCGTCGGTTCCTCCGCGGCGATGTCCGCGCTTCGGTTGGCCCGGTTCCGGTTGATAAACTCCGCTATATCCAGGTCGGAAGTTCCCGTTCCGTGGTGGATCAGTACTCCCTTTTTGCGGATAAGTGCCGGCTCATTGTTCACCGGTACCATCCGGATGACCCCTTCAGAAACCTCCATCTCAAGTGCCGTTCCCGGTACCAGGTGATAGCGATCCCGGATCTTCTTGGGAACTACTACTCGCCCCAGCTTGTCAATGGTAACGTTCATGGTAAAATGGTAATCCTTGTGGCGGCAATTGTCAACTCTTCGGAAACCGGGCGGGTCAACCGACAATCACCAGAGCCGCCCAGGTGTTCTCAAAGTGAAGAGACTCAACGTCCCTTCGCTTTGAGAATTCCTGATCTTCCGACCACCGGGACGGGCTGAAAATGTCAAGACTGTCCCCGTCCACCAGGATGCCCGGACGTTCGGGCAGCTCTGAGATTTTCAGACGCCGATGGGCCGGTGCAATCATCAGCGCTCCGGACTTGCGGGGCACGGTGATGGGCTCTCCCGTTTCAAGACAGCGGTCCAGCAGGGCAAAGAGATTGCGCCTCAACTCACTTGATTTTATCGTCATTTCGAACTGCCGACGGAAACAATAAAGAATAACATAATTAGTGTATTTTTACGATACGGAAAGCAATTGACGCACCAATGAAATCATGTAATTCTACCTCGAACGTTGTATTTTTGCCAGTCATTGGTGCCGCGTAGATAAAGACATGAAAATGTTAAAAACAAACCAAATAGTGATCGCTATCAGCGTCGTATCGTTGCTCATTGTGCCGGCAACCAATGTCTATTCCCAAACCGGGAAGTTCAGGGTTGCTATTGTACCGATCATGGAAGAAGACGCGAATGTCCAGGTCTCCAGAATTATCGATACCACCGTCGATACGATGGCGTTGACGTTGCGCCTGCTCGGTCGGTACGAGGTATCCGAGTCGCGAGTCGGCGTTCCTGATCGGGCAGCGTACCTTTCCCGGATGGATATAGGATCAGTGGATCGGGTGCTCTTTGTCGCGGTGGATCGTGAGGGAGGTCGAAGCACCGTGCAGGCTGCGGTTGTGAATCCGCTTGATGGATCTGTGGAAATTGAAGGTCAGGAAACGATTGACAGCCTTCTGTTTCTCTTCGATGCGGTGGATAAGTTGACCAGCCAACTCCTTGGGACGCTGTCCGGACAGCGTATCGCTTTTGGCGGAATTTCGGTGCAGCTTGGAGGGTGGGACATATCGAACGTCGCAGCCATTGAGCTGAACGGTATACCCTTCGCCGTTGACGGATATTCAACGATCACGAACTCTCGGCCGCAAGCTGCCGACTATCGGTTGATGCTAGACGGCGTTCCCGTTGGGGAAGGGCTGAGGGCGGACCGGCTTCTTGTGGGCCGCCACCAGTTGCATGTCGAACGCGTCGGCGATCAGACGGAGGTGTTTCGCACGCCGATACAGGTTGAAGAAGCGGTAACCACCAACGTCGATTTCTCTCCTTTTCTCATTGATCGCACGGATGCGGTCGCTCTGGCCGGTACAGTTGAACGGGCGAACCGGGCGCGGGAATCGTACCTGAGCGATCGTTCCGATGCCGCCTTTCGTGAATGGAAAAACGCGGTCGACGAGATTGTACCGGTGGTGGACCGGGTTGCCACTGCGCTTCCGGGCGATGTTTTGTGGACATCTGCCGTAACCGTTGAGCGAGCATGGGTTACCGTTGCGGAGGTCGACCAGACGCTTCACCGGTTCTGGAGGGAACCGTCAACTCGGTGGTTCTCTCCGATTTCGACCGCCGTTGGTGAGCTTCGTTCGGTGCAGGACCGGATTCGCTCCGACGGCAAAGGACCGGAATCGGTGGTTGCGGCGACAGAACGGGCTGTGGATTCGGTTCGGCGGCAGGCCGAGTCGGTCGAACGTTCTGTTCTTCAGGCAATGTCCCTTGCGGCAGTCGCCTCGTTTCAGGACGAGGAATGGTTTGGTGTATCAAATCGATATGCCGATATCGCCGATCAATCGGCACAGCGTATAGCGCCTGATCCCGAGTGGCTACGGGTTGACCGCGAGACAATTGATCAGGCGTTCGCCCAGTACAGCGCCAACGCGACCGGTCGTCGTGGGATTTACCGGATGCTCTCCTGGGGAGGAGCGACCACGTTTCTTGCGGGGGCCGGCGCCTTTGGATACGGGTACCTGCAGGAACTTGACGCCATCGATTTCTACGCGAAATACGTAGATTCCGACGTGCCGGAAGATATTGAGCAATACCGGAGAGATGCGGAACAGAGTGCTGCAAATGCAACCTGGTACCAATCCGGCGGCGTAGCCGCCGTTGGATTGGGCCTGGGAAGTTTTGTGACCGGGGTGATCCTGCAGCGGCGCAACCAGCGGAAACCGGAAAAGGCGCTGGAAACGCGCCTTGAAGCGCTATTTGGTGGTCGTGCGCAACTGCTGGAAGAACTGGACGGCCGCGATCCGGAACAATGGCCGATCCCCGATTTTGACCAAACGGCGGAGATAGGAGCGGGACGTTGACCGGATTCAGATGTTGGCCGTTGCGGGCAGGTGCAACTGCCGGGGTCGTTGCAGTTCTTGCCCTGAGCGGTTGCATCGTAGAGGTTGGGCCGTTTGACAATCCACGGGATCCGAAAAATTCGCCCCCGATCAGTAAAATCGGGTTTCGCGATTCCAGCCTTCGGGATGCCGTGACCGAACAGGCGGCACTGAGCGGTTGGTCCTACAGTTGGGAGGTGACCTCGTTGAATCTCGACAACCGCAATATCATTGATCTTACCGGCGTCGATCTGTTTATAGCGATTGAAGCGCTCAGTGCGGACAATAACCTGATTTCCGACTTGGGACCGCTGCAGGCCCTTGCCACGCGCCAGCAAAGCCAGGTCTCGGCAGCTATCAGGGCACCGTTTTCCGCTTCCGCTACGCCGATCACAACATATGTAACGACTCTTTCAATCGCGAACAATTTCATTGAAGAGGTGGAATCGCTTGCCGGCTTTGTCGGGCTTCGAACGCTGGATCTGTCGGGAAACGCGATAATCGACGTGACCGCCATGACGGCGCTCTCATCGCTTGTTGACCTTAATCTCGCAAACAACCTGATAACCGATGTCACTCCCCTGGCACAGCTTGCTTCGCTGCGAACGATTGACCTTTCCGACAACGCCATCACTACCGGCGTTGCGATTCTGGCACAGAATACCAACGCCACCTCAATCAACCTCTCCGGCGCCTCCAACAGCGGCATTCCGCCGGAGGACCTGGACGTGCTGGAACAGAGAGTCGGGGCCGGTGCGATCAATCGTCCACCCCCGCCTGTGCCTTTAAGTTCGCTGTCTTTCACCGATGCGGCCCTCGCCGACGCTGTGAACGCCGCAGTATCTGCACGGGAATGGACCTACGTGCACGAAGTTACCGAACTGGATCTCTCCGGAGCGGGTATCGTCGATCTGACCGGTATTGAAGGGCTGCTGGTGCTGACTTCGTTGGACCTGTCGGACAATCAGATTGTGGATGTGAGTCCCCTGGCCCAGCTTACGCGGTTGCGATACCTGGACCTCTCCGACAATCGCATTGAGACCGGAGTGAATTTGCTGACGGCGCTTACCAACGCAATTTCTATAGACCTCTCCGGTCGCGGAAACGGCGCGATACCGCAGAGCGATATCAACGTATTGATCAATGCGGTAGGTTCCATTGTGGTTGTGGGCCCCACACGGGCGATCGACTCTTTCGAGTTCTACGTGCAGACGCCGTCGAACCCGTACATTGAAATCAGCGGTGACGACGACAACACAGGGTACTGGTCAAACGACTGGTCCGATCCAAACGGCTCCGCCTTCACAATTTCCGTTGGCGATTCCGTCACGGCCGGCGTTTCAGTGGACGGGGAGGCGACGTTCACGTGGTACCTGGACGGCGCCGGGATCGGTACCGGGGAGCTGGTAACGTTCGGATCCAACCTGGAAGCGGGGCCGTACGAATTGACGGTTGTCGTTGAAGTGGACGGCAGGTATTACTCGGAGTCTGTAGGTTTCACGGTAGGGCAGGAAAGCCAGATTGACCGCGTCGACACCTTCGTGATTCTGATACCCAGCCAGCCTCCAATAGCGTTCAGTGGTCAGCGCGTAATTCTCGTCTACGGAAGAGATATGACCGTCACCGCGTCCATGGAGGGGGCGGAGGATATCACGTGGTATCTGGACGGCGTGGCGGTTGGTGCCGGTACCACCGTAACGGTGGGTGCGGCGTTGGCCCCGGGGCCGTACGAACTCACCGCAGTCCTGGGGGCGGGTACCAACTACTATTCGCAAACGATTCAGTTTCTGGTGCGCAGTTAGGAGCAAGGGATGAGAAGGGAACTTATGATGCGTGGTTTTATCGGTATGACCGTCGTGGTAGCGATGCTTTCTATAACTGCGGGATGCGTCATGCAACTCAAGGACGACTCCTCCGGGAGCGAAGGGAAGGTGACGCTTTCTCTGGAGTTCGGTCTGAATACCGGTGAAAAGCCGATCAACGCCCGAACGACGGTCTTTCCGGAAACCGGCTCGCTTGATATCCAACAATACCAGCTGACCGGTACGGGACCCAACGGCGCTACCGCGTCGTGGAGCGGCGCCGCCTCCACCGTCCAGCTTACCAATCTTACCGAGGGCAGTTGGTCGTTCACTGCAGTCGCGTACGACTCCGATGACGTTCTCGTTGCATCGGGAAGCATTGAAACAACTCTTCAGAGCTCCGATAATTCACTGTTCATTGAACTCACGTTAGCCGACGGTGTCGGTTCGGTAGAGATTGCGTTAACGTGGCCCACCGGTTCGGTCGCTTCGCCCGTAGCGGCCGGTTCTATTGCGACACTCCCCGACGGAACTCCCGGAACGATTACCTTTACCACATCGGACGGTGAGTCAACCGCCACCGTCGCCGACCGTGCGGTGGGCCCGCACCTGTTGACGCTGACGCTGTCCGAAGAGGGCATGCAGCTTGCCGCACCTACCCGCGTGGTATGGGTATTTCCCAACATGGCAACCGCTGTGGATATCAACCTGTCCGACAGCCGCATCAAGGGGCCGCCGGCAGCCGCCACCAGCCTGGTTGCGGAAAAAGAATCCGGCGGTCAGATCACTATCTCATGGATGGACAACTCCGATACGGAACTGGGCTACCGCGTGTACAACCGCACCTCAACCACCGGCACCTATGCGGAAGTTGCCGCTCTGGCGCCCGGCGTTGCTACCTTTGCGCATACAGGGCTTACCGAGGGCTACTACGAGTACTACGTACAGGCGCACAACAACTTCGGCACCGCCGACTCTGATACGGTCAACGCCAGCGTCACCAAGGTCGATGCACTGGTGTTTGCGGACGAGAACCTGGCCCGGCGGGTGCGGAGCCGTGCTCAGGACTACGGCTATTCCGACCCGGCGCAGTTCACGGATTTCTCCGCGGATAGTGACGACATCGCCGACCTTTCCGGAATAGACGCCCTCACGGGCCTGACATCTCTCGACTTATCGTACAACCAGATTACGGACATTTCGCCCCTCGCCGGCCTTACGTCAATCACAAATCT
>CAZCAE010000017.1:0-57050 GCA_964496635.1 uncultured Spirochaeta sp.
GTGGGGTCCGGGGTGGGGCCCATCACGTCAGGGAGATCTCCGCCGGTTTTCGCACCGTCCAGGGAAGACCGTACCGGTTCAGGTCGTCCATGAAAGGATCGGGGTCAAACTCTTCCATGTTCCAGACGCCGGGGCGACGCCACGTGCCCTGCAGAATCTGTTTCGCACCGATCATAGCGGGCACGCCGGTGGTGTAGCTGATTGCCTGGCTGCCTACCTCTTTGTACGCATCCTGGTGGTCGCAGATGTTGTAGACGTAGATATGCTCTTTTCTGTCCGCCCCGTCGGCAATACCGTCGGCAATGACACCGATGCACGTTTTCCCGCGGGTGTCGGCCCCAAGGGTGGACGGTTCCGGCAGTACCGCCTTGAGAAACTGCAGGGGAACTATTTTAACACCGTTATGGACCACCGGATCAATTCGGGTCATACCGACGTTCTGCAGTACTTCCAGATGCTTCAGATAGTTCGGAGAAAAACTCATCCAGAAACGGGCTGTCGAAATAGCAGGAAAGTTCTTTACCAGACTCTCGAGTTCCTCATGGTACATCCGATAGATCTCGTAGGTTCCCACATTTTCAGGACAGGTGAAGAGCTGGTGGGTGCTCATAGCAGGGGTCTCCACAAAAGCGCCGTTTTCCCAGTGTCTGCAGGGAGCCGTTACCTCCCGGATGTTGATTTCAGGGTTGAAGTTGGTAGCAAAGGCTTTACCATGATCACCGCCGTTGACGTCCACGATATCCAGTCGGTGAATTTCCCGGAGGTGATGTTTGGCGATCCATGCCGTGTACACGTTGGTTACGCCGGGGTCAAACCCGCTGCCCAGAAGGGCGGTCAGTCCGGCTTTTTCAAAGCGTTCGCGGTATTTCCATTGCCAGGAATACTCAAAACGGGCCGTATCCGGGGGTTCGTAATTGGCGGTATCCAGGTAATGCACCCCGGTGCGAAGGCACGCTTCCATGATAGACAGATCCTGATAGGGGAGAGCCACGTTTATCACCAGTTCCGGCTTCTTTTCTTCCAGCAGTACCGACAACTCATTCATATTGTCCGCATCAATCTGACGGGTTTGGATAGCGCGGCCGGTTCGTTCCAATACCGATTTTGCGATGTGGTCACATTTTGAAAGAGTGCGACTGGCAAGAGTAATCTCTCCGAAGACTTCCGGCAGCTGGGCACATTTGTGAGCTACCACAGAGCCGACTCCGCCGGCTCCTGCTATCAGCACGTTTCCCATAGCGGTCTCCTTTTTCACCGTTCAAAATAGGTGTATCCCCGCATGCTCTCCTCATACGCGTTCATGACGGTACGGCGTTGCTGGGGTGTGATGGTTCCTGACCGGACAGCTTCTTCCGCCTTTTTGCGAAAGAGTTCCACAAGGTCTTTCGGCTGATACTCCACATAACTCAGTACATCGGATATGGAGTCTCCTTCTATTTCACGGACAAAGTCGAAGGTACTGTCGGAATTGATTCTGACGCTCACGACATGAGTATCGCCAAGGAGGTTATGCAGGTCACCCAGAGTTTCCTGATACGCCCCGACCAGGAAGATACCAAGGTAGTACTCCTCGTTTTCCTTGAGTTCGTGCAGGGGAATTGTCTTTCGAACGTCGTGGAGACCTGCAAAGGTATCGATCTTTCCGTCGGAGTCGCACGTGATATCCGCCAGAATGGCCTGACGTTTCGGTTCTTCCGTTAGACGATGAATAGGCATCACCGGAAATATCTGGTCGATTGCCCAGACATCGGGGAGACTCTGAAAAACCGAAAAGTTTCCGTAGTAGGTGTCATAGAGAGACTCCGACAACTCTTCAAGCTCCCGGGGAACCCGTTTGACCTTTCCCAGCAGGCGGGAAATGCCGATGATAATGTCCAGGAAGAGGTTGTCTGCCAGCGCCCGCTGTCGAAGCGTAACGTTTCCAAACTGGAAGTCCTCTCGGACCTCCTCGCGGTAGTAGACGGCGTCGTTGTAACACTCCTGAAGATTACGAACGGTCATACTTCGACGAACTTCAAAGAGATTTTTTATGGAATCGGGAACATCTTCCGGCGGCTCTTCAGGAATTGGACCGGGTCGCGATTCGGTGACGTCAAGTATGTTGAAAAGCAGTATAGACGAATAGGCTACCGTTGCCCGACCGCTCTCGGTAGTAATGGTCGGATGGGGAATTTCCTTTTCATCAAAGACCGTTTTAAGGACTTCCACCACGTCCCAGGTGTATTCGTCGAGATTGTAGTTTTTACTGTGAACAAAATTTGTCTGGCTGCCGTCGTAATCCACGGCAAGCCCTCCGCCGATATCGATATAGCCCATAGGACAACCCTCTGCGACCAGATCGGCGTAGAATCGCGCGGTTTCCCGAACAGCAGTACGGATGTCTCTGATATTCGGAATCTGACTTCCGAGGTGGTAATGGAGAAGCCGGACCGAGTCAAGCATCTCTTCAGTCTTCAGGGTATCTATCAGGTCAACCAGCTGCCCTGTGGTCAGTCCAAAAATAGAATTGTCTCCACCGGAATCCTGCCAGTGTCCCCCGGCCCGGCTTGAGAGTTTCAGTCGTATTCCAATGAGAGGCTTTATCCCGAGCGTGCGGCTTCGCTCAAGAATGGTCGGCAATTCTGTCGGCGTTTCTATGACGAAAAAGACCTTATATCCCATTCGGGTTGTCTGTAATCCCAGGTCTATGAACTCCGGGTCCTTGTAGCCGTTGCAGATGATGAGACTTTCGCGGGATGGTACCTTGGCCAGGGCGATCAGAAGTTCCGCTTTACTCCCCGCTTCCAAGCCGTGCTCGTAGCGCTTGCCGAAACGGGTCATTTCGTCGATGACCTGAGCCTGCTGGTTCACCTTGATAGGAAATACCCCCTGATATTTCCCCTGATACCCGTTGCCACGGATGGATGTACGGAAACTCTCATTGAGCCGCGATATCTGCTGGTCCAGAAGGTTTTCGACGCGAAGCAGCACGGGCATGCTGAAGCCCCGGGCATCGAGACCGTCGATAATGTCCATAAGACTCACCGTTGCGGAGCCTTCCTGTGTCTGAGCACTGACTACGACCTCTCCCGACTCAGAGAGATCAAAATATCCGGCTCCCCATTCCTTGATACCATAGGTATTTGCAGAGTCACCGATTGTCCATTGTTTATGAATCTTTTGCATTGCAGCAGTGAGGATACATAATGGATGCCGCGGTGTAAATCGGCTTGTATTGTGCCATTATAGAGCAATGACGGCCATTGATCAGACTATTGGAACCCGGCTCTCCCTCTCTCCGAAACGAGTCGCGGCGGCTCGAAAGCTTTTCCAGGATGGTGCTACCGTCCCCTTTGTCGCTCGCTACCGGAAGGAACAGACCGGCAGTCTCGATGAAGTGCAGCTCCGGACTATTATTGAACTGGATGAAGAACTGACGGAGTTGGAACGACGACGGGGAAACGTGTTGAAGAGCCTTGCAGAGCGCCGGCTTCTGACACCGGAACTGGAGCGGCGCATCACTGAAGCTTCGGATCGTCGTACGCTGGAAGACCTGTACGCTCCGTTCCGGCAGCGGAAGGAGACGCGGGCAGACAAAGCCCGTAACGCCGGACTCGGACCCCTTGCGCACGCCCTGTTCGAAAGGCCCCAATTACCGCTATCCACACTGATAACAGAACTGAAACCGTCGGAACTGTCCGACCGGGCGGCCCTGGATGGTGTTTGCGACATTCTGGCGGAACGGATTGCCCACGATATCGATGTGCGTCGCGCCCTGCGGGAGCTTTTCGAACGGCAGGGAGCCTTTCGAAGTCTTCGAAAGGGAACCGACGCCGACGAGAAGTACCGAGCTTACTTTGACTGGAAAGAGCCCGCCGGAAAGGCTCCGTCCCATCGCGTTCTGGCGATGCTTCGGGGAGCCGCAGAAGGGACCCTGACGGTGACCCTCAGACCTCCTGAAGAAGGTGTGCTTCCTCTTCTCCGGCGACAGTTTCCCCGGCAGACGGATCGGGACGATCTGTTTGACCGCGTTATCTCCGACGCGTGG
Organism: uncultured Spirochaeta sp.; assembly: GCA_964496635.1. Classification (GTDB taxonomy): domain Bacteria; phylum Spirochaetota; class Spirochaetia; order DSM-27196; family Alkalispirochaetaceae; genus Alkalispirochaeta. The sequence goes on from CAZCAE010000017.1 coordinate 4,028, forward strand.
AAGAGACTGCTGCTGCCCGCTTTGGAGCGGGAGGCATTAACGGCAGCCCGCGAAAGAGCTGAGATTGCCGCCACAGATGTATTCCGAAAGAATCTGGAGGCCCTTCTTCTTGCGCCTCCCCTGGGTTCACGCCCGGTTCTCGCCATCGATCCGGGGATACGCACGGGCTGCAAAGTAGTCTGTCTTGGAGCTACCGGGGAGGTCCTTGCAACAACACACGTATATCCGCTGCCGCCGAAGAATGATGAACAGGGGGCAGCGGAAACGCTGCGGGCATTGTGCAGACAATACGGTGTGGAGGCGATCGCCGTCGGTAACGGTACCGGGGGCAGAGAGGTGGAGAGCTTCCTGCGACGAATGACGGTATACAACGACGACGGTTCTGGCGTTCTGGTTGTCACCGTTGATGAAGCGGGAGCATCCGTCTATTCCGCGTCCGACATTGCCCGGAAGGAGTTTTCCGATCTGGATATTCATTTTCGGGGTGCCGTCTCTATAGGCCGGCGTCTTCAGGATCCCCTGGCAGAACTGGTGAAGATTGATCCCCGTTCCATAGGAGTTGGGCAATACCAGCACGACATTGCACCGTCCCGCCTTTCCAATGCTTTGAACGGTACTATCGAAAGTTGTGTGAACCGGGTGGGAGCGGACATAAATACTGCCGGTGTTCCGCTGCTTCGCCGGGTCGCCGGACTTTCTGAAGGGTCTGCCACAGCCATAGTTGCGTATCGGGACAAACACGGGCTTTTTCAACGACGTGGCGAGATTGAACGCGTTTCCGGTATCGGTCCAAAGACGGTAGAACAGGCCGTCGGGTTTCTCCGCTGCCCCGTTTCTGAAGATCCTCTTGAGAATACCGGTGTTCACCCGGAAAGCTATGAGGTGGTGCACCGAATGGCCTGCGACGCCGGAACTACCGTTTCCCAACTTGTCGGTAACGAAGTGACGTTAGGACGCATTTCTGCCGTCGAGTACGTTGATGAGAAAAACGGTCCGGGCCTTCCGACGGTTCAGGATATTATTGACGATCTGTTGCACCCCGGAAGGGACCCGCGGGCCGATTTTACGGCGCCTGGTTTTCGGCATGACGTCACGAAATTTGAAGACCTTTCTGAAGGGATGGTTCTGGAGGGTGTTGTCCGGAACGTCACCGCTTTTGGAGCTTTCGTGGATGTTGGCGTGCACCAGGATGGTCTGGTTCATATCAGCCGGATGTCGGACCGATACGTCCGCGACCCCGCCGATGTCGTGTCACCAGGTCAGCGGGTAACGGTACGGGTAGTTGAACTCGATGGGAGCCGAAGGAGAATCGGCCTGTCGATGAAGGAGACGGACAGTCACTGATCCTTGGTGACCATTGTAGTCAGATGGTGCCGGGTGAGCTGCCCGATATTGTGAATACTCCGGAAGTCGTCGTCCCGATGAAATCTGGTGAGTCCCGTTGCCAGTTGGGCAACCTTTTCCGGGGTAGAAATATCGTCCTGTTCCATACAGTACAGAAGGTCGTCTATTCGGGACCATGTGTTTTTCAGTCTCCGGGCCATAAGGTTGCGTTCTTCTTTCTGGTATTGTTTTATCGTACCGGCATCCAGAACCGACCAGACCAGATCTACCATTGTCTGGTTTTCTACATAGAACTGGGGAAGGTATACCTGGAGCTGCCCCTCATAACTCTGCTGGTCGAAGTCAATGGCCCGAACACGAATCTGATCCATATCGAAATCCTGGGTGACGACAACAACGTAATTGTAACTGCGCATATCTCCCAGGAGTTTGGCAAAACAGCGTTCCGAGAATTTGACGAACTCCTTCGCAACTCGAATTCGGGCATCTTCCTGCACGAGATTTCTGTTTTTCAGATACACGTCGCCGGGAATACCTGCAATATGCTCCTCAATAAGGGTGTCTTCCTGGACAAGAAAGTCTATACGGTTGGGGGCAAGAATGTGTTCCAGTTCCAGACCGTACACCCGGGAAGCATCGGCCCGTTTTACATAGTAATAGTCGTGGTTATCGTTGTATCGATTGACCACCCGGATTCGGAACGGTTTTGAATTGCCGAAATTGCAGTATTCCACGCGGCTGATATACAGATGGTCTGTAAAGGTGGGATCATCCGGCGTCTTCAGATGAGCGTAAATGCGCTTCAATTCCAGGGATATTTCGTCCCATTGCCGCTGGGGGTACATGACCCAGTCCCAATACGTGTCTTCGTCGTTGTCGTCCTTCATAGGGAACCCCTCCTGATAGTCCAGAAGATCGTCATAATGAAGCTTGAAAGGAGCAGTCCGATGGTAGTGGTCGAGGTATTCCGCCAGTAATCCCCGGACGGGGAAACTGGGCTTCTTTTCGCTGATATGCACGTAGGCGTTTTCCGGGATACGGCGCATAGACCGAATGTATCAAAAAATCGCGGTTACGACGGCCCCTTTCTGATATACTCCCGCATGTGGATGAATTTGCGTCTCCCGGTGGAGCCTTTGACCGGCTCCCACCCGATCTGGTAATTGCGGCGGTAGAATCATTCTTTGATATGCGCCTTGATGGTATGGTTACGCCCTATGCCAGCTACGTGAACCGCGTATATGGCATTCGGTCCGATGACGGCGGCGAATTTGTAGTGAAATTCTATCGACCGGATCGCTGGACCGATGAAGCGATTCTGGACGAGCACCAGTTTCTTCGGGATCTTTCGGCGGCGGAGGTTCCCGTCGTTGCACCCCTGGAGGACGGCGACGGAGATACCCTCTTTGGTGTCGACACGGAAGACGACCTTTCCTTCTCTTTCGCCCTTTTTCCAAAGCGGGGAGGCCGCGGTTTTGATGCTGAATCAGATGAAGAGTGGGTCCGTCTGGGTTCTCTGGTTGGCCGGGTTCATCTGGTGGGTGAACTCCGTGATGCGCCAAGCCGCTACGTCGTTGACCCGTTTCGCTGGACTCTGCCGTTTGTCCAGGAACTCGTGAAGGAGAAGGTGGTGCATCCCGATCTTTCAGAGGAGCTTCTGGAAATCACCTCGGCCGCTCTGGAACGGGCGGCTCCCCTTGTATCGGGGTTGCAGCACTTGAGGATTCACGGTGACTGCCACCGCGGGAACATTCTGGACCGAAGCGGAGAAGGGCTGCTGCTTATTGACTTTGACGACATGATGACCGGACCGGCGGTTCAGGACCAGTGGCTGTTACTGCCGGACCACGCGGACAACTGTCGGCGGGAAATCACTATGCTTCTGGACGGTTACGAGCAGTTTCGTCCCTTCGACAGACGGGAAATTGACGCGGTAGAAGCGCTTCGATTCATGCGAATGGTCCATTTTCTGGCGTGGCGGTCCCGGCAGCGTCATGACCACTGGTTTTCCCGGGACTTTCCCGAGTGGGGGAATCACGCGTTCTGGGTCAAAGAGGTGGAAGACCTGCGGGAACAGAGCGGTTACTTCTGACGAACGGCGGGTACACTTATGGGGCCCCCGGAATCTTCCCTCTGTACATGTCCCGAAACTCTGGTACAATCCCGCCATGCCGGGTCTACTGATATTCATCGGAATAGGAATCATCTTTATGACCGTACTGAAGGCGTCGGGACGACGAAAAGATGGTCGTCGGAACGACGACCAGGAAAGGGAAGGGGGAGACGGTGAACACCGGTAACGGTTCCGCACCCGAAAGGACCGGAAAAGTTGTCCTGAAAAAGCGCCCGCGGGAAATCACCGGACCGGATATTCGGAGCCTGGTGCTCACCTGTCCTGGTGGGGCCGAAGGGACCCTCCGGCTGGAGCTTCAGGAACTTGGTTATCCCGACGGGGAAATCTCCCCAGGGATAGTACGGGTATCCGCCGCCGCCGGTGATGTGGATCGGTTGAACAGGTCCATTCGGTGCGCGTCCCGGGTCCTTGTTCCCCTGACGCATTTTCACGCTGCCGGTTACGATGAGGTATATCGCAGGGCCATGGAGTTCTCCTGGGAAAGCCTTCTGAAACCGGAACACACCTTTCTTATTACATCTACCGCCAGGTCCGAAAATCTTGGAGATCATCGTTTCCTGGCCATGCGGTTTAAAGACGCTATCGTAGACAGACAGCGAAAATACTTCGGAGGACGTCGTTCCTCTGTAAACAAGGAGACACCTCACGTTGTATTCAGCATTTTTGCATCGGGCGAAAGTGTCGAACTGGCATTGGACAGTACCGGTAAGGCCCTTCACGAGCGGGGATACCGCCTTGAAGCGGGAGAAGCGCCGTTGCGGGAGACTGTGGCGGCGATGATTCTTCTGGATTCCGGTTACCGGGTCCACGATCACAGGCCCCTTCTGGACCCCTTTTGCGGATCCGGTACAATTGTCATTGAAGGTGCGTTGATATGGCTTGGTCGTGAGCCGGGGGTTCCACAACGTTCCTACGCGTGGGAACGGTGGCCCTGGCTCGGGGGATCGTCCGAACGATCTGGTCCGCACCGTCCGGAGAGCCGCGGTGCCGAAGAAAGTCCCATATTTGTCGGCACCGACTCGGATCCTTACATTATTGAAAAAGCGCGAAGAAACGCTGAGCGGGCGGGCGTATCCGAACTTGTCCGCTTTGAAGTTGCCGACGTCAGCGAAAGCATACCCCGGTGGACCCGGGGCAGACGTGGTATGATAGTGACAAATCCGCCCTACGGGGTTCGGTTGCAGCAGGATGATCTGGCTTCCCTGTACGAGCGGCTGGGAGAGCTTCTACGACATCACGCCGTGGGGTGGGACGCCATCGTTCTTGCGGGTAATCAAAGTCTGCTGGACCGTGTCCGGTTACGACCTCGGAAGCGACGGAAAATTTACAACGGTGCGCTACAGTGTTCATTGAACACATTTCGGGTGTTTCCTCGCCCGGGCGCCGATGCTTGAAAGGAAAGCTCATGATTCGGGAGATTTCATTGAGTATTGAGAATGAACCGGGCCGAATTTATTCTGTTATTCATGCCCTTGGTGAACAGGGCGTGGATATTGCGGGAATGAATATCTCCGGCGAGGGAGCCCAGGGCATGTTGCGGCTCGTGGTGAACGATCTGGCTACGGCGCGACGGGCACTTATGCATCGAAGACTGCCGGCCCGGATGGAGCGGGTTGTTGCGGTAGCAGTGCCCGATGAACCCGGCGGTCTCGCTCGAGTTCTTCGACCCCTGGAAGATGAACGGATCGACGTAACCTGCCTGTACGTTTTTCGCTATTCCCCTATTTCGGCGGCAGTGGTCGTGTTGAGAACGGGAGATGATCGGTACACCGAAACGCTGTTACGGGATGCCGGGTTCCAGGTATTTGAAAAAGGGCTTCCTGGATATATTGAGTCCTAACCGGAAATTCCGCCGGGCCCCGATTCTTTTGCCTGCAGGAGCTCTTCTTCAGCCAGCCGAACCAGGCTCTCTCTGCTGTGAGTTAATCCGGAAGGACGTTTTGGATTGGCCGGCGCGACGGCAGAAATACCGACGGTAACGGTAACGATTCGATCATTCAGAACCGATGCATTCTCGACAGCAGCGTGTATCCTTTCCGCCGCTCGTACAGCTCCTGTGTGATCCGTTTCGGGCAGGAGCACAAGGAATTCGTCGTCTCCCCAGCGTCCAATTCGGTCGCTGGGGCGGAGGCAGCCTGTTAATGCGGTGGCAACGTTACGGAGTACGGCGTCCCCCGTTTCGTGTCCGTAGTCGTCGTTGATACCTTTCATGTTGTCGACGTCAACCAGCAGAACGGAAAGGGGGTGCCCGTGTCGTTGTGTTCGCGACAGTTCCCGGTCTACCTCATCGGAAACAGTTCTACGAAGGTGAACGTTTGTCAGAGGATCTGTGTGAAGCAGGTACTGTACCTGAGGATCATCTCCGCCGGTCAGTTGGGACGTCGTTTCCGGGCGCACGGCAAGATAGCCGGTCACACCGTTCTTTCCCGGTGCAAAAGGGGTTATATAGTGGGTAGCTCCATGGAGAGTGCCATCCCGGTGACGTTCGATGAGGTATAGACGCCGGGTCGTCGGTTCCGGCTGATTCAGCCGGTCAAGCAATTCCGCAACAGTCAACCCCGACAGGATCATGTCCACCGGGCTGCCGATAAGTTCTTCCCCGGAATAGCGGGTCTCCCGTGTCAGGGCACCGTTCACATAGGTAATGGTACCCGCAGTGTCTATGAGGTAGAGAGGAAAAGCTGCGCTTTCCACAGCGCGATCGAGTTGAGTCCGGTCGGTCATTGGTGAACCTCCCCGGTTATGGAAACGAATGTGAGCAACGCTACAGGGAAATGGCGCAGCAGTTCGTCAACAGCCAAAAGTAAACACTGTTCCTGCGGTGTAACAAGAAATTTCCGTCCGTCCAGGAGGCCTGCCCAATGTCCGTCAGCCCCTTCAGGCAATTCAATGGCGGTGTCACCCCAGAAATCCGGAGTAAACCGGAGAGAGGCGGTTCCATCTATAACGTCGTTTTGTTGCAGTCCACCGTGAATCAGACGGGGAACGACGATAATTATTCGGGTTTCCCCATGGGAGCGCATAAACGCGACGACGTTGTCTTTTCTTCGGCCCGTAACTGTCAGAGACACGTAGGAGCCCGCGGCGAAAAGATCGGGACGGGTCTTTCTGAACCGGAGAACCCGCGTCACCATATACTGCTTGATCAAACCGTCTCTCCACGACGTCATCATGGCATTAAGTATGGACAGATCTGCCGATGACCTCGTGTCGAAGTCGTCGGCACTGCAATGTTCTTCGAAATGTACCGGCCTCCGGTTGTCAGGATCTACCAGAGACAGGTCCCACCGTTCCGTACCCTGGTACAGATCGGGAACTCCCGGAACGGTAAGGGTCAGAAGTTTCTGGCTGAGACCGTTGACCGCTCCTGCAGGGGTAATCGTATCGACAATTCCATTGATCAATCGCACAATGGTCGGGCTTCGCCGGGGACTCAGCAACGCATCGATATATCTCTGCATGGCCCGTTCGTAATCATCGTTGACGGCCGTCCAGCTGCTGTAACGTTTTGCTTCCCGCATCGCTTTTACCGTGTATTCACTGATTCGGGTGTGAAAGTCGACAATATCCGAATAGTCGGGTCCCGTGAGATTCATTGGCCAGCTGCCCACAATTGTCTGCATAAGGAAGTACTGATCGTTCCGGTCCGGGGCCGCCTCTCCGTCCACATCAGTAGTATAGGAGCTGGTATACTCGGCGAAACGTTCAGTCCACCCTTTCCACTCTTCGGGAATCTCGGACAAAACGTTCAGGCGACTGCGGACGTCCTCACCCCGTTTATGGTCGTGGGTTGCCGTTGATAACATGGCGAACGGATGGGTTTCCCGGCGCTCAACCGACGTGTAGTGAAACCCCTGGGGCGATGTGTACAGCGTTTCCGGTTCAGCCCCGACCTCGTTCCGGCCAATGAAACGGCCGTCCCGATAGAACGCGGTATCCTCAAAGGATTTTGCCATGACCGGAGCGGTAAACTGCTGAACTTTCATCGCCAGATCTACAACTTCCCGCCGGCGAAACTCTCCCGGATAGTTCTGCAATATGTCTGTAGTCAGAACGGCGCCTATGAAATCGTATGCGCTGACATCGAAGGTCTTCCCGGACTTCCGTGCCCGGGCAACGGCCCATTCGATATCCCGACGGTCCGCTTCGGAGGGGCCGTCGCTGTCAACGTAACTGCGATATACCGGAAAATGGGCCACTATATCGGTAAGGGCGTTCCTCAAAGCGAGACGGGAAAAGTCTCGCGTTTTTCTGCTTCGTTTTGCCAGCCGGCTGAGTCGGTTTGCCAGGACGTTCAACTCACTGGCGAGGGTTTCCTGCATGGTCCGGTACTTGGCGTGCAGAACTTCCGACTCAAAATCCCGAGCCCTGCCGATATACGCTTCATATGCCTCTGTGATTCCTTCTTCCCCCTCCGGAGCAAAGAGCACTTCCGCAACTCGGGCCATGTGGTCGTAACCGGTGGTACCGCTTACCGGCCAGTCCGGACGCAGCCCTTCGTGTCCGGCAAGAATTTTTTCAACAACCACGTACAGCGGTTGATCGATAGACGCCATGACCGAGGAATCATACCTTCCCTGCCGTCCCATGAGGCGATATGCCGCAGCGTCCTGGAGCCGCTGAAGGTACGCCTTGGGATCCAGCAATCCGTCTACGTGATCAAGACGGAGTCCCTGGATGGCATTCTCCTGAACATAACGCAGAATAAGCTGATGGGTAATTTCGAATACCTCAGGCTGTTCCATTCTGACCGCCGCAAGATCGTTGATGTCAAAAAAACGGCGGTAGTTGATTTCGTTGGACGCAAGACGCCAGTAGGCCAGGCGATACGCCTGCGCCTCCAGAAGGGAATGGAGTTTGTCGAAACTGTCGTCATCTCCAACGGTTCCGTTCCATCGCAGACAGAGAGCTTTCACGGCCGTCTTCAGTTCCGGGTGTTTTGAGACGAGACGGGCAAGGGTGCCTTCCAGTTCCCGGGCCTTGCGAATAAGGAGAGCCTGCCGGCTCGCGCTGCGATTGCCCGGTCCCAGGGCGCCGAAGGCGGCGGCAAGTCGATCCAGTTCCAGTCGCAGATCTTCCGGAAGCTCAAAAGAATTATCCGCAATGAGATCACTGAGAATTTTCCGGTAATGCCGGGGTGAAACGGGGAGACGGTGCTCGTAGTAGCGCACACTGAAGGTCCCGTCCCGGCTTTCGAAGGTGAGGCTGAGTTCTCCCCGCTCAAGGACGGTGCCGTACTGGTCACCAAGCACAGGGACAAGGACCTTTCCCCGAAGACTCTGTTCCGACGGCTTCCAGTCAATGTCGAAGAAGGACGCATACGGCGAGTACTGTCCCCATTCCAGGACATTCAGCCACCAGACGTTGTCGGAGTATCCCACCCCCATATGGTTGGGGACAAAGTCAACAATCAGTCCCATATCGTGGGAATGCAGAGTCTCTACCAGGTATAGAAACTCCTTTTCGGTCCCCAGTTCAGGATTAAGACGGTTGTGATCGACGATATCGTATCCGTGGGTCGAACCTTCCCGTGCCGCCAGAACGGGAGACGTGTAGAGGTGACTTATGCCAAGGGACGCGATATAAGGAATCAGATTCCGGGCGTCATTGAACGTCATTGATGCCGAAAGCTGCAACCGCATAGTCGCACGGGGATACAGTGGAATCATGTCGGCTCCTTCCAGACGATGGCAGTCCACGGCGGAATCGGTGCGTTACTGATAAACGCTTCCGGAGACGCTACGTACAACGGGTCAGTGTCGGGCAGATCTCCGGCACGTCGGGGCCGTCCGGTAAGGTTGAACGCAAGTGTCCAGCGGAAGTCGTGAGTTTCCCATGCAACATACGGAGCGGTGTCGTTTCCGGTCTGGACCCTGCCCGAACGAAGATCCTGCAGGATCGGTACCAGCTCTGTACGGCGTAATTCCAGCACCCGGCGGTACATATCGGTCCAGTCACTTCGGTCTTCCGATACAATCACACACCGATTGGCCGTGTCGGGATCGACAGGGTCGGGTATTTCGTCCAGTCCGAACTCCTTGCGACGGCCCGCCCGAACGGCATCGGCCAGTTCATCGTGAAAATCGCAGAAAAAGAGAAAGGGCCGCGTGGACAGCAGTTCTTCACCCATGAAAATCAGAGGAATCTGAGGGGAGAGGATGTGTACCGCCACCGCCGCCCGGAGGGCATGCTCCGTTGTAAGAAGAGAAAGACGTTCCCCCCACGCGCGATTTCCAATCTGATCGTGATTCTGCAGAAACGAGACAAACCGGGTGGGAGAGAGGTGCGAACTTGGCTCTCCCCTGGTATGGCCCGTCCCTGGGGATACTTCTCCCTGATATACGTATCCCTCTGCCAGCGCACGGGCAAGTTTTGCTTCCGTTTTTTGTTCATAATCACCGTAGTAGCCGAAGGTTTCGCCTGTAAGCAGGATGTGAAAGACGTGATGAATGTCGTCGTTCCACTGTGCATCATACAGGCCGTCTGTAGAGTTCCGGCTGAGAAACGACGCCTGATTTCGGTCGTTTTCCAGGACCAGGTGCACCTCTTTTCCTTCCGGTGCGTTCTGTCTCACCGCTTCCGCCAGTTCGCGGAGAACGTGAACTCCTCCGGTTTCGGTGGTAGGGTCCTTTATGGCGTGCACCGCATCAAGGCGCAATCCATCTATGCCGAATTCCCGCACCCAGTATACGGCGTTCTCAATGAAAAACCGGCGCACCTCAGGACGTCGGAAATCGATACCCGGACCCCAGGGAGTTTCAATGTCTTCCGAAAAGAACTGTGGGGCATATACGTGAAGGTAGTTTCCGTCGGGGCCAAAGTGGTTGTAGACCACATCAAGCCATACCGCCAGTTTTTCCTGGTGAGCGGCCCGGACCAGGTTTTGCAGCTCTTCCGGCGTTCCGTACGTCCGGTCCGGAGCGAACGGCAATACCCCGTCATATCCCCAGTTGCGGCGGCCGGGGAAATCACCGACAGGCATAAGCTCCAGGGCGGTTATGCCCAGTTCAGCGAGTCGTGGAAGTTCATTGTGGATAGCCGAAAAGGTTCCCTCCTCTGTAAAGGTTCCCGTATGCAGCTCATAGAGTATTGTCTCCGGCCACAGGTGATTTCCTCCCTTTTTCCGTATCGGCGCGACGGGGGCTGACGGTGGACAGACCAGACTGCGGCCGTGGACGTCGTCTTCCTGCTGTCGGGATGCAGGATCGGGGACGAGCAGATTGTCGTCGATCCGAAACCCGTAGGCGTCCCCGGCTCGCGCGGGTTGCGGAGCGGAGCGATGCCATCCCGCGGAATAGGAACTCATGGCGTACATGTCTCCGTTCAAATCGAGAGCCACCGATCGAGCCTGGGGCGCCCACAGGCGAAACACCACTCCTTCTTTCGTGAACTCCGGACCAAACTGGTAGATAAATGGGGTGTTGTCGGTCATGCCCGCCCCCTGCGATAGAGAGCAAAACTCCGTCCGTCGATGCTGATTTTGCCCTGTCTCAGAGTGGCTTTTGAAGTTGCGACTTCCAGGAGCCACTTTTCGTTGGGAGGTGGTTCCGGAACGGTAAACCGCATCCGACGGTGGCCGGCATGCAGGAGGAGCAGAAAGGTATCGTCCGGTTCCTGTTCACCCTTCTCGTTGAGAAAGCGGCTTCCCGCTTCACCGCTGATAAGGACCTGCAGACAACGCAGTCTGGGGTTGTGCCAGTCTCCCTCCGTCATGGGTTTCCCGTCCGCCGTCAGCCATGTCACATCCCGGACATCTTCAGTACCGGGAATAATCTGCCCGTGAAAGAACCGGGACCGCCTGAGGACAACGTGCTTTTTTCTTAAACGAATAAGGCGTTTTGTGAAGTGAAGAAGCCTGCGCCCTTCCTGGCTCAATCCCTCCCAGGGCATCCAGCTGAGTGGCCCATCCTGACAGTATGCGTTGTTGTTCCCCTGTTGGGTCCGGGCAATTTCATCACCGGCGGTAATCATTGGTACGCCCTGGCTCAGCAGGAGCGTCCCCATGAAGTTCTGCATCTGTCGGAACCGGAGTTCCCGGATTTTTGGAGAGTCCGTCGGCCCTTCAACTCCACAGTTCCAGCTGACGTTATGGTCGCTGCCGTCCCGGTTTTCCTCTCCGTTGGCCTCATTGTGTTTATGGTTGTAACTGACCAGATCGTTCAGGGTAAAACCGTCGTGAGCGGTAACGAAGTTGATAGAGGCCCATGGACGGCGCCCCTGGCGATTGTACATGTCGCTGGAGCCGGAAATCCGTGACGCCAGTTCGGGAAGCTTTCCGGCGTCACCCTTCCAGAAACTGCGGACGGTATCCCGGTACTTATCGTTCCACTCACTCCAACCGGGTGGGAAGTTGCCTACGTGGTATCCTTCCGGGCCGGTATCCCACGGTTCGGCAATGAGTTTCGTTGCTGAAAGGATTGGATCCTGAGCGACGATATCGAAAAAACCGGAGTTCCGTTCGTAGCGGCCGTTGACCCGGGCCAGAGTAGTAGCAAGATCGAAGCGAAAGCCATCCACCTGCATTTCTTCGGTCCAGTAGCGCAGGGAGTCGGTAACCATACGGAGAACCTGGGGATGCAACAGCTCAAGGCTGTTCCCGGTACCGGTGAAATCGAGATAGTAGCGGGGTGAGTCGGGCACAAGGCTGTAGTACGATGCGTTGTCAATACCCCGGAACGAAAGAGTTGGTCCCATATGGTTTCCTTCTGCAGTATGGTTGTATACCGCATCCAGGATGACCTCGATCCCCGCGTCGTGCATGACCTGGACAAAAATCTTGAAGTCTTCAATGCGACCGTCCGAGAGATAGTGATTGTCCGGGGCGAAGAAGCCGATGCTGTTATAGCCCCAGTAGTTTGTCAGACCCTGATCAACCAGATGGCGGTCGCGAACGAATGCGTGAATAGGAAGCAGCTCCACAGCGGTAACGCCCAGCTCCCTCACGTATTTTGCAACTTCCGGACGGGAAAGGCCGCTGAAGGTTCCGCGCAAGGATGCCGGGACCTCCGGATGAAGCATAGTGAAACCTCGCGGATGGAGCTCGTAAATGATGCTCTGGTCCAGTGGAGTTTCCGGTTTCGGATTTCGTCCCCAGGTGAAGGCGTCGTCCACAACGCGGCATTTCGGCATATATGGAGCCGAATCGCGTTCGTCGAACGAGAGATCCTTCTCATCACTACCTGGCTGGTAGGAAAAGAGAGAATCATGCCACGTGATTTCGCCGGCGAAACTGCGGGCGTATGGATCCAGTAGAAGCTTGTGGTGATTGAAACGATGCCCTTCTTCAGGGCGGTAGGGACCGAATACCCGATAGCCGTACAGCTGTCCCGGACGGAGGTCCGGCAGGTATGCGTGCCAGATTTCGTTGGTATATTCAGGAAGGGGAAGCCGGGCTGTCTCCCGTTTTCCCTGATCGTCGAAAAGACACAGCGAGACTGACTCGGCATGCTGAGAAAATATCGCAAAGTTGACGCCGCTGCCATCCCAGGTTGCACCAAGTGGGTACGGACGTCCCGGCCATACACGATAATGCGTGTTTCCGTTGGTCATGGCCTCAGGGTATGACAAGTGAGGATTCGTGACAACGTCAGGGTAGAGTAATCTGCCGGTCCGCCAGCGCCAGAAAATCTTTCGCAGGGAGTGGGTGGGAAAAGTAAAACCCCTGCAGGTAGTCCACATGAAGCTCCCGAAGCAGCTTGAATTGCTGTTCCGTTCCTACACCCTCAATGACAACCCGCTTTCCCCGGGAGCGAATTGTGTTGATTATTCCTTCAAGGTAGTCGACATCTTCCTGATTCTCTCCGAGTTCGGCGATGAAGTCCTTGTCAATTTTCACCGTGGAGACGGGGAGATGTTTCAAATAACTCAGAGAAGACTGGCCGGTTCCGAAATCGTCAATCCAGATATCTACGCCCATTGCGTTCAGCTGGTCCATTCCGGCTTTGGAGTACTGCCGATTGTCGATAGTACTGCTTTCGGTCAGTTCCAGTTTGAGGCGGGAAGGGTCGGTCAGGCCTGCGTCACGGATAGCCTGGCCCACCACGACCGGAAGGCTGGAGTCGGTGATATTGATAGCGCTGATATTCATGGTCACGAAGATATCGTGTCGGTCGGACCACTCCACAATGGACCTGGCGGCGCTGTACAGGGCCAGTTTATCGATAGGACCGATGAGCCGGCTGTCTTCGGCAATACCGATGAAGCTGGCAGGTCCCAGCAAGCCGTGTTCGGGATGGTTCCAGCGCATGAGCGCCTCGGCTCCGGCAATTCGTCCCGAAAGATCCACAATTGGCTGGTAGTACAGTTCAAGTTCACCCCGTTCGAAGGCGCGTTGCAATCCAGTCCGCAGAAGGAGTCGCTCTGAAGCGGCATGATGGGTCGCTTCATCATAGTGGAGCACCGGCAGGGCTTGCCGTTCCGCTTCCACGACGGCGGAGTTTGCGCAATTGAAGAGGTCGTCCACATCGGTGGCATCCGTCGGATAGAGGGCGATACCGATGTGACAGTCCGGTGCCAGGTCAAGGTCCCTGAAACGGTACGGTACGGTTACGGCGGATTGAATTTTTTCCGCTACAATCAGTGCGTCCAACGGTGTAGCCAGTTCCGGAAGGAGAACAACAAGGTTGGTTCCTTCCCACCGAAAAACGTAGTCACTCTTCCGAATTGTCTCGCGAATGCGTATGCCCGTGTTTTCCAGCAGGAGATCGCCCACAGTGTGGCCATGCATTTGATTGATCTGTTTGAAATTCCGGAGCATGACGAAGAGCATGGCCATGGTCGGAGTGCCCCGGTCAGCGCGCTTGATTTCCCGGTCCGTCACCAGTTTTATTGACCGGCGGTTCAACAGTCCAGTCACAGGGTCCTGAAACTCAAACCGGTTATCTCGATCCGAACCGGGCGTTTTCGCCACTCCCGGTCGGGCGGTGATAAGAACATACGAAGGGACTTCATCGACGCTTGAATGCAACGGTGTACAACGGATTTCTTCTTCTTCATCCCGGCGATTGAGAACGTTATAGGCAAGGAATTCTTCATGTTTTCCCTGAAACGCCGCTTGGATGGAGTCCCGAAGGTCTTCCATGAGTTCCGGTTCACACAGTTCGGTGAGACACATCCCGTTGCGTTCATTGCCGGAGATTTCCAAACGCTGGAGTAACCGGGTGTTCGCGAATTGAACGTTCAGCTCGGAATCGACAACTGCAACGGAATCGGAAATCGAGTCCAGAACAGTCTGTAATAGGCTAAGTTCCATTGCATCTATCATACAACAAAAAACAGGTTAACTACAGAGATCATGGAAGAAAAACTTTTCACGTTGTCTGACCGTTATTTCCGGGAAGTATTTCTTCTATGTGCTCCAGAACAAAGGTCGGTTCCGGCGGGGACGCCGGCTCGTGCGAAAATGTAGCCAGCATCTCCCTGGAAGTCTCTCCTGTCAGGACCAGGGCCGTCTCTGCCCCGGCGTCCGCGCCCATTCGGATTTCCGTATAGAGACGATCTCCAACGACGAGGCATCGCGCCACGTCAACACCGATGGCGGTGGCGATAGTCTCCAACATGACTGGACTCGGTTTGCCGCAGTTTACCTTGAGCCGCGTTCCGGTGGTTGCCTCGAGCGCGGCTATGATTGCACCGGCATCAACCTCACCGCGTCCTTCGGGAAAGGGACAAAAAAGATCGGGGTTTGTAGCGATAAGGTACGCCCGCTTGTAGTACCAGATCGCTTCAAATGCAATCTGCAGCTTCCTCCAGTGCAGATCCCGGTCGTAAGACGCTATTACAATATCTATTTTTCGGGGATCTTCGGAAATGGTTATCCCCGCGTCCGTGAGGGACCGGATCAGAGGTTCCTCGGAAATAGGATATACCGTTGCGTCCGGGGCGTTCTGAAGAATCCACTGGGTGGTGGTAAAGACGGTGGTAATGACTTCTTCCGGGCGAACAGAAATACCCAGACGGGTCAGTTTCTGTACGTACATCTCCCGGTCTCGGGTGGGGTTGTTCGAGAGAAAGATACGGGGAATTTCCCGCTCCTTTAGAGCCTCCGTAACTTTCAGTGCCCCGGGAAGCAGGCTGTCTCCCAGATAGACCGTTCCATCCAGATCAAGGATGTAGGCGTCATACCATTTCTGTGGTCTGGTGTCCTTCATGGGGAAACCATACCCGAAATAGGGGAAGTCCTGGAACGTATAAACAGAGATGCGTCGACCGTTGTACAGTTGGTGTATGAGACTGATTGGTATTGATGACCTTCCAATGGTGCCGGAGATTCTTGAGGTTACCGGTGGTGAATTTTGCGCCAGTGAACGCATTGACCCGTCCATGGTAGCGGCGACGTGTCAAAGCGGCTATATCCCTATGGGTGTGGAATGGTCGGAGACATCGCTGCTTCTGGTAAAATGTCATCACCAGCGCTGTATTCTGGACCCGTGGGGCGTACATGTTGCGACTAATGTGAAACGTTACAGCCGAGGGTTGACTATCCGGTGCGACAGTGATTTCCCGACGGCCATCCAAGCTGTTACAGTGGCACATGAAAACAACTGGCTTGTACCGGAGCTGGTGTCCGTCCTGAGTGAACTTTACAAGACTCAGGTGAATGGGGTTCGGACACACTCGGTAGAAGTCTTTCATGATGATGTCCTGGTGGCCGGGGAAATTGGATACTCAATAGGAAAGGTGTATACCAGTCTGTCCGGGTTTCACCGCCGTAACGGCACCGGATCGGTACAAATGGTAGCTCTAGCGGTATTGCTGCGGGATGCGGGATTCGACTTCTGGGACCTTGGCATGGAGGCGGATTACAAAATGCGCTTGGGCGCACAACTGGTCGGACGAAGTACCTTTCTTGAGCGTTACCGAGAAGCCGGGGCCAACCGGTCCAAAGGAATGGAAGCCCGATTACCCCGGGAGGAATGCTCGTGCTTCGAACTGGTGCAGCGAGCTCGGGCGTCGAACCGTCCCTGATGCAGTATATTCACATTGAAGGAAGGTAATATGTCACACGACACCTCTTTTCTGGACAACCTCTACGCAGTTCACCACCAGGAACGCTCCAGTTTTCCGTCCCGTCCCGGTGCTGAGGAGTTTCTTGAAGTACTTCTGGGGATTCTTTTTCCCCATCACACCCGGAATATTGAGTATCGCAGTCGCGCCGAACTTGCCGGCGCTCTTGCCAGAGTTGAACGGGGGTTGGTAGAGCTGTTACAGCCACTGACCGACCAGATGGAACGGACACCCGCCGACGTGGCCTCCGAGTTTATGGAGGCGCTGCCGCAGGTATACTCTTTTTTATGGCGTGACGCTCAAGCCATTCTTGCGGGCGATCCCGCGTCGGAGTCGCTGGACGAAGTGATCGCTGCATATCCCGGCTTTTATGCCATCACAGCGTACCGCATCGCCCACTGTTTCTATCGTTCCCGAGTACCCGTTTTTCCCCGTCTGATCAGCGAATACGCTCACCGTCGGACGGGAGTCGATATTCATCCGGGAGCGGAGATCGGAGAGTCCTTCTTCATAGATCACGCCACGGGGATAGTCGTCGGTGAAACGACGAAGATCGGCAACAATGTCAAACTCTACCAGGGCGTCACCCTTGGAGCTCTCAGTGTCAGCAAGGATATGAGCCGGAAGAAACGTCACCCTACCATTGAAGACGACGTGATCATCTATTCCAATGCAACAATTCTGGGTGGTGAAACCGTTATCGGCCACGACAGTATTATCGGCGGGAACGCCTGGCTTACAAAAAGCGTGGCTCCCTATTCGCTGGTGTACAACCGGGCGGAAGTGACGGTGCGAAGTCAGAAAGAGTCGTCTTCCTGAAGCACCGTTCCACTTCAGGGCTGTGTATGGTGTATACTCAAAGGAGGAGAAGATGGGAGAGCCCGCAATGGAACTGACACAGGAACAGTTGAACCAATTGGCTGATATGGTCACTACCCGTTTCCGTACCGAGCGTCCGGAAATTGAACGCGCCGCAGGCGGTCAATATGCACCAGTACTGTCCGCCAGGCCCGTGGTAGATCTTCCGCCGGAGTTCTGGGAGCTCCAGGCGGAGTTTCGCGCCGAGGCTCGGGAAGGTCGCGTGCGCTTTGAAGCGATAGAAAAACGCTTTGAGGCGGTAGATAAGCGTTTTGAGGACCTTATCCACTATATGGACAAGCGCTTTGACGACCTTATCCATTACATGGACAAGCGTTTTGAGGCGGTAGATAAGCGCTTCAGTAGCGTCCAATGGGCCATGGGCATCGGTTTCACCGTCGTTCTGGCGATGATGTCGGTTTATCAGTTCATTGGATAAGGAAAACGGCTGCGAACACTCCTTGAGGTGACTCTCCTGTTGGTGTATTCTCCTGAGGACAAGGAGACACGTTTATGATCGAAATTCGAAAAGAAGTGAAATATGCCCTCGTTGTTCCGACGAGCATGGGCGTACGGATTACCCCTCCCGATGGACAGCCCACACACAGCAGCAGAACCTTTATTATGGAAGCGACCAGCGCAGAGACGAACGTTGCAGCCGTCTCGTCGTATCTGGGTCTTCCCGTGAAAGTGCTGACGGCATTTGTGAAAGGAAGCCCGGTAGCACGCCTCATCAAGAGCGACCTGCTCAGTCGACATATGGAATTTGAAGGACCTGAGATTGATCAGGGTGGGCCCTGGGGGTATCGTCATCAATTTAACATTGCCGACAGTGGCTTTGGCATGCGGGGCCCGCGAGTCCACAATGACCGGGCCGGTGAAGTAGGGCGCCTTCTGGATGTCTCCCATTTTGACCTGGAGCAGCTTTTGGGTCGGGATGGTGTGGGCATCCTTCACCTCTCCGGTCTGATCGCTGCGCTGTCACCGCAGACGGGAACGTTCTGTCTGGAGCTTGCCCGGGCAGCAAAGCGCCACGGCACTCGTATTTCTTTTGACCTCAACTACCGCGCCTCATTCTGGGAAGGCCGCGAGACGGAACTGGGAGACATGTTCCGCGAAATCGCCGGGATTTCCGACATACTGGTGGGAAACGAGGAAGACTTTCAGCTCTGTCTGGGCCTCACGGGTCCCGAGGCGGGAGGAACGGACCTTGCCTCCAAGATTGAAAGCTTCAAAGAGATGATCGGTACTGTGAAGGCGCAGTTCCCGGCGGTTACGGTGTGTGCTACCACTCTGCGGGAGGTAATCAGCGCTAACGCTCACCTCTGGGGGGCCATCCTCTCGGCCGGTAACGACTGGCATCTCGCGGAACCGCGGGAAATCGGTGTTCTGGACCGTATCGGCGGGGGAGACGGTTTTGTCGGGGGGCTCCTTTACGGAATTCTCAGGCAATGGGAACCCGGAAAATGGCTGCAGTTCGGGTGGGCAAGCGGAGTGCTGGCCACAACGTTCCTAACCGATTACGGACAACCTGCGGACGAAGAGCAGATATGGTCTATCTGGAAGGGGAACGCAAGGGTCAAACGGTAAGGGCCGGACGGCTAAAAGGCGACGCTGACCACCGCTCCATTATCGTTATAGAGAGTTACAGACCAGCCGTCACCGTTCATTTCCGTCAGAAAGTTGGTGCCGAAACCTCCGGACGTGCCATCCAGCGCTTCCGGGGGAAACCGACGCCGTTATCCCGGATTTCGATAAAACGTGTGCCGTCATTCTTCACACCTGTCGAGACGCCGATGGCGACTTTCCCACTGCCCTGAGCGTGTTTAAAGGCATTTATGAGAGCCTCGCCGTCAATTGGATCACTATCGACGCCGTAAGCACGCCAAAGAAAAGCACTTCCTCCATATAAGAATAATCGGTCATCCGACCGAATTATGTAATTTTCTGTACCATTGTTGACATATACCATTCATCTGTGGAGCATCGAAAGAGGAGGGAGCGTGACGGTACCGCAGTATCCGTATCGACTGGACAACGCAGCTCTGATTTTCCCGGGCATGCTCTCGCCCCGGCGGACGACAATTTTTCGTCTTGCTGCAACGATAGATGAAGCGATAGTACTGTCGCGATTACAGACCGCTGTAGATACGATGATGGAACGGTGTCCCTATTTCCGTGTAGATCTCAGGCGGGGCGTTTTCTGGTACTACCTGGAGCACACCGACACTCCCGTCACTGTTGAAGCGGAAAGTCGCTATCCCTGTATGTATATTCCCTTCAAGAGAAGCGGGGTTCTTCCTCTGAGAGTAATAGCATTCCGCAACCGGATTGCTCTGGAAATCTCCCACATGCTGACCGACGGTACCGGTGCTCTGGCCTTCCTTAACGGACTGCTCGTTGAATATTTTCGTCTTCGTGGTGATGATGTGGATCCTGATACAACGCTGTTCGATCCGCACGGCACGATCGATACTGAGGAATATGAAGACAGCTTTCACCGGGAGTATCGAAAAGGAATACCTCCGGCGGTCAGGAAAGACAAGGCCCTTCATTTCGGAGGGAAGGCGGTCAACCCTCCGGTCTTTTACGTCATCGAAGGAACTCTCGACAGTGAACCTCTCCACGGAATGGCGAAGGAACGGGGGGGCACCGTTGGTGAGTTTCTGACCGCCCTGATGGTAGATGTGGCCCGGGAGGAGATGATAGACCGGAATCTTTCTCCAAAGCCGATACGGGTCGCCATTCCTATCAACCTGCGACAGTTCTTTCCCTCCCGGACAATGCGTAATTTCGTTCTTTCCGTGGAACCGGGAATAGATCCTCGCCTGGGAGACTTTACGTTTGAAGACATCCTGGCGAAGGTTCACCATTTTATGCGTGCTGAACTGGACCACCGGTTCATTCGACGACAGATTGTCCGGAATCTGAAAAGCGAAATGAACCCGTTTATTCGGATCGTTCCGTGCGTCGTCAAGGATCCTATTCTTCGGTGGGCATATTCCACGTTCGGTACGAGCATATTCACCATTGGCTTTTCAAACCTTGGACGGGTTCACATACCCGAAAAGATGCAACGACACGTTCGTTCCTACCAGTTTATACCGCCGCCCCATAACAACGCTTTGAACGCAACTTCCATCGCATACGGCGGAAAGACTCATATCGTATTTGCCGGTACCGTGCAGGACACCGCCCTGGAACGTCGATTTTTCCGTAGACTTCGAACTTTGGGGCTGGCCGTTTCAATCAGGACCAACAGGAGGTAACGATGGCATACTGTCCACGCTGTGGCGTAGAGGTAGAAGACAGACTGGACGCGTGTCCCCTCTGCGACACCGCCATACCGTTGGAGGTCCGGGAAAACCCGAATGGTAGTGGAGATTATCCCAATGATGTCATTCCTCCGAAACGGATGTATCGTTCCCTGACCGAAAGGCAGCGTCGAGCCCTGTTTCGGAGCGTTCTTGTATTTCTGGTTCTTTTCCCCTTGTTTCTCACGGTAATGCTGGACCTTTCCCGGACAGGGGGGATCTCGTGGTCATACTTTGTTTCTGTCCCGATTGCGGCGACGGCGGTGATTGCGTGGTTATTCTATCGTTTCGGGAAACGGCCCCTTCTTGCAGTTACTGCCACGCTTGTCATCGTCATCGTTACCTATGGGCTTCTGTCGCTGCGCATGTCGGCAACGTTGTCACCGATTCTTCCATATTTTATCGTCGTTTTTCTCGCCGTTGAAGGTCTGCTCCTCTACCTGGTTCGACGTCGCAGACACACCCTCGGCATTATCGGTTTCGCGGCCGTGGACATCACGCTTCTGGCGGTTGCCCTGGATCTTCTCATCCGGGCGGGTCGTACCGGCGGCGAAGGAGGAGAACCGGTGTTCGTCGGGGCCGACGCAGCCATGACGGGGGGCGGGTGGTGGTCCCCGGTGGTTGCTGCGGTGTTGCTGCCAATTGCCCTGTACGCTGCTTATCTCCGGCGGGTCCGCCGGAAAGGTTTGAATCTGGCCGGCTTTCTCTTCCTTGATCTCGCACTCATGATGGTGGGAATTGATATGGCCATCACCGGAATGGTGGGATGGTCCGTTGTAACAACCCTGGTGTTCGTTCCTGTTGCGGCAATTCTGTATGTACTCCACGTCGTTTTGTTCAACGATACCGATTGGCGGAAGGCATTGCATCTGTGATTGCCCGCCGATACCAGTCCGAGAGTCACCTCGGGCTAACGGTGCGCCGGAACACTCAGAGGTGTCCCAGCTGTTTGATAACAAGTCCTTCCTGCAGTTCCCGCAGCTGTTCCAGAAGGGATTCTATCCGAGCAGTCATGGCCTCACCGGCGGCCCGGCTGTAGGACGTTGCCAGTTCCCGAATCAGGGTGGCCACCGGAACTATCGCTTCGATCCGGTGGGCCATTGCGCCGACGAAGACGAACCCTCCCCTAAGATTTCCCTTTCGGGCGTTGTTCAGAGCTACCGATATGCAGTAGTTTGCATCGTCGGCCTTGCAGCTGTTCAGGCATTGCCAGGCACACCGGAAGGCCGGTCGCAGACCCGATTCGGCGTCCATAATGAACTTGTTGCGAATTGCCCTTCCGGGCATGCCTACGGGGCTGTGAATCAGACCGATCTGGTCTTCGGTGCAGCTGACATACGCTTCCTTGAAAGCGTCGTCGGCGTCGCATTCAACGGTGGCGACAAATCGGGTTCCCATTTGTACACCTGCCGCCCCGATGTCGATAATTCGGTAGATGTCCTCTCCGGAATAGACTCCGCCGCCTGCAATGACGGGAACCCTCCGACCGTAGGCCTTCTCAAATGGCTGCAATCCCTCAACGATCTGTGGAACCAGCGCTTCCAGTTGGTATTCCGGGTCGTCAACCTGTTCCGGAGTGAAGCCGAGATGGCCACCCGCCAGGGGGCCTTCGCATACCACCGCGTCGGGAATATCGTCGTAAATCTTCTGCCACATCCGGAAGATCATCTCCGTGGCGCGACGGGAACTGATAATAGGGGCGACCTTCACTCCCCGCTCCCGCATGCGGGCAACGGGAATGTTTTTTATGGGTAGCCCCGCCCCCATGAAAATGATATCAACCTTCTCATCAATAGCTACATCCAATAGCTCATGAAAGTCGTTAACGGCGACCATGATGTTCACGCCGATTATTCCGTCGGACAGATTGCGGGCGGCCCGTATTTCCCGACGGAAGGCGCGCAGGTTTGCAGCGCGACCATCCTGGTAGTAGTCTTTTTCCAGCAGCCCAATGCCGTTTGCCGCTACGACGCCAATGCCACCGGCGTTTGCCACCGACGAGGCAAGTCGGGACAGGGAAATACCAACACCCATGCCCCCCTGTACTATCGGTACCGATGCCCGGAGGTTTCCTATTACAAGTTCCGGCCAAGCCGTCAGTTTCTTCAGAGCTGCAGCCCCGCCTGCTCTAATGGACCGGAATACTCCGGAGGCGGAAAAGTCTCCGATAAAATTTGTGGTAAGGTCCGTGAGGGACTGAATCGCCTCTTCCAGACACTGCATGTTCATGGGTATGCTCCCGATATTTATTTCGGCCCTTGGCCGATAAAACATTGTCGCACGATTATAAGATGTATGAAAGCTCCGCCGGTGCATCTTGACCAAAATAGATGATCCTACAATGATAGACGAATTAAATCGGTCCGCAACCGACAAAAATCAACAATGATGTACCGGAGGACGGCATGGAACGAATAGCGATAACCGGCGTAGGAGTGATTTCCGCCATTGGCACCACCGCTGAAACATATTGGGACGGCCTTACCGGAGGCGTCTCCGGGGCCGGTCCTATCTCAACCTTTGATACTACCGGTTTTCGCAGTACCATCGCCGCGGAAGTAAAGGATTTTGATCCTGAGGCGTACATCACCCGCAAGGAGGCCCGGCGAATGGCTCGGTTCTCTCAGATGGCCGCCGCGGCTGCCCGACAGGCAGTTGCCGATGCGGGTCTGGATCTCGACCATCTTCCGGAAAGTCGGCCGGACCGGGTCGGTGCGGTCATCGGGACCGCAGCGGGAGATTACGTCAATATGGAAGAGCAGCACCGGAATCTTCTTGAGCGGGGTCCCGGGTACGGTCATCCTCTGGCAGTTCCTATGATCATACCCAACATGTCGTCCGCCAATGTGGCCATCAATCTGGGACTTACCGGACCAAACCTTGGCGTGGCGTCGGCGTGCTCATCCGGAGCCCATGCGATCGCTATGGCTGCCATGATGCTCCAGACGGGGCGGGCAGATATCATGCTGGGCGGCGGTGCCGAAGCGGCCATAACCCCCCTCACAGTGAACGCCTACGGATGTATGGGTGTTCTCACCTCCCGAAACGACGATCCCTTCCGGGCGTCTCGCCCCTTTGACAGGGACCGCGACGGCTTTCTTATCGGTGAGGGCGCAGCAGTTCTGGTGATGGAGCGAGAATCAGACGCCAGAGCCAGAGGCGCCCGACTCCTCGCTTTTCTTGGTGGTGCCGGCATGACTGAAGACGCCCATAGCGTCGCAATTCCCGAGCCCGACGGTGCCGCCGCGGCCGCGGCAATGACCCAGGCGGCACAGGATGCCCGGCTCAACCCCGAAGATATCGACTACATCAACGCCCACGGTACCTCCACCGGCGCAAACGACCGTACCGAAACGCTGGCCATAAAGCGTGCCTTCGGTGACCACGCCTACAACCTGGCGGTGAGTTCCAACAAGTCCATGATCGGCCACACCCTGGGAGCCGCCGGAGCGCTGGAGGCAGCGGCAACCGTTCTTACCGTATACCACCGTATTCTTCCTCCGACCATCAACTACGAGACACCCGACCCCGACTGCGACCTCGACTACGTGCCCAATGACGCAAGAGAGCTCCGGAAAGAGGGCCCGGCAGTGGCAATCTCAAACTCTTTTGGCTTCGGCGGGCAGAACTGCTCGCTCCTGTTCACCTCGCCGTGACCGGGCGCCTGCCCCCAGCCAGACCCTACACGTACCCCTGGTCTATCATCGCCTCGGCAACCCGGACAAAACCGGCGATATTGGCGCCGTCCACATAGTTCCCCTTTGTGCTGTATCGTTCAGAACTGTGCAGCGCCAGGTCGTGAATTCGCTTCATGATAAGACGAAGTTCACTGTCCACCTTGGACCGGTCCCAGCGTTGCCGGGAACTGTTCTGGGCCATCTCCAGACCTGAAACAGCCACACCCCCGGCGTTTGTCGCCTTGGCGGGACCAAAGAGAATTCCCCTGTCCAGAAAGAGGTTCACGCCACCTTCGGTAGTGGGCATGTTTGCCCCTTCGGCAACCAGAATGGCACCATTTTCCAGCAGATTGGCGGCGTCCTTACCGTTGATTTCATTCTGGGTGGCACTCGGAAAGGCACAGTCCGCCTTGATAGTCCACAGGGGATTGTGGTCCCGCTCCGGTTCCACCGGGTAGTAGTGGGCGTCGGTATACTTCTCGATGTACTCGGCAATCCGACCCCGCCGGAACACCTTTAGCTGCTTCACAAACTCCAGCTTTTCCCGGTCAATCCCGTCAGGATCGTGAATAAAGCCGTTGGAGTCGGAAAAGGTCACCACCCGTGCTCCCAGGTCCAGAAGCTTCTCGGCAGTAAAGAGCGCCACGTTACCGGAGCCGGAAATGAGACACGTCTTGCCTTCGAGACTCTCTTTACGCGTACCCAGCATGAACTGGGAAAAATAGATAACACCGTACCCCGTCGCTTCCGGGCGAATGTGGGAGCCCCCCCATTCCAGCCCCTTTCCGGTGAGCACTCCGGTAAACTGGTTCTGTATACGCTTATACTGACCAAAGAGAAAGCCTATTTCCCTGGCCCCTACACCGATATCACCGGCGGGCACATCCGTATTCTCGCCGATGTGCCGGTACAGCTCCGTCATGAAACTCTGACAGAACCGCATCACCTCCAGATCGCTCTTGCCCTTGGGGTCAAAGTCGGAACCACCCTTGCCGCCTCCCAGACTGAGACCGGTGAGACTGTTCTTGAAAACCTGCTCAAAGGCGAGGAACTTCATGACACTTGCGTTGACGGACGCATGAAACCGCAAGCCCCCCTTGTAGGGACCCAGGGCACTGTTCATTTCTACCCGAAAACCCCGGTTTATCTGAATCTCCTCCGAGTCATCCACCCAGGGCACCCGAAAGGTTATCATTCGCTCCGGTTCTACCATCCGCTCCAGAATCTTGTGATACCTGAAGGCGGGGTAGGAGTCCACCACGTGCTCCAGAGACTGCAAAACCTCATGGACAGCCTGGTGGAACTCCGCCTCGCCGGGGTTCTTCTGCGTAACATTCGCGTAAACGTCTTCAACAGTGTTGTACATTGATTCTACGGTAATACACGCGGAGCCGGTTCTACAATACGTTTTTTGATATTGAACTTTCGTTCCGCTGAGATCCGCCTTTGCCGCGTTACTGATCCAGTTATGAAAAGCGATTGCAGAAAAATGCAAATTGTTTGTAAATAATTGTTGCGTTCCTGCAGATCGGGTGTACAATTGCATCACCGAATTATCTGGAGGTACCAATGCAAGGGATTCAAACGTTTGTTCAGTTCTTTCTGGATCTCGGGGCGAGTGTCTTTCTCCCCGTGCTTATTTTCATTCTGGCCATGGCTTTTGGAGCCAAACCGGGGCGTTCCATACGCGCTGCTTTGATGGTGGGTGTCGGCTTTGTCGGCATTAACCTCATCATTGGTCTGTTGATGAACAACCTGGGTCCCGCTTCGCAGTCCATGGTAGAGCGGTTTGGAATAGAGTTGTCCATTATTGATGTTGGCTGGCCCGCGTCGGCGGCTATTGCCTTTGCCTCGGAGCTGGCGGCGATCGTGATTCCTGCCGGTATTCTTCTGAATCTGCTGCTGCTGCTTACCAGAGTGACCAAAACGATTAACATCGACATATGGAACTTCTGGCACTTTGCCTTTGCCGGCGCCATGGTTCAGGCGGTGACGGGTAATATCTGGTACGGCCTTATATCGGCTCTTCTCTTCGCGGCTATCGCGCTGTTCATGGCAGATCTTACCGCACCGGCAATTCAGCAACTTCTGGGCATGCCCGGAATATCTCTGCCCCACGGCCTTTCGGCGTCGTTTGTTCCCTTTGCGGTCATTACCAACAAGATTATTGACGTCATTCCCGGACTCAAGAACGTTGAAGCCGATCCGGAAGCAATCAAGAAACGCTTCGGTGTTTTCGGTGAGCCCGTCGTTCTGGGTACGGTTATCGGTCTGGTCATAGCTCTTCTCGGGTATGCCGGTGAAGGCGCGTTCAGCTCCTGGCTGCCTAAGGTTTTGCAGGTTGGTATTACCATGGCGGCGGTTATGGTGCTCATGCCGAGAATGGTGGCCCTCCTGATGGAAGGGCTTATTCCCCTGTCTGAAGCGGCCCGGGAGTTTCTTCAGAAACGCGCCAGCGGTCGGGAAATCTATCTTGGTCTTGACTCGGCCATCGCCATAGGACATCCCACCGCTATCGCCACATCCCTCATCATGGTGCCTATCACCCTGCTCCTGGCGGTCATCCTGCCCGGTAACCGGGTGCTGCCCTTCGGTGACCTGGCAACAATTCCCTTCATGGTGGCCATGATGGTTCCTATCGTCCGGGGTAATGTCGTCCGGGCAACCATCACCAGCACTGTCGTCATGATTCCTACCCTCTATATCATGAATGCCCTTGCCCAGGCGCAGACAACTGTTGCCCGGTCGGTTGGTTTCGACTTTCCCGAGGGTGTATCCACCATTACCAGCCTTGGCGACGGCGGAAGCGTCTTTGCCGGTGCTTTTGTCTGGGCCGCAGGCAACTTCTGGGTCGGTAATGCAATTATTCTCGTGGTCCTGGTGGCGGTGTGGGCTCTCTACAAAAAGAACACATCTGCCTGGGAGCGGGCGGCCGGTTTTGATCCGAGCCGGGAGCGGCTCTGATTCTCCTCTTTGTCGGCCCCGTCGCCGCAACGGCGACGGGGCCTATTTCAACAGTAGCAAAGGAGGAGAACAGAATGAGCGGTAACGGTCAATTGCAGTTTCGGGATCTGGTACGGAAAGATCTGGTTCTGGGAGACGCTGCCTTTGCCTCCCGGGACGAAGCGTTGAAAACAATGGCGTCAGTTCTGGTTGAACGGGAGTTCTGTGAAGAGCCGTATATTGAAGCGATTCTGGAACGTGAACGGGCGCATCCCTCGGCGTTGCCAATGCCGGGTCACAAAATAGCGATTCCCCACACCGATGCAACTTACGTGAAGCGGTCGGCGCTTCTCTTTGCACGGTTGAAAAAACCGGTGGAATTCCGGTCAATGGGAGACCCCGACGAGAAACTTCAGGTTTCCATGATTTCCATGTTTGCCCTGAAGGAGAAGAAGCTCATCGGTGATCTGCTGGAAACTCTCATTACCGTCTATCAGGATGAGTCTGTACTTGAAGCAATTTATGGTGCCGCCGACGGTGGCGCAATCTTCAGAATTCTGAGAGATCATGTTGAACGGACGCAGCTACAAAAATAGTAACGTCGAGACTTCGGTGGTGTATCCTCTGCAGGGAGTGGCGGCATCTCCGGGCATGGCCCGGGGACGGGCAGTCGTCTTTCACAGGGCCGATCTGTCCTATGACAGCCGCCCCGCAGACAACCCCGACGGTGAAATCCAGCGACTGGACGGCGCCGTTGAGCGGGCCACGGCGGAACTGACGCGCCTGAAAGAACAGGTTCTGTCGGAGATGGGGGAGGAGTCGGCCCACATCTTTCGGTCCCAGCAGACCATGCTTGAAGATGAGTCTATTCTTGAAGAGATGAAAGACCGCATCCGCTCAGAGTGTCTTCCGGCGGAAGGGGCGGTGGAAACGGTCTATTCTGCGTATCTTGAGATGTTTTCCTCCCTCGGCGAGGAAGACTATAACCGCGAACGCAAAACGGACCTGGAGGACGTCCAGAAACGGCTTCTCCGCACACTTCTCGGTCGGGAGGAAGTCTCTCTGGCCCATCTGGAAAAAGAGAGTATCGTCATAGCCACGGAACTGTTCCCGTCAGACACGGTGACAATGCGTCGTGAACATGTTGCCGCTATGATTACCGAACGGGGTGGAATTACCTCCCACGTGGCTATTCTCGCCCGGAATCTGGGTATTCCCGCTGCGGTAGGCGTTGGCGACGCTACCAGTATCATCAATACGGGGGATCGCCTCTTTCTGGACGGTTCCGAGGGTGAACATGCTCACATACACGTCAATCCTGAACAAACCGTCGAGGCCGCTCTCATGGAGCGAGCGGAAGCGTACGACCAACGGCAGGAGCTGTTCGCCCGGGAAAAGAACCGGGCAGCGGTGACCAGGGACGGTACACGCATCGATATTTCGGCCAATATCGGTTCTGTGGAAGAAGTTGAACCCGCCCGCACGGATGGTGCTCGCAGTGTAGGACTCTTTCGAAGCGAGTTTCTTTTCATGCATCACGGTGGCACTGTCTCGGAAGAGACGCAGTTTCGGGCGTATCGCGAGGTACTTCAGTCCTTTACCGACGGTTTCGTCGTTCTTCGGACGCTCGATGTCGGAGCAGACAAACCCGTCCGGGACATTTCTATTCCCACCGAGGGGAACCCATTTCTGGGATACCGTGGCGTCCGAATCTCCCTGGACCGGCAAGAGCTTCTGGTGACGCAACTTCGGGCGGCTCTGCGGGCTTCTGTCTTCGGCCACCTGAAGATCATGTTTCCCATGATTTCCGGACCGGCGGAGGTGCAACGAGTACTCGCTGCTGCGGAAAAGGTGAAACAAGAGTTGCAGCGGGACGGTCTTGAGTATGACGATTCGGTAGAATTCGGCGTCATGATAGAAGTACCGTCGGCGGTTATCATGGCGGAAGAACTGGCAAATCTGGTCGATTTTTTCAGCATTGGAACGAACGATCTGACTCAGTACCTGCTGGCCGCCGACAGAATGAACGAAAATATTCAAACCTACTATCAACCCTACCATCCGGCGGTCTTTCGCGCGATCAGGTCGGTAACGGAAGCGGCCCATCGCAGGAACAAGTGGGTCGGTGTCTGCGGTGAGCTGGGCGGAATGGCGCCGGCGGTTCCCGTCCTGGTTGGACTTGGCGTTGATGAATTGAGCA
This sequence comes from uncultured Spirochaeta sp., assembly GCA_964496635.1. Lineage (GTDB taxonomy): Bacteria > Spirochaetota > Spirochaetia > DSM-27196 > Alkalispirochaetaceae > Alkalispirochaeta. Next base: position 33,503 of record CAZCAE010000017.1, read on the forward strand.
TGAGTCCCCGCAGTATTGCTGAGGCGGTGCACGTTGTTCGTCGCATTACCGCCACAGAGGCTGAGGACCTTGCGCAATGCGTTCTTCGTTCAGACAGCGAAGAAGCGGTGAAAGACGTGGTGCATTCCTTTGCATCGGACGTAATACGGAAAAGAGAATAATGGAGTAATGCAATGGCAGGAAAAAAGCGGATTCTGGTAGCGTGCGGTACCGCAATTGCGACATCAACGGTAGTGGCCCGGAAACTGGAAGAGGAACTGGCAAACAGAGGCATTGAGGTCTCCACGACGCAGTGCAAGGCAACGGAAGTCCCTTCAAAACTTGAAGGCCACGATCTGGTAGTCACTACCACTCATGTTGGTGATACCGGAGATATACCGGTTGTGTACACCGTTTCGTTTCTCACCGGCGTCGGTATTGAGAAGGATATCGAAAAGATTGTGGAGTACCTGAAGTAACTATGCAAATAATAGAAGATGTTGCATTTGCCAAGCTTGTCTGCGGCGGAAAGGTCTACCGGGCACCGGTTATAGTCTATCCCGACAAGGTGGACGGCCGGTGGTGGCGTAAAACAGGCACCGCCTTTTCACCCGAAGATTTCGACGACGTTGTTGCCTCGCAACCGGAGGTGGTAGTTCTTGGAAGGGGTTTTTCTGCGAAGGTCTCTATTCCGGACGAAACAACTGCCCGACTGACACATGCCGGAATAGAGTGCATTGTGGAAGATACCCCAAAAGCGGTAGAGACCTTCAACACGCTTTCAACGTCACGTAAAGTTGTAGGTGCCTTTCATCTGATGTAGGAGTTTCATGGCGGAAAACAGAGCACGACGACTGGATGAGCTTCTCAGCCGAATCAGAATGCATGGCTCCTCCACTATAGAAGAACTGGCCCGGTCATTCGATGTTTCAACGGCAACAGTCCGGCGAGACATAAAGATACTCGAGCAGGAGGATGCAGTCGTCCGTACCGTCGGCGGTGGAATTCTCATAAAGAGCGGAACCGTTGGGGCAGCGGACCGGGATCCCAGGGTTTCGTATGTCGAAGAGAAGATTCGCATAGCTGAGTACTGCACCGAGCTTGTAGAGGAACACGATGAAATCATCATAGGACCCGGTACCACGGCTTTCCTGGTGGGGCGGATTCTCACCGGGATCGACGACCGCCGTTTTCGCATTATTACCAACTCTCTGGAGTTGGCTATCGAAGCTTCGGCGGTAGCGAATATTGAAGGGGTTATTCTGGGAGGAGAGGTATATAACCGTCATTCCACCGGGTATACCGGCAGAAATGACTTTTTCTCATCCTGCCATCACAACCATAAGGCAATTATCTCTGCCGACGGTATAGACGTGGAACATGGATTGTCCCTGTTTGACCCCCGGTTTCTGGGGGTTCTCCGGAAGACCATAGCCGTCTCCCGCGAGATAATCGTTGCAGCAGACTCCAGCAAGATCGGGAAGGTCTGCTTTGACAGAATCGTCGATATCTCTGCGGTATCCATGCTTGTAACGGATACCGGTGCGTCCGGGGAGTTCTGCCGCCGGGTAGAGGAGCTGGGCGTGACGGTAGTGAAGGTGTAACCATGGCAGAGCTCTTCCTGGCAATGTCCGGGACCCTGGCTCGGCAGGTTGTGGACTTCTATTTGAAGCATCAACTGCTTCTCAACCTTATAGTGGTCAGCTACGGAATTATTCTTATTGTCGGTCATCGCAATATCAAGAAGGTAGAAAAAATGCTCCTGCAGCGATACGAAAGCACAGATTGGGAAGAAGTACTGGCCATGTTTGCCGGGGATGAAGGTATTATGGCGCAGGTACTTCCGTCAGTAAGACCGCCCTTTATCGCATCGCCCTACTTTTTTTCTTTGTACCCGGTGCGAAAACGATACATCATAGACGTTATCGGAAAAAAACATGGAGTGTCACGGACGATTCTCCGGAAACTGACGGATACAACCAAGGAGTGACAGAAATGAAAGAAACGACTTTGACGGTAACTAACGAGACGGGCCTCCATTCACGACCGGCGGATCTCTTTGTCAGAACGGCGAAGCTGTACACTTCCCGAATCACCGTCCATAAGGGTGAAAAATCTGCCGACGCCAAGAACATTATCAAGGTGATTCTCCTCAACGTTTCCCAGAATACGGAGGTACGGATTCAGGCGGAAGGTGACGATGCAGAAGCGGCCATAGCGGACCTGGAACGGCTTATTCGCAGTGATTTCCGTGAAGTAAACAACAAAGTCACTATTTGACGCGAAAATATGATCAGTACAACTGACTCTGTCAGCGGTCGAAAGCGGCGTCAATCGCGTTGGTAATTCCAGTCAACTCTTCATCTGTGAGCTTCCAGTTTCCCGCTTCAGCGTTGGAAACTGCCTGTTCCGGTCGTTTCGCCCCTACCAGAGCCGTCGTGATTCCCCGCTGCTGAACTGTCCAGTTTATGGCAACCTGGGCAACTGAAACGTTTCTGTCGGTGGCGACTGCCCGGAGAGTGTCAAGAAGCCCCTGAATTCTGCCCCACAGCGGCTCCCGAAAGAAGTCGTAGAAATGTCCTCGCCGATCGTCTTCCGAAAACTCCGGTATGTCCCGATACTTTCCCGTGAGAACGCCACCGGCCAGGGTGCCGTAGCCGAGTACGCCCATGTCATAGGCGATAGCGTAGGGCAGGACATCTCCCTCAATTCGTCGGTCGAGCATGGAATACTGCGGTTGCACACTTACGATATCAGTCAAGGCGCGAATCTGGTCCATCAGCTTCGGAGAGAAATTGGAAACCCCCAGGTACCGGAACTTGCCGGATTCCTGAATTTTTTCCAGTTCTTCAACGGTGTCTTCAACAGGAGTTGATTTGTCGGGCCAGTGAATCTGGTACAGGTCGATAACATCAACCTGAAGACGTCTCAGCGAGGCGTCAATTTCTTTTCGTATTGAAGCCGGATTCAGGTTTCGTATAAACGCACCGTCTTGCCGGACAATTCCACACTTGGTGGCTACCACAACGTTGGCCCTGTGTCCGGATAGAGCCTTACCCACAACTTCCTCGGCGTGGCCGTTACCGTATGCCGGAGCGGTATCAACAAGTGTCACGCCGGAATCCAGAGCTGCATGAATTGCCGCTATCGATTCCGTGTCGTCAACGCGGCCGAAGAAGTCATCACCCATTGCCCATGTACCCAGACCGATTGCCGAAACGGATAGGTCTGAGTTGCCCAGTTTTCTGTAATCCATATCAATACGGTACAGTTACGCCGCATTCATGTCAAATATTACGAATCTGACCTTATCATATCTATCGAGGGTGGTGCTGCCGACTTGACCTTTGACGCTATTGCGCCCATAACACACGGTAGCAACCGAATGTCCATGGATCTGTGCCGCCTTCTCCCGGGAGACCGAAAAAACCAGTATGTTCTGACATTTGAGTTTGACCCCGACGATGAGAATCCGGGGTATAGAAGGTTGAAACGTCTGGAAGCACATGTCCGTGACATTACAGTCAAGATTCGAGACAACGGATATGTCCTGGAAGGAGTACTGATGGGATGGATCGGATATACCGACACACGGTGAACACATCCTCGGAGAGACGGCCACCGCCAAAGTAAACGCATTGCGGGTTCGATCGGGACCGCAGACCACCGACGGTGTCGTGTACCGGTTGCGGATGAATGAAGAAGTTACCCTGGTGGCACTTCTGGACACACCTGTCACAATCAACGGGCGAACCGGGGTGTGGTACGAAATTATTGCCGGTGGTTCGTATCGCGGTTTCGTTTTTGGGCCTCTCCTTGAGGGTAAACCCGGTGATGATACCAGTGTTCGCAGCGCCGGCGTGGTAAACGGTCCTGCCGCCGTGATTGAAGCCGTCGGACTTGATCCCTGGTGGTCCCGGCAGTCCCGGGCAGCTTTCGCCGGCGGCGGGCTCACCATGGAAACCTTCAGGGTTACCGGAGAAACCCTCGTACTGAAAACTCCGGAAGAAGAACGCAGCCTTTCACTGAATGACGTTATTATACGGTTTCCGGATATCTCATTTCCCGAAGAAGGTGTGACCCTCTCTTTGAGAGACACCGATGTCGTTGATCTACGCGTCTCCGACAGCTCGGGTACGCGAACCGTGCCGTTTGTCCCCATGGAGCGGTACAGATGGAATACTGTCTGGATGGAACTGCAGAAAAGGGCCGCTTTTGCGGAAGCCCTGCAAGGCTACGTGGGTCAGTACCAAAGTTCAACCTACGGAAATCTGGAGGTTCACGAAACGGGCCACATTTCCTGGACTGGTGGGGATATACTCTCCTCTATCGGTTTGCCCTCCGGTGGTGCCCGAAACATGGAAATCCGCTATACTCCCCGGCTTTCCGAGTCGGTCCGGCAACACTTTGCCGGTGGCGTAGTTCTTACGAAGCCGTCGGAAGTTTCAAACCCGGCATTTCTTGTGGAACTCCTGCCGGACGCTCTGCGCTTCATCTTGCTTCCCGGGTTTGACCATTCCAATCCCGTTGTATCACGGCAGCCGGTGTCACCGTTGGTAATGTATTTCGGCAGGGTAACGGTTTCCGACAATTTGTAGTCTCAAAGAAATCGACCTGCCGGGCGAAAGGATTCGTCCCACAGGTCGATACATGTAGTATATTATAGAAAATGTGTTTGAGACGGTAAACGAGCTGTCCAGTGTAGGTAGTTTTAAAATGTTTTGCTATATGTATTTAAATTGAATTCTTCGAATGCCTCCTCCTGTGTGGCAAGTTTGGCACGTTAATTACATAAGTGAAAAAGAACGGGACATTTCCCGTCATGGAGGATAGAAAAAATGAAAAAGCTATTGGTTATTGTTCTTGTAGCAGCCACCGCAGGATTTGCCTTTGCCGAGAGCACTCCCGGCGACAACATGGTAAACATCAACCTGTCCGGTACGGTTGAACCGAAAATTTCACTGCATATAGACGTTACTGACTATACTACGCTGGACCTTGAGAGCGACGTTTCAGACCTGCAGGTTGCGGAAATTACCGAAAAGAGCAACGTCGCCAGTGGTTATGAGGTGACGGTATCTTCTGCCAACGGTTTTGAGCTTGTCCGCTCCGACGGATCAGACCCCGGTGATGTGACGACCCTGCCGTACACAATCAAGTACGACGGTGGTTCGGGTATCGATGCCGACGGTGTCGTTTCCTCCTCGAGCACGCGAACAAGCCAGAGCGGTGTAGCCAAAGCTCTGACCGTCTCCTACAGCGCCGCCAACGCCTTTCTGTATAATGGTACATATTCCGACACTCTGACGTTTGAAATCGTAGCGCAGTAAAAACTGCAGTTGAAGGGGAGTGCATGAGTAACAAACGCGTTCTTGGCGCTGGTCTGGTATTTATGTTCCTCTCCACCATGGGTTGGGGGCTCTCTTTGGAGCCCCTGATTCAGTCTTTTGATCCATCATCTGCATCCGGACGAATCCGTACATTCAGAGTCTCCAATACAACTGATGAGCCAATTGCTGCAGTAGTCCGTATGACCACCCGGTCGGTTGATGAAAACGGTGCGGAAACCAGGGCAGAAGCTGAAAACGATTTTGTCGTATTTCCCTCGAGGATTACTCTTCAACCCGGTACGGATCAAGCTGTCCGGGTTCAGTACACCGGAACGGGCGGTCTGGAGGTTGAACGGGCCTACCGAATTATTGCCGAGCAGATACCCGTCGACTTCGGTGGCGGATCGCAACAATCCGGCGGCGCGATAAACATGCTGTTTCGCTACATAGGGGCAGTATATGTAACGCCGCCCGAATCCGCGCAAAACGTTGTTCTTGCCGATGCCGAGAGAAGACCGACGGAAGACGGTGAAGTGGGTTTTTTTCTCCGATTTGAAAATCGCGGTACCCGTCATGCTATCCTTGGAAATTTGACGGTTACTTTGACCCTTTCAAATACCGACGGTGTCCGCCTCGATACATTGTCCCTTGCACCTGAAGATTTGAAAGTCCTCGGCGGAAAGAATGTTCTTGCCGGTAACGCTCTGGAGGAAACAGTTGTTCTTCCTGAATCGTGGAGTTCAGGAATTATCGACGTCACCTATGATGTCGATCTATTGCAATAACAGTTAAGAAGATGTGTATTACCCGTCGGTGTATACGGGTTGTTGCAGTCATTTCCGGGATGCTGGTCATGATCTCTACAGCCCACCCGCAGCAGCTGACCACTATAGCTGTTCCAATACTCATTGAAACCCCCGGGAAGTCTGTATTCGTTGTAGGGGAAGCGCGAATCGACGAAAATATGCAGCTGGTTGAATTAACGTCGCCGGAGATTGTCCCCCGCCTGGAACCTCTTCTCCGAACGGATCTTCTCCAACCTTTTCTGGACGCACTGACGGACGGTTGGCTTTCCCGGGACGAAGCAACGCCACTCGGTGTGGAGTTATATTTTGACAGCAGTAATCTGGCGGCTCAAGTCGTTCTGCCGCTGAGTCAGACCGCTGAACAGGGAGTATCCGTCTATGCACCCCGAAGGGTACCGCATTATCCGACGGCCGGTAACGAACCCTTTCGGGCTGCTCTGCCGCTGGAACTGGACGTTGCCGGGTCGGGAGACGGCGAGGGTGATCCGTCGACAACATACCGGGCAACTGTCACCCCCTGGACTGGATACGGGGCGTTCGTTGCAGAAAACCGGACGTGGGTAGAGAACAGTGACGGCGTAACCACCGTGGAATCGAACAATAATCGACTTGTATGGGACATCCTCAATTTGAATTCCCGCCTCGCCGTCGGGCAGGTCGAATACCGAACCCGAGCATTCCAGACGACGATTCCGCTGGTTGGAGCAAGTTTTTACCGTGTCGGGAAAAGTGTCTCCGGAGCTGCTGTTACCAGTGACTATATGCAAACGGTCGCCGTCGAGTCTTCCGCCACGGCGAATGTCTATATGAATGGTCGGTTGATTCGATCATACCCTCTCCAGCCGGGGCGATACCGTATCTCCGATTTTCCCCTTGCTCCCGGTTTAAACTCCATATCAATAGAAATTGTGGATGAGTTTGGTGACGTGCAGACGTTTGGTGCGGATCTTCCCTTTGCCGGCGGGCTTCTGGAACCGGGTTACCTTGACTTCGGCGTTGCCGCCGGGGTCAGAGACTGGGAGCCGGAATATCTCTTTTTCAGTGGTGTCGGTCGGTACGGAATCTCCCGGCTTGTGACTGCGGGAGGAGCATTGCAACTGGCTGCGGACGGACAGACTGCAGGTCTTGACACCTTGGTGGCTACCCGTTTCGGTTCATTCGGGGTTGATCTGGTAGGCTCACTGGATGAAAAGCAGAATGCAGGATCTGCGGTTCAGGGAAACTACCAGTACATCAGAAATTCCTCCGAGTGGTTTCCCGTCATTGGATTGATTGGTGAATACCGGAGCAGACAATTTGTCCAGGCTGGGGCAAGCGGTTCCGGCGGGTCCACCGCCTGGATCGGTCGGCTGAACGTTACGCAGCAACTTCCCTATAAAACGGGAGCGGCGTTATCCTTCGAGTACCGCCACGCAAATGACGGCGGCGATGATCAGGCCCGCGTTCTCTTTGCCCTGACACGACAGTTTTTCGAACGGATGGATGCCCGGATCAACACCTCCGTTGATGTCCTCCAGCCGGAGGATTGGGCGGTTTTTATCGGCGTCAATATTGTTGGCCGAGGCAATGGCTTTTCAAGTACAAACAGTCTCAAAGTGCCTGACTTCCTTGTGGACTCCGGGGTGACCGGGCTGGCGGAGGGTCGTACGCATACCTTCAGCGGTTCCTTTGGAGTGGAAGATTACAATTTGACCAGCTCTTCAGTTGGAGCAATTGGAGCCGGGGCTCGGCTTATAGACCAGCGGTATCTTGCATCTGTCCGGGGGAATCTTGTATTTGATGGAAACAATCCATTCTGGGGACAGTCCGTCGAATCCTACGGATACGGATTGCGAACAGGATCTGCCGTGTACTATGCGGACCGTACCGTTGGTTTCGGACGGCCGGAAAACGGTGGTTTTATCCTGGTGGACTACACCGACGATATTCCTGCAGACGAACTGATCGTTAATCCTTACGGAGCGCGGGTTGAGGCTGCTACGGACTTTACTGGACCGGCCACGTTGTCGGGAGTTCGAGCGGGAACACCGGTTCCGGTAGAGGCCGAACTGCCCGGACTTCCGGCCGATTACGCCCTTAACACCACCAGGTACGTAGTCAACCCGACGTACCGCTCCGGGACCGTTATCCGGGTTACCGGTACACATCGGGTCTACGCCCGGGGACAGCTGGTGGGCAGTAATGGCGAGCCCATAGTTTTGGCGGCGGTGGAAGTACTCCAGCAGGAGGAGTCGGTTGGAGACCTGTCCTTTACCGATGAGCGTGGTATTTTTGAGATATACGGACTCGTTCCGGGGGTGTATCGCGTTGCGGTACTCGGAAGGCCCGGTCTTGAAGGCAGGTTTACTATTGAACCGGAAACTGAGCGACGCGTCGACGTCGGAGCTATCCGGGTCAATCCGGTGACGGAAGGAGCTCAGGTAAATGTGGAATCCGATTCCGAACAGTAACAGACGCCTGTCGGCGATTGCAGTATTTCTGCTCGTACCGGTTGTGTGGGGGTATGCCGCCGGACAGGTTGAGTTTGCAGAAACCCCGCAGGATCTGAGTGCAAACTATACCTACGATACTCAAATGTCCGCGACAGAGAATGTCGTGATTCGGCAGAACAGCCTCTTTGCTTCGTATGATTTCGGTATCACCGCCGGTTCCAGTGGTTCGTATGATCCCCGGAGTGCGCTGAACGGTTCCATACCGCTGGACTACTATATTTACGATGACGCCACAAACATGAACGTCATTTACGATGTTCCTGATGCTCCGACGGCGGATAACTATCTGTCCGGTTTTCTGACTAACAACGTGACGGTGCCCTTCGATGTAGTGGTACCACAGGGCCAACTGGTAGAGCCCGGTTTGTATCAGGACTCGTTGTTACTGCGTCTCTACCAGAACGCCAATTTGAGGGATGAGGCGCCCTGGTTGGTTGGCTTTTCCGTGCAGGGGTTCATCAGCGTTGCCGTCGTTCCCGAGGGTGGTACCTTTGATCCGAACAGCAATTCCATTCAAATAGACTTCGGTACGCTTGACCAGGACGATACCGAGGAAGTCACTGTCCTGGTCCTTGCAAATCTGCCGTACGAAATATCGGTGGCGTCCCAGAACGACGGGAAACTGGCAATTCAAGGCTTCCCGTCGGTGACCAGTTTCGTTCCATATACCCTGCGTGTTGACGATAACGAAGTGAATCTTCCGGCGGGCGGGCCGGTAGCGTTCGGGCCCGGGCCGACACCCCTGTCGGGTGCTGAGCACTCCTTTGAGTTTGTCATCGGAAGCACCGACGACGCTGCAAGCGGTATACACCAGGACAGTGTAACCGTGACCGTTACTGCCCAGTAGGCACCCTTCGAGCCGGTAGCAGCACCCCTTTGGGAGGAGCGTTCAGCGGAACCGGCCTGGTCGGTGCTTCAGCACCTGCGCGGGAAAGGCGCGGACCTGCCGGACCGCGCCAGCACTCCGCGTCCCGGACGGTTCTATGTAACAACGTTGAAGTGATCTCAGAGAGCGTAGTATAGTCCCGGCGTGAACGATACGATTTTGAGCATGAGGGGTGTCTCCAAGGTCTATCCCGGTACGGTGGCGCTGCACAATGTGGATCTTGAGATACGCCGCGGAGAGACGCACGGCATCATCGGCAAGAACGGTGCCGGCAAATCGACGCTGGTAGGCATCGTTGCGGGGCTGGTAACGCCCACTGCCGGAGAGCTGACCATAAACGGGCACACCTATCACGATCTCTCACGCATTGCCTCCCGTAAGGAGAGCGTCTCTGTGGTTCCGCAGGAGCCTCAACTGGTGCAGCAGTGCACTGTAGCGGAAAACCTCTTCATGCCGGACTATCCTCTGCTGCCGGATCGCCTGCGGGTAGACTGGCAGAGAATGTACCGCCACGCCGAAGAGATTCTGAAACGAAGCGGGCTCGCCGTCCACGCCATGACGATCGCCGGGGATCTGGGAATCGGCATGCAACAGCTAGTGCTCATGCTGAAAGCGAGCTATGTGGAGCGGTCACAGGTGATCATTCTGGACGAGGCCTTTGCCTCTCTTTCCGAGCGGGAAGAGGAACTCTTTTTCTCTATCATGCGGGAGCGGAAGGCTGCCGGCGTGACGATGCTGCACATTTCCCATCGCATTGATGAGCTTCTTGAGGTGTGTGACCGCATGACGGTGCTCCGGGACGGTCGCTCGGTGAAGACGGTCCGACGGGAAGATGCGGATCGTGAGTCTCTTTCGGCACTGATGGGGGGGGCCGGGGAGGCCGGGGAGGCCGGGGAGGCCGGGGAGGTCGGGGAGGCCGGGGCCGGCGAACACGGAAACGCCGGCAACACGGCGGGGAACTCCGGGGACGCGGATGTGCCACCGGTGCTTTCAGTCGCCGGCCTCTCCTCGGCAGATTCTTTTCGGGACATCTCCTTCGAAGTGTGCCCCGACGAGATTCTTGGTATAGCCGGTCTCATTGGCAGCGGCCGCACAGAGATTATGAAATCGATCATTGGCATGGAGCCGCTGGACGGCGGCGAGCTCATTGTTGACGGCGTGGTTGTTGCCCCGGCCAGTCCGGCCGAGGCGTTGCAAGACGGCGTTGTCTACCTTCCGGAAGAACGGGACGCTGAAGGCCTTATAGAGTCGCAGAGTGTTCGGGTCAACACCGTTCTCAGCGCCCTGAAGCGACTGGTGAAAGGGATCTTTATTGATCGCACCAATGAGACGGAGCTGGTTCAGAGCTTGTCGGAGCGGCTTTCGGTCAAATACGCTTCCATGGACCAGGAGGTTCGGGAACTCAGCGGCGGAAACCGACAGAAGGTGGTAGTTGCAAAGGTGCTGTCCACCAGCCCCCGGGTCTATCTGCTGGACGAGCCGACAAAGGGTATTGATATTTCCGCAAAGGCGAGTCTTCTGGACATCATACGGAATCAGCTTGCCAGGGGTGCCGGAGTCGTGCTGACATCGCCGGGTCTGGATGATCTTCTGAGCATCAGCGACCGCATTCTGGTGCTTTACCGCGGGCGTATTGTGGCGGAACACCGGGGACCTGACTTTGACGAGAACGCAATATTTCACGAAATGCAGGGAGCAAAGGGATAATGAAACGTCGAACGTCAATACAGCTTTTCATGATAGACAATCTGATCTGGGTCCTGGTGGTGCTCTTCTTTCTGATCAACGCCGTGGTGACTCCCCGGTTTGCCTCATACCGCAATATTGTAAATATTCTGTACCATTCGGCCATTATGAGCCTGCTCGTTCTGGGACAGGGGCTGGTCCTTATCAACGGAAAGCTGGACCTTTCCATTGAGTCTACCCTCGGTTTCGCCCCGGGTATTGCTATGCTCCTTTCCATGAGCATTCTTCCGGGAGTTGTAGGCCCGGGTATGGCCATCGTTATCACTCTGATCATCGGCGCCGCCCTAGGCGCTTTCAACGGCTACTGCATCGCCTACCTCAAGATCAATCCGCTGTTGCAGACGCTGGCGTCGATGATCATGATCCGAGGAATTCTGCTCTATATTTTCCCCTTTTCCCTCTTTCCGCTGGACCCGGTATTCCGGTACGCCGGGGCGGGTCGGCTGCCGGGAAACATTCCCGTATCCATTCCCCTGGTTCTGCTGGTCTTTCTGCTGCTTCACTTTGTACTTCAGCACACACCATTTGGACGGCGCTTTGTCTCCACCGGCGGCAACCCCCGGGCAAGCTACGTGTCCGGTATTCACGTTGACCGCATGACCATGTACGCCTACGTCATCGCCGGGCTGCTTGCGGCGGTAGGCGGTCTTCTGGCGGCGGGGCGACAGGGCTCAATATCCAACGCCATGGGGGAGGGGATGGTGCTCCTTTCCTTTGCCGGGGCCCTCATGGGTGGTGCCAGCCTGCAGGGTGGCAAGGGAACACCGGTGGGCATGCTCGGTGGGGCGCTTCTCCTGGGCATGTTCTCCAATTCCCTCAACCTGCTTGGGGTCGGTCCCAGTCTGATTTACGCCTCCAAAGGGGCTCTTATCTTTCTGGCGCTGCTTCTGGACCGCAGCAGAAGCCGCTGGCGGGTACGATTGCTGCATCAGGAACAGATGGACGCCCTTGCAATTCCCGAGCCGTCCCTGTAGAACTGTAGCGGAAAATTATACAAGGAGGTTGTATAAATATGAACTTTAACGGACGGGCCGGGCTGAACCGGCAAACCCGGCATCCCGGAGCACTCAGGGCGCTGGTGACCATTCTTCTGCTCATGGGTGTTGTCGCAGGCGCCTGGGCCGGTGGCGCCGCAGAGAGCGGATCCGACAGCATGACCTTTGGGATGGTCATCAAGTACCCCGGGACGCCCTATATTGAGGCCTTTATTCACGCCGCCCAGAACACCGCCGACGAGCTGGGGGTCCAGCTGATTGTCCGGGACGGTGAGGGCGACGCCCAGACCATCATGAACCACATGGACACCTTCATCCTGGAAGGGGTGGACGGCTTCATCATGGCCGGCGCCGTGGATCAGCGTGCAATCGTCCCCGGCGTGATGATGCTCAACGAGGCGGGCATCCCTATCGTCGCCATTGATACCAGTCCCGAAGGGGGCCGCGTGGAGTACTTCATCAGTGCAGACGTTACCCAGCAGAGCGCAAAGGCCGCCGAGACTTTTGTGGCTGATATAGCTGAGCGACACGGCGGCGAGGTTCCCGCCGGTGTGATCATAGAAATCACCGGCGACGTCCGTGATATGTACACCCGCTCCGCCAACGAAGGGGTCATGTCTGTGCTCGATAGATACCCGCAGCTGGAGGTGGCTCAGGGTGACGGCCAGTGGAACAACATTGACTCCCACGATCGTACCTCGGACCTTCTGACCCGCCACGGCGACGACGTCCTTGGCATTTACGTTCACACACCGGACATCATGGGCCCCGGCGTCGTTGAAGCGGTACGCGGCGCCGGCCTGAATCCCCGGGATTTCAGCATTACCGGCACCTGGATGGGACCGGAAGGACAGGCCCTGATTCGGGACGGCGACGTCCTGGGAATGGTGGCCATGCCCGCATATGCGCCGGCACAGATGGCGGTGGAGCTCCTCTACGATATCGCCATAGGAAATCCGGTGCCACAGCTGGGTGACGTCCTGGACGATCCGGAAGACATCTGGGCCCCCGCCACCGTCAAGGAAAGCCCCTACGCCGACGGTCTTTACATAGAGATGCAGGCGCCTTTCGTCCCCCTGGAAGTGGACGTGGAGGACCCCCGCCTCTGGGAAAACCGCCTCAGCGATCTCTGGTAATCCCGCAGGTCCGGGTCGACAGTTGACTGCACATGCCTCTCCGGGAATTCCGGGGAGGTTTTTTCTTTTGATATAATCATGTTGAACTGACGTTCTGCTGAGTTCCTGCCAGTACAGACCGGGGCCGGACCGGATCGGGGGGCGGGTTTCAGGGGCCGCTGAAAGGAGAGTGTGAACATGTCGGGTACCGTAAAAACGCTGCTGCTGCTGCCTGCTCTCGTCCTGTTTCTGACCGGGTGTGTCGGTACTCCGGAGGTGCGGTGGTATGATCCGGAGGATTCTACTGCCGGTCAGAGCAGTTTTCGTCGAGGAGGCGTGCTGGTCGTACCGGCGGCTCCGGAGCGGGGCTTTCATACAGAGTACATACTGGTTGTACCGAAGTCAGTTGCGACCGGGAGGCGGAGGATTCTGGTGGTACCCAACAACACCGGAACGGTTTCGGACGATCACGACGTCCATTTTCAGCGAGCCCTTCGGGACGCCACCGGTGGATGGGCCCGATACCTCGCCCGGGAGCTGGAACAGCCGTTACTGATACCGGTCTTTGACCGCCTGGCGTCGATGCCGACAACCTATACCCACGCTCTGGACAGCGACACTATGGCACTGACAGCGGGTCCTCTGGCACGAGTGGACCTGCAGCTTCTAGCCATGGTGGATCACGCCCGGAAGATTCTCTTCTCGGCGGGCATCGCCACGGAAGATGACCTGCTTCTGTTCGGCTTTTCTGCAGCGGGAACCTTTACCAACCGCTTTGCCGCACTGCATCCCCGACGGGTCCACGCGGCCGCCTCCGGAGGAGTCAACGGCATGCCCGTTCTGCCTGTGGAGGAATTGCAGGGGCAGGTGCTGCCGTTTCATATTGGCGTGGGGAATCTGCCGGGGCTGACGGGAAAGTCCTTTGACCACGGGGCGTACAGTGCGATCCGTCAGTATATCTTCATGGGTGCGCTGGATACCAACGACACCCTGCCGTACGACGACGCCTACTCCGAAGAGGAACGGGAGCTGAGCCGTCACGTCCTTGGAAACACCATGACGGAACGGTGGGAGAGGGCGCAGGAGGTCTACCGCAGGCAGGGTGTGGCGGCAGAGTTTGTCACATATCCGGGAACGGGGCATGAGCTGAATCAAGAGATCATGGCCGATGTTGTGGAGTTTTTTCTCACCGGCCGTGCTGAAGGGCCCGATCACACAGTTCCTGACTGACATCCCAGAGACGTCGCGCCGTTCCAGGGTCTTTGCCTGCAGGGTCCGGTTCTTCCGGACGGGCGGCGGAGAAGTACGCTCCGGTGAGGCCGGCGTACCGTTCATCCAGGGCTGGACCCAGGACGTTGCGGGCCCCCTCTGAAACGGGAGCGCCGCCGCTGAAGTACTCGTGGAGCACCTTGGTGTTGATGACCCCGGGGTGGAGTGAGACGGCGGTAACGCCGGGCACACCGGTTTCCCCGGTGTTGCCCAGACGGTGTACGAGCTCTGTCGTAAAGAGGACATTCGCCAGTTTGCTCTGTTCGTAGGCGGTAAAACCGTCGTACCGCTCCTCCATCATGAGGTCGTCAAAATTGATCCGGGCTCCCCGGTGCACCATGGAGCTTACCGTCACTACCCTGGCCGGGACGGACGCCTTCAACAGGTCCAGAAGAGCGGTGGTCAGCAGAAAGGGAGCCAGATGGTTTACTGCAAAAGTCAGCTCGTATCCGTTACGGCTGGTTGCCCGGCGTCGGGATATGACCCCGGCGTTGTTGATCATCACATCCAAGCGGTCCAGGTCTTCGGCGAGACTCTCCGCCGCGGCGTGCACCTCTTTCAGCGAGGAGAGGTCTGCCAATGTGGTGCGGGGCGTCCGGCCGGTCCGGTTCTCAATCTCCTTCTGAACCGCCGCCAGACGGTCGGGGTTGCGGCCATGAATGATTACATCGTGGCCCAGTTCTGCGGCATGGAGAGCAGCGGCGCGGCCGATGCCGTCGGTGCTGCCGGTTATCAGTATCGTTTTTGAGTTCATGTTACTCCTCTGTGACATCGGGAATACACTCCACCGGGGCGACCTGAGTGTAATAGTCGCACACATCAACTACACATCAAAGGTAACGACACTCCTGGTACCGTTGTCACTTTCTATAGTGAACGAGCCTTCAAGTTGTTCAGACAGCATGGTGACAATAGTTGTGCCAAATCCAGTCGATGTGTTCGCCGCAACGTGCTCATTGAGACCGACTCCATCATCCTGTACGGTAAGCGTTACCGATGTGTCGCGCCGTTGAAGCTCGATGAAGACGTGGCCTGCATCTCTGCCTCTAAAGGCGTACTTGAACACATTGGTTAACAGCTCATTTAAAATGATACCTACCGGAATCGTCTTCTTCGAGTTGAGCATAAAATCGTCAATTCTCTTTTCTACGGTCACACCGGGACGGTCGTTGAATACTTCCACTATCGAATCGATCACGCTTTCGAGGTATTCTTTCATGGATATCTTTTCGTAATCCGCCCCGATCAGAAGCTTTTCATAGAGCGCGCGGGTTGTCCGAACTCGGGAGGTTGCTTCGTGCAGCGCAGATCGGACCTCGGCACTATCGGCGGAATCAGCTTGTAATACGAGCAGGCTTTCGATTTGGGCCATATTGTTTTTTATGCGGTGGTGAACCTCATTGAGAAGAGTTTCCTTTTCTGCAAGTTGACGCTGGATCTCTTCTTCGGCGAGTTTGCGCTCGGTGATGTCAATCCTGCTTTCCGCTATGCGAATGAGTTGACCATCACCGTCAAATATCGGATACGTACTGATCTCTACATAGCGACACTCGCCCTGTTCATTATAATACTCGTGGTGCACCGTGGCGGGCCGGCTGTTTTCTCGCAGGAGGTTGATGGGGCACGGATGCATTGGATCGTTACATGGTGTTTCGCTGTCATACAAGGCTCGATAGCACTTTCTGCCAACGGCGCTCTGCCCACCAAATGCGGTGTTTGCAAGTTCAATTTCATAGGTATTCGCATTGATAACCGCAAACGGATACGACAGGGCCTCAATACTGCTGAGGAAAAGTTCCCGGCTGTCCCGCAATGCATCTTCTGCATGTCTGCGCTCGGTAATATCCTCAAAGGTAACGTAAACCTGGTATGGTTTTGCGTTGCCTGTAACAAAAAACGGAATGGCAGTTACTGAAAGCCAGACATACTCATCTCTTTCCGGGATAAAAACGGCTCTGTCAACCGGGCCGACCCTTTTGCCGGTTCTGAGTGTGATCATCGCCGGGTGTTCGGGAACCGGAACATCGTTTCCCTCTTCATCAACCATCTTCCAGCGGGGGTCCATCGATGTTTTCCCGTTCATCTGGTCCATGGTTAATCCCAGTATCTTTTCCGCCGCAGGATTTGCCGATACAATGGTACCGTCGGCAGAGTGGTAGACGATTCCGGTTGACATAGTTTCAAAAAGACTGCGAAATTCTTCCTCGCTCCTTTTAAGCGTGTCTTGAATCTTTTTGTGTTCAGTAACATCGGTCGCAATTCCGACTAGTGTATGAGCAACACCGTTGCCGTCACGCATTGACCACGTACGGCAGTCCATCACCGTGCGATTGTTGTTTTTGTCAAAATTAATGACATCGCCTCTCCAGCTTCCTTCATTGATTGTCGTCTCTACGATCTCACTTTGCGTCGCCCCACAGCGTGAGTCTTCACCAAATATTGCCGTAGTCTGTCCGATAATTGCGTCTCTGTGTTTTCCAAAGAGGGCACATTCGGCTTCATTTACATACACAATCCTGCCATCGAGGTCAGTCGCTGTTACGTAGTCTCCAATTCTATCAAGTATGGTAGCCTGGAACTGAAGTTTTTCTTCGTGCTCCTTCTGCTTCATTCGAGCATCAAATAACCTGAGCGCCATCTTGATCGAGGCATCGAGCACGGTGATTACTGAGTTTTTCACGACGTACCCGTAGGAGGTAATCTTTTCAGTCTTTTCGACCACTTCCGGCTCGGTATGAGAGGAGAGAAACACAACAGGAATATCGACCTCGTTCAAAATGCGTCGTGCGGCTTCCGTTCCGTCAATTCCCTTACCAAGATCGATGTCCATAAGGATGAGATCGGGTCGTGAATCGGCGTCAAGTGCGGATGCGATTGCGGCTTCACCGGTGAGAACGTGATCGACAACGTAACCGACATGTGCCAACTGCTGCTTCTCGGCCATCGCGATCAGGGCTTCATCTTCGACGAGGAGAATTCTATGCGGTCGTTGTTTCATTGTGGTACTTCAATATTCTTGCCATTTACTCTTCCAGACCCGGTTATCCGAGGAACTGGTACACCGAGAGAAGTGCTACGAGAACGGTGGTACTCACGCCGATTCCCCACTGCAACCCGGTAAATCGCTTCTCTGTCGCCTCGAAGTGGACGTGACCTTCGCGCACTTCAGCGCGAAACTCTGCCTGGAGCTTCCAGAACTCCGGTGGGAGGACCACCATTTGGCCTGATGCCGTACGTTCAAGCTCCGGGCGTTCGGTACGAAAGCGCGTCACAACCATATCTGCGATTTCTTTCAGCTGTTCCGGTGTCAGTTCCATTGCTGCTTCTCCCTTTTTGTCCTCCTTCCAGTATATACCCTGTCAGTCTCAAAGTGGGTGTAGTGCTTCAGGAAGACCGTTCGTCCTACGGAGCCACCCCGATGTCGCCCACGCAGTGGAGGATGATGGTGATACCGCGGCACGGATGGCGCCGACGTACGGGTACTTCGGCCTTGGCGGATGGGACGGCAATTACAAAGCAATCGCTGAGTACGTAACCGGCAGAAACGGCGCGACCGTACGCATGTCCGCCGCCTTTTTTTTACAATATGGCGCGGACGAAGGAGGCCGAATGCAGGGTGCCGTCGGACTGGTGATCTATCTGTCGGGTTTTGGTGAGCCGTCGGATGTCGCCCGCGTCCGCGATTCGGGCGCGGAGGGGTATATCCTGAAGGAAGCTGAAGGACAGATGATCATTGCCTCCGTCCGTCGCATCGCGGCGGAGCTTGGTATCGCGGAGAAAAGTGTGCGCAACGGTATCACGACCGTGTTTCGGAAGCTACACGTCTCCAACCGTTTTGCCCGCCTTGGCGACTGGACCGGATGGCTGGGGCTGGCAGGAATGATATTCTTCGCTTTTGGAAGCAAGTACTAGGAAAAGCGTGCTAAATCAGAAAATGGCGGGCCGGAAGGTGTGGCCCGGGGTGGAATATTCTTGATTAGCTGAGGATGTTCTGTTAGACTCAATAGTGACATCATATATATGATGTCATGGAGGCATTGTATGAAGCAGCTCACCTTACGTAATATTCCTGAAGATCTCGAGAGGGAAATCCGCCGAATTGCCGGGGAACGCAGGACGAGTATTAACAAGACAGTACGGGAGCTCCTTTACAAATCCCTTGGTATGGATATGTCCTCAGAAAAAAAGCGCGACCTCTCTGATTTTGTCGGGTTTTGGGACGAGAGAGAAGCCGAAGAGTTCGAAAAGGCCACTGATGTGTTTGAAGCGATAGACGAGGAGCTGTGGAAATAAAATGGATCTCTGTCTTGATACGAACGCCTACTCGGCACTTATGAGAAACCAGGGCCGGGCGACGGAGATAATAGAGAAGGCCGACTCTCTCATCATGCCTACGGTTGTGCTGGGAGAGTTATATGCAGGCTTCGCAATCGGAAGCAGGAATATGGAAAATGTACAGAAACTTCAGGCATTCCTGGCTACTCCGGGGACCCGGCTTGCATTGATAACTCAGGAGACCGCTGAGCGGTATGGAAAGATAGTCCGGCACCTCAAATTCCAGGGCACCCCAATTCCCTCCAACGACATCTGGATAGCCGCCGTAGCCTTCGAGACGGGAGCAGTTCTCCTTACCGGAGATTCACATTTTTCGGTCGTCCCGCTCCTTGAGACAATGCATTATCAATTCCAGGAGAAGTAATCGATGCGCTTCGAATCCCAGGCGCTTTTCAACGTTCACAAGAGGAGGTGGTATGCCGTCGGCAGATATCGGAAAAGAAGTATCGCACGTACGATTTTTGCAGGATGTGCTCGTATGCTCCCTTGGAGCCTATGGAGGCCCGGAATCCCATATAGGCGTCTTTATTAACCAGCTCGTTGAAAAAAGAAAATACCTGAGTGAAGAAGAGCTCGTGGAGCTTCTTGCGCTGTGCACCATGCTGCCCGGGCCGTCCAGCACTCAGACGATCGTTTCCGTGGGCTTTCGGGTCGGCGGGCCAACTCTTGCGCTGCTGACGTTGCTGGTATGGGCGTTACCGGTTGTCGTGCTCATGACCGCCGCAAGTTTCGGATACGCGTTTCTGGAGAGGCGCGGCATCACAGCCGATGTGTTGAGATTCATCGGACCGATTGCGGTCGGGTTCATCGTCTACGCGGCGACCCGTATTGGCGGCAAGGTACTGAGCGGCGTGATGACCTGGGTGCTTTTCGTTGCGTCGGCCGCGGCTACGTACTTCATTCGCGATCCGTGGATCTTCCCGGCGGTACTGATCCTCGGCGGGACGGTTTCGATCCTCGTAAATCGGGAAGAGCGGATGTGGAACCCGGTTCGGATACGTCCGCCGTGGGCCTACCTGGCAGTATTCGTTGCTTTCGCCGTCGGGGCGTTGCTGATCGCCTCGGTCACCGACGATCGATTGGTTCAGCTATTCGAGAGCTTCTATCGGTTTGGCTATCTGGTCCTTGGAGGCGGTCAGGTGGTGGTACCGGTGATGCAAAGCGAGCTTGTGGAGGTGCGCGGCTACATAACCAATCAGGAGTTTCTCGCAGGGTATGGCCTCGTGCAGGGCTTGCCGGGTCCGATGTTCAGCTTCGCCTCGTTTGTCGGTGGGATGGCTGCACGCGGCTCGGGCGTAGCGGTGCAGATCGCAGGAGCGGCGATCGGAGCTATTGGTATCTTTCTGCCGGGGATTCTGCTGATCTACTTTGTCTATCCGATCTGGGACGATGTCAGGGAAATCAGGGCGATTCGGATCGCGCTCAGGGGAGTGAATGCGGTGGCCGGGGGGCTCGTTGCCGTTTCCGCCGTCGTGCTCGCGACTGCCGCGGGGCTTTCCGTTCTCAACCTCGCGATTGCGGCGACCACCGCGGCTATCCTCTTCACGAGGAAAGTCCCGGCCCCGCTGATCGTACTGGCCGGACTTCTTGCGGGATTGCTCCTGTGAGGGCATACTGATAGACGGCGTCGCCGAGTGAAAGGCGACAGGGACAAAACTCAGGAGGGACCATGAAGACGTTATTCATTCTCAACGATCCACCGTACGGCACCGAGCGAGCGAAGAATGACGTATACCCCGTTTCCGGCGCCGACAATTCTCTCCGGGACAAAACCGTGTCTGTCTATCACGCTCCCGGATGGATCTGAATCCCCATAATCCGCACACCGTTCTCGGAAAAGAGTGAAAGGCGAGCCGGTTCGGTAATCATTACGTCGCCCTCTCTGATCGGTTTTGTCTCGTCGTTGACGGTGACTTCCGCTTCGCCGCGTACTACCACGAAAATTACGTAGGACGTCATATCGCATTCAGGTATACGCCCCTGTTCCGGAAGTTCGATAATACGCGTCTTGAATTCCCGGGTGTCAAAGAATACGTTCTTCCCTTTCTCGTCCAATGGATAAGCAGTCATGGAGTTCAGATTGACAATGTTCATTGTGCACCTTCCTGTGTATTGTTGGTTGTGTTCATCAGATTTTCGGTAAGCAGGCCCATGAGTACGGCGGCAACAGCGGTGAGGCCGAAGCGAAGCAGGGTGAACTCGAGACCCATGAACTGCAGTTCCACCATCTCCTGGGGCAGTTTTATGCACGCCCAGGCGGTGAGAAAGACGATCATGTTGGCCACGCGGGCACCCTTCTTCAACATTGCCGCGGCCAGTGGAAAGGCCACGTAGAGGGGACCGGTGGGCAGCGCGCCCAGGAGTATCGCCAGGAGAAATCCCTTGACGCCGGATGCCTGTCCCAGATAGTTGGCCACCATCTGTTTGGGAACAAAGACGGCGAACAGACCGATGAGGACGACAATCGCCGGAAGGATCGAGATCATTTCATAGAGGAAGCGCAGCGAGGTTTCGACTGCCCGATCCCTGTTCTCCGGAAACAGATAGATGAGGACGCCGGCGATCACCGCGGTTCCTGCCAGACCGATTACACCCTGCACGCTGACCAGTTTCTTTTTCGATTCGCTCATAGTAATGCCCCCATGACTATCGCTATCGCCAGGGCGAAGAGAAAGCCGAAGCCGTTGCGCATAACCGTCATTTTGACACCCAATTCACGAACCTCCACCGGAAAGGTGACGATCCCGATCATGGTCAGGCTGGTGATAAAGCCCGCGACCGTTCCGACCGCCGCGCCGCCTTCCAGCAGTGATGCCGCGAGGGGAAACGCGATAAGGGAGGGGATGTGCATCACCGCGCCGACCAGAGCCGCGGTGAGTACGCCGATAAATCCACTCTCCTTGCCGAGAAGATTCTGAATGATCTGCGGGGTTACAAAACCGAGCAGCACTCCGATGAGAATGATGATGGTCAGGATCATCGGCAGCATGCCGATGAACGAACGGACTGCGATACGCAGCGCCTGTTTGGTTTTTTCGCGGTCTTTCACGCCCGCCCACGTCAATGCGACAAGGGCGAACAGGTTTACCGTGATGGTAGCGGCATTCATTTTTCTTCCTCCTCTGTATGTAGCCCGCGGCTGAGCTTTTCGTATTTTTCCAGGAACAGATGCAGCGCCTTCACCCGGATGCGAACGGTCTCCTGCCACTGGGCCAGATAGTCCGCACCACTCTTGGTGAGGGAGTATACTTTCCGCGCCGGACCTCCCTCGCCGGCGGCAAGACGGGAGGTCACAAAGCCTTCCGTTTCAAACTTTCGCAAAATCCGGTAGATAACCGCCACATCGGGCACCATTCCCGCGGGAAGCTCCGCGGAGAGAACCTTCGCCAGTTCGTAGCCGTGTCGTGGCTGTTCTCCAACTCCGAGGAGCAGCATCGCTTGAATCAGTCCGTGTACTCGGACCTCTTCTCCATAAGTGCACGGGGCGCAGTCGGATTCTTGCTTCTTCATCGGTGCTTCCATTGAGTATAAATATTACGTCACTATTGACATGAAGTCAATAGTGACCTGCGGTTTTACCAGAAACACGCATTTAGGTGCCTGTCGGAACAAGATCTGGAAACGGCGAGCCTCTCATCCGGCGGTATCCAACTGGACTCAGACTGCCGGAGATGGCTTGATGCGTTGTTCATCGCCACCGGGAGTGCGTTTCAGGAAAATTCGCGGAAGGTGTAGCGCATCACGCCATTACTGTCGACGTCCATTTCCACCCGGAGACCGTCGGTCACTCCGTCGAGGAGCTTTTCCTCTTCTTTAGGATCGATGCCGAGCTCCGAGACCACATCCGATACGGTAATCACACCGCCGCGTCGCTTCGCCAGACGAAACACTTCTACAGTCGGCGGAATAAGTGTCGCTGCCCTGTGATTGTTATCCTTACGGGGTACGCTATTCTCGTGCCCGGAACGGTGATCGCTGACAATCTTGCGAACCACAAGGACGATCCAGACACGGTAAATCTGTACGGTTTAGCGGATTTTAACGGTAGTACAATGCGAAACATACCGGTTTTCCTTGACTTCCTCTTCTGGCATACGCGGCTCAACTCTTTGCAGCCCGCAGCTCGTCTTCGATAGCCTTTTCCACAAATGCGTTGATCGATGTGTTCCAGCGCTTTGCGACGATCGCCACCTCACGGTGTAATTCCGGAGAAAGCCGCACGTTGAATTTTCCAGAGTACGGCCGTTCCGGCGGCACCCCCTCCTCCGCGCACCAGGCAACATAGTCATCAACCGAGTCGTGAAATGCCTGTTCCAGCTCCTCAACGGAATTCCCCTGGAAAGTGACTACGTCTCGGGAATTCACCACTTCACCATGGAAAATTTTGGCCCGGTCGTCGTACTCTACGTCGCCGATGTATCCCTTATATGTCATCATGGCGTTACCCCCGCATTCGTCAGGAACCTGCGCATCGACTTGACCGACCCCTTGTCCGCTTCCTTTTGGGGATGTGGTCGATGAAATACAGCGCGAACATCACCGAGACGAATTCTCACTCTCGATCCGCTGCCTTCCGATATTTCCGCGCCGGAAGC
>CAZCAE010000018.1:0-56359 GCA_964496635.1 uncultured Spirochaeta sp.
GACCTCCGGGTTATGAGCCCGACGAGCTGCCAACTGCTCTACCCTGCGTCGTATGGGCAGAATCTACCAAATAGGACCGATCGAGTCAAGGGTAGTCAGGGTGAGATTGTACAGCATGTGAATGCCCACAGCGGCGAGGTATCGGGCCATGTTGACGGTGGCGGTGGAACGATGACGCCTTTGGGGCAGGGCATACCATACCGATGTTCCGACATGCATTGCTCCTGCGGTGACCATGCGTACAGCGAAGCTTCCCGGCAATACGGCGATATACAGAAGGTGTTCCGCTGCTGCAAATCCCCAGCCACGCAGGGCTGCGGCGGATAACCGCGACCCATCTTTCTTCGCCTGGTCGGAGCCGGATGGTCGGGTGCCGTGTGCCGTACGGAACGCTCTCAACCTTGCAGTGATCCCCAGTTTGGCACCCTCTTCAGTGGCAACGACGGCACCAAGCCAGGCAATACGCTGAACCATGTCGGCCGGGCGAATATCAAAAAAACGACGTATCAGAATAAAGGCCGCCAGAACGGCGGCGGCGGCGAGAAAGCCGGCAGTCAGGTGTCCGACTGCACCCGGACGCCCGACGGAACTGACCGGCAAACGAACGGCCACTACAAAAAGAAGGGTAGAGCCGGCGAGAATAAGGAGATTGGCGAACAGGTTACCCGGCAACGGCAGTCCTTTGCGCCAGAGCCCGAAGTCCCCGTTCAAGGACGTCTATCTGTGCGTCTGTTCCAACTGTAATCCGTACATGCCGGGGCAGGCCGAAGCTGTTCAAAGCGCGGACGGTCACGCCGTTTCGGGCGATTGTCTCTG
This sequence comes from uncultured Spirochaeta sp., assembly GCA_964496635.1. Taxonomy (GTDB): domain Bacteria; phylum Spirochaetota; class Spirochaetia; order DSM-27196; family Alkalispirochaetaceae; genus Alkalispirochaeta. The sequence goes on from CAZCAE010000018.1 coordinate 817, forward strand.
CAGCTTTCTTCGCTTCAGTCTCTACATTGACGCAGATGAAGTTTCCGTCCGTTGGCAACCAGTTGAAACCGATTTCCGTCAGGAGCGCCTCCATCCGCGCCTTACCGGATCTGTTCGTCTCCAGAGAGCGTCTGACGAAGTCGGTATCTCCAAGGGCGGATATGGCGGCAGCCTGGGCCAGACTGTTGATGTTAAAGGGCAGGCGGACCCGGTCTATGTCACGAATGAGTTCCGGGGAGGCCATTCCGTAACCAACCCGTGTAGCCGCAAGCCCGAATATCTTGGAAAAGGTATGCAAGGCGATGATGTTGGGATATCGGTCAATCAGCCGGGATGCGTCGGCTGCATCCGGCGACGTAGCGTACTCCTGGTATGCGTGGTCAACCACCACCAGCGTCTCCGGTGACATCCCATCCATGATCTCTTCCAGTTCGGTCTGTGTCAGAGGAAGGCCGGTGGGGTTGTTCGGTGTGCAGATAAAGACGATCTTTGCCGGTCCAACGGCCCTGTCGCCGCTATTCGATGTGTCTCCGGCTGTCGCCGCAAGAATGCCACGGGGTGTCAAACGCAGGTCCGGCATAGGAACAGATGTGATTTCAGCATCAAAGAGACGGGCCGCAAATGCGTACTGTGAAAAGGTGTGGGCGCCGATCACAACTCGATCTCCCGGATTGAGATACGTCCCGGCGATCATCGTCATCACTTCGTCGGAACCGTTACCGGGGATGATCATCTCCGGCGTCACACTCCGGGCTCCGGCAATTGCCCGGCGCAGGTTTGTCATGGATCCATCGGGGTATATATGGGCCTCTGAAAGCGCGGTTTTTACCGCGTCCAAAGCAAGGGGGCTGGGACCGAGGGGATTTTCATTGGAAGATAGCTTTATAATCCCGGGACGTCGTTCGCCGGCAACGTAGGGTGTCATACTCCGGATCGTGCGTCGTATCTGCATATATCTCAATAGTATGGAAGTGACAGAGTCAGGACAAGCGTCTACACTGCCGGTATGTTTGATGTTGCGGAATTATTCGGGTACGTAGCCTCATTCTTTGTGGCGATCTCGCTTCTCATGAGCTCGTTCATCTGGTTGCGGGTTCTCAATCTGATTGGTGCAGTAGCCTTTGTCATCTATGGATCTCTGCTGGGTAGTATTCCCGTGGTAATAACCAACGCCTTCATTACCGTCATAAACATCTACTACCTCATCAGGATGTTTCGGCCCGATCTGAACGGAGTTACCTATATACCTATTGGTCCCGACCGGCGGGGACAACTGGACGACTTTGTTGCCTTTTATCTGGACGATATTCTGAAATTTTTTCCGAACTTCTCAACGGGGAGGATTGAGGAATCCTTCTCTTCAGGAGGGTTGGTTTACCTTGCACTGAAAGAGCTGCGGCTGGTCGGATTTGCCCTGGTCCATCCGGTGCCGACGCCCCCGCAACGTACTCCGGCGGCGGATTCTGAAGATCCTCTGTCAAAGGTGTACCGGTATATTCACGATCATCTTTTTCCGTCCCGCTCAGCGGTGTTGTCAGTGGACTACATCGTACGAAAGTACCGGGGGCTGGGGCTGGTTCACCGTCTCTACGATGCTATTGAAAAAGAGGAGGGTGAACGGCTTTCGTTTCTGCTTGCTCCGGTGGAAAAGGACGCTTCACGTCACCGGAGATTTCTCCTTCGTCACGGCTATGAACTGCAGAAATCTTTCGATGGCTACGACCTGTACGGGAAAAGTATCGCCGGGGGTGGCCCTCACTGATCCAACTTTTTTCCGCTCTGCAGTTCTTCCGGTGGGTTTTCCTTTAAATACTGGTGATCCTCACTGAGATCTTCAATCAGGTCTTTCACCCTCATCTTCAGTGAGTTTTCCGTGGTTTTCGCAAAGATAGTGTCCCGGGACTTGTCCAGGGTCTTTTTGACCGCCCGCATGACGAGGTCTATCTCGGCGTTGTCCATTCCGTGCATGATAATAACTCTGTTATCCATACTTCCGGAAAGTACTGCCGCCGCCGGGAAAACGGCAAGCCGCAAAATCTCCTCACGTCTCAGAAATCAACCCACACGGCTCCGCGGTCCGCGTGATAGGTCGTGAAGTCATCGGCTCCCTTCGGTCCATGAGCCAGAAGTATTCTGTATCGTTTCCCCAATGCCAACGGGCGATCCATGCTGTCTCCTGAGTCGAGGGGGATAGAGAAATCTATCGTCGTGCCCCCATCTGATTCGGTCCCGGAGGCGCTGACGATGTCATCGGTGCCTCCCCGGCTGGTATCTCTGTGATGCCCCATTCGGGATGTGCCGTAGTCATCTGCTATGAATAGTTTTCCATCCGAAACGTAGCCAATGATAATGTTTGCGTCCGCCATCTGCCGGGTCGGATCGAAGCCGATAGAAATCCAGCCGGTAGTATCGGCTGACATCCGAACATGAAGGTATTCTCCCTGAATTGAGAGCTCGGCGGTGACGCCACCCGCTTGAATTGCACGGGTCTGTGGCGGAGTATTGGATTGTGTTTCTGCCTGCAAAAAGCCCGAGATCAAAAATAACAGAATAGTCAACTTCATAGCGTTTCTCCTTCGCACAGGCCGTTTGCAGCTTTGAGAATACGTGCTATTATTGTATGTACACCAAAAATTGACAACGGTGTCCGCTGTCAGACGGAGGTCATACCGTGAAAATACTCGTCATTGACGATTCCGGCGTTATGCGACGCATTCACAAGAACACATTGACGGAGCATAAGATCAAAGAAGATGACATCATCGAAGCTGTTGACGGGCAACAGGCTCTTGAAATCGCAATGAAAGAGGAAATTGGTCTCTTTCTTGTCGATTGGAATATGCCGAAGGTGGACGGTCTGAAGCTGGTCAAGGCGCTGCGGGCGACGGAAAAATATGCCGAAACGCCGTTGATCATGATCACTTCAGAGGCCGCAAAATACAACGTAATGGAAGCCGTTCAGGCGGGGGTGACTAATTACATTGTAAAGCCTATACGGGGAGAGACGTTGTGGAACAAGCTCAGCAAATACATAAAAACGTGAGGAACATCTGATGCAGGCGAAATACATAAATCCTTTCGTCCAGGCGACAGTTGGACTTTTTCAGGACTTTGTAGGTGTTCCCGTGACCGCCAACAAACCATATTTGAGAACGGATCCGAACGACCTGGAGGAAGTTTCGGGTATAATCGGGCTTGCCGGAGAGACGGTTGGTGCGGTGGTACTCAGTTTTTCCCGGGAGTCGGCTATCAAGGTTATCAGCAAGATGGAAGGGCGTCCGTACAAGGCATTGACCAACGACGTCATAGATGGTGTTGGGGAGCTTGTAAACATCATTGCCGGTAATGCAAAGAAGGATCTTACGGAGTTCCGGATAGATATCTCCCTGCCGGGGATTGTAACCGGCAAAAACTACCAGATTCACTGGCCCGAGGGTATTCCAGTTATTGCGATACCTTTTGATTCCGAATATGGCCATTTTTCCGTCAATGTCTCCCTGAGAGACATGCAATAAGGAACACCTGTGTTTTCGTCCATTCAGGCAAAGATAGTTACGGCGATTGTTCTCGTCCTTGCTCTCAGTCTTGGAGGAGCTACAGCGGTTTCCGTACGCAGTCAGCGAACCAACCTTCTTGAGGCACGCCGGCAGGAGCTGGCCAACAACAGCGCAACCCTGAACACCAGCGTCCGTAACGTCATGCTCGCCGGGGAGGCTCCTATTGCGGTGAGTCTTCTGGAAGATCTCAGTGCGGCTCCCGAATTTGAAACGATGGAGCTGTATCGGCGGGACGGCACACCCGCATTCAGTGACTTCGCTACCCTTCGGGAGGTAAACAGCATCCTGGGAAGGAACATTTTTGCGGAAACCTCCCGCCGAAGCGGAGACCCACTCCAGGGGGAAAGCTTCAATCGCGTAGTGACGTTCAATACACCTCACGTCGTCGAAGACCTGGACGCAGAACGGCTGGAGTACTTTTTCCCGATTCTCAATTTCCAGGAATGTCGCGAATGTCACGGAACTGATCACTTCATTCGTGGAGTTGCATATTACGAGGTATCGCTTGCGTCCTTGTTCGATCGCATAGGTACGGCCCGAAACACCCTGGTTTTTCTGTACACCGTCATGGGAGCTGCTATTGCCGTAATTCTGGTCGGGCTCATGCAGCGCATTGTGGTAGGACCAATTCTGAAAATCGGGGGGGTAGTGACGAGTGTCGGAGACGGGAACCTTGACGTGGAAGCCCGCGTAACGGGAAGCCGGGAGTTCGAAAACCTCTCACGCAAAATCAACTCGATGATCGGCGGCCTTAAAGAGCGGAACCGTCTGGAAGTGGAAAACAGTGTCATTGAGGCCCGGGATCAGGAAAACCGGAAGTATCTGGACAATATTGCAGAAGGACTCATTCTCATTGATCGTGATTACCGAATCAGTGAACAGTACTCCCGTTATGTAGAAACGCTCTTTGCAACGTCGGATATCGCGGGAAGATCCTTTGCGGAATTCATTTATCCCGACAGCGAAGGCGGTAAAGAAGAGCGGCTGGAACTGGAGCAGTTTCTGGAAATGGTGTTTCTGCGGACGGCAACGGATATGGAAATGATCATGTCCATCAATCCCCTGGCGGAAAAAACAATAACTGTCGGTACCGGCGATGAAGCCAGAGAGATCGTTTTCGGGACTGCATTTCAGCGCATATTCAGGGATGACGGTACGGTAGAGCGGGTTATGGCGATATTCGAGGATCGTACCGACATAGTTCATACCCGGGAAGAACTGGAAAGTGAACGGCAGCGTTACAAGAGCGATATCGAACACATTGCAACTCTGCTGAAGACGGGACCCGAAGCGTACGGCGAATTCGAGCGATCTGCAGTTCAGACAATCGCAGCCGTAGAAAACGCCCTGAAAAACCCTCCCACGGGAGATCAGCGGAACACGTTGCTGCGGGACCTTCATTCTTTGAAAGGAACCGCCCGCTACCTTGAATTTTTCTCTATCGCAGATCTTGCTCACCAGGCGGAAGGTTTTCTCGACGATGGATCAATGAAAAAACTTCATGATGTTCTTGATCATATGCGACGGGAGATGGAAAGCCTTGGACAGATAAACGAGAAGTTTCGTTCCTTTGCCGTAAGCCTTTCCCCGGAAGATTCCAGGCGAGCGGCGCTGACCTCCTTTCTGGAACATCTTGAGCGAATGGCCCTCGAAATTGCCGAAGAGCTTGGCAAGGATATTCATTTTTCGGTGGAACGCGATATCGACGAGCTGCCCGGTCTTGGGGCTCTTAAGAATCCGATCATTCATATGATACGGAACGCTATTGATCATGGAATCGAGGACCAGTACCAGAGGTTGTCCGAAGGCAAGGAAGGGACGGCCAGGCTCATTCTGGCGATACACGAGACAGAGAATGAGTATTCCGTTTCTATCAGCGATGACGGACGGGGAATTGATTTCAACGAGGTCCGCCGGGTGGGAATCGAACGGGGGGCCCTTCGTCCCGATCGGCAATACAACCAGGCAGCCTTGCTGAAAACGCTTTTTTCGCCGAGCTTTTCTACCCGCAGCGAAACCACCAGTGTTTCCGGTCGCGGGGTGGGGTTGGATGTCGTACGCGAGGAGGTCCGTTTAATGGGTGGCCGTATCGCTGTGAAGACGAAAACCGGTCAGGGAACCCGTTTTTCCATCACTATCCCAAAGGAGCCGCCGCGATGATTCGGTGTTCCGTGCGGAAGGGTTTTCTGGTTGGCATCATTGTCTGTGTTGTCCTTGTGATCAGCGGATGCGGAGGCACGGAAGAACCGTTGCTGAAACCCCTGACGGCAGACGAGATCTCAGGTGAACGGCTCTGGCAAAGAATAACTGAAGAGGCCGACTTCACAACCTACGGATTCTGGCCGGGCCATGAAGGGTACCGGCAGGGACAGGCCCCCCACGGTCCGATACATCGAATATTCGTCAACGCGCCGTTACTTTCGGTACTGCCAATCAATCCGCCTGTTGCTCCGTACGGCAGTATCATAGTGAAAGAAAGCAGTCTTGGTGATCGTACGCTGACTGCCTATACGGTGATGGCGAAAGTTGAGGGTTATTCCGAAGGAACGGGAGACTGGTTCTGGGCGCGTTATCTGCCTGACGGGACGATAGCTGCGGAAGGAATGCTGGGGAACTGCATTTCCTGTCACGCCGGTGTGGCAGACAACGATTTTGTTATCGTCTATCCTCTGGATCGTCCGACGGAATAGCATGCTGAAAGTCCTCTCATCGGTGAGGTTCGCCGTCGCTGTTTTCATAGTCGTTGCGGTTGTTTCCGCTACAGCGACATTTCTCAACAGACCGGAAATGTTTCGTGGTGTGTTTTTTCTTCTTCCCGCCGCTCTTTTCGCACTCTCTCTCCTGTCCTGTACGGTTGATTCACTGGTCCGGCGTCCCCGACGACGGCTGACCGGATATTCCCACGATGTCATACACGTTGGCGTTCTCATTCTGATCGCGGGAGGGGCTCTCACGTTACTTGGCGCCAGGGAAGACGAGGTGATTCTTCAGGTTGGTGAAAGTGTTGTAATAGCCGGGGAATGGGAAGTACAGCTGCTGGACAGTGTTCGCAGTGCAGAGAACTGGGAGTCGGTGCTCTCGGTTCGAAAAAACGGTGAAACGGTGCGTACTGAAACGGTTTCCGTCAATAATCCAGTTACTATCGGGGGTGTTCGCCTGCTGCAACAGTCCTGGGCGAAAGAACGTGCCCTCATTCTGGAGGATAGCGGTGGTAACCGTCATTTCATGGTACCCGGGGAGGGTTTTGTCTCCGGCGCCATTGCGCTGGTTCTGGAAGAACGGCAGGACGCACCCCTGGGCTTGCAGTTTGTCCGGTATTCGGAAGAAATGCGAACCGGAGAGGTTTTTGTAGAGACGGGAATGATTGTCGCAGGGTTGACGGTGGTCGACACAGAACTCCGAGTACGAAGCGGCCTTCAGGCGGTTCGTGATCCCGGGGCTCCCGTCGCAATGGCCGGCGCGATCATTCTGGTAACCGGTATGCTACTGTTTATGACGAAAAAGATTCGTGAAGAAAAGAAACGGGATGGTTGAAAATGCAGCACATCATTGAAAGTGGTTCTATCTATCTAGCACTGTTTCTGTTGTTTGCAGGGCTGAACATGCAGTTGTGGTTGATTCTTCACGGAGAGAATCCCCAGGGAAGGATTTCTTCAGTTCTGCGGATCGGTGTAGTACTGCTGATTCTGCTCCACCTGGTGCTGCTATCGGTCAGGAAGGGATTTCCGGCTATCACCGCGCAGTACGAAGCGCTGGTGCTGTTTTCCGGTCTGATCCTCGTCGTAACCCAGACGATACAGAGAGTCCGTTCGGCAACGGGGCTGGCGACGCTGGTAGACGTTTTTGCGATTCTTCTTCTTGTACTTTCGTCTTCACCTCTGGTTCCGTATACAATGGCGCCGCCGATGCCCGCCTTGAGATCCGGATGGATGTTCGTTCATATCGTCCTGGCATTTTTCGGTGAAGCCTTTTTTACCGTAGCCTTTGGTGCGTCCATCATGTTTTTGGCGACAACATCGGAGGAAAAACGGGCGCGTCTTGACCGGATCACATATATCTCTATCGCGTACGGTTATGTGCTGTTTACCCTTGGAGCGCTGGTATTCGGAGCCATCTGGGCATATCAGACCTGGGGCCGATACTGGGGATGGGACCCGAAAGAAACGTGGGCTCTCATTACGTGGCTCGTATACTCGGTATATTTGCATATACGTTTTATTGGAAAGCGGTCGCCGAAGGCCGGCGCGATCACCTCTGTCGCAGGGTACCTTGTGATGCTCTTTACGCTGTTCGGAGTCAACTGGCTCTATTCATCGATTCACGCCTACTGATAGTCCTCAATTCTTGACTCGACCCAGCCAGGTGAATATATTTAGCTTAACCTAACATGTTTTGGAAAGCGCTATGCTAAAGACCGCCCGGGAACGGGAAATCTGCCTTGTAGGAAATCCCAATTCCGGCAAGACCACTCTCTTCAACAGGCTTACCGGGGCGAGTCAGCGGGTAGGGAACTGGCCGGGAGTGACTGTCGAGGTAGTTGAAGGGACCTTCCACGAGGAAACGCTTCGGACAACAGTGGTGGATCTGCCGGGTATTTACTCCCTGAAGGCCAACAGTGAGGATGAACGGGTAGCCCGCGACTATCTTCTGTCACGCCGGGAAAGCCTGGTCGTCAATGTTCTTGACGCAACGAATCTGGAGCGCAACCTTTACCTGACGGTGCAGCTCATGGAACTGGGCGTACCTATGGTGGTTGTTCTCACCATGGCGGACCTGGCGGACCGGAATGGTATAACTATCGATGAAAAGCATCTGAGTCACCATCTTGGTGCTCCGGTTCTCCTTATTGACGCAACCAGTGAAGCCGATGTCCGTCGGGTTAGGGCGGCTATTGTCGGATCACAGGAAATATCATTTTCACTCTCCACACGGATAAGCTATCCGGAACCTCTGGAGGAGACCATTTCACGCTGGGAAGAGCCGCTGGAGGTCCTTGCTCGAGAGGTCTCCGTATCGCCCCGGTGGCTGGCGGTGAAAATTCTGGAAGGGGATTACAGTCTCGCTGAGCGAATAGACGCTAACGGGCTGTTATCTATGGAAGCGGTCGTACGGACTGTCCGAGAACTGGCGGAGCACTTGGGAGAAGACCTGGATATTGTAATCGCCGATGCACGCTTTGGTTTCGTCCACGGTGTTACCAGAGATGTGGTCAAACGGCGTGTCAATCCGGAAACGGTGACGGAACGGGTTGACCGGGTTGTACTTCATCCGTTTATGGGTATTCCCGTCTTTCTCTTTGTCATGTACTCCGTCTTCTGGGTGACTATCGCTCTGGGTGGCGCCGCAATCGATTTTTTCGATATCATCGCGGGGGCCCTTTTTGTGGAAGGTACCCGGGCGCTCCTTCTTTCACTGAACTCGCCGGCGTGGATGGTCCTCGTTCTCGCCGACGGGATTGGAGTTGGTCTTCAGACGGTGGCAACCTTCGTTCCGATTATTTTCGCGATGTTTTTCATGCTGTCTCTCCTGGAGAACAGCGGGTATATGGCCCGGGCTGCTTTTGTCATGGATCGGGTGATGCGCTGGATCGGTCTACCCGGAAAGTCGTTTGTACCGCTTATGGTAGGTTTTGGCTGCACCGTTCCGGCAATAATCAGCACCAGAACGCTGGAAACACGGAAAGACCGTCTCATGACGGTGTTTATTGCGCCTCTCATGTCCTGCGGAGCGAGGTTGCCGGTGTACGCCCTCTTCGCGGCGGCGTTTTTTCCCAACGCCGCAGGGCCGGTAGTATTCTCACTGTATCTGGCGGGTATTGTCGTCGCCGTACTGACGGGGATTCTTCTGAAGCACACACTCTTCCCCGGTGAAGCCAGTCATCTTGTCATGGAATTGCCGCCGTATCACCGACCAAAAATCAGAAATACCCTGATATATACGTGGACCCGCATGCGTGGTTTCGTGCGAAATGCCGGCGCCACGATAGCGCTGGCAGTCGCTATTCTGGGCGTTCTCAACGCCGTACCGTGGCCGGGTCGCCCCGATGATACTATTCTTGCGCGCATTGGAAAAGTTACCACTCCTGTGTTTGCCTCTATTGGTATTCAGGAAGACAACTGGCCCGCTACAGTGGGTCTCTTTACCGGCCTCTTTGCCAAGGAGGCTATCGTAGGTACTTTGAACTCCCTGTACAGTCAGGCCGATGCCGGAGGCGCGAAAGAGATGGGCGCGGCAACGACCGGGGAACTCTCTTTGGTGCCGTTGATGGAGTGGGTCGAAAGTCTCCCGGGTGAGGCGCTGTCCGCCGGGGCGTCTCTGGCGTCGGGATTGCGGGAGCCGGGTTTCGGACTCAGCGGTGACCACGGCGGAACAATAGGAGATATACACCGTCTCAGAACGTTCTTTGACCCCGTATCTGCATACGCCTATCTGCTCTTTGTCCTTCTCTACCTTCCCTGTCTTGCCGCTTTCGGAGCGGCCCTGAAGGAACTGGGACAGCGGTATGGCTGGCTTTTGGGCTACTATCTCATCGCTATCGCCTGGGCGATTGCGACGCTCTTCTACCAGTTGGCTGCGGGAGGGAGTATCGCCTACATCCTCGCTGCGATCGCCGTTCTGGCGGGAACGGTTTTGCTTTTTTATCACGTAGGAAACCGACCATACAGGGAGAATCCGGTATGGTCCTGACGGATGTAAAGGGTATTCTTAAGGCCAACAGACGGATGACACTGTCTCAGATTGTCGCGGAGACCGGAACGGATCGCAGTACGGTCACGGCAGCCCTGGAGTACTTTGTTCAGCGAGGTGATGTGCATCGGGAAGTGGAATCTGCCTCGGGCGTTACCTGTGGAACTGCCTGCAAGAGTTGTCCGATAGCCGGAGCATGTCTCGGCGGGAGCAGTTTGACCGGCCTTGAGGTATTTGTCTGGGCCGATGGACGTGAGAATGTTTTTCAGAAAGGAGATATCCTATGACCGAACAGTTGAGTGACAGTCTTGCCAGATACGTTCTGGCCATCTACGAATTATCGGTGGAACACAAGGTCGCCCGGTCTAAGGATATTGCCGGTCTTGTAGGGGTAAGCCGTCCGTCCGTAACGGGAGCGCTGCAGAAACTCGCCCAGATGGACCTTATCCAGTATGAACCGTATGGGTATGTCGTTCTCACCCCTCCGGGTGAAAGCGAAGCACGGCAACTATTGTTGAAACATCGTGCTACCCAGGATTTTCTTGAACTGGCCCTGGGGTTGCCGGAAGAACGGGCCCGGGCGGTAGCCGAGGCTATCGAGCAAAGTCTTCCTGCGGACGTTCTGTGCCGACTTGTACAGTTTAACAACTTCTACCGGACCAATCCGGACAAACGCTTTCAGTGGTCTCCAATGTGCCGAAATCTCTGCGATATCATGTATGGCATGCATGGTCCCAAAGACTGCCATACCGACGGAAGGATCAACGGGATGACCGCGGAGCTGAAGCAGGTCTTCTGAACCGTATTGGTTTTGCATGCCGCGTCGCGGCACGCTCATTTCATTTTCAATCACGTCTTCTGCCTCCGCCGGTGGAGCTCAAGGTACGTTCAAGATCAAGAAGACCCTGTAACATGCTTCCCATGGATTGCCAATGGGCGGCTACAAGTTCCAGAAGCTCCCGGGGCGGGTAGTCACCGGCGAAGGTCTTTCCGTGCAGATCGGTCATTTCAAATGCGTGTTCCCGCCCTTCCAGGTTTCTCGCAACAATTGCCCCCGCTGTGGTCAGCGCTTCGATGCATTCATCTACGGCGGCGCGAATGCGCGGGCGATGCCGTTCGTACACCGTTGAAAGCTGTCGGTGCACGATGGACGACGGTCCTGATCGTTGTTGCAGTCGCTGAATCTCTTCGCCCATCGTCCCACGGGAATCACCGTTTCCCAGAAGTCCGATGAGTCGTTCAAGGGCCTGATCCAACTGCAGCGCCATCTGGTGCAGAGTGTTTCGAGTGTCCAGGTGGAAAAACGTAGCGTCAATTACCAGCTGCGTGATGATTCGTCGGGTATCCTGAAAGAGATCGCTGCCGGCGAGGAGAATCAGGACTCCCAGCGTTTTCGGCTGCAATGCCGTCGGAATCCAGACCGGGGGCATTGAGTCTACCTGAAAGACGGTGCGCACAACCGAAAGGAGCTGACCGTACCGGTGTTCAAGAAGTTCACCGTCACTGCGTTCCGTCGCCGACCGAATCCACGTCGCCGAGAAGGGTGTCCACCAGTCCGTCTTCAGAGTGATGTCCGGGATAGTCAGGAAGGGTTCATTCCGGGCATACCGTACAATTCTCAGGAGCGGTATCTCGGCGCGGAACGATTCAAGGGCGACCCAGATACCATTGTGGGAACGGTTGGTTCCGCGGATGCGTCCCCTGGCGAAAGCGAGGGCAAGCTCCGTAGCTGCCGGTGAAACATGCAGGCGACACAGCTCGACCACCTGATAGAGGGATACAAGAGAACCTGAAACTACCCGCAGCGGCGTCTCTTCCCGCTTTGCTCCCATGACCGGCAGCAATGTCTGCATGTCAACTCTGCCAAGAACATTCAGGCTGCGTAATGACAGCCAGATCGGTTCCAGTGTCCCGGTAATGCGTGTGTGATTGTCTGAGAGAAGCGCCTCCATTCTGTTTCTCGCCGAGGCGCGGACTTCTTCCAGGGAGAGGGCCGGATCCGACAGTTCAGCATCGGTAAGGTGGATTTCCTTCTGCAGACGGCTGTGCATGGCCGGATCGCGATCTGCCAGAGCTACCTTCAGGAATGTTCCCCGGGCTATTCCGGTTGCTTCGTCCAGAGCAGGGGTAATAGCGTCGCGCTGTCTGATCAGTTCCCGGACGTGATAGTGAAATCGGGGAAGGAGTGCGGGAATGTTCGGATCGATAGTATCTCTCGCGTCCCGGGTAAGAATGCGTTTCAGTTCCATCAGGTGATGACGTCGCGTTGTCTCCTCCACCGACGAAGCGGCGAAAACCGACCTGAGTCGAATGTACCAACGGTACCAGAACGGAAATTTAAGAAAAGCCTCCCGATAGACCGTCGCCGGCGGTGAAGCTGCATCGGGGAAAGGTATCGTGTACCGTTCGGTCCGCCGCATGGATCAGCGAACGTCCCGGTGTTCGAAGGTTCGATGCTCCGTATCAAAGAGGCCCCAGGACGGTTCCCCGAATCTCCCCATGATCTCTCCGGGGTTTGCCCGGATGCAGGAACCGTGGTGTTCGATATATTTCCGGTGGTCGTGGCCGCTGAAAACGGCGTCGTACATGCCTGACTGGGCCAGCCCGTTTGATATATCGGGGTAGTGGTTCAGGCCGATGCGAAGTCTGTCGACTTCCAGCTCTGCCAGCTGACCGTGGAGAGTAATGTGGTCGTACTTCCCGGCAATAGTCGTCAGCATAAATGGATCGCCGTCGTTGTTGCCGAAGACTGCATCCACCGGTCCGGAAAAACCGTCGCCAATCTGGGCCAGGGTGAAAGGTGCGCAGAAGTCACCCAGAAAAAAGATGCGTTCCGCTCCGGAGTCGGCTATCGCCTTCAATGCCGTTTCCAGATTCCAGATGTTATCGTGAATATCACTCAGTACCGCTATCTTCATATTTACTCCTCGTGTAGAATCCCACTGTGGCACAGCAGATTCTGGAAATCAGGGTATCACATAAGGGTATCAAGCCTGTGCGAAACGGTCATCCCTGGATATTCAAGAATGCCCTGGCGGGATCCCCCCGCACTGCCAGGCTCAGTTCGTCTATAGAGCGCTGTCTCTTCGGGCCTGACGGACTGAGTTGGAATCGTACCACGCCGACGGTTATTTGTGACCAGTCCGGTGAACCACTGGGGTGGGGAACCTATAACGCCCACTCCCGTCTGGCCGTCCGGGTCCTGTCTCGCAACTCCGGGGCACCGTATCTGGCCGAAGACGTACGCCACCGCGTTGTGAGCGCTTTCGCACAACGCTCCTTTCTCTTCGACAATCCCGATCAGGAGGCTTTTCGACTGCTCTTTGGTGATGCTGACGGTATACCCGGGGTGGTGGCCGACCTGTTCGGTCACGCTGTCAGTGTACAGTATTCCGGTGCGTTTGCCTGGGACAATGCCGGCGTCATAGAAGATGCGCTCTCTTCGGCATTAAAACTTTATGGAATCACCCCCAATATTGTCCGGTCCGCAGACACGGCTATGTTTGAGCGCGAAGGAATATCAGATGCGGTTGCAGGCATTGCGGAATCCGGAACGGGACGCAAGGCAGTTGTGAAAGAAAATGGTATTCCCTGGCTGGTCATACCCGGTGAAGGACAGAAAACGGGCCTTTACTGTGACCAGAGGAACAATCGCCGTTACGTTCAGCGCTTTGCCGGTAACGCCACGGTCCTGGATGCGTTCTGTTATCACGGCGGCTTTGGACTTCACGCGCTGCACGCGGGAGCGAAACACGTCTGTTTTGCCGACAGTTCCGCTGAAGCGCTGCACATGGTTCGATCCAATGCAGAGAACCAGGGTGTGGATGCCGGCAGATACCGATGCGTCGAAGGTGATCTGTTTGAAATGCTTCGAAAAAATACCGTTCCCGGTGGTCTGGATTCCTTTGATCTCATCGTGCTGGATCCTCCGAAACTTGTACCCGCCCGCCGCAACGTCCAGGACGGTCTGAGAGCGTACAAGGATCTGCACCTGTCCGTTTTCCGACACGCCCGGGCCGGGGCGCGGATAGTCACATTTTCCTGCTCCGGTGCCGTTGTGCCCCGGGATTTCCGCCGGTCCGTGGCGTGGGCCGCCGATTGTGGTCGCGATGTGGTCGTGGAAGACGTATTGACCCAGGGCTCCGACCATCCTGTACCCCTTTCATTTCCAGAAGCGGAATACCTGAAAGGTCTGGTTATCTATATCCGAAACGACCGCCTCTGTGATACTATCCGGCGCCAATGATTGCAACGAAACTGTCCATCATCAACACGGTATTTTTGCCTGTATATATATTTCTGTGCGTTGTTGTTCCGCTGGCTGCCGATGCCGATGAGACTCCCCCGATACGGGTCGAACCGACGGCGCTGATGGTCCGGGGACCCGTTCCGGGAGCGCTGGTGGAACGACAATCTCTGCGAGAGGCAACGGGCCCCAACACCTACCTCACCAGTGCGGCGGTGGAACCGTCGGGGTCTGTCGGTTTCGGAGTACCCGGGCGCATCGTCGTGTCCACCACCTTTCATGGAATTTACGAATCCGAAAATGGCGGCGTTACCTGGCGCGATCTTGGTGACGCCGGTGAAATTCAGGCTCTCTATCTGGGAAACGGGTTTTATGAAGATATTGCCGCAGTAGCATATGACCGGCAGGATCGTAACCTCCTGTGGGTGGAGTACGCCCAGGACGGACGTATAGTCCCGATAGACCGTCGAACCGGAGGAGTGGTAGAACGGACCGGGGGGGCCGCCGGAGATGTTTTTGCCGCAACCTACAGAGTCCCTCAACCCGTCCAGCCTGTGCTTGATGAAGCGGCACTGGCGCGGCGAGAGACCGCAGCCGATCATATTTCGTTCTATCTTTCTCCCTGGCAATTATCGCCGGAGCGTCTGGAACACCATATGCGGTTTGCCCGGGAGCATGGGTTTACCGCGGTGGTGATCGATTTCAAGGATGACGACGGACGGCTCGTCTACGATTCCGGTCTGGAACTGCACCGCGAAGCCGGAGCGGTACACCCCTTCGTTTCAGCGCGGCGCATCATTGACACCGTTCACGATGCGGGGCTCTACCTCATCGCCCGGGTAGTAGTCTTCAAGGACCAACATCTTTACGGGTATGACGAAAACCGCTACGCCCTCTGGGACCGCCGCAGAAACGCCCCCTGGGGGGTGTTCCGTCAAATTCAGAATGAATCGGGAGAGACCGAGACGGTTCAGACGGAATACTGGGTGGATCCCTTTTCCGAGTTTGTCTGGGACTACAACATTGCTGTGGCCCGGGAGCTGGAAGAGCTTGGTGTGGACGAGATCCAGTTTGACTATATTCGCACACCTGCCGACGGCCTGGTAGGTAATATCGAGTACCGCTTTCTTCCGGAAAGTCCCGCAATGGCCGAAAACGATCCGTTTATGGATGACCGGGTACAAGCACTGTCGATGTTTCTGGAGCGGGCCCGCCAGGAGATTTCACTGCCCGTCAGTATCGACGTTTTCGGTTTCAACGGGTGGTACCGTATGAGCTACCTGGGTCAGGACATTGCCGCTCTGGCGCGCCACGTCGATGTCATATCTCCGATGCTCTATCCGTCTCACTTTCCCCGAACCTTCCGGGGTGACCTGCCGTACCTCGAATGGGCAGAATGGATCTACCGGGAAGGTGCGGCTCGGGGACGCCGCATCACCGATGAACACGTTCTCATCCGCCCATATATTCAGTCATTCCTTATAGGAGGGGAGCTGCAGTTTGAGACTCCCACCTACACCGATTATCTGAAACGTCAGATTCGCGGCTCCATTGAAGGGGGTGGCAGCGGCATATCACTCTGGAACAACTCCGGACGCTACTATATGGTTGTAAACGGCCTCTGGTACCCCCAGGGTCCACGAATAGACGGAAACAGACGTTGACACGACCGACATCTACTCTGACTCTCCCGTTCCTCTTTCTCTTCTGGGTACCCCTTGCCCTTATGTGGTTACTGATGGGGATCGAACAGCCGGCCCTGAACGGAGTTATGGCCAGGCTGCCGTTCCCGACGCTCTCTCTCGCAGCATTTGAGGTTGCCTTCGGTATCGCCCTGGTAATTGAAAGCCCGATCATACAGATGCTTTCCACCGGGACAGCTGTGGTCCGGGGACCGAAAAGCTACCGCCAGATTATACGTTTCATGCATCTCCTGGCACTGGCAATGACCGCCGTTCATTTTTTGATCTCCCGGCCGGCGGTCTTTCAGTTTGTCGCCGGAAGTATCCTGGGAGTACCGGAACACGTTATCGATCCCGCCCGGCGAGCTTTTACTATTCTTATGGTGTTTGCCGCTCTGGTTGGATACCGCCGTCTCTGGCAGGGAAGTCTAATACAGATCGGGGAAACCGGAGCGGTGGCAAAGACGATGATCGTCCGGCTGATCGTCACTCTTGCAGGACTTGTCCTGGGGGTGGTTCTGGTTCAGTCAGGTATTGTGGATGTACCCGGATACGTTGTCGGGGCGTTTTCACTCACGGCCGGAGTTGCGGCCGGTGCCGGCGCCGCGTGGTGGTACTACCGACAGAAGCGAGACTTCCGGTCGGTAGAACGTCCGGACGACCGGGTGCGGTCAGTTCAGTCTCTTCTGAAGTTTTATGTGCCTCTGTCAATGACGTCGGTCATGGAGCTTGCATCCCGTCCAATTCTGGCGTTTGGAATTTCCCGCTCGGTCATGGCAATGGACTCCCTGGCTGCCTGGCCCGTGATTAACAGTCTGCTCTTTCTTTTTACATCAATCGCCCTTTCCTATCAGGAGGCGGTTGTGGCTCAGGCGGGTCGCAACAGGGACAGCATTCCCGTTCTTCAAAAATTCGGATTTCTTTTAATGGTGACCCTGTTCGGTGTCTTCCTGGTGTTGACCGTTACCGGTGGATCCCGACTCTGGTTTCGGGGTGTTGCGGGCATTCCGGCCCATCTGATAGAGCTTGCCCAGCCGGCCATGCTGATTCTCATGGTCATGCCTATTGCCGTCACCGGTCGCTCCCTTCTCAGTGGTATTCTGGTTGCCCGGCAGACAACAGGGTTTCTGAGTATTGCCGTTTCTGCCAACACTCTGGTTCTGTTGAGTCTTGTGATTCTTCTTCCGCGACATACCGATCTTGTCGGAACGGTGGTGGCCGCAATTGCTTTCACCTCCGCCCATATTGTGCAGGTGTCGGTCCTCTGGATTGGAAGCGTTATCAGTCAGAGGAGAGTGCGTTTGTGAAATCGGACGACCATATGCACTACCGACTGACCGTCGGCGATATTTTCAATATCGTGATCAACGTCACACTGATAGCGGATAAAGTCACCTTCCAGAAGTTCGGCGTCCCGGTCGCCCACGCGGACGCGGACGGCACCGGAAATGACGGTCAGGAACTCTTCAGTCTGGGGAAAGTGAGGGGCTGAACGGAGAGCACCACCTTCCTGAAAGGTGAGAAGGTACATCTCCAGGTCTTCCACCAGCTGAACAGGCGTCAGTACCTTGATGTGAAGACCGTCCTCGTCGGTATCAAGGACGGTAATGCTGTCCTTGCGGACCATGTGAAACTTCCGGACCGGTGCGTCACTGCCGGCAAGCAAATCGTTGATGTCCACTCCCAGCCCCTGGGCAATTTTCCACACCGTTGCTACCGTAGGATTGACCTTCTCTGATTCGATTTGCGACAGCATCTCCCTGGAGACGCTGCTGCGTTCGGCAAGAACATCAAGAGTGATGGACTCATCTTTTCTGATGCGTTTCATGTTTCGCCCAACCGGCGGCGGTATATGCTCACGATCCATGTTTGCCTCTCCTGGCGTGTTGTATATTACACTGTACGTATAAACCTATGAAACGAATACTGATTACCGGCGCCCTTGGTCAGCTGGGCAGTGAAATTGCCGAATACCTTCGCGATCAATATGGCGCTTCTGAAATAGTATGTACCGATATTCGCCATTCCGCGAGTGCAAACATCGATGATGGCCGACAGCACCACGCTTTCTACCAGCACGATGTGAGAGACGGCAAAACTTTCGGTGAGATCGTCCGCAGGCACCATATTGATACCATATACCACCTGGCGGCGCTTCTTTCGGCCACAGCGGAAGAGCGTCCGCAGGAGGCGTGGGATCTCAATATGGGTGGACTGGTAACCGTTCTGGAGGTTGCCCGGGAAGAAGGGTGTTCCGTCTTTACTCCCAGTTCCATCGGTTCCTTCGGACCAACCACTCCCAGGGACTGGACGCCCCAGGACACCCTGCAGCGACCAACCTCAATGTACGGTGTGACCAAGGTCGCCGGCGAGCTTCTCTGCGACTATTACTACCACCGGTACGGCCTGGATACTCGGGGTCTCAGATACCCCGGCCTTATTTCGAATCGCACTCCTCCCGGGGGAGGTACTACCGATTACGCCGTGGATATTTACTACGGGGCGGTCCGGAATGGACGGTACCGGTGTCCCCTTCAGGGAAACACGTACCTCGACATGATGTACATGCCCGACGCGGTGCGGGCGGCAGTGGAGCTCATGGACGCCGATCCGGAACGGCTGCGACACCGTAACGCCTTCAATGTTACGGCTATGAGCTTCTGCCCCGAGGAGATCGCCGCGTGGATTCGCCGGTTTATACCGGCTTTTGAGATAGAGTATGAAGTGGACCCGGTGCGCCAGGGTATTGCCAATTCATGGCCAAACCGCATGGAAGACTACGCCGCCCGGGTGGAGTGGGGTTGGCGCCCCGAGTACGATCTGGAACGAACGACACGGGACATGCTGACGGAGCTTTCGACACGTCTGGAGGATGCACAATATGTTTGGAACGATGCGGGAACACCTCGTTCGTGAAATTACGGAATTGAAAGAGAAAGGTCTCTACACGGAAGAACGGATAATCACCTCGCCTCAGGGTGCGGAAATCACCGTCCGGGGTACCGACGGAACAGAACGGCGGGTAGTGAATTTCTGCGCGAATAACTACCTGGGACTCGCAGGAGATCCGGAGATTGCCGCCGCTGCCGCCCGGGCCATGGACCGCCGAGGGTTCGGATACGCGTCGGTCCGGTTTATTTGTGGAACCTCCGATGTGCACCGACAACTGGAAGAACGAATTGCCGCATTCCTGGGCACTGATGATGCGATCCTGTACGCAGCCGCCTTTGACGCCAACGGGGGTGTCTTTGAGCCCCTTCTGGGTCCGGATGACGCTATCATTTCCGACGAGCTGAACCACGCGTCAATTATTGACGGGGTGCGGCTGTGCAAGGCAAAGCGGTACCGCTATTGTCACGCCGACTCTGGGGATCTCCGACGGCAACTGAAGGCGGCCCGGCGGGAGGGAGCGCGGTTCTGTATGATTGCCACCGACGGCGTCTTTTCTATGGACGGGGATATCGCACCGTTGCCACAAATTGTGGAGCTCGCCGAAGAGTTTGAGGCGCTGGTCATGGTGGACGACTGCCATGCCACCGGGTACCTCGGACCCAACGGCGGTGGTACCCCCGACTACTGGGGGCTTCGGGACCGTATTGACATCGTTACCGGGACGCTGGGGAAAGCTCTGGGAGGTGCTTCCGGAGGATTCGTCAGCGGTCGACGGGAAATAGTCGAAATGCTGCGGCAGCGCTCCCGGCCGTATCTCTTTTCAAATACCCTGGCACCGGGCATAGCCGGTGCGGCCATTCAGGCGTTTGATATTGTGGAGCACGACACAGAACGTCGGGAACGGCCGGTAGCTCTGGCCGCGCGGTTGCGGTCTCAGCTTGCCGATGCCGGGTTTGACCTTCTTCCTTCGGAAACCGCTATCATTGCCGTGATGATCTACGATGAAACTACAGCTCTTTCCATGGCGTCACGGCTCCTGGAAAAGGGTGTCTACGTCATAGGCTTTGCCTATCCCGTCGTCCCTCAGGGAAAAGCGCGCATCCGGGTGCAAGTATCGGCTGCTCACCGGGAAGAACAGATTGACACCGTCGCAGCCGCATTTGTAGAGACTGCCCGGGAGATGAATCTTTTTGGCTAACGTCGGATCTCCGTATACCCTTCTCGCCCAGGTCTACGACGGCGGATGGGGTGATTACAGCGAGTACATATACCAGCTGATACGGCAGTTGGAACGGGAAAGCCGGCGGACCTTTCACCGTATATGTGATGTGGCCTGTGGTACGGGGCTGCTGCTGCAGAAATTGCTGAACGATGAGGTTGTACGGGAATTGGCAGGATTCGACATCTCCCCGGCAATGCTGGAATTCGCGAAGGAGAGGCTGCCGGGAGTACCGTTGCGGCAAGGGGACCTTGTGGATGGAATTCTTTTTGGCGGTCCCTTTGATCTCATTACTACCGTGTATGACTCGCTCAATTATGTGATGGAACCGGTCGGCCTGAATTCGTTCTTCCGGCAGTGTCGAGGCACCGTGGACAACGGCGGCGTGCTGTTACTGGATGTCAACACCCGGGAGCTTTACCAGCGACGGCACGGAGAGTCTCAGCCCCGCCTCATAGATGGTGTTCCTTTCCGACAACGTCTGCAATATCATCCCGGGGATCCCGGAGATCCCGGTGAAGCGGTGACGGTGTTTTCATTTCCCGACGGAGACGAGATCCATCGACAGCGTCCATGGGAAGTGGAAGAGGTGGAAGACATTCTCAGTACAACAGGCTGGCGCGTCCTGGACACACTTGATGTCATCGATGAGGACGATCAGTTACCCAGCGGGAAAGTTGTCTTTCTGGCCGTTCCCGAAGTGTGACGAGTATATTAATGGGGATGCGTAACCGACGGAATCGCTGCATCGTAACCTGGATTCCGAAAAATTACCGCGCTGGCCAGGTCTTTCCCGGGGCGGATAACAGATACTGCAGTGAGAGGAGGGGAGTGGGCCCTTCTGTTGGATGATACCTGGTATTACTGGGCGGAGGGGCGGCTACTTCCGGAGTCCGTGAAGGATCAGTGGGGGGAGTATGTTACAATCCGCTTCTACAACTATACTATGGGGCACTGGTCCCCGCCGCATATTTCTCCGGAAATGGAGCAACGGCTGGCCGTATCAACGGCAAACAGAAACAATGACGAACGTATTCGCTTCAACTCATTTCTCGACGACCTGTACGGCATACGCTCCCGGGCTTCCGCCGAGACGATGATGGAACGGGTGAGTTTTTTTGAGATGAACACCCGTGTTCACCCGCTGGTTGTCGAGCCGTTACAGCGCGTGGAAACGAGGATTCGGAATGCAATGCTGGAGGACCAGGAAACGCGACAGTTTGTCCGTGACCTCGCTGAGATTCACGGTTTCAACTGGCGGGTTATTGCCGGAACGCAACGCCGGAGTTATCACGCGTACGGTATGGCCGTGGACCTGATTCCCCGCAGCTATCGCGGTGGCTGGGCGTACTGGCGCTGGGCCGCCGACGGTGGGGCACCAACGTGGTGGCGTCTCGGTGCAGATACACGATGGCCCGTTCCGCAGCGTATTGTCGACGCTTTCGAGGAAGAGGGTTTTATCTGGGGCGGCAAGTGGCTCTTCTTTGACAATGTGCACTTTGAATATCGTCCGGAGGTCATTCTCATGGCTCGGGATCACCAAAGGGAAGCTCCGGCGTCTCGGTGACGGGCGGGTCTGCGACGAACTGTCCGGATAGTTCATTTTCAATGACCGCGTTCCTGGCGGTATCAAAAGAAACGGACCCGTCCAGCCACGCCTCGATTCCGCGCTTCCCCGTTACAACGGGTTGCCGAAGAGTACTGTTGTGGATGTACCGCATAATACCCTTCGCTTCCATGGTACAGACGGTGCAGGACGGGTAGGGCTCGCCATCTATCGTTCCCGTCCGACAGAGGCCCGGCAGGGCAAGGGGCTTGTCTTCGGGAAGCTTCAGAAGATACCTCGTTTTTGAGCCATCCGGCTCGTGCCGCCATTCGTAGAAACCGGTGAACACAACGACACAGCGACGGGTATCAATCAGGGGCCGGTACAGTGGCTTTTTCTCCAGCTCTTCTATGCGGGCGTTGGCGGTCCAGATCTTCAGCGTTTTCAACTTTTCGTTCGTTTCTACCCAGGGAGGTACCAGAAGCCATCTGGCCACGCTGAACCGTCCGGGTTCGTCCATAGTAACTACCGGAACTTCCGGTCGCGCTGCGGCACTCTGAAAGACAAAATGGGGAAAGGGGCGGGTGACTTCCCAGGTCGCGATGGATTCAAAACTGAAAGGAAACAGTCCGCCTGTATCAAGCTGGGCGGTGTAGCACATGACGATACCTCTATTGCAGTATACAGCGACACAAATGAATGGGTGAATGCCGACCTTGAAGTGATTCTGACCGACGCCGGGATAGAGGAGTCGACGTGAGTTTTGCTTCCACCTGTTTGCGGGAATGCAGGCACTGGAAAAACTTTCTTGACCTTTCTTCCCGCTTTTCCTAATTTAATTTGAAATCAGATCAATACAGGATGCGCTATGAAACGAATCAGTTTGATACTATTTATATTGTTGTTAACTAATATTGGCCTTATGGCTTCCGAGAACTTCGGCAGTCCACAAGCTCGCAACAAGGTCCTTATCGCCACCGAGAATACCCGCTACAAGCGTCGGCTTATAGATGCACTGGTGGAGAAGCTCAACGACGGGTCAGTCTTTATAACCGTCGTCGACCACAAGCGCAAGGAACTGGAGGGCCAGGATCCCCGGGATTACAGCGCTGTTTTCATTACCAATTCGGGTGCCCAGGCCCAGGTTCGTCCCTGGGTGATGGAGTGGCTCGATTCGGTCTCGAACTACGACGAGAACGTGATTATCCATACCACCCAGATTACCGACTGGGACCCGCCTGTCGCGGTCGATTCAATTACCTCCGCCTCGGATAATTCGAATATAGATAGTCTCGCCGACGATATAGCTCGTCGTTTAAGGTCGAAGTTCTGATGACCGAGTCACGAAGGGGCGGAGGGGCGGTACTCCTTGGATTGTATATCCTGCTGCCACTTGTATTTACGACTCTGTATTTTATCGGGAACCTCTACTCTTTCGTTGACCTTTTTGAACTCTATAATCTATCGATAATTACGGGAGCCCTGGCCTATGTGATCTTTATGGCTCAATTTCTGCTCTCCGCCAGGTTGCCGTTTATCGAGAAGTCGTTTGCCCAAGACAAGCTCCTCGCCTTTCACGGCAGCATAGGAATGGTCCTTGGGGGCCTGATCTTGAGCCATTTCATTATCAAATACATTACCATTATTCGCTATTCCGGGCCCACGCTGCAAAGCAGTTTCGGTATTGGAGCACTCATTATTTTCGCCTTGCTGACTCCAGCTGCGCTACTGGTGCTCCAGGGGCGTTCCGGGAAACGGGAGAAGAGCCCTCCCTACGCCCGGGTCAGAACGCGCCATAATTTCTTCGCCCTGGCGGGACTCCTGGTGGTAATCCATGTCTATATGGCCACCAGTACCTGGACGCTCGCTTTGAAACTGGTAACCCTCGTGTGGGGTCTCTTCTGTCTCGGCGCCTACATTTGGCACAAGCTTATCCGGCCCAAGCGGGCGCTCGCTCTTGATTTAACTGAGGTTGTCGAGCTTACCCCGCTTGTATCCGCCTACCGGTTTCAAACCTCTGCAGGGGATATTCCCCGGCGTCGATCGGGACAATTCGGATATTTCAGCTTCGACAGTGATCCTCCCGGACGGGAAGAGCACCCCTTCACAATCGCCAGTTCCGGTGCCGATGAGGTCGAGATAATCGTCAAGAAATCGGGCGATTTTACGGCCGCCATGGCCGAAGCACAGATCAACACTACCGTCGCATTTGACGGTCCCTACGGACATTTTCATCCTCATAGAATCAAAGCGGGAACACCACTTTATTTTGTCGCCGGCGGCATCGGTATAACCCCGTTTATAAGCATGATTCGGGACAGAGAGCTGCGCAAGCTGTATCCGATTCGCTTGATCTGGTCGATCAGAAATCCAGGGGACGCAAGTGTGGCCCAGGATGCAATCGATCTATCAGAGAGCGGTGAAATAGAAATGACCATACGCTACACGCAGAACTGGCCGTCGGGTGAAAAAGACAAGGCGGGACGGATAGATCGGTCTGCCTTGGAGGCATTCATCTCGGAAAAGGAGCGTAAGCGTGCTGAAGTCTTTATCTGCGGTCCCCAGGGTTTCGGCAAAAGCATTCGCACATCTCTCGCTGAGTTGAGGATTCCGAAATCCGCGATACGGGAAGAGAAGTTTTCCTGGTAGCCCAACTTCTCTATTGACTCGGAGTGTTTACGAAGTGAAGGGGGCCCCTGCACTTTCCGGAGGGAAAAACGCGACCCCACGGGTCCTGAGCACTAAAAAGGAGCGGCCCAAGAGGACCGCTCCTTTTTAGCGCGCCCAGGAGGACTCGCCTTCCAGTCGCCGACGTCCTGTCGGCTCCCTTCAGGCCGCCTCCGCGGCTAATCCGGCATCCTGCCGGATTGCGCTCCAGGTCGGCGCGTTCCTCGCTTCGTTCCGGTACGCGCCTGCGTCGCGCCGCCGCTCTGTTTCGAGTCCTCCTGGGGCCCCACAAACAGAAAACGCCGTCCATGTAGGACGACGTTTTCTGTTCGCGCCCAGGAGGACTCGCCTTCCAGTCGCCGACGTCCTGTCGGCTCCCTTCAGGCCGCCTCCGCGGCTAATCCGGCATCCTGCCGGATTGCGCTCCAGGTCGGCGCGTTCCTCGCTTCGTTCCGGTACGCGCCTGCGTCGCGCCGCCGCTCTGTTTCGAGTCCTCCTGGGGCCCCACAAACAGAAAACGCCGTCCATGTAGGACGACGTTTTCTGTTCGCGCCCAGGAGGACTCGAACCTCCGACCCCCGGCTTAGAAGGCCGATGCTCTATCCAGCTGAGCTATGGGCGCAAATAATCGGGATGGCCGGACTCGAACCGGCGGTCTCCTGCTCCCAAAGCAGGCGCCTTAGCCACTAGGCTACATCCCGAAAGTAGTACCCGAGTATATGAAAGGGCGGCCACACCGTCAACGGCCTCACCGTCAACGGGCCTTACCCCGGGCTTACCTCGGTACCGCCGCAATGGTACACTGTCCGAGGAGTTTCCATGGACGATACCAGCCGTTTTATCACTGCCCTCGAACGTCTCCATGCCATCTATCCTGATACCCCGAGTATGCTCAATTACCGCACACCCTTTGAGCTGCTTGTCGGAGTTATACTTTCCGCCCAGACGACGGATGAACAGGTCAACTCCGTGCTTCCCCGTCTTTTTGAAAGGTATCCCGACGCTCACGCCCTGGCCGGGGCAGATATACATGAGGTGGAGCAGATTATCCGTTCGGTGGGATTCTTCCGGCAGAAGGCGAAAAGCATCGTTGACACCGCTACCCTTCTGGTTGCAGAACACGGTGGGGCCGTACCCGATTCAATGGAGACACTTACCCGTCTCCGGGGAGTAGGAAGAAAGTCGGCGGGGGTGATTCTTCTTCACGTATACGACGTTCCCGCCATCATAGTGGACACCCACTTCTCCCGGCTTGTACAGCGACTTGGGTTTTCCGGCGCCCGGGACCCGGGGAAGCTGGAAAGGGATGTTGCGGCGGTGTTACCCCGAGAGTACTGGAACAGCGCGAGTATGCGGTTGAACTACCATGGGCGTCGTTTTTGTTTCGCCCGAAAGCCGGCGTGCAGGGAGTGTGTTCTATCGGATATCTGTCCCGCCGCCTTTACCGCGATGTCATGATCGTTCAGGAACCATGGTGGCCCTGCGTCCCCGCCGAAATTGAAAAGTTCTTTTTGGAAGAATCTCTCACTCTTTTCGGCGTGGTTGACGCGGAGCCGTCCCCGGAAAATGAAGAGACGTACCGTCAATGGTTGACCAACGGGTTTCACGGAACTATGGAGTTCATGGAACGTCACGCTCACGCCAAGTTTCGACCCGACGCAATTCTCCCGGGGGCGCGTTCGATCATCTTCGCGGGCATCAACTACTACCAGAAGCGCCCCGCACAGTCGGGTTCCCGGGGAGATGCCGGCCTCATGGCCCGTTACGCCTGGGGCAGAGACTACCACAAGGAGCTGGGAAAGCGTTTGAAGCGCATTGTCCGCAGATTGGACAAACAGTTTCCCTCTGAACAATTTCGGGCATTTACCGACGCAACACCCCTTTCCGAACGGCACTACGCCGAACGTGCGGGAATCGGTTTTACCGGTCGTCATACCTTGCTCATCAACGGAGCCTACGGAAGCTGGTTCTTCCTGGGAGAGATTCTGTCGACAAAGTACTTCGCCGCGGGTGAAGAAGCGGAGGCTCATCATGGAGCCTGTCCCCGCAGTTGTCGTCGTTGCATCGACATCTGTCCGACCGGGGCACTTTTGGGAAGCAGAAAGATCGACGCGTCCCGCTGCATTTCCTATCTTACTATCGAACACGATGGTGTTATTCCGGAACAACTTCGCCGTCCTATGGGTCGGTGGGTGTTCGGCTGCGATCTCTGTCAGGAGGTGTGCCCCCTTAATGTAAGAGCCGTCACAACGGAGGTCGAAAACTTCAGGAAGCCCATCGCCGGAGATTCTGTGTTGCTTGGAGAGCTTCTTTCAATAGAAACGGACGAGCACTTTCTCCGGCGGTTTGCAGGTTCGCCCCTTATGAGGGCCGGACGCCGAAAAATGGTCAGAAATGCCCTGGTTGCGGCAGGAAACAACAGGGATGGTGATATCAGTTCATTGTGGCCTCTTGTAGAACAACACTGTCACTCCACCGACGACATGATTCGGGAACACGCCCTTTGGGCACGAAAAGAGTTGAATTCGCCCCGGTTGGAGTGATTAAATGTCAAAGAAATGTCGAAAACTAAAGGCATGCACCCGTTGTCACCCTCAGTAAAGCGCCGTCTGAACGTTCTGTCTCAACGGTTCCGTGACGGTCTTCCCGATCGTCTGCAGGAGATAGAATCACTGCAACGAAAGATGGGTGAGGGAGATACCGGCAGCGGGAGGGAACTGCGACTCAAGGTACACCGAATAGCCGGTTCCGCGACAACCTTCGGTATGGAACGATTGAGCGAGCTGGCCCGCCAGGCGGAACTGTCGCTGGAAGCGGACCTGTCGGTGCAAATAGAGAATCTGCGTTCTCAGACAAGGGAGCTTCTGAATGAGCTGAAACGGGAGATTCTCAATCCGGGAGTAGATGTCTCTGGTCGCAAAGACAGCAAAACTCCGGCGGAACCGGATTTGCAACGGGTTGTAGTCATCGCAGGGTCAATACGGGATTTACCGGAGACATTTGCGGAGCAGCTTTCGGTTTTTGGAATGCTTCTTTTTTGTGTTGAAGAGATTCCGGAAGTGCTGGAATACTTCACCGAACAGGATGAACACATAGAGTCATGCATACTTCTCGCGGAAGTCGAATACTTTTCATCACAAGCCCGGCGACTCAAAGATGTTAACCACCTCAGAACGGTGCACACCGAAAAAATCGTTACCGTTCTGGTTGGTGACGAGGACGATTTCAAGGCGCGTCTCCGTTCAGTTCGCTTCGGGGCGAATGCGTTCATCCCGACGCCGGTTGATGTAACGGCACTCATCGGCCAGTTGGATACCATCCTGAAACAGAGCCGCACCGAGCCGTACCACATCCTCGTGGTCGACGATGATCCTGATCAGGTCTCTGATACTGCGCTGGCGCTGCAAAGGGCGGGAATGATTACCTCCGTCGTTAGAGATCCTCGCAATATCTTCGGTATTCTTGTGGAGTACAAGCCCGAGCTCATTCTCATGGACATGTATATGCCCGAGTGCAACGGTGCGGAGCTTGCGGCTATTATCCGGCAGAACGAAAGCTTCGTAAGCATACCTATCGTCTTCCTTTCTGTCGAGACCGATTCGGACCGTCAGCTGGAGGCAATAAAGAGCGGCGGAGATGATTTCATCGTCAAGCCCTTCAACGTCGACTATCTGGTTACATCGGTGAAACTCAGAGCGGCCCGGACCAGGGAAATGCGGTTCTTTATGGAGCGGGATTCACTGACAGGGCTCCTGAACCATACAAACCTGAAACAGCGCCTTGACCACGAAGTTCAACGGGCCCGCCGTATCGGAACGGAACTGGTTTTTGCCATGATTGATATTGACCGTTTTAAAAGCGTGAACGACACCTACGGACACCTTACCGGAGATCGGGTGATAAAGAGTCTCTCCCGTTTGCTTGTGGATCGCGTACGCAGAACCGATGTTGTCGGCCGTTATGGTGGAGAGGAGTTCGGTATCATTCTGTTCAATACCGACTCAATACACGCCCGTCGAATTATGGATGAGATCAGAGACAGTTTCGGGAAAATTCGTCACTCCGGCCCGGAAGGGGAGTTTTCCGTCACCTTCAGTTGTGGCCTGGCGGAGTTTCCTGTCTTCGAAACGGCGCCGGAAATGAACGAGGCCGCCGACGGGGCACTGTACAGGGCCAAGAATGCAGGACGTAACCGAATTGTCGTAGCTACCCCCGAATTGTTGGAGGATGGGGTCGATTCGTAAACCGGCGGTTGAAGCAGAGAGCCCAACTCCCTCCCGACCACCATTGGTCACCGGAACCCGTTTCAATCTCAAAAAGTGAAAGCCACAGGGCCGATGTTTCCGGTAAATGGACGGGAAAAGACGCCGGCTCTGGATCGTGCCAGCTCAGACGAACGATCCGTGCCGTAGAATCCGTTGTTCCTGAAAAAGGGGTGTCCGTAACCACGGGGCCGAACTGTGTTTCAAAATCGGAAACCATTTCGGGAAACCCGGAAATCTCCGTGTGTGCCGACGTTGACCCGGGCCGAACTCTCAAATGGTGGCGTTTTCGAAACACATCCAGGTCATGGAGATCGGGGCGTTTGTCGGTCGTGACAATAGGGACTAAAGGGGGGAGAAACATGGCTGATGTATCACCATATGACCGAAAGAGCTCCTTCTGTCGTTCTTCGAGGAGGTGTTCTACATTGACGGCGAAGCGAAGTGCGCTCAGAAACGTGGTCATACGTGCGATCCTTATGCTACAGTAGCTGTGCCATGGATGCAATTATCGAGCGAATCAACGACTACATTCGCACAGTCATGCAGGACTGGGACACCGTCGACACCGTCACGGTTCTTCGTTTTGGAACGGACCGTTTTGATCCCAGTTTTTTCGTCAGCTATGACGTGTACTATCACGGGGTCTTCCCGCAGCTGGAGGAACGGCATCACGGGTTTTCCGATACCACGATGTTCGAGGCGACGGTGGACGGTCAGAAAGATCGCTTTCTCTTTGAAGATGTACCGGTGCGGGTAGAGTATAAGGCAATCACCGATGTCGACTTTGCCGTTTCGAAGGCCCGTTTTCCTGAAAAGGGCGATATTCTGGGTACCACCTACGGCCTCTATCGGCTGGTCACCGCGGAAGCGGTGTTGCAGCGCAGTACCTGGTTGACGGTTATTCGGCGTACATTGAATGATCTTCCTGAGGGTTTCTGGACGCGACGCATCGAAATGCTGCGGGCCCACATGGAGCACGCGTTTTCCGACCTTACCAGCGCCGTTTTCAGTGACGAACCCCTCTTCTATCAGCTTTCCCTGGCGAGCTTTCTGGAGAACTCCTGCAATCTGATTCTTGCGGTGAACCGCCGCTTTGAACCGGCCGGCCGGAGCCTTCGCACTGCAATATCTGAACTGGAGACCCTTCCGGAAGAGTTCGAGAGCCGCATGGAGCATCTCATGGGAAACGACCCGTCCATTAAGCGTAATCGGAAACGAGAAATTGCCGAACTTATCGCGAAGAGCCTCCTTCGAATCAGCTGAAACAGGAAAATAGATACCATGTTCAACCGTTTCAGAACGACGGCGATGGTTATCATCGCCGTCGTCATCATACTCGTCCTTTCGGGGTGTCAGGGGAAGCTGGACGGCGTCTCCGTTACGGTGGAAACCGCGCAAGGCCATGCAGATGTGTTTTTACGGGACGGTCGACGACTGCCGCCGGAAGAGGAGCTCGTCCTTTCACCTTCCGATCAAGAGAGCTATGAGGTTTTGTTCAGAGAGGACCAGCCGGTTCGACACGATGTAGATGTACTTGAGGTAACGGTTGTCGGAGATCCCCGGGGCGGTGAGGTGGGGTTTCGCCTCGGCGACATGGAGCGAACCGTATCGCTGGAAGACGTTTTCCGGATCGACGACACAGGGTGGAATAAAACTGGAGAGGGGATGACGCGGATCATCCTGCCCGTCCCGGAATGGTTTAAAGCAGACGGTGTCATTCCTGAAGGCGCAACTCTCACGTTTCGTGCGTCCCGGCAATATCATGTTCGGGAACTTTCGTTTCGACCCGCCCCGAAGACGCTGACCGTTGCAACGGACGGCGAACGTCGGTTCGATTACCGTCTGCCTGTGGAAATCACAGAGGGAGTCTGGAAGTTTCATAACATCTCCCGTCTCATTGCGGGCAATACCGATGCTGTTCGGCTGGAGTACACATACCCCCCGGAGCGATTTTTTGACAGATTCAACCGGCCCGCGGCGCAGATCGATATAGGATCGATCCCGATTCGATGGAACCTTCGTCCCGGAACAAGTCGGATCGTCCTGCGTCCGGCCTTGTGGCACGAGAACGGAGAGGTCCCGGTTGCAGGCGTGTCAAACACGATCACCGTAACACTACCGTCAGCAGGTGACTTTTCCTTCCAAAGATTCGTTTTTCCCGCTGGACCGGCCGGTCCTGACGATCCCGTCCCGGTAGAACTCACCGAGTTGTCCCGCTATCCCCAGTCGGCGTGGCGTGACGACGGGTACGAGATTTTTTCGTGGTCCCTCTATCCGGACATTCTCTGGATAGACAGCCGGGACTATCGTGTGCAGTCGGCATTTTTCAAACGCCTTGCATTTTTCGTGGAGAAACGTGGTTTTATCGGCACGTTGCTGACGAACCTGGAGCTGGAAGGACGCCACGGGTACAACGCTCACAATTACCGACCGGAAGGTCTTGCGGCGTTCTTCAACGCTGTAGAAGAGCTGTCTTTTCCTGTCAACCGGTACGAAAAGCGTCTGCGTGATATCTCGGCAGACAGGGGTATTATTGTGCGTTCAGAGGAAGGTCTGTGGATGCCCGGCACGGGTGGCGTCCTTGGTGTAAGCAGGGAAAGCTACAGCGAGCTGCGACGCCTTCTGGTCATTCACGAAGCTATGCACGGCGTTTTTTATATGGTGGAAGAGTTTCACCGTGGCGTGGCCCGGTACTGGCGGACCGATCTGACGGAGCGGGAACGGCGGTACTGGCAGGATATGTTTGCCTGGATGAACTACTCTCCCGACGACGAATACCTGATGTACAACGAGTTTCAGGCGTACCTTCTGCAACAGAGCGAACGGGGTGTGTCCTGGTATTTTCGAAGCCGTATGGCTGACAGGGTTCGGAACTTCTCCGGCAGATACGAACCGGTAGAGACATTTCTCCGGGAGCATCCCTCCACGTTTGAGGATGCTGCTGCCGCCGTCAACGAATTACTTTTTCGCTCTACCGGAATGGTTGGAGGAGATCCCTTCTGTCTCGTTTCGATTGACGGGTAAACTCCCGGGAAAGGCGAAGACGACGGGAACCTCGGTGTACTACGCCCAGCGCTTCCAGGTGGTCCAGAGCTTCTTCCAGTTCATCTTCCCGCCAGTGCGGGTAGAGGTTGTATCCAGGCAGCCCTCGGTGTCCTGCCAGGAGGCCCTGAAACGACAGCCGACCCTTCCAGAGAGATATCCACTCTCGTCGGGTCAGTTGTGGTCGGGTTATGCCAATTGACGTCACAGCCAGTTCAAGGGCCGGAGAGATCGGTTGCTCCGACGGAAAGAGACAGCGATCGCAGCCGCTGCACGTATCCTGGGTGTATCCAAGATGTCCGAGGAGGACGGTTCTGCGGCATCCGTCGGAGAAAAAGGTCTTCTCTACCGGTCCCGCTGTATTGTTTCGGGTCCGTTCCCGGAACAGGGCCAGGTCTGTCCCGTCGATAAGAGTTATCGAAACGGCGGGTTCACCGTCACGACCGGCCCGACCGCTTTCCTGGAGAAACGCCTCCGCCGTGGCAGGCAAATAGGTATGGACCACCGCCCGGACATTTTTTTTGTCAACGCCCATTCCATAGGCGCACGTGGCCGCAAGAATACCGTCGTCATCGGCAAAGAAGGACTCCTCGACAGCTTTCTTTTCCTGCCTGTCCAGCGCGGCGTGGTAGTAATAGCATTTTTCGGGACCGATCAGTCTGGCGGCTATGCGCGCATACAACTGCGTTTCCAGCCGGGTTCTGCAGAATAGTATGGCCGGACGGGGAAGCGTGTCTCCACGCATGAATACGGGCAGAAACCCGGGGTCGTCATCGCGGTCACTGCCTCCGGACCGTCCCGTAAGGACGGCTGCCAGGGCGTGGCGTTTGCTGAAAACGGGCAGTACCGAATATGTGATGTTCTCGCGGTCCGCATTTCCGCGTATCAAATGCGCACCGGCTCCATGGAAAAGGACGTCACGAATGCGCTGGACGACGTGTTCCGATGCTGTTGCGGTAAAAGCCGTTATGAGCGGTACCCCGATCGCCGCAATTGATTCGCCCAGAGTGAGGTAGGACTCCCGAAATGTATCGCCCCATTCGCTGATGCAGTGAGCTTCATCAATGACGGCGTGAACAGGAGCAACATCTTTCAGAAGATTCCGGACTGAAGAACTCGCCAGAGTTTCCGGATTGGTAAGAATGAAGTCGCAGCCGCCTCGTACCCGGTTCTCCAGCGATGTTCGCTCGTCCCTCCTCTGGCCTCCCTTCAGCTGAACAACCGAGAAGCCCGCTTCGGAAATTCTGCGCTCCTGGTCGTTCATCAGGCTGAGGAGAGGATATATTACCAGGGTGGTGCCGGTTATGAGCGTGGCAGGGAGTTGAAAACAGAGGCTTTTTCCCGCTCCGGTGGGAAGAATAACGATCTGGCGTCCCCACTCCGCATCGTCATTGTCATTGTTGATCCTGTTGTGCCTGTCTGAAACCCCTTCCGCCGCGGCGAGAATATTGGCTATTACCAGCCGCTGGTATGGATAGAGATATGCCAGGCCAAATCTTTCCCGGGCCGCCTTCAGAACGGGGTCTTCCATACCGCTATACACGGCGTTTTCACAACGGTGCTTGTCGAAGAGGTGAAACGGGGATCGAAAATGGCTACAACGGGAGAGTTGCAAACTTCTGAACGAACCGTTCCGCAATATCGTTCTCACCGGAAACGGATATCACCCCTCTCCAGAGCGGAGGTTTTCCTCCGCCTTTCGCTCCAAACGGTTTAAGAAGTTCATCCCGCAACCATTGCGCCGGAAAGGTGCTGTTTTCGCCAATAATGATGGCCCAGTGAATAGTTGTATCGACGATATTCACAGCCAGCATCCGCCGGTCCGGATCGTCCGTGGCTTCTTCTGCAACAGCCTTGAAGATATCCCCGTCTTCCTCTTTCAGGATAATCGTCTGAGGGCGTGCGGAGGGAGTATCAGGGTGGTTGTCGAGGATGAACCGGGCAATCCGTTGGGCCCGAACTCTGCAGGTTCGTCGGAGGTCCTGAACTTCCCGCTGTTCCTGGTCAATTCGGTCGGGCAGGTCTGCCGGCTGTGCCGAATAGCGTTCCGCCGCCGCGGTGACGACGGATTGCATATTCCGGTAGTCCTCCAGAGCGCGATTGCCAATCTTGAAATGAAGGCGCTGATGACCCCGTATTCGTTCAACTCCGGCCAGGTGAAGCAGATTGAGCATTCCCGTTCGGGGAAGGTGTACACCCCCGCAGGCCACCAGATCGAAGCAGTCGTCTTCAGTGCCGATGCGGACCAGTCTGATTTTTCCGGTTCGACCGGTGGGTCTTCTGAGGGTGTATCCGGACAGTTCGGTGTGATCGACCCAGAAAGCGGTGATCGGAAGGTTTTGTCGGATTGCTTCATTGGCTCGCTGCATAACGCTATGGATCTGCCGTTCCGACAGAGTGTCGGTGTCTATTTCAATGCTGGTAACGTCACTTCCCTGGGCGACGCTGACCGTAGCCGCTCCGGCAACTTCCCATAAAGCCGCCGAAAGAACGTGCTGACCCGTATGCTGCTGCATGTACTCAAAACGGTGGCCCCAGTCTATGCGTCCGCTGATCGTTGCCGGTGACGAAAGATCGAACTTTGCCGATCGTTCCAGGGTATGAACGATAGTCCCGTCGGGCCGCTTCTGCACGTCTGTTACGGCTATCTCACCAATCCATCCCCGATCCGCCGGCTGACCACCCCCTTCGGGATAAAAGAGAGTTCTATCCACGACGATTTCCGTTCCGTCCGTGGAGATGTCGATTACAGTGGCGGTAAACTCGGTCTGCATCTGATCACTATAGTAGAACCCTTCAGTCATACAGACATGGTAACGGAATCGTTGGGTGGTGTCATGAAATTCCATGCCGGAGTACCTGTTCTGGATACAGGTCGTGCAGTCGCGGTGGCTCTTTTTCACCCGTTCTGGTATTTTGGACGTTACCGAAGGAGATCTCCTTGACCGAACGAAACGAACGATACGGTTACCTCAGAAAAACGGTGCAGAAACGGATTCTCTTTCTGGATGGTGCAATGGGTACCAATATCCAGAAGTATCGTCTCGAAGAGGACGATTATCGGGGCGATGCCTTTGCCGACCATCCGATGTCGCTGAAAGGCGACAACGACATTCTCTCGATATCCCGGCCCGAGATTATCGGCGAAATACATCGCGGTTTTCTGGATGTCGGTGCGGACATCATCGAGACAAATACGTTCAACGCCACTTCTGTTTCCCAGTCGGACTACGGTCTTCAGGATCCGGGCTTTGTCCGGGAGCTGAACCGTGCCTCCGCGGCCCTGGCCCGGTCAATTGCCGATGAATATACGGAAAGAAACCCGGAACATCCTCGTTTTGTCGCCGGAATCCTCGGACCAACCAACAAGACTCTGTCTATGTCTCCGGACGTGAACGATCCCGGGTATCGTGCAATCAGTTTTGACGACCTTGCAGCAGATTATACCAACGCCCTGGAGGGACTCCTGGAGGGTGGGACCGACTTTGTCATGATCGAGACAATATTCGATACCCTCAATGCCAAGGCTGCAATCTACGCCGCCAGGCGGTATGCCCGTCGGACCGGCGAGACTGTACCCATCATGATTTCAGGTACCATTACCGATCGGAGCGGCCGGACTCTTTCCGGACAGACCACCGAGGCATTTTACTACTCCGTCCGTCACTCCGACGCATTTTCTATCGGGTTGAACTGTGCTCTGGGGGCGGACCAGTTGCGTCGTTACGTGAAAGACCTGGGACGGGTCTCCCGGCAACCGGTGAGCGTCCATCCCAACGCCGGACTTCCCAACGAATTCGGCGAATACGACGACACGCCGGAACATATGGCGGAAGTTCTCGGCGGAATGGCCGCCGACGGACTGCTCAATATCGTCGGCGGATGTTGCGGGACTACCAGGGAACACCTGAAACAGATAATTCTGGCGTGTCGCGAGCATGCTCCCCGTCAGATTCCCGAAGATCCGCAGACTATGCGCCTCTCCGGGCTGGAACCACTGGAGATTGCCGGGCACACCGGTTTCGTCAATGTAGGCGAGCGCACCAACGTCACTGGAAGTCGTAAGTTTGCCCGGCTGATCCGGGAGGGAAGCCATCAGGAAGCTCTGGAAGTGGCCCTTCATCAGGTTGAAAGCGGTGCCCAGGTCATAGACATAAACATGGATGAGGCGATGCTGGACAGCGCCGCCGAAATGGAGCGGTTTCTCAGACTGCTGGCGACGGAACCGGATATCAGTCGTGTACCGATCATGCTGGACTCCAGCAAGTTTTCCGTTATCGAGGCGGGACTCAAGTGGGTTCAGGGCAAGTCAATTGTTAACTCCATATCCCTGAAAGAGGGGGAGGAAGAGTTTCTGGACCACGCCCGGACTATTCGCGACTACGGGGCCGCTGCCATCGTCATGGCCTTTGATGAGGACGGCCAGGCCGATACATATGAGCGTAAGACAACTATCTGTAAGCGCAGTTACGACCTCCTGACGACCAAAGCACGCTTTCCGGCAGAAGATATCATCTTTGATCCGAATATCTTTGCAATTGGAACGGGCATTGAAGAACACCGGAACTACGCGGTGGACTTCATAAACGCTACCCGATGGATTCGGGAAAAGCTTCCTCTCGCCAAGGTATCCGGCGGCGTGAGCAATGTCAGCTTTTCTTTTCGGGGTATGGACCAGGTACGTGAAGCGATCCATTCGGTCTTTCTCTATCACGCCCTGCAGGCGGGAATGAGCATGGGTATCGTCAACGCCGGGCAGCTGACCGTCTATGACGAAATACCCGATGAACTCCGGGAGGCCGTGGAAGATCTGGTGCTTAACCGCAACGCTGAGGCGACAGAGACGCTGCTTGAACTTGCAGAGAAGTACGCCGGTCGCACCTCCGCCCGGGAAGAAGATATCTCCTGGCGGGAACACCCCGTGGAGGAACGCCTCTCTCACGCACTGATCAAAGGTATTACCGCCTACATTGAAGCCGATGTGGAAGAGGCCCGGCAGAAACTTCCCCGGGCACTCCACGTTATCGAAGGGCCCCTGATGGACGGCATGAATACTGTCGGTGATCTTTTCGGATCCGGAAAGATGTTTCTGCCACAGGTGGTCAAGAGCGCACGGGTGATGAAGCAGGCGGTGGCGTATCTGGAGCCCTTTATCGAAGAGGAAAAAGGGGCGGATGACAAGGGTAGAGGTAAGGGAAAAATCCTTCTGGCAACGGTAAAGGGTGACGTTCACGATATCGGAAAGAACATCGTTGGAGTGGTTCTCGCCAGTAACAACTACGATATCATTGATATGGGCGTCATGGTTCCAACCGAAGACATACTTCAGAAGGCCCGTGACGAAAAGGCCGACATTATCGGTCTGTCCGGACTCATCACTCCCAGTCTGGACGAAATGGTCAACGTTGCCGCCGAAATGGAGCGGCAGGGTTTTGACCTCCCGCTTCTGATCGGCGGCGCCACCACCAGCAAAATTCATACCTCCGTCAAGATTGCACCGCGCTACAGCAATCCGGTAATACACGTGAAGGATGCATCCCTGGCGGTCGGTATTGCCAACAGGCTGCTGAATCCCGCCGTTCGTGAAGAGTTTGCCGTCGAAATCGAGGCGGACCACGAAAGGACGCGGAAAAAGCGGGCCGAAGACACCGAAAGCCGGGAGTACCTGTCTATACACCAGGCGCGGGAAAACCGCTTCGTTCCCGATTTTTCCAGCCCACCGCCGGTTCCGAAGATACTGGGAGTCAAACACTTCCGGAACTATCCAATTGAGGT
The DNA here is from genome assembly GCA_964496635.1 of uncultured Spirochaeta sp. Classification (GTDB taxonomy): domain Bacteria; phylum Spirochaetota; class Spirochaetia; order DSM-27196; family Alkalispirochaetaceae; genus Alkalispirochaeta. The sequence continues at coordinate 38,395 of CAZCAE010000018.1, forward strand.
CCTTCGGGAATACATTGACTGGACCTTCTTTTTTATTGCGTGGCAGATGAAGGGCAAGTACCCTGCAATTTTTAACGACCCCCAGGTAGGTGAAGAGGCGCGTCGTCTGTACGATGACGCCAACACAATACTGGACGAAATAGTCGCGGAAAAAGCTCTGGAAGCTCGGGCGGCGATATTTCTCTATCCCGCCGCCCGCAGGCCCGATGACTCCATTGAAATGTATACCGACGAGGCCCGGAATGACCTGGCCGGCATCTGGCATACGCTGCGACAGCAGAAGAAGAAGGAGAAGGTGGACTACTACCTCTCACTGTCGGACTTTGTTGCGGAGAAAGGATCCGGTCTCAACGACTATATCGGAGGCTTCTGCACAAACGCCGGATTCGGACTGGAAGAGTACATTCAGCGTTTTCGGGATGAAGGTGATGATTATCGGGAGATTCTCGGGAAGATACTGGCGGACCGTCTGGCCGAGGCCTTTGCCGAACGCCTGCACGAAGAGGTTCGGACAACCTGGTGGGGGTATGCTCCGGACGAAAAGCTATCCAAGGCGGATCTCTTTGCTATCAGATATCAGGGCATTCGTCCCGCTCCGGGGTATCCCCCCTGTCCCGACCACCACGACAAGGAGATGCTTTTTAAAATGCTTCGGGCGGAAGAGCTGGATATGAGTCTCACCGAGAGCTACATGATGCTGCCCGCCGCCGCCACCAGTGGATTCTATTTTTCCCACCGGGAAAGTCAGTATTTCGGGGTTGGAAAACTTCAGAGAGACCAGGTTGAGGACTGGGCACGGAGAAAAGGGGTGTCCCTCGAGCAGGCAGAACGGTGGCTCCAGGCGGTTCTGGCATACGAGCCGGGATAGGAGAAAACTCTTTTGTTTCCCTCGAAGTTTTCTTTCGCTATACTGGGACTATGATAGTACACACCGGTGAAGCACTCATCGATTTTATCCCTACTGAGGACACTTCCGGGAACGGCGCGTATATTCCCGTACCCGGAGGATCCCCCTGTAATACCGCCGTTGCTACGGCACGTCTTGACGTCCCGAACGCTTTTTTCGGACGCATATCAACAGATTTCTTCGGCGACCAGTTGGTAGCGCATCTTCGGGAAAATGGTGTCGGTGACGGGTACATCATTCGGGACAACCGTCTCAGCACCCTTGCTTTTGTCAAACGCTCGCAATCGGGAGAGGCCCGATACGCGTTTTTCGCTGAAAACGCCGCGGACCGGGCCGTAACTGTGGCAGATCTCCCGGAGCTTCCCGAAGACGTTCTGGCCGTCCAGTTCGGGTCAATATCGCTCATTCCCGATCCGGTGGGAGCGTCCATTCTCACTCTGGTGCAGCGGGAATCCCGACGACGGGTAATTTCCTTCGATCCAAATATCCGGGAGTCTCTGATCCTGGACGAGGCGGCCTATCGTGCCAGAATTGAGGCGTGTCTCAAGGCCAGTTCGATCGTCAAGATAAGCGACGAGGATCTCCAGTGGATAGTTGGCAGCAATGGTCCTGCAGAAAATCCGGATGCAGCCGTCCGACAGATTCTGGAGAAAGGTCCTTTCCTGATTATCGTTACTGAAGGCGCACAGGGAGCCACCGCCTATACACGGGAGCAGCGTGTCTTTGTCGCTGCCCGGAAGGTAACCGTTGCCGATACCGTCGGAGCGGGAGATTCTTTTCATGGAGGAGTTCTGGCGTGGCTGTACCATAACGGACAGCTCACTATTGAAGCGGTTAAGGGTCTGAAGGAAGATCAACTTCGCAATATGCTGGAGTTTGCCGGTGCCGTTTCGGCGGGCACCTGCTCACGTCCCGGCAATGATCCGCCGAGACTTAAGGAACTGACGGATGTTTCCGTTCGGTAAATCGCCTTCTTATACGAAAAGGGATTGTCCATGCGAGAAATAGAAATAACCAGAAATACCAGGGAAACTCAGATTCAGCTTCGCCTCGGTCTGCCGGACAGTCCGGGACCGGAGCCGGAGTTTTTCGAAATTCACACGGGGGTGCCCTTTTTTGATCACATGCTTCACGCGCTCTTATTTCACGGTGGTTTTTCCGTTCAACTCCAGGCAACGGGTGACACCGAAGTGGATGACCATCATACAGTTGAAGACGTCGGCATTGTACTCGGGGACGCTCTCCGTCGAGCTGTAGCGGAATTCGGTCCGGTTCAGCGCTTTGGACATGAGGTGGTGCCGATGGACGATTCCCTGGGCGAAGTTGCAGTCGATGCCGGCGGGAGAAGCTATCTTGTCTATCGGGTGGAGTACCCCCAGCAGCGGTCGGGAAACTTTGATCTTAGTCTTGTCCGGGAGTTTTTTCAGGGACTCGCCTCACACGGGCAGGTAAACCTGCACATCATCGGCCATTACGGGGAAAACGGACACCATCTTGCGGAAGCTCTTTTTAAAGCCGCCGGGCGCGCCCTGGGGCGGGCCTTTCTGCCGCGGGACAGTGTCCTTTCCACGAAGGGTGTTCTGTAACGGCGCGTTGCGCATTGGGGGTGGACGGTGATCAAACGGGTTATCCAGGACAAGGACGCGGGATACTCCGTCCTGACGAGCCTCCTTTTCGCCCCTTCAACAAAAGAGGAAGCTATCTCCATGTTGTCCGCACGGGCTGGAGAGCTCTGTGAAGAACTGTCGACAGAAGAGATAACTCGACTCGTCCATGAGCGGGAAGCTCTCGTATCGTCGGTTGTTGCTGAAGAGATCGCCTTTCCCCACGCCGTCAAGCCGGGTGTCTCGGATAACGTTGTGGTTGCGGGAGTTCTGAAGGAGCCTCTTGAATGGGGGCTCCCGGGACAGACCATACGGATTGTCATTCTCTTCGCCGGTGGTGATCAGGGCCATCTCCGAACGATGAGTACGGTAGCGAGGATACTTCGGGAAGAGGGCGTTGTGGCACAGCTCCTGGATTCGCCTTCAGAATCAGAGATCATCGATCTGATCGCTCTGCACGCTGAAGCGGGCAGTCGTTCCGACAGGGGTGATATCGGTGACAGACTGAACCATCGTTGTATTGAAGCCGCTCTTACCGTTCAGAAGCAGACTCCGGGGGCGGCTCTCGTTCTCATGGGTGATACGTTCTCGGAGGCTCAGGAGTTTCAGCACGTCTTCTCCAATTTTCGGGGATACATACTCAGCGACACCCGGCATGGTCCCGATACGGAAAATATCACCTGGATTTCTGGAGTCAAATCGTCCTACTGGGATCCCGGCATGGTGCAGCGTGAGCTGGTTCGTCTCTTCATGGATGACGCCTTTGGCGGGGATGATATTCTCGTCGTTCTTGCGGGCGTTCGCGGTTCCAACCGGATTTCGTCGATTCGAATCATTCGCAGGGACGAGGTTACCGGTGAGCGGATGCTGCCCCATGTTGATCCGGCGGTATCCGGAAGAGTGCTGGAACTGGCGGAGGAGCTGGGTCGGGAAGGCCGGGAAGGAAAACCGATCGGGGCTCTTTTTGTCATCGGCAGAGTTACCGATATTGTCCAGTACACCCACCAGCTTATTGTGAACCCTTTTCTCGGCTATCCCGAAGATGCGCGTAATATTCTTGATCCTTCTCTGGAAGAGACGATCAAGGAGTTTTCCAAGATTGACGGCGCTTTCGTTATCGATGTAGACGGCACAGTTGCCTCCGCCGGTACCTATCTGGCGGTTTCGCCGGAGACGCTGGACCACCATCCCGGTGAAGGTGCACGCCACGCCAGCGCCCGGGCAATTACCGCCGTTACCGATTCAATCAGCATCGCAGTTTCTGAATCCACCGGGCGAGTCTCGGTGTACGTGAAGGGACAGAGACGGCTGTAACGTCTTTGCTCTAACGGGAGATTGAGACAATTCGTCCCCAGAAGGGTGGAATTGTCACATGGCCGTCGCTGAGTTCAACCGGCTCGTTGTGATTGAGCAGATCCAGTCCGGTCGTATCGCCGCAGTGCTCCCGAAGCTGCAGTGAGACCGTCACTTCCGAGTCACTTGCGTTGACTGCTACTATAACGGCCTCGCCGTTCCATTCGCGTAGAAATACGAGGTGTTCTCCGGAGACCGCTATCTGCCGGTATGTGCCGTTCTGCAGAGCCGGAGACTCTGACCTGATGCGTGCAAGTGACTGAATGGCCCGGGCCAGATCGGGTACCAGATCGTGGTGGGAGATTTCCGCTGATTCGAGACTCTGCGGGGAGAGAGGGGGACGGAGTTCCCAGTCATCATGACCCTTTCTGCCGGAAATACCGACCTCGCTGCCGTAGTAGACAGAAGGAATACCGGGCATCGCAAACAGTAGAATATGCAGCGGATAAAGATACCTCTGTTCGTCGAGGGTAGAAGCAATCCGCGGTACATCGTGGTTGTCTGCGAAGTTGAAAAGAGTGACGTTCTGATAGATTCCCTCCGGTCCGGACTGACGGTTCAGAGACCACGCCAACTCGTGGAGGTTTCCGTCGTTGAAGGACGAGTAGAGGCCTTTATAGCACTCGTAGTTGGTTGTACCATCAAGCATTTCCGGCGAAGACACTGACGAGTAGTCTCCGTGAACCATCTCGCCTATCAGAAGGATGTCCGGCCCTGTGAGGCGACGAAGATACGGCCAGAATGTTGGAGTTATCACGTCGGCGGCATCCAGCCGAAGGCCTGATATTCCAAACCGTTCCTTCCACATCGTTACGGCTCCCAGCAGGTACTCCCGGACGTCAGGGTTTTCAAGATTCAATTTTACCAGCGAAGGATGGCCATCCCACGTATCATAGGTGAATGGATCGCCAAGATCATTACGCCGGGAAAAGTCCACACCGTGGAACCAGTGACGATATTTTGACTGTTCTCCCTTTTCGCGAAGATCACGGAAGGCGAAAAATGACCGTCCTACATGGTTGAACACAGCGTCCAGCATGATAGAAATACCGGCGTCTCGAAACGAGCGGCACACAATTTCAAAGTCTTCGTTACTCCCCAGGCGATCATCCAGCGCGTATGGATCAGTGATATCGTACCCGTGGGTCTCCGACTGAAAGACCGGTCCAAGCAGCAGGGTGTCGCATCCAAGATTCTGGAGATAGGGGATCCACAGGGAAAGGCTCATGATCCGGTCGGATGAGGGGCCGGAAGAATCGTTCCGGTGGGGCGCTCCCAGAGATCCAAGCGGGAAAAGATGGTAGAAAAAGTTCACAGAAATCCTCCTGGATTGAATATACCGAACGGTAGGTATATTATCAACCTCCGAAATAGAATTCAGAACACTCCGTACAGGAACGTCTGTGCCGCCAGCTGCACCGACGCCCCGCCAACGACGGATGTGTATCGGCTGTAGGCGATTGCCTGGCCAAAAAATGAGAGTGCGAGATACTGTTCCTTTCCACGGATATTCCCGTGTCCTTCGGCGGCGGTGCGGAAGAACGAGGCAAAGCCCTGTATGACAATTGAAATGTCTTCGGTAGCCACAGCTTTCAGGGTACTGTCTTCGGGAGCGTAGAACGCCTGTATCAGGAGCTGAAAATGATTTTCCCGGGAACGGGAGAAGTTCCGTACCCCTTCAAAAAGTCGTTGAATATCAGTGACAATGTTACCTGAGAAAGTGAGCCGATCCTCCAGGTTGCCGAGAAAGCACCTCCGGCTGTCACCGATCGCTGCCGCAAGAAGGCCGTCCTTATTCCCGAAATAGTAATACAAAGTGGGCTTTGTTATCTCTGCAAGCCGACAGATCTCCTGAATCCCGACTGCTTCATAGCCCCGGCGGGAAAAAGCCGCTGTTGCGACATCAAGAATTGAAACTCTGACTGACTCGGACATATGGGGAGAGTAACATATCTGCCGCGGTTTGGCATTTTGTCTGTTGAAAAGAGTCCGGCTTCAATACGTACGTTTGCGAGTGCACAAAAAAGGCACCCTCATCGGGTGCCCGTAATCAATGCGGCAGAGAGGACTTGAACCTCCACGACCTTGCGGCCACCAGCCCCTCAAGCTGGCGCGTCTACCAGTTCCGCCACTGCCGCTTTGCTGTGAGCACGGAATATAGCACGAGCGGAACATTTTGGTCAACTGGAAATCAGCCGCCGGGTTCTACCTTCAATGCAGCAGCGAGTTCATCTACCCGCCGGGAAAAAAGCTCAACCGCGTCCTCTATCGGACCGGGTGTGGTCATGTCTACACCGGCGACAGCGAGAGATTCAATTGGAAAGCGGGAACCTCCGGAACGGAGAAATGCAAAATATTCCTCCCGTTCGGTGGCACCACCATTAATGATTCTGCGGCTGAGGGCGATGGCCGCACTGATACCGGTGGCGTATTTGTAGACGTAATAGGCACGGTAAAAGTGGGGTATGCGCAGACCTTCCAGATCGAGGTTTTCCGGAATAGCAACATCCGGTCCGAAGTAGTCGTCAAGAAGTTCCCGGTAACGATGTCGCAGCCAGTCCACCGAGAGGGCCTGTCCTGACTCCACGTAATCGTGGACCGACCGCTCGTATTCGGCAAACATAGTCTGTCGAAAGAGTGTGCCGAGAAGGTCGTCAAGATGCTTGTTCAACAAATAGGCGGTCATGTCTGAAGACTCAGTTTCCTTCAGGAGATGGCGCACCAGAAGCTGTTCGTTCAGCGTGCTGGCGACTTCCGCTTCAAATATGGTGTAGTCGTAATGCTGAAAGGGGTTTGACCGGACGGAGTACCAGGAATGCATGCTATGCCCACCCTCATGGGCCAACGTAAACATGTCCCGGACGGAGTCGTCTTTGTAATTCATCAGAATATACGGATTTCCCGTGTAGCTGCCGGCAGAAAAAGCGCCGGATCGCTTCCCTTTGTTTTCGTACCGATCCACCCACCCTCCGAACAGTCCGGAACGGAGGGTTGAGACGTACTCGTCTCCCAGAGGGACCAGGGCGTCCAGTACGGACTCGGCGGCTTCTTCGTACGTTTGGTGTACCGATACGGACGGAACCAGGGGAACGCGGGTATCATAGACGGAATAGTCTTTCAGGCTGGAAACAGCTTTTCGTAACCGGTAGTACCGATGAAGGACAGGAAGGTTTTTGCGGACGGTAGAAACCAGGTTGTCGTAGACTTCTACGGGTACATTATCGGGAAAGAGTTTTGCCGCCAGAGCCGACTCAAATCCCCGGACCCGTGCGAGATAGATATCAAGGTTAACGCTTCCGGAATACAGCGTCGAAAGGGTGTTCTTGTGGTTTTCATAATGGGAGTAAAACTGCACAAAGGAGCGCCGACGGACGTCCCGGTCGGTGTGTTCGAGGAGAGACGAAAAACTGGACTGACTGAGCGGTCTGATCCCTTCGGGTGTCTCCACCTCTCCAAAATCGAGGTCCACATCCACCAGGGCCCCAAAGCTTCGGGAAGCGGTCTGGTTTGCCTCCTGCTGCATGGCCAGAAGTTTTTCTTCCGGTGCGGAGAGGGTGTGGGGTCTGTAGCGAAGAACCTTGTTCAGGCTTATGCGGTAGTCTGTAAGAATATCGTTGCTCAGAAAGACGTCCATCTTCTCCGGAGGGATAGAGTGCAGTTCCGGAGCGAAGAAACTCATAGCAGCAGAAATGCGGGAGGCAACCTGCATGAAACGGCTGTACCGTTCCTGGTTTTCGCTGTTGCCCGCATCTTCGGACTGCCGCAACATTGCGTAGTACCCCAACCGTTCCTCAAGAATACCCACTTTTACACTGAAATCCAGGTATTCTCTCATGCGTTCCGGCGATTGACCCAGGGTTCCCTGAAAAGAGGTGATTCGTTGCTCGTATGAGGCGAGTCTGTCCAGGTCGGTGCCCCATGCTGTCGGGCTGTCGTACAGTGACGACAGATCCCATGTATCTTCTTGGGACTGTTCTTCTCGCGTGATGATTCCACTCATGTCGGCGAGCCTAGTTTCTTTTCCGCGAGCTGTCAAGAAAGACCGGCTCCGGCAATGACAGCACCGACCGCTTTGGCTCTGTGGGAAATGTGATCTTTTTGCTGCTGCGGTATGCGGGCAACAGAGGTTCCGTATTCGGGGAGGTAGATAATCGGATCGTAACCGAAACCGGTGTCACCGGGAATTTCCTCTTCGAGGACCGTTCCGTGCCACGTAGCTTCCGCCTGAATGTACTGCTCACTGTCGGTAATCAGTACGGCGTTGCAGACGTAATGGGCGCCCCTGTTCGTTTCGCCTTTCAGGGTGTCCAGAAGCAGGCGGTTTCTTTCCTGATCGTTACGGGGTGGGATTTCCCGTTCCGATCCAAACCGTGCAGAGTAGATGCCCGGTACGTTATCCAGTGCATGTACGCAGATTCCCGAATCGTCGGCGATCACATAGGGTAGTTCAGTGCCAAACCTTTCGGCCACGATCTGTGAAATTGTTTCGACGGGAACGGAAATGGTTACCTCCGGTTTCCGAATCCCCAGCAACAGCATATACAGTCCCCACGCCTTGGCTTTCGAGTTTTGTCCAAAAGTCTCTCCGTTTTCCTGGACGTCGAAACTGAATCCAAGATCACCTGGTCGAAAGAGTGCAACTGTCGCATCGAGATGTTTTAGAATGCCGGACATTTCCCGGTATTTATGTTCGTTGTTGGAGGCCAGCAGAATCGATTTCATCGGCCCAGACTACCTGTCAGCGCCTATTTTCTCAAGACGCCGGTTCAAATTGGACATGGCCGAGTCTACCGATCCTTTCGGAATACCAAGCAAGTCACCAACCTCGCGATTGCTGAGATGAACATTCTGCTTTTTCAGGCGCGTTCTGTAGTATTGCCAGAGACGGCGGTGTGACTCACTTCGTTTCATGAGCGACGCCTTTCTTTCCGGTGAATATTCCTGTCTTGCCAGATGGTGCAGGGTATGCATCCGGGCGTAGTGACGGTCTCTCTGGGCTGCGTAACTGTTCCTGCGCCGGTTGTATCGCTGACGTCGGTCTGTAACGTAGGCGTGCAGGCTTTGTACGAGAATTTGTGGAATTTCCAGATACTGCATGTACATGCAAACCTGATCATCATCGAGTAGAGGAAAATTCTTGCAGAAACAGATAAGAAGATGCCGACGTACCGTATCCCGTTCTCGCGAGTCAGTTACGAACGCCGACGCGCTTCCAGCCGTACTTGGTCCCCGAATAGTCGTTAGTCCTGCGCTATAGTCGGGGGTCTCGGCAACCATCAGAGAGTTTCCAATATCTTCCTGGAGAAGCTCTCTCATTCGAAGGCGCCGCATGCGCATGGAACGGTTGCGGCAAAAATATCGCAGACTGACGGTCAGATATGCTTCAAAACTTGATCCGGTGTCTACATATCTTCGGACTATTCTACACAATCGCGGATAGAACTCCGCAACCGTATCCTCCCGGTCCGCTGGAGATACCCGAAATAGCTGTACCGAAGCCTGCTCGACGTACAGACAGCATACCGACAAAAATGATTCCCAGTCCGCCTCTCCGCGGGAAAATGAATCGTACATACCGTTAATCGTTATCATTGATACATCCTCTGGAGATTTACAGCAAGGAATGTGCCATATCGCTTCACGAGGAATGAAGAGCTAAAGGTTACAATTGGTTACATAAGCCGAAACTATCAGAGAAGCTCGTTCAGGTGGGAACGAAGAATAGCGAGAAAATCGAGCAACTTGCCCTGAAAGAAGGCCCCGGAAGCTCTTTGGTGTCCCCCGCCGCCGAATTCCGAAGCCAAGGCTCCAACATCAATACTGCCGGAGGCTCTGAAACTGACGGTGCACCCGTTCGGTTTTTCCTTGACCACGGCAATCATTTCTACATCCTCCACGGACATCAGAAGGCTGTACAAGGCGTCGGAATCACGGCGGGAACCGATTTCCCGTTCGTCCGCCAGGGTCTGATAGGTGAGAAGAATACGACCATCCCGGATTCGTTCCACCCTGTCCAGCATACGGCCGATAAGCTGTCTGCTTTCAAATGATCGTCCGCTGCGAATATGTACATCAACATTCCGAGGGGAGGCGCCGGCACGGGAAAGTATGATTGCCGTCTTGAAGGCGCTGGTTTCGCCCGTACCTAGAAACCGGAAGAAGCCGGTATCTGTGGCAAGACCAAGGAAGAGAAGAAAGGCTTCTTCACGTGTTATCGTCTGTTCCAGTTCAATTATAAGAGCGGTAATCAGTATTGTTGTCGCGGGTATCTCGGGGCGAATGAAGTGAACATCACCGAATGATTCGCCGTTGGAATGGTGGTCAATAACAAGAAGAGGAAGTCCTGTAATCGATGCGGAGGCGGGACCTATGCGATCCTCGCTTGAACAATCGACTACAATTGCGCAAGGAGAAGGGCCAAGATGCTCGGTTTCTACCTTTCTGTCGAAGCGATCCTCAAAGGGAGAGATTTCCTGACGTTCAAACGGCCCCGGATTATGGAGCGATACAGGCTTGCCGCAACGTCGGATGATATTGGCAAGACTGAGCTGACTACCAATGCAGTCACCGTCGGGATCCTTGTGTCCAAGAATAACAAACCCGCTGTGATCACGGACGAATTCGATCACTTCAGCGGGTACACTGACCGGGGGCGATATATCCACGATATGCGTGTCTAGTAGACGATCTCCAGTGTATCTGAGGAAAACTCGTTCGACAGATCCTGTGCTCCCCGCAATGCTCCCCATGAAGTATGGGACGGGTTGGAGTGAACAAAAAGACGAACATGACTGAATTCTCCGTTTTCGTAGAAAACGGTCATATAAGGAACACTGGGATGATTGCTGTAGATAATCGCCCCTTTTCCGTCGGTATTTGTGAACCAACGGCCGGGAAGGTACACCTCGCCGGGATAAAGATCACTGCGATTGTAGATCACCTTGTATCCCTGACTGTGGGGGTATACGCGCTGTACGTAGACCGTAAGCGCCAACAGGTTGTTCTTTTCGTTATCGTTCTGTTCCTGCCCGAACGCCGTCGATGAGGCACCGAGCAGAATAATTAGAATCGCCAATACGCTTCGGATTTTCATAATCAAAATAGTACTATGCGAGCCCCAGGCTTGCAAGCATTACCGCCTTTATGGTGTGTTTCCGGTTTTCCGACTGATCGAAAACCCGGGACTGGGGACCATCGATAATTTCGGTGGTCGTCTCATTACCACGGACCGCCGGCAGACAGTGAAGAAAGACTGCCTGGGGCGCCCGGGACATAAGCTCTCCAGTGACTTGATACGGGCGCAATTGAGTCATTCGTTCTTTGGCTTTGTCTTCCTCACCCATGGATACCCAGACATCGGTGTACACAACGTGGGTCCGTCTTTGAATCACTTTCGGGTCGTGGGATATTGTTACCGAACCTCCCGAAATGTCGGCATATTCCTGGGCTCGGGTGACGTATTTTGGATTCGGTTCCCGCTCCGGGGGACAGATTACCGTGTGGTGCATTCCCATCTTGACGGCGGCAAGCATCAGACTTGTAGAGACATTGTTGTGGCCGTCGCCAATGTATACACTGTTAACTTCTTTCAGATGGCCCATATGTTCTTCAATTGTCATCAAATCCGCCAACGCCTGGGTAGGATGAAACATGTCCGTCAATCCATTTATTACCGGCACACCCGAATGTTCCGCCAGAACTTCTACCGCCCGTTGCTCAAAGCCGCGAAACTCAATGATATCAAACATTCTGCCCAGCACCTTTGCGGTGTCCTCTATGGTCTCTTTTGCTCCGAGTTGAATGTCCTGACTGGACAGAAAGACGGGATGGCCTCCTTCTTCACCGAAGGCGGTTTCAAAGGCGGCTCGGGTACGGGTAGAACGTTTTTCAAAAATCATTGCGAGGGAATACCCGGCGAATCGGGATGGGCGCAACCCCGTCTTCCGTTCTTCCTTGACTCTATGGGATACATCAAGAAGATATCGAATTTCATCGGCTGAATAGTCTGTCAGTGTGAGCAGAGAACGTCCGATCAGTGATTTCATCGTTTTCCTCCAATATTCCGTGAGTATATCTGTGGAATGGTCCCGAGGACAACGGGAAGCGAGGCAATCCTTTCAGGAAAAAATCTTGTCGGTAACTTCCATGACTGAAGAAAGAGGTATGATTTCCAGACCGTTTTTTACGTCTCCCGGGAGCGCTTCCAGGTCATGTCCGTTTCCGGCGGGAAGGATAATGCGGGATATATCGCGGCGTCTGGCGGCGAGGATCTTCTCTTTCAGCCCTCCTATCGGCAACACCCGCCCGGTGAGGGTAATCTCGCCGGTCATTGCGGTATCACTGCGGGCAATTCTTCCGGTCAGCGCCGACAGAAGGGCACAGAACATGGTAATACCTGCCGAGGGACCGTCCTTAGGAATAGCTCCCTGGGGAACGTGTATATGGATAGAGATCTCACCGCGATCGGCGGTAACCCCTAGTTCGGCAGCATGGGCAAAGATGTAACTGAGAGCCGCTCGGGCGCTTTCCTTCATGACATCTCCAAGGCTTCCGGTCAACTGCAGTTCTCCGGGGCCCTCAAGAACAACAACCTCGACCGGCAAAACGACGCCACCGTTTTCCGTCCAGGCAAGCCCTTGAACAACGCCTGGTTCCCGGATATCACGATCTCCTTCATCCTGTCGAAACCGCGGAGGACCCAACAGCTTTTTCACCGTGGCCGCCTGAACGCTGCGACGATATTCACCAACAGACCCGCCGGATTCCATAACCTCCCGGGCAAGCTTTCGGATCACGTTGGCGATTTCCCGTTTCAGGTTCCGTACACCACTTTCTGATGTGTAGTCGTGAATAAGTGTGAAAATGGCGTCTGTACGAAACCGGACGTCCCCCCGATCGAGTCCGTTTTCCCGAATCTGCTGAGGAACGAGAAAATCTCTGGCGATGCGCACCTTTTCCCGTTCCGTATACCCGGGAACCTCAATAATTTCGAGTCGATCCCGAAGGGCGGCGGGAATTCCATGGAGAGTATTTGCGGTGGTAAGAAAGACTACCCGGGAGAGATCGAAGGGAAGCTCAATGTAGTGGTCGGAAAATGAGTTGTTCTGTTCCGGATCCAGTACTTCCAGAAGCGCGCTGGACGGATCGCCCCGAAAGTCGGCACCCAGCTTGTCAATCTCGTCAAGAAGAATTACCGGCTCATGAGACCCGGCCCGCTTCATGGCCTGGATGATACGTCCCGGCATCGCCCCTACATAGGTACGCCGGTGACCGCGAATTTCTGCCTCATCCCGAACTCCACCGAGGGAGAGTCGTACGAAGGATCTCGCAAGTGCCCTTGCCATAGATTGACCGAGAGAGGTTTTACCTGTCCCCGGGGGGCCGACAAAACAGAGAATCGGAGCTTTCAGATTGGCGTTAAGCCCCTGTACGGCCATATATTCGAGGAGGCGCTCCTTGGGTTTTTCCATGTCGTAGTGGTCTTCGTCCAGGATGAGTCGTGCTTCGGCAATATCCGGTGTCTGGATTTCTCCCGAAAGCCAGGGGAGTTCCAGAAGCCAGTCAATGTACGTGCGGATGATACCCGCTTCAGGGGCCACCGACGGAAGTTTTTTCAGACGCCGCGCCTCTTTAGTGGCCTGTTCTTTCACATCTGCGGGAAGCTCCGTTTCTTCAATGCGTTTGAGAAGTTCGGCATGGCTGTCCTCTTCTTCTTCATCCCTTCCCAGTTCCCTGTTGATCTCCCGGATCTGCTCGTTCAGAAAGTGGTCTTTCTGCTGGCGCTCCATACGGGAACGGACTCGCTCTTTGATCGACCGTTTCAGGTTGAGAAGCTCAACCTCGCCGTCAAGACTGTCAATAAGCATATGCAGACGCTGTACCGTTGCAGACTCTCTGAAAAGTGCAACCTGCTGGTCCAGGTCCTGCAAAACCGCACCGGCCACAAGGTTAACGAGTTGGTCCGGGCTTTCGGCTTCCCGTACTCTGGCACGCACATCCGTTTTTATCGCAGGATTCAGCCTGGCGTACTCTTCAAAAGAGTCTTTCAGGATTCGTGACAGATTCGGAACCTCGTTGCGGGGGTCTTTCTTGTCGGTACGTATCTGACGGTATGAACCGTATGTAACACCGTCCTTTTGTGAAAATGAAGTGACTTCGGCTCGCTCCCGGGGATCTGCCATAATACGCAGAGAGCCATCGGGCATTCGAATGTTGTGCAGAATCCAGACAAGCGAACCTACCCGGTGGAGATTTTCACCCGTTGACGGGCCCTGTTTTTCCTGAGGGACGGCGAGAAAACTGCGCCCACCTTCCGTAGTTGCCGCTGTGATCGCTTTTTTTGCCTCTTCGTTGGTTATGAAGAGAGTTGTAGGCTGTCCCGGAAACAACAGGGACTGCTGGGTCGGCAGTACCGGAAGTTCGCCGACCCGCTCCCTTTGGGGAAAGAGCTTCATGCAGATTTCTGTATCAGCTCTACCGCCGGTTTCTGCCCACTCTCAACGTCATCACGGGTTATAGTAACCCGCTTGGTCCCCTCAATAGAGGGTAACTCAAACATCAGATCGGTCATGATTTTTTCCACGATGGCCCGCAGTCCCCGGGCACCGGTACGACGGTCGAGAGCCTGGGTCGCAATCGCTTCAAGAGCGCCATCCTCAAAGAGGAGGTCAACGCTATCGAGTTTGAGTGAAGCCTGGTACTGTTTGACGACGCTGTTTCGTGGTTCCTTCAGAATCCGCACCAGAGCCTCTTCATCCAGGTCTTCCAGTGTGACACTGATAGGCAGGCGTCCCACAAACTCGGGTATAAGACCAAACTTAACGAGATCATCCGGATGAAGCTGGCTGTATAATGCAACAAGGTCCCGGTCCCGGGCAAGTTTCACGTCCGCTCCGAACCCCATAGGGTGCTTTGAAACCCGGCTGTCAATAACTCGATCAAGACCGACAAATGCTCCACCAACCACAAACAGGATGTTCGTTGTATCTATGCGGATCATTTCCTGGCTTGGATGCTTTCTTCCCCCTTGTGGAGGTACCGAGGCAGTGGTTCCTTCGATTATCTTCAGCAAGGCCTGCTGCACCCCTTCACCGCTTACATCGCGGGTGATAGAAGCGTTTTCGCTTTTTCGGGCTATCTTGTCGATCTCGTCAATGTAGATGATACCGCGTTCGGTAGCGGCGATGTTTCCGCCGGCGTTCTGGTACAATTTGAGAAGAATGTTTTCAACGTCCTCTCCAACGTAGCCCGCTTCGGTGAGTGTTGTTGCGTCGGCTATAGCGAAGGGTACTTTCATCTTGTGAGCAAGGGTTCGGGCGAGAAGAGTCTTTCCCGTTCCGGTGGGTCCAATTAGCAGTACGTTGGATTTGTCCAGTTCAATATCGTCTTCCAGCACCGATTTCTGGCTGATCCTCTTGTAATGGTTATAAACCGCAACGGAGAGTACCTTCTTCGCTTCGTCCTGACCGATGACATAGTTATCCAGATAGTCCTTGATTTCCCGTGGACTGGGAACGGTATCGAGAATGGAAGATGTAAGAATATCATCTTCCTCATCGATCATCCTCTTACAGACGTTTACGCACTCGTCACATATGTAGACGCCCGGCCCTGCGATCAGACGCCTGGCGTGTTCAGCCTTTTTGCCGCAAAAGGAACAGGATTTACCGTTCTCACTCTTCTGTTTTATCATTTGAACCTCGCACCAGCACTTCGTCGATAATTCCGTATTTTACACTTTCCGCGGCGGACATGAAATAGTCCCGTTCCAGATCGGTGGAGATTTTCTCTACGGTCTTTCCGGTGTGATGAGCGAAGTATTCTATGAGCATCTTCTTGAGACGGACAATTTCCCGGGCTTGAATGCCGATATCAGTAGCCTGTCCCTGAACGCCGCCCCAGGGCTGGTGGACCAGAATGCGCGAGGATGGAAGTCCCCGCCTTTTCCCCGAAGCGCCGGCGGTGAGAAGAAGGGCCGCCATAGACGCAGCCTGGCCCATGCATATTGTTGCAATATCCGGTTTGATGTATTGCATGGTGTCATAGATGGCGAGACCCGCCGTGACGGACCCGCCAGGGCTGTTTATGTAGAGGTTGATATCCTTTTCAGGGTCCTGACTCTCAAGGAACAGCATCTGGGCGACAACCAGGTCTGCCGTAGCATCGCTGATGGGGCCGTCCAGAAAGACTATTCGATCTTTCAGGAGCCGGGAGAATATGTCGTAGGATCGTTCGCCGATACCCGTCTGCTCGACGACTATCGGTACCAGGTTGTTGTTCTGTACATTCATACGCCGAAAATTACTCATTCTCCCCGATAAGGTCCAGATATTCGACCTTATCGCCTTTCTTGATAGTAGAGCCTTCCAGTACGGTATCAAACATGCGGCGCTCGGCAATTTCCTGCTGAACATAACTGAGCATGCCGTTTTTGCGGTAATATTCGAGAATCTGCTCGGGATCGGCCTTTCTCTCCTCCGCATCGCTCTTGATCTGTGCTTCCGCCTCGTCTTCACCTACCTCGATGCCCTCAGCTTCGATCATCTTCTGTACCAGGAGGCTCCGCTTCAGTCGTTCTATCGCGGCCGGTCGCCATTCTTCAAAAATTGAATCTCTGGTCTTTCCCTGCATGGCCAGAAGCTGGTCCAGCTGTTCCGGAGTGACCCTGTACTGTTGAGACAGATTTCGCCAGCTGTTTTCGAGCTCGGTGTCGACCATGGATGCCGGAACCTCAACCTCCGATGCCGCCACAACCTGTTCCATCAGCTGATCTATCTTTTTTGCCCGGACACGTTCTTCCACAGTCGTGTTGAGACGCTTTCGAACGTCTTTTCGTAAATCATCAAGCGTCCCAAAATCATCACTGATGTCCTGGGCAAATTCATCGTCCAGTTCCGGAATATCCCGTTGCTTGATAAGGGTAATCTTTACGCGAAGACGTCTATTGGTTCCCGCTATTTCCTTATGATCAAAGTCTTCTGGGTACTCTTTTTCAAAGACCTTTTCCTCGTCCTTCGCCATTCCGATAACTTCCGTATCCAGATGGTAGAGGTTGTGCCCGCTGCCTACGGTGAAGGTGTAGTCTTCCCGGCGAGTATCAGGAACGGGCTCGTCGTTCTCATCAACTTCCTCGTAGTTCATGGTGACAATGTCACCTTCGGCGACGGTTCCCTCTTCCTTTTCAATAACGAGAGCGTTCTGCTGCCGCATCTCTTCAAGCTCCCGGTCTTCATCTTTCTTGGTAACTTTGACCTGTGGCTCTTTGATTTCCAGACCCTTGTAGGTACCCAGTCTGGCTTCCGGAAAGACATCGTAGGCAACGCTGAAGGTAAGCTCGCTGTCCGGTTCGAGTTCAAGAGACTCGTCAAGCAGGGTCGGTACGGCGTAGGGCAGGGGACGGTGTTCCTCTTCCACCGCCTGGATCGACTCCTGCAGAGCTGATTCAATAAGATTCTGCAACGTTTCTGCCCTGAAGGAATCTCCGAACTTGCGTTCAAGAATGTTCCGGGGTGCCTTTCCTTTCCTGAAGCCCTTTATCTGGGCGTCCTTTCCATATTTGGCAACGAGTTCGTCGTAGGCTTTTCGTACTTCCACGGCCGGAATGGTCATAGTGAGCTTTACCGAGGAGTTTTCCTGTTTTTCGATGTTTCTGTCCTGTACCATATACAACTGCCCTTTTCTTACGGAGTCAAACGTCAAAAAAAAGGCGATCCGGAGAACCGAACCGCCTCAAAAAGAGAGCGAGAGACGGGATTCGAACCCGCGACATCCACCTTGGCAAGGTGGAGCTCTACCACTGAGCTACTCTCGCAAAAACCGGAACACGTGAATGAACCTGAGTGGTGTATCTCAGTCCCTTCAGCTGCGAGAGAAGGGACTCGAACCCTTACGCCTTTCGGCACCAGATCCTAAATCTGGCGTGTATACCAATTTCACCACTCTCGCAATGATATCCATTGAATATCATGTAAGTCAAGCGCTTTCCGGTGCGTCCGCCCTCAAAGGGCAGGTGACGCGGTATGTGAGCCGTGAAGGGATCGAACCTTCGACCCGCAGATTAAGAGTCTGCTGCTCTGCCAGCTGAGCTAACGGCCCATTGTTG
>CAZCAE010000019.1:0-38204 GCA_964496635.1 uncultured Spirochaeta sp.
ATAGTGGGTTTGGGCTGGAAATTCGGCCGGTTCGGTTGGTCCGGCCCTGTATGTGAAGAGGTGGTGCAACAGAATTGTGTATACTGCCCGGTGGGGAGGTATTTCCCGTGGCGGCGATATGAAAGGTAAGATTTTCTAAATAACACATACGGTGTTTGGTCGTGCCGTTAAAAAACGAGTTGAAGGAGTTTACCGGGTATCTTTGCCCGTACCTATAGAGAGGAGTAGACTTTGATCATGCACGACGTTGTAGTTGTAGGTGCGGGGCCAGTCGGAATGACCGTTGCGGCGTTATGTGCCGCCGGTGACCTGGATACCGTTGTGGTCGAGCGGCGCAGAGGGCCCCGGGAAGGGTCCCGGGCCATCGGGGTAATGCCGGCATCCCTTGAGATTCTGAAACGTATTGGTGTGGCCGAAGACATGGTGGGACGGGGCGTCAAGGTGCGTAGGGCGTACGTGCACGACCGGCGTCGTCGCCTTGGCGGTCTGGGTTTCTCCAAGATTTCCGGGAGGCACCCCTACGCACTGGTAATACCCCAGGTGGAGACGGAGGCCTTGTTGCGTCGTCGGCTGGATGTCATGGGGATACCAATTCTGGAGGGCTTGGCAGTCACATCCAGTATCGAGAATGATGTTGCTGCTCCACGAGTATCTCTTCATATAGTAAAGAGTCCGACTAATCAAACTGATCAGACCGTTTTAAACCGCGGCGTGGCAGGAACTTATGCCAAAAAAAGCAACACGATTCTGGATACTGCCTGGGTAGCATACGCCGATGGTTTTCATGGTCGGTGTGGAGATCATCTTGGCCTGGAAGGAATACCGCGGTTCATGCCCTACCGCTTTATCATGGGGGACACAGCCGACTTCAGTGGCTTTGGCGCCGATGCGCATCTGTGGTTTACCCCGGCCGGCGCCGTCGAGTCTTTTCCTTTGACTGACCAAAGGCGTCGGTGGATCGCCCAACTGCCCGGCAGGTTTCCTGAAATACCCGACGGCGCCGGGAAGATCGAAGAGGCCCTGAAGCAGTTTGTTCGGGAACGTACGGGTTACGTAATGAAGAGAGAGCGCTTTACCTGGACCAGTTCCTTCCAGCCGGTTACCCGCATTGCCCGTGCAGCGGGAACGGGTAGGGCCTTTCTTGCCGGGGATGCGCTACACACAATGTCTCCCATCGGAGGACAGGGAATGAACACCGGCCTCGCCGATGCGGAACTGTTGGCGGACCTGCTCGTTCGCTTGTGCCGAAGCCGCAGCGCAGGTGACGGTGGCGGCAACGTCCCTGGAAGCCCCGTCCTGACTCTGGAACAGGCACACCGAATATATAATATGGCACGACTGCAGTCCGGTGCCGTCGCCGCAAAACGCGCAGCTCTGGGAACATATATCGGTTCCCTCCGCGGCGCCCTTCCTTCGGCCCTGCGAAGCGTAGCGATCGCAGGGCTCCTTGCCTCGCCAGCCTCAGGCTTTCTTGCGTCCCATTTTACAATGCGGACCATTCCGTTTCGTCGCAGTGTTCACGTGCCGGGAATCAACCTGCAGCCACGGTGATTTCCAGCATACCGAACATGCGAAGCCTTCGGTCAAACCGGGAGAAACCCTTGTCTGCCAGCAAACGGGCCACCTCTCTCCTGTTGGGAAAATGGGCAAGACTGCGAGCAATGTATCCGTAGACGGCGCCGTCACCGTGGAGCAGTCGTCCCCAGAGGTTTCCCCAGAATGACAGAAGACCCCCGGAAACGGTGGAAACGGCGGGACGGTGAGAGCGGGAAAACTCCAGGACTCCCAGAACGCCCTCCGGAGACAGAACCCGGCGTATTTCTCCCAGAGTAGCGGACAGATCCGGGGCGTTTCGCAGAGCGTATCCCGCGGTAATAAGATCAAAGGTGTTGTCGGAAAAGGGCAGAGACGACATATCACCTTCTATAAACTGAACCGATCCTGAAGGTAACGGTCTCTTTTGTCGGTGTCCTGTCGGTCGTTCCTCCGAAGATCGAACGGCCAACCGAGCTCTGGCTTTCGCAAGCATGTCTCCGTTCAGGTCGATCCCGACGATCTCGGCATCGGGGAAACGGGCCGCGAGGGCCAATGTCAGATCCCCGGTGCCGCAGGCAATGTCCAGGATTCGCAGCCGACGCCCCGGAGTTCCGAGGCCCGGATCAACGTTGCCCCGCCCCCCGCTGAGGGACTCCCCGCACATCTCCAGGAGTGTCCGCTTCCACGCCTGATCCCGGCCAAAAGAAAGCACCCTGGTTGCTACATTGTACCTCGGAGCAACGGTGGTAAAGAGGAGACGGTTATACTCCCTTTTGGTTTCAGCACGGCCAAATGTTTCCCGGGCGGCCTGATCAGAAAGTTTATAGCTTTTATGTCCCATATTTGCTGTACTCCCGGTGAAGCTACTGTTACTTTCTCACCATGTCAAATATGAGTTCACCGGTATACATCACTGACATTGTTACCACGGTACCGCCTCAGTCCTATACACAGGAAGAAGCCCGAGCCTTTATCACCGGACTTTCCCGTTATACCGATGCTCAGAAGCGCTTTCTGAACCGTATTTATGAAGGTACCGCTATCGGGAAACGCCATACAGTGGTGGACGACTACCATCGACCTCCCGAAGAGTATTCCTTTTACGGTCCCAACGCCGATCTGGATCCCGAACCGGGTCTGGAAAAGCGGAACGATCTCTTCATCACTCATGCGACACATCTTTCCCTTGAAGCTGTTCGTGCTCTGCTGATGGTCCGGGCCGATCTGAACCCCCTCACTATTACCCATCTCATCACCGTCAGCTGTACCGGTTTTTCCGCACCGGGCTTCGACTTCGATATCATGCGTCAGATTCCTTTGGCTCCCACGGTTCATCGGTTTCATCTGGGTTTCATGGGTTGCTTCGCCGCATTTCCAGCCCTCAAGCTGGGGCACAGCATATGCACCGCCGACCCTGACGCCCGGGTCCTGATTGTCAATGTGGAATTGTGCTCACTTCATCTGCAACTGAAGGCCGAGACAGACATGATGGTGGCCAATGCCATCTTTGCCGATGGCGTATCCGCAACGTTGATGACGGGTCCCAAGGGGCTCCCTGCCGACAGACCTGCCGGCAACCGTGGTTTTCGGATGGTCGATTACGCCGGACGGGTTATTGACGGCAGTGAGTCCGACATGGCCTGGCGGATCGGCCCCATCGCCTTTGATATGCGTCTTTCCGCATACGTTCCCAAGTTCATCCAGAAGAACATTGCGGGAATTGTGGATGAACTTCTGGAAAAATCGGGTCACACCCGAAACGACGTGGATACCTGGGCAATTCATCCCGGCGGTCGCGCTATTCTGGACCGGGCGGCTTCGGCGCTGGATCTGGAAACGGACGCCTTTGCCGACTCCTACGCGGTCCTGGGGGAGTACGGAAACATGAGTTCGGCGACGATCTTCTTTGTTCTGCAACGGATTCTCCAACGGGGAGGTGGAGGCCGCGTGTTTGCCGCAGCCTTCGGCCCGGGCCTGACGGTAGAATCGGCCGTGCTTGAAGCTGTATAGGAACGACAATATGAGCGTGGTGCGATGAGAGCGACGCTTGCAGATGCGCCCTGGTGGCCCGATCTCTCGTCGCGTCGTCATGAAGCGGAACTTATGGACGATCCTCACAGTGATCCGGAGCGTCTTCGCCGGACCTTGCGTCAATTTCCGCTGCTGAACCACCTGGTCTCCCGTTCCCGTTATCTTCTCGATCGGTATATCCTTGCCGATATCCGACGACGCGGGTTGCGTGTGGTCCGTCTGCTCGATGTGGGAGCCGGTGGCGGTGACATTGCCCGATATCTGGTCCGGGCAGCCCGGCGAGCCGCCGGCGCGGTCGTCCACGTCGATTGCTGTGAAGCAGACCCCAGGGTTGCCGCCTATGCGCGCCATGCATGCGCCGGATATCCGACTATCTCAGTTCTGGAACGGTCCGTCTTCGATCTGTCCACGGCATCCTATGACTATGTGATCTCAAATCACTTTCTTCACCACCTCTCTGATACCGAACTCGCGGATTTTCTGGCTGTAAGTCGAAGCCTGTGTTCCGGAACCCTCCTGTGCAATGACCTGGAACGTTCCCGCTTCAGTTACGTCGCCTATCGCGCTTTGGCGCCGTTTCTGTTCCGTCGCAGCTTTGCAGCCTATGACGGTGCCCTGTCGATACGGCGAGGTTTTTTACGTCACGAACTGGAAGAGGCCGTCCGGCGCAGTCCCTGGGGCGGATACGCCGGACACGTTGGACATGACGGAGTTGATGCACACACCGGAGGGGTCAGATACACCGAACACCCCAAATACGCCGGGTCCTTCCGGGTGGGTCGCCTTGAGCCGGGACGGCTGTTTGTGATCGCCCGGGCGGTAAAACGGGGTCTCTCGTCGGAGTTCTCACCACCACCTACCACCGTTTCCGGGCAATTTCCCGGGCCAGTTCAAGGCTCCTCTCCTGGCGCAGGGTCCGGCGAGGAAGGCTCTCCAGTTCACGAGTGACGGCGTCAAGAATGCGTCGGCCTTCGGCCCGGTCGCTTTCTCTGGTCAACTCCAGCGATCCTTCCCAGTTGGCACCCCGGGTAAAAGCATCGGTGGCAGCGGCGTATTCGTCCGCCATAGATGCCGTGCGCGACCGCCGGCGGGAGGCGCTCCAGTCGCGGTTCCGCAGGGACTCCGCCAGCTGGATGTAATAGTCGTAGTATCGGGAAGGAAGGTTTTCCCGTTGCAAGCGTTCTTCGTGAAGGGCCACCGAAAGACGTCCAAAGGAGACGGCGTAGACGTTGTCACCGAAGGAAAGGGGCCGACCCGGCAGTTCCCGGTACAGTTGACCAAGGAGAAACCACGCCTCGGAAATGTCCGAATTCCGTTCCACCGCCGCGACGGCCAGATCGTTTATATCTCCGGCCATAAACAGGGAATTCAGAACACCCCGGATCTGACCCTGCTGGGCCATCGCCGCAGCTTTCCAGAAGTAACTCTCTCCCCTGGATGGGTCTTCCTGAATAGCTTCATCGGCCCGGGCTACCACACCGTCCAGAACATTCAAAGCGGAATCTTCCGATACTGTACCGGTGTAAAGGCCCAGGTCGGTATTATTCAGCTCCGCTCGGGCAAGGCGCCACAACAGTTCTGCCCGATCCAGTCCGGCGGCAACACCCGCCAATGCAGTCTCTGTATGCTTCATCACCTCCTGATGACGGTCGTTCTCATGCAGTTCGTCCAGGCGGCGCAGAAGCGATTCAGACAGGGAATTCTGGGCGAACAATCCGCCGGTAACGACGGTTGCGATCAGGCATAGAAGAATAGATCGTTTCATCCCAGGGACACGTCCAGAATCATCATAACAGCGAAACCGACCAGCGTGCCGATGGTGGCAATATCGGTGTTGTTGTTCCGCTGGGATTCGGGTATCAGTTCCTCCACAACGACAAAGATCATCGCTCCGGCGGCAAATGCCAGGGCGTAGGGCAGCATCGGGCGCATCAGTATGACCGCAGCCGCTCCAAGGATCGCCGCTATCGGCTCTACGACTCCGGAAAGCTGACCATACCAGAACGCCCATCCCCGGCTCATGCCTTCCCGGCGGAGCGGAACAGACACGGAAGTTCCTTCGGGCATGTTCTGAATACCGATACCCAGTGCCAGGGCGATGGCACCACCTATTGTCGCCGAGGGTATTCCCGCCGCAACGGCGCCAAAGGCCACGCCAATGGCAAGTCCTTCGGGAATATTATGAATGGTGATGGCCAAAACAAGCAGGACGGACCGGTGCCAGCTGGTGGAAGGACCTTCTGCGTGGTCAATGGGTTCACCGATATGCAAATGAGGCAGTATTTTGTCGATACCCAGCATAAAGAGTCCTCCCGCCAGGAAGCCTGCGGCAGCGGGTATCCAGGGTCGGACACCGGTAGCTTCCGCCATTTCGATCGCCGGCGCAAGAAGAGACCAGAAGCTGGCGGCAATCATGACACCGGCGGCAAATCCCATCATGGTGTCCAGTACCTTCTTGCTGACGGTTCTAAAAGGAAAAACGAAAGCCGCACCTACGGTGGTTACACCCCAAGTGAAAAGGCCCGCCAGAAAAGATTGTGTTACCGCGCTTTGAGAGAGAAACCAGTTCATGTATGGATGTCCTCCTGACAATATATGTTGTTGGTCCGGTGTGGTGGTTCCGATCCGGCTCGTTCAGCCAACCGCTTTCGCAGTTCCGGTATGACTGTAAAGAGATCTCCCACAATTGCAAAGTCGGCAATGCGGTGTATCGGGGCGTCGGGGTCTGTGTTGATGGAAATGATGGTTTCGCTTGTTTTAATGCCCGCCAGGTGCTGGACCGACCCGGACACGCCGGCGCCGATGTACAGTCGGGGCGAGACGGTTTTCCCGCTGAGACCAACCTGATGGGAGTAGCCGACCCATCCCCGGTCTACTGCGTCCCTGCTGGCACCGATGGCTCCGTGAAGGTCTGCCGCCAGATCCCTGATGAATCGGAAGTTTTCCGCCGTTTTGACTCCCCTGCCGCCGGTAACCACTACATCGGCCTCCTCAAGATTGATACAATCTTCATCATCCCGACGGATGCCCAGGACAGTAATGCGGGAGTCCAGTTTCGTCCGGTGGAAGGGCACCTCGATGATCTTTCCGGATCGACCGGTGTCCGTCGGAAGGGGCCGGGTTGACCGGGGACGGATTGTCGCCATCTGTGGACGGTGGTTGGGCGTCTTTATGGTGGCCATGATGTTTCCGCCGATGGCGGGTCGGGTCTGCAACAGATTGTCGGTGCCCTCTTCAATACTCAGTTCGGTACAGTCTGCAGTCAGGCCGGTGCCGGCTTTGATGGCCAGATAGGGCATCAGCGTCCGGCCGGTGGTGGTCGCCGCCGCCAAAATGATCCGGGGCCGGTACATCTTTACGATATCAAGAAGCGCGGCAGTGTAGTTTTCACAGACAAACTCCGCGAGAGAGGGGTCCTGGATGGAGTATACTTCGTCGGCGCCGCCGGTAATGAGGCGTTGCAGTTCCACCGGTGAAACGGCGTGACCGATAACCACCGAGGCGAGGCGAGTTTCCAGGACATCCGCAAGGCCGCGCCCCCGGGCCAGAAGCTCGAAGGACGTCCGTTTCAAGGAACCCCCGTACTGTTCTGCGATGGTCCAGACATAACTCACGGTAATAGCTCCCGCTCGGCAAGAAATGACATCAGCGCATCCACCGCGGCTTTCGCCTCGCTGGAGTCGGCGATATGGACGGTTGTTCCTTCCCGGCCAACCCGGGGTGTATCGATCCGGACCACCCTGGTAGGCGAACCGACTAAACCGATATTGCCTTCATTGAGGTTCAAATCGGCGGCAGATAGAAGAGGAATATCAGTAGCCCGGGCCCTTCGTTTGCCTGTCAGGGTTGGCAGTCCCGGTGATGCGATCTCCTTGACTACCGTCAGCAGCGCAGGTAATGCAAGTTCCACCGTCTGGTAGCCGTCTTCGGTTATCCTTTCCACCGTTATACGGTGACCGGTCACACAGTCGATTCTGGAGACATAAGTTCCCAGGGGCAGGTCGAGCCAGGCTGCGATGCCTGGGCCCACCTGACCGGTATCGCCGTCGGTTGCACGTTCGCCTGTTATGACAAGATCGAAGGTACCGACCGTACGTATCGTCTCGGCAAGAGTGTAGGATGTAGCCCAGGTATCCGACCCGCCAAAACGGCGATCCGAAACGAGCACGGCGTCGTCACATCCCAGGGCGATGACATCGCGCAGGGCTTTCTCCGCCGGAGGTGGGCCCATGGTCACGGCGGTGACCGTACCACCGTGTCGGCGTCTGAGATCCAGGGCAGCTTCCACGGCGTAGAGATCAAGAGGATTGACGATGGCGCCATTGCCGGAGCGGATCATGGTTCCCGTTTCCGGATCCATTCGAACGTCCTGAGTGTCCGGCACCTGTTTGATCGGCACGATGATGTTCACTCCGGTAGCCTACGGGTATTCGGCGACAAGGTCAATTTTCTGTACTCTTTCGTTCTTCAGACGATGGGACCGGCAGTGTATACTTTCCGGCGGGAGCAAAATGGACGAGATTGAAATGGCAACGCTGAAGACTCTGCTCGCACCTGATATGAAGCCCGGCGGTCCCCGGAATATCGCTGCGGTCGCGGCCGCCCTGGACCGATATCTCGGGGAGCTGTACCAGGGAAACAGACGTTTTGGCCTTATTGCAAAAGAAGACGCAGCCGACCGGCACCGCCTCTTTGTGCGGCACCTGCTGGATTGTGTGGCCCCATGGCGGGAGATTGTGCGGTTGGTGGCGGAAAGCGGTCGGCGGCGCCTGTACGATCTGGGCAGCGGTGCGGGTCTTCCCGGGCTGCCCATCGCTCTGGTGCTGGGAGAGGTGCTTGACGAGACGGTGCTGGTAGAGAGGCGGGAAAAGCGGGTCAGCTTTCTCAGAGGAGCCGTGCCCGTGGTGCTTGGTGCGTACCGACGCACCGCTTCGGAGTACTCTACCGACCCGGCCAGTCCGGTGCAAGCAACCCCTTCGGGAATATCGCCCCCCCCCTCCCGGATTACCGCTCAGGCCGAACCGGTTGTCCGGGTTCTGTCAGTGGATGCGGATAATCTGGTCGCCAGCGAAAGGGGCTCCCTGGGCGCGGCTATTGTGGTCTTTCGGGCATTTCGCCAGACCACCGAAGATACCCTTGCCTCCCTGTCGGCAGCGTTTCCGCCGGAGACACCGGTGTGCGCCTTCAAGGGAAAGATTGAACAGACGAGTGATGAGGCGGCCCGCATCCACGCCTCCGGGTGGGCCATGACCAATCCGAAGGAGCGCGCCGCCAGAGTGGTACCTGTTGACGTCCCCGGCCTTGAGGCGGAACGCTCACTTCTTGTCTGGTATACTGCGCGGAGGGAAATAGTATGAGTGGTTCAACGCCAGGCGGGACTCTCCGCCAAAATCCCGGCACCGTCTGTATTACCGGCGCAACCAGCGGTATCGGCAGGGCCTACGCACAGGCGCTGGCGGCCGACGGGTATGACCTTATTCTGACGGGCCGTCGGGTAGAAAAGCTGCAGCACCTGGCCGGCGAGCTCTCTGATATGTGGAAGGTGAAGACGGAAGTCCTCATCGGAGATCTGCAGGATTGGGATGTCTGTTCAACCACTGCGGAACGCCTGTCTCGTTGCGGGAATCTTGTGATGCTTATCCACAACGCCGGGTTTGGTCACCGGGAAAGTTTCTTCCAGGAATCGGCTGATTCGTTGCGAACTATGGGGGATGTGCATATGCAATGTGCCGTGGAGCTGGTTCGGGCGGCATATCCCCGAATACGGGCGGTGGCAGGGACAGGGGCGGCGGCGGCTCGGACCCCGGGACCAGAAGCCGGCGACTCCACAGGATACGCCGGTTCAACCGGTCCTGTCGGTACGGTACCTCCCTCAGTCATTTTCGTCTCCTCCCTCGCAGCGTTTCTCCCCGCGCCGGCACCGGCAATGTATACCGCAACCAAGGCGTTTCTTGTTCAACTGGCGCGGGCGTTGCAACCCCAGGCGGTCCGGGAGGGAGTCAGGTTCCAGGTACTCTGTCCCGGTTTTACTCACACCGATTTTCACGACCGCCTGGAATGGTCGTCGGATATGCGCCGCGACAGGGGCATTGTTCGCTGGATGACTTCAGACGACGTAGTGAGGCGCTCGCTGAAGGCGCTGAAAAGACGACGCGCCACAGGTGATCCCGTGTATATTCCGGGGTTTTCCAACCGCCTCATTCGGCGGACGACCTCTCTTGTGCCATGGCGACTGTACGCCCGGTTGGTTACGTCGAAGAATTTTCTGTGATGGCGCGGTCCGGCACGGAAACTGTGCAGCCCATCATTCTCCCCGACGGACCGCCACAAACTCGATCTCCAGGACAACCTTGTCGTCAACGGCAGACACAATCGAGTTGCCTCCTACGTAGGGTATGGTGATGTCGAAATCATCCCAGGTAATGGTGGTTGAACCATACCCTGAGATCTCCTCTTCAGAATCAACGCGAATGGGAAGGTCAAAGGTCACTACCCGCGTTACATCCCGCACCGTAAGGTTTCCGGTCACCTTCAGTGGAAGCTCATCACCAACACCGATGGACTTCGGTATTCCGGTAATTTCCGTTGGTCGAAAGGAGGAAAACTCATACGCGTCGTTGTTTGATTCAAGAATCAGCGTCCGGATGGAGCGGTCCCGCATTTCGTCGTCGGTGCGAATGGTTCGGACGTTGATTTCAAACTCTCCGATCTCCACGTCGGCCCGGTCAAAACGTATTGCCACCGACCCGTCAATCTGGTCCGTTATACCCACTACCGTGTTTGGCGATCCACGAAGTACTTCATCAATGAGAAAACGCGCCTCCGAGCGCGATATATCCACGTCATAGGCTACCCATTCCGGTTCCGTCGGTTCCACGGCCACAGCGGCCACCTCCCGGGACGCTTCGCCGTCACCGCCGCTGAACCAGATGTAGACGCTGAACCCGGCCGCAGCTATGATCAGAAGGCCCAGCAGAATCCCGATGATCTTTCCGACAGGTTTTATACTCATGTTGTAAAAGTAGACAAGCCCGGGAGACGGGGCAAGTGAAACTGCCGTCGATTATATCTGCCCGAGAAGTAGTCCCAGCAGACAAAGAGCAGAAAAAAACAGATGGATGACAGCCGTTCGCATGGGTAGTGTGGCCAACTCTTCGGTCGTTGCTGAACCTCCCCGTTGCACCAACAGGATCGTCCGCCGTGCCAAGGGGGTTGAAAGAAGTACAATCAGTCCATGGGGAGGTGCCGCCCCGGCGACGGTATGTATACCAGCGGCCCTATCAGTCTCCAGATCGCGCAGGTTGTTGCCGTGAAGTATTGCCGTCACCAGAAAAGAGGGCGGCAGGGATATCAGTACGGGAACAAGGCTTACCGTACCGCTGACAGACCAGTCGCCCATGGCCACAAGGGCCGGCCCCATCAGAATGAAGACCGCCAAATCACCAAAACCACGATATTTCAGGCTGAAGCGGGACCCGGTGTAAAAGTACGTAGCCATTGCTCCGGCAAGTCCGGCCACAAAATACACGGGACCCCGGACTGTTGCCACCACCGCACCGGCGGCAATTCCTGCAAGAAAGTATATATGGCCGCTGACCAGCATGAAACGAGGTGTCACTATTCCACGGATTATCGTGTGGGTGGGGTCTCGATCGTCCGGGCGGTCCACCCCGCGCCCAAAGTCCCAGTAGTCGTTCAGTACATTTGTTCCACTGTGGAACAGAACCGCCGCAAAAGCGTAAAGGGCAAAGGTCCACCAGACGATATCACCGTCGGAATGTCCCGACGGCGTTGCCACAAGAAGTACCGGCACAAGAGACGCGGTAAAAGAATAGGGTCTTAGAGAGAGAAACCACCGGCGCAGCACGTTCATCCTTCGGGATCCCCTGAATCTACCGCCGAAACCGCACCGGAGTCGGCGTCAGGGTCGGCAGTCGGTGAAAGCGGTTCGGAAAATCCTCCCGGGGCCAGAGCCCTGCCGTAAAACCGGAGTCCTCTCCCACCACCAAAGTGACGAAAACCGGACATAAAGTAGTGAAGCCGGACTCCCAGCCGCCGACCAACCCTGAAGACGCCGAATACCCGGCCTACGCTTTCGGCCCCGAGGGGTATCACCCAACCCAGGTCGACGGGGTGGAACGGTTTCGGCGCTTTTCCGGCGAGAACGGCAGCGACATTCTTACCTGCCCGGCGACCGGAATAGTAGGAGACGTTGACGGCCCGCCGAAACACACTGCCATCCCCACCGGTGATGGCAACAGCGTCGCCGGCGACAAAGACCCCGGGATGTCCAGGAATCTGCAGGCCGTCGGTGGTGACTACGCGGCCGTCCCGGGTCGTTTCCACATCCAGGCCAAGTGCAGCTGCAGTGCCGGTCATTCCTCCCGCCCAGGAAACGACGGGATTCACAAGGGAAGTGCCGTCGGAGAGCCGGGCCGTCACCATTTCGTTGTCCCGGGACACGTTGGTGACAACAGTTCCCGTTCTGACGACGATGTCGTTCTTATCAAGATACGATCGGATCCGCCGGCGTTCCTTTTCGTTGACCATGGGAAGGATATGATCGGCTGCATCGACGACGGTGACTGTCGGTGTTCGGCCTGATCGTTCAATTCCGTGTCGAAGGGCAACCGCCGTTTCCAGACCGGTGTAGCCCGCCCCGACTACCAGTATGTCCAGTGCACCCGCCGCGGCGAGACGGGTTTCGATAGTTTGTCGAAACTTCAAAGCTCCCTGATAGGTGTGGACTGAATGGCACAGCATATCCGCCAGGGGACCCGGTGGAGGGGTGGGAATCGAACCGGTAGCAATGACCAGTCCGTCATAGGAATATTCACCTTTGTCGGTACCGACCGACCGTCCAGGTTCACGCGTCGGACATCCGCAACGACAACCTCGATAGATGGGTCAAGGACCTCCCGCACCGGCCGGTAAAGAGCCTCTCTGTGAATGCGTCCCGAAAGAAGATCGGGAAGGGCCGGAAGCATCGTCGCATTGCCCGTCCGGTCAATAAGGGTAATCAGAGCCTCTCTGTTTCGGCGTCGCACCGACCGGGCGGCCTGTATACCGGCAAACCCGCCCCCGATAATCACCACGTGTCTGTTCTGCATCTCCGGCAAAAGTACGGCCCCGGGAGCGCGCAGGCAAGAGCTGCGCCGTCTTCCGTCGATCGGCGTTCCGTCGCCTATTCCCGAAAACCGCCGACCAGCCGGAGCAGATCCACCCGGCTTCCGGCACCGGACTTCCGGAAAATGTTGTAGACGTGGGTACGGACCGTTGCAAATCAAACGTGCAGGCGGTCGGCAATCTGCTGGTTTGACAGACCCTGTCCGATGAGCTCAATGATTTCCGCTTCTCGAGGGGTAATGGAGTACGCACTGCAGAACGCCGGACTTACTCCGGTGTCCTCGATGATTGCCACCGGACGGACCATATGCCGTACGAAAGCGGCAATGGAAAGGGCGCTCCAGAGGAAGTAAAAGACGAAATCGAGACTGATTCCCAGTTCCGCCAGGAAGGGAATCCCCGCGAAAAGCAGGTACAAAAGGGCGGATACTGCCGCATATATCGCGATGAGAATACCGAGGCGACGGACAAACCAGGCCATCGTGGGCGAAGGAGCTCCGCCTCCCACGCCTATCATGACCACGCCGATGAATACCAGAAACACCGAAATGACGATCATATGGGGAATACGACCGGCTACGACGAATCCACCCTGGACGGCCATGACTCCGATTGCGGCGCCAGTCGCGGCGACTATCCGTTGCCGGGGTGCCCCGGGAAGGGTCCGGACCGCCGCGGCGGTACCACCGTAGGTAACTGTTCCCAGGAGAGACCCGAGAACGGCCCTGATCGGACTCTTGCCGAAGGGACCAGCGTCGTTGCGTCGCGGAACGAGGATATCAAAGTAGAACGAAAGGAGAGCCAGGAAGAGAGATGCCAGCAGGGCTCCGTGAACTATCAGAAAAAACCGGGTCAAGGGACTATGAATCCGCGAGTCCAGCAGCCATAGGACAACAGCACCGCCGGTACCGCCGGCAAGCCATAGAAGTATCGGAGCGGTCCGATCATGTCCCCGCAGCAGTAGATGGTATTCATCTCCCTGCCGCGTGACCACCTCCAGGGAGGCGATCGATCCTTCCAGAGGCCGACCGTCATCGTCCGGAATGGGAGGCGTTCCCGCACATCCGGTGACAATCAGAACAAGTACAGACACCCAGCTGAAAGATGTATTCGATTTCATGGCGCCATAGTGGCGCCGGGAACGGTGAAACCCTATCGGAATTTCGTCTGATTTTTACCTGTTGCCGTCTTTATTATGCCGAATTCCGTGTTGCCCCCCGACACAAGCAGCTTTCCCGGCAGTGACATCGGTATACACGAAGTTGTTGCAAAACGGGACGTGCAACATGATTATGTATACACGAGAATTTACTCACCTGTCGGAAAGAAGAATGTCTGCCCCGTTCTCAAAGGCGTGAATCGATCTCCAAACGTGTCATACAGCCTCGCCTGGGCGGGAAACCCGGTACAGTGGCCCGCCATGATCCGATCTACCTTTTCAGCTTCCAGATCGACCACGGTCCGTCGAATTCTTTCCTCCGTCGATTCAATTAGATGAAATCCCCCAATGACGGCAGTGACGCTCTCTCTACAGAGCTCTTTGGCGTGACGAACAATATTCACTACTCCTGGATGGCTGCAGCCGGTAACGACAACTGTACCGACATCCTCCACGGTGCAGTAGAGGCTCAATTCATCCATCATTTGGTCCACACCAATCCTGCCGGCCTGTAGTGTCCGCAGCGCCGTTTCCCGGTTCTCGTAATCAGTAGTCCGGGGAACTTCGCCGCTGGTAACGAGCCCCGGCATGATCTGAAGAGGTTCCCTGACAGGAAAGAGCATCCCCCCTGCAGCGGTTATCGCCTCTTTCGTATCGGAATTCGTGACGCCAATGTGATGGAGTCCCGGGTGGACGGCAAAATTGAGTCTGAAAATATCCGGATGGGCGACGACTGGGACATCGGTTCTGCCAATGGCTTTCAGGATTTCGGCAAGCCCCTGGGTGTGGTCGTAATGGCAATGAGTAAGGACGACGGTGTCAATTTCGCTCGGGTCAATACCCATCAGAGCCATATTGTGTAATAGCGGCTCGGGGTGCTGGGCGACGTCCACCAGAATTGTTCTGGTTACCTCCGGAACAATTCCGTCCCCCCTCCGGGGGCCGTCCACCCTCGGCTCTCCCCGTGCGGCGGCCCGCAACAGAAAAGAGACGCCGTGTTGCCCCAGAAATGGCGTCTCGTACCCCACGGAATCCTCGGCGACTATGGTGACGCTCAATGTGGAAAGAACTCCCGTCAGACTTGAATCCTTGTTGTTCATACTCTCATTCCTTTGCTCGTCCCGACACCTGTTTCCACAATGTTGTGGCAAGTATTCGCAAACCATCCAGACCAATTACGGAACCAAAGCCAGCGGTTCCCAGCTTGCCGCCGCCGCCGGAGAGAAAGGGACGCTCGTATACCAGAATGACTGCGCAGATAATACCCGCCGGAACCATCCAGTACATGTGGTTCAGTCGCTTCGGGGCGGTCATCCCCGCAAACGACGCACAAAATACACCCACCGCAAGAACCTGACCCACTTCCGATCCGTACGTTGCCGGTAATACGAGCCCGCCCAGCAGTCCTGCGACGCCGGAAGCCATAACAGCCCCTTTGCCCAGAATTACACTGATATACCAGGTAACCACCGCGCCCAGGACGCAATAGACCACCAACAGACTGCCTGTATCCCAGCTCAACACGGGATAGTTCAGCAATGGACGCCCGAAGAGAAACGCCACAGCGATACTGCCCGACCACGCCGTGGTTCCCAGTTTGCCGCCGAACCCGTTGAGTACCTTGCCCGCCATAACATACACAACGCCGGAAATCAGTCCGGCTATGGCGATCATGGAGTAGTCGAAAACAAAGGATGATGCCATTCCTACAAAGGAACCACAGAATGTGGCGACGGCGAACGACGGCACCAGTGCCGCCGCAAGGATTCCTACCAGAGCGGAAGCGATGACGGGACCGTGTTCCAGCTCAATGCTGATCCAGAAGGTGACAACCGCTCCAACCACTACCGCCAGGACGGTCAGAAGGTCGGTGTAACGTTCTTTTCCATCACCACCTTCCCGACCCTCAGATGCAGGAATGTCCCGGATTACCAGAGCTTCCCGACCAAAGCCGACCACCAGTCCGACAATCCAGATGCCGATCAGCGCGGACGGGAAAACCGCCCCGGATCCTGCACTGTGTACCAACCCTCCGCCGTACAGAACAAAGGTAAAGCTTCCCAGGATGAGAAACCCGATAATTGAGAACGCCCGGATAACCATGAATCGTTCCATTATACAACGATTGTCCCGATTTTCGGGTAATCTTCTGCGTCCTGCCGCCAATAGCCTTACCGGGATACCCGGTTTCTACCCCCCTGTTTCGCTCGATACAGCGCTTCATCGGTATTTCGAACAAGCGCATCCAATCCCGCCCCGGTGGCTT
The DNA here is from genome assembly GCA_964496635.1 of uncultured Spirochaeta sp. GTDB lineage: Bacteria > Spirochaetota > Spirochaetia > DSM-27196 > Alkalispirochaetaceae > Alkalispirochaeta. The sequence goes on from CAZCAE010000019.1 coordinate 16,119, forward strand.
TCGGACGGTTGCATTCATGAACGCCGATGCTTGCAGTAACCGGTTCCGGCAGGTCCGTAAAACTGTGTGTGCTCAGGGAGCGGCAGATGCGAACTGCGATTTCTTCCGCCTGGTCTATATGCGTTTCCGGAAGCAATATACAGAACTCTTCGCCGCCCAATCTACCGGCGAGATCGTTCGCTCTGATGTTCCTGCGAATAATCGCGCCCGTTTCCCGTATGACCATGTCTCCCACGGAATGTCCAAACCGATCGTTTATCGACTTGAATCTGTCTAGATCGATCAGTAAAGCCGACAGAGCCGTTTCTTCAGTATGTGATCGCCGGGTCAGCTTCTCGCCCTGTTCAAAAAAGGCCCGTCTGGTCAACAACTCAGTCATGGGATCCGTATCTGCCATCGTTCGCATCTTGCTGTATTGCCGCGCGTTAAACAGTGCAAGCGAGAAATAGTCTGCAATGGATATGGCAATTCGCGCGGGATCACCGGCAAAGCTGGTAGGATGATTCCGAATCAGAAACAGAATTCCCTGGACACTGTTCCTGTTTACCAGCGGTACGATCAGTGCCGCCAGAGATAACTCCTGGTCAATTATCTCCTCGGGGGTCTTGTTCAGTACAACCTGATTCCGAATTGTATTCCGATGATGGAGCAGAAATCGTCCGGTTTTGTGGTCAGGTATGGTTGTGCCATTCAACGGAACGACCCGGTTGTCGAAAATTTCCATGAGAAAGAAATCGTCGACCTGTATCAGATGGTGTATCATTTTCTCTACCCTTGGAACGATCTCTTCCGGTTCCAGACCCGAGACCACCATGGCTCCGGCGGAACGAAGAATCTCCGCTTCCATTGCACGACGCTCTGCATCCGACCGGGCCAATTCCAGGGCATCCTGTAGTTCATGAATGTTCGTAACGTCGAGATCGTGACCGATGTAAAGCTTCGGAGTTCCGTCCGACTGCTCGTGTTCTATCTGGGACGAGTGAAGGACCCACCGCCATGAACCGTTTACTGTACGTACCCGGTACTCCGTAAACAACGGCTGTTTACCGCCCTGATGAGCATAGTCTACAGCTTTCTCTGCAGCCTCGCGATCATCAGGATGAACAAATGTAAGCCAGTTATCACCGATAGAATCTTCGTAATTATAACCGAAGGATTTCCATACGTGGTTGGCAAAACCCTGTCCAGTGCTCAGGTCGCGCACAAAGATACCCAGCTTGCTCAATACATCAATGCTTATGAGTATTCGATCGTTAAATTCCATTCTTGCCAGATTGTATGAGAGTATTGTTAGAGAATTATAAGTGCAGGTTTCTTCCGCCCGATATCAGGTAAAAAGTGAAGGCTATCTGAAGCTGGTATTTCGAAAGCGATTCGTGGAAACCGATACTGTTCGTCTTGTCACGACGGCGAAGACCCGCCATCATCCGCATTATGGCCCTGCTTTTCAACCTGCCGGCCGTTGAGACTTCACTGGCGGAGTTTCAGGAAGCATTTCCGGCGATCAACGACCGCCTGTCTATGCGACGGGAGACATTCACCCCAATAATGATCGGACAGATTGTCGAAGCGTACGGATTTCTCAATGAACTGCTGCAGAAAGGGATCGACCTCTTCACTCCGGCCGGGCTCCACGCCCTTCTTGAGATAAACCACATCGTCCTCTGTGGCACCTCCCGGGAAACGCGGAGAGTCTACTATTCCCATCTGGAAGAGACCCGCAAGAGTTTTCTCGGTCAGATTCGTCCAGTCAAGGAATGGGTTCTCAAGAAGCGAAAGGAGAGCGATCCGTACCATCTGGCAACAGGATTCTATTCACGAATGCTTTCCAGGCCCCAGCTCTTTCTGGAAGGCAATCACAGGACGGGAAACATCATTCTCAACTATCTGTTGATAAGTAAAGGCGCCGCCCCGTACATTGTCGGTCCGAAGAACGCGACAACCTACCTCGACATTTCCGGAGATATCAAGTTCACTGATAATGGTAACTACCTGGATACGGCTCTCCGTATGCCCGGGCACAAAAAGCGGTTTCGGTCCTTCCTGAAAGAGACGGTCAACCCCGATTTTCTCCTGGCCGAACCGTAAGAAACGAGGCGTGATATGGTGCTGTCCAACGTTGTTTCCCTGATACTGCTCGTCGGTTTCTTTGCCGGAATGGTCGGATTGTTCATGGTCGGCTTTACCCAGCTGACATCGGTACTGATTCGCCGTACCGGTTCTTTTGTACGTTTCTTGCTCCGCGCCAACGTTGACGGTAATGCTGACGGCGCTGTTGCACGGATTCGCCCGTTTTTCCGGGGCCTCATCGCAGCACTGGCAACCGGTTCAGTTGTTGCCACCACTATATCGGTAATTACTTCCACCGATGGAGCTCAACGGGAACCCGGTGCGCCAGACGAGGCGGGCCCTCACGTTCTTCTTGGTGCCAATCTGGGTGGCGCCCTGGCGTGCTGGGTGCCGGCACTGATCCTGTTTTACGGCAGCACTTTCGCTGCGGGGCTTCTTCTGATGGGCTTCGCCCTTGTGTTGCGACTGTACCCTACAAACCACGGCGTCGACCGGGCGGACCTGTTAACCGGCGTCGCGATTCTATTGATTTCGGTAGACCTTCTGGCGGGCCGGATTTCGTTTATCGACACCGTGCCCTTCTCGGTGGCAGCTCTCTCTTCCGGTACCGCCTTTCCCCCCGCCGTCTTCGCCGCCGTGACGGGGCTGTTCCTGGGCCTCACCCTCGCAGCGGCGACCCGCTCAACTGTAGCGACGGCAATCATCGTCACCGCCCTGGCGGTGCACAGGGTGATTCCCTTGCAGATGGCTCTCTTTGCCGTCACAGCTGGTAACGCCGCGCCGGGGATAGCGGGGTTCTATGCCTCACGTCCACTGGGGGCCGCAGCCCGGAGTACCGCCGGACGGGTCATTGTGACGGCGGCGCTGGCGCTCTTCACTGGAGCGATCCTGGCGTTCCTTCTCCCGTTTCTGATGCCTCCCGGATCCGGTCCGGCCTTCGGCGATTCTCCTGCAGTCACGGCAACTCTCCTGGCAGCCTTTCACACGCTTCTTCACGTTCTCGTAGTTCCCCTTTTCGCGCTGACGCACATGCCGATGGACCTTATTATTCATCGTATCGCCACCTCATCCGGCAACACCGATGGTCAGGCCCACCCTGAACCGCTCGCTTTTATTCAGCCGGGATATCCCGAATCTCTCGACGCAAATCTGGTTTTGACGCGGTCGGCCCTTGCCCGAATGGCAGATCGTTCCTATGAGATGCTGATGATCGTCATGAACAGCACCCAGGTAGATGACGCTATCGAAGAGGCCACAGACCGGGTCATCGATCTACGGGGACAGGTGAAGGACATGGAAGAACAGATACTGCAGCCACTCTCGCGGAGCATACAGTTGCCCTGCAGTCCCGCCCAGGCCGACCGAATACAACAGCACCAGCGAATTGCCCAGGAGCTCTCCCTCGTCGGTGACGATTGCTATAAAACTATTCGGCTTCTTGCCCGAAGTTACCGCAAGAACCTTCGGTTTCACCAGGAAAGTCGGGACGAACTCTTTGGCTATACATCCCGAATTCTGGACTTCCTTCGCTATAATGCAGATTATCTCGAGGGCAAGATAGATCAACCCGACTGGGAAATTGCCAACAGCATGGAAGAGACCATCGACGGGCTCCGGGATAAACTTAAAAAGCGCTCCCGGAAGGTGCTGGAAAAAAGTGACGATGCCGATATTCGCGGAGAACTGACCTTCATTGACATCGTCTCCCACCTGGAACACGTCGGCGACCGTTGTCTCAACATCGCCGAGACGGTCCGCCGCCTTTCACGCTCATGAATTTTCGATATTGAACTTCGTTCTGTCTGGCGTCATCACGTATACATAATCATGTTGCAGGATTAGATGTATTCCCCTTTTGTATAGAGAGTTATTCCTGCCAAACGGTTCCGATTGACATAAGTCTTTGTTTCACAAGTCTTTGTCCCCATTCCTGCAACAACATTGTCGATACAAGCCAGTTACCTCAAAGCGTTGCCAAGAAAGCCCACCAGTTGGTTCCACGCGTCTTCGGGGGCGCCGCCCCGGTCGTAGGTGGTGCTCTTCACAAAGGCGTGACCCACTCCGTCGTACACCGTTACAGTGTGATCCGCACCCGCCCGATCCAATGCCGTTCTGAACCCTTCAACCTCTTCCAGGGGGATGCTTCGATCCTCGGCGCCAAAGATACCCAGGACCGGTCCATTCTTTGCCAGATTGCCGAGACGGTCCGCCGACTGTATAGGACCACTTCCGTAAAGGGTAACCACCGCAGCAAGACCCTCCGCCCGAGTCCCCAGATACATGGACTGGGTGCCGCCAAAACAGAACCCCATGGTCGCCACAGAAGAGGCGTCCACGGCGTCATGACTCCGCAAAAACTCAAGGGCCGCATCAAGGTCACCGGCAATCTGTTCCGACGGCGTGGACCGCAGTTGGGCCATCGCCTCCTGCGACGTCGTTGCCAGGCTGCCCCGGAAGGCGTCAGGGGCAAGTACAGCAAACCCTTCCGTCGCCAGCGCGTCCGCCAGGACCGTCGTATCCACGTTGAGTCCCCACCATTCATGAACCATCAACACCCCCGGAAAGGGGCCGTCTCCCGGCGGCAGGGCCAGGTAGCCTGACAGTTCCGTCCCGTCCAAAGCGGGGAAGGCAGCGTTGGTCTCACCTCGGTCCTGGGGATTCTGTTGGGCCGTTACAGACAATCCAACTCCCACCCAAAGCAGCATCGAAATTCCGAATACAAGCGTTGTTCTTTTCATACAAAAATATGAGTAATCAACTCAGGTAAAGTCAATCGATGAAATACCCGAACCGTCCAAGATCAATCCTGCCGCTGCCGTCAAACTCCACCCCTTCGCTTTCCAGAAGCTTCCGTTGCAGCTCCCCTCCACCGTCAGGATGCAGGGAGATGCCGCCCTGCCGGTTCACTACCCGGTGCCAGGGCAGCCCCGCGGCAGCGTTCACAGCGTGCAGTGCCCGGGCAACCTGCCTGGCACCCCGGGGCATACCTGCGGCTGCGGCAATACCTCCGTACGTGGCTACCCGGCCGGGGGGCACGGATGCAATGGTTTCTATAATCCGACGGGTCATTTCGGTCATTGCAACAGGTATACCTCTATAGTGGGCACATTGTCCTGGTCTTCCGGCCCGCCAACGGGAGTAACATACCGTAACAACCTCATGCCGTAGAGCGGCGCCGGAATCGTTGCAACCAGCCGTCCCTGCTGCTCCAGCACGTCCAGCAACTGCGGATAAAAACGGGAGGGGTTCCCGTACACGTCGTTCCAGACGGGGCGATTCCGATATATGATGTCCATCTCCTGTCGGGGCAGAAAGACTGCGCCAATCTTCTCTTCTCGAATATACCGTTCCACCGCGCCGCTATCCCCGCGCGGTATTGCAGCAAAGTCATGAAACGCCCGAAGCCGGCCAGGCTCAAAAGCAAAGGCAAGGTTCAGATTGGCCAGGACGGGTGTCTCCTCCAGGTCGTGTTCCAACAGAAGGTCTTTCACCTCGTCAATAAGAGCAGTGTAGGAGCCGCCGGCCGCGTCGAGGCGATACCAGCGGGGCAGTTCCTGCACAAGGGCAGTGACGGACAGAGCAAACATCCCGACAACAACGGCTCCGGTTATAATGGACGGTAGTTTTGTGCCCTCGATGTTCCCTGCAAAACTCGCTGCCGACAGATAGATGAACGGAAAGAGAAAGACCAGGCTGGGGGGGCTGTATTTACCCACGATAAAGAGAGCCACAACAGATGCAGCCAGAGAGAGAGCCGGAAGGACCGACGCTCCCCGCCGGAATACTTTATGAACCGTTACCCCGACCACAGCCAATGCCATAAGGATCGCCCCCACGGTCAGGCGCGACGCAACGGGAGGGAGATAGTAGGTACCCATGTTGCGACCGGCCATATTGCGAAAGAAGGTGACAAGCCGGAAATAGCGTCTCACAACGTTGTCGGAGACACCTACGGTCTCTCCGAAAGAGCGGTAGTTGGTAATGAAATAGGGATCCATGGTCAGGCTGACGGCTACTGCAGCAAGTGCCCCTACGGCGACTACTCCCGCAAACGCGGCAACCAGCGCAACCCGCTTCGTGAATACTGCGGCTCGCCGACTGGAGGATCCGCCGGACGGCCGTGGGTACACCGGGGCAAACAGGAGCCACGGGAAGATCACCGCGGCGGCGATAAAGGCGTTGGGATGGATGAAGACGCCCGCGGCAACGATACCGCCGGCCCCGGCGGCCGCTTTTGTCGTGACCGGCCCGGAGGTAAGTACCGCGATCCCCCCAAGAATAACCAGCAGGATAAGTGCCTCCTGCCGGCCGAAATGGCTGACATACAGGACCTGCGGGTCCAATCCGAAAGCCACAGTCGTTCCCAGGGCGATCCACCTGCTGCCGATGGTACGTCGTATGATGCCGTGCAACAGCGCAACCGCGGCAATACCCGCAAGAAACGACGGCATGCGGGCCCCCAGGTGAGAATACCGTATCGCAAGAAAAGGCATCTGTACGGCGTGATAGAGCGTCTTCACAGCGTGAGGAAACCGGGGCGTCAGGTAAAAGAAATCCTCCGTAGCGGCAATATTCCGCTCAAGCATTATTGTCCGGGACAACGATGCAAGCCACGCCTCGTCGCTGTGTACCGCCGGATACCACGACAGGCTCCAGAGAGAGAAAAACGTATAGAACGTCAGGAATGCCGGAAAGGCTATGGCGCAGAAGTTGCAGCTTCCGGTAGTACTCGTTCCGGTGGTCACACCGGTATAATACCCTCTATTACGAAAATAGCCGACGAAAGTCGGGTATTTACAGAAAAAAAGCCCGGCTTATGCCGGGCTTTCATATTGTTTGCGGGCGAATCCACGGGGTACTGAGTGTCGGCCGTAGCCGCCTGAGCACACAGCCACTTCCACCCCGCGGCGAGCCCCTCACAGCTCGCTGTGATCGATCAGTTGCTGGCTACGGTCGGGTAACCCTGGGACATCCAGCCCATGGGCTCGTTGGCAGGCATACCCATGCCACCTTTCAGTGAAACGGCGTCATAACCCAGCATCCGCAGTCCGCCCACAACTTGACCGGCGGTCTGACCGGTATAGCAGTAGACTATCAGCTTCTTGTCCGCCGGAAGGGACGCAAAGTTTTCCTGCATGCCTTTACCAAAGGGGATATTTATGGCGCCTTCAATGTGGGCTTCGGCGTAGTGTTCGGGACGACGGACCGAGACAAAGAGCACGTCGTCATCGCCTGCGTCCAGAATGGCTTTGGCATTTGCTTCACTTACAATATTGCTGGCGAAGGGTGTACCCGCGGCGCCGGCCATATCTTCGTAGTAGCTGCGATAGGCGTCCATGATGTTGTCGGGTATGTCCCGTTGGACCGTTGAAGGAAACTCATTTGCTTCGGTTTCAACGTACTCTTTCATACCTTCCACTTTGGACAGGCCGTAACTGTAGCCCAGGTTAATGGAACGGGCGGGAATGCCTGCCATGTTAAAAAGTGCAACGGCCTGACCGGCAGTCTGTCCTGAGTAACACGTAATGAAAACGGGCTTGTCTGTGGGGATGTAGGGCAACTTTTCGTACATTGCCGGGGAACCCCATGCCATGTTGACGGACCCCTTGATGTGACCTTCATTGTAATCATCGGCACGACGAATGTCGATGATGGTCATATCACTGCCGGCGCCAACCATCTGCAGAAACTCTGCCTGGTCAACTTTGTAGATATGGTCGGGCATGTTGGCAAAATAGGCTTCCACCACTTCACGGACGGAAGGTTCTTCCTGTTGTGCAGGTTCAGCCGCTGCGGCGCTCTCCGCCTGGGCGGGGGCCTGGGCCTGCTGTGAATCCTGGTCACCACAGCCCATAACAAGGGCCATCACCAAGAGCGGTACGACAGAAACGATTACTCTCGTTTTCATGTGACTCTCCTTTTGTGCGGTAGCCACCACAACTTTATGCGGGGTCTACGCGCAAAATAGGCCCTCAACTGGGGCCTGTTTGATTACGAATTGTCGGATGACTGCAGTTGCATTGTCTCCGGTTCTTCCACATAGATCGGGTTCATGGGGTTGGCGGTCCATTCAACCCAGGCGCCGTCATACAGTCTGAGATTGCGGTATCCGGCGTTGTACATGGCCAGATGGGTCTGGGCGCCCCGGATGGAGGTCTTGCAGAAAAGCACCGCCCCCTCGTCCAGGTCTATTCCCGCTTCCACATAGCGAATGCGAATCTGCCGGACCGGTCGGAAGGTGCCGTCGGCAAAGTTGTTGCCAACAAAATTCAGCAGGACCGAACCGGGTATGGTACCCTCTTCCAGGTACTCTTCCTTCGTCCGGGTGTCAATGATCGTCACGTCATCCCGGGGTTCCTCAACCAGAGCACGAACTTCCCGGCCGGTAATGATCATCGATTCATCCGGCGGTCCTGCTTGGAACGTAGCGGCTGCAACGCTGGGTGCCGAAGATGTCATGGTGACGCCTTCGGCCTGCAGCGCCTTGAGGCCGCCGCTCACCACCTTCACATTGTCGTGACCGTAGTACTTCAGGGTCCACCACAGCCGGGCGGAGTCCATGTTTTTGTTGTCATCGTAGGTAATGACCAGCGTATCGTTGCCGATGCCACGGCTGCCCATGACGCGTTCAATCTGCTCGGGAGTGCCCACCAGATTAGGATGGGGAGTGTTCACCACGATGTCGGCCCGAGCGATACTTACGGCACCCTCCACGTGGTTTTCCCGGTAATCCAGGGTGGGGCGGGCATCAACCAGAACCGCGTCGGCGTCTTCCAGAAGCGTAAGAGCTTCCCCTGCGGTCACAATCTCGGTTCCGCTCTCACCTGCCGGTGAAGGTCCGCAACCGATAAGCACAGCCGCCACCGCTGCGATGGCGATGAGGGATACAGTTCGCTTCATTCTTACGCTCCTACCGGCCGTTCAACGTATTTGTTCAGGCTTTCGACAACGCTTTTCTTGTCGGCCCTGGTGGAGGTGTCCACAACTTCGCCATTCTTGGTGTAGAAAAGGGTCATCGGCTCAATGTCACAACCCAGGCGGTCGCAGAGGCTCTTGCCCTTGTACTGGTCAATAACATTGAGTTTCACCTGGCCGTCAAACTCAGTTTCGATTTCCTGCATCATCGGCAGAAGTTCCCGGCTCGGTGCGTCAATAGCGCTGTAAATGTAAATGAGACCGATCTTCTCTTTCTGCATGATCTGGTTCTCGAACATCTCTGTCTCGGCGATGAACTTTTCCGCACCGACACCGGCGATAGCGCCGTCGCCGACAGCGGTGGCAACCTGTTTCAGCTCTTTCTCCCGAACATCACCACAGGCAAAGACACCGGGAATACCCGTTTCCATCTTTTCGTTGGTGATGACGTAATTGCGCTTGCTCATGTTGAGCTTGCCCTGGAAGATTTCTGTGTTGGGCTCGTATCCAATGAACTCAAAGCAGGTGTCTACCTTGAAGGGCATAATCTCGCCGGTCTTCAGATTCTTCAGGTTGACCGTATCCAGATGGCCTTCACCCTCAAAGCTGTCGACCATTGAGTTCCAGATCATCTTCATTTTCGGATGTGCCAGCGCCTGATCCCGGGCAATTTCATTACAGTCCATCTTGGGCTCGTCGTGAATGACGCTGACCAGCACCTGCTTGGCAAACTTGGCGAGGAACATGCCCTCTTCAATAGCGGCATCCCCGGAACCGATGACCATGACCGTTTTGTCGGTGTTGGCTGCGGCGTCACAGGTGGCGCAGAATGAAATCCCCTTGTCAAAGAGGTACTTCTCTTCGTTCTTTGCGCGGGTGATCCGGGGCCGTCCACCGGAAGCGACGATGACCGTCTTCGCTTCATAGATGTTCCGGAACGTTTCAACGCGTTTGGTCTCTTCTTCCAGCTCAACACTCTTCACATCGGTGAGTTTGAACTTTACATCGAATTTTTTGGCCTGTTTGTGAAAAAGTTCCATCAGACCAAGGCCGGAAGTGCCCTCGGGGAAACCGGGGTAATTTTCAATCTCATTGGTGTACGTTGCAAGTCCACCAACCAGAGCTTTTTCTATCAGAATTGTGTTGAGGCGGGCGCGGCCGCAGTAAATAGCTGCGGTAAGTCCGGAAGGACCGCCACCGATGACAACAACATCGTACTGTTCAATTTTTTTTTCTCGCATGTATGTATCTCCCTTCTCTTTTTTTTCTTTCGTCACATGAATACTTTGACAAGCAGTTTGCTTCCGATGATGGCACCAATAAAGAGGAAAATGCCGAAGACCCATCCAGAAAGGGACAGCGAGGCAATACCGGAATAAAAGGCACCAATGTTACAGCCAAAACCGATGCGCGCACCGTAACCCATCAACGTTCCACCAAGTATGGCGGCTACAACCTGCTTTCCCGTTTTGATCTTCTTGAACTTGAAACCGGAGGCGATCAGGGTAGCAAAGAGGGCACCGAAAATCAGACCGATATTTCGAATAGTTGCGGGATCCTGGAGGAATCCGCGGTCAAGGACCGCCTGGGCACCGTCTGATGAAAAGTAGTACCACTTGTCCACGGAGCCACCGACCGCTTCGTAGATCCAGGCACCCCAGTTTGCGAAGGCTGCCGACACGCCCCAGGGGTTCCCGGTAGTGGCCAGTGTAGCGATCTGAAATATGGACAGAAGCAGTGCGCCGGTCATATAGGGCCACGCATCTTTCAGCCACAGTTTATAGTAGTCGTTCTTGGCGACTGCATCAGAAAATTTTTTAAGCATAGAGGGTTTCTCCTAATGAAGCGGGCTCAGGAGGACCCGGCGACAATCGCTGCTTTGTGGAAGCACCGATGCCGGTTCCGGGTACTCCAGGCCGGACGTTTCCGTTGCGAAACTATTTGGCCTTCTCGATGATGACTTCCCATTCACCGTCGTCCACTTCTTCAACCTCAACGTTGTGACCGGCCTCGCGGGCCCAGTCGGGAACGTTCTTCATGGCACAGGAGTGGTCAATGGATACAATCAGTACGTCGCCAACATCGAGGTTTTCCAGCGCTTTTTGCGCTTTCACCAACGGAACGGGACACGCTTCACCCAAACAATCAAGAGTTTCTTCTTTCATACCTTTCCTCCAGCTTTTTTAGTGCGAATTCGCACTTTGTTTTGCTTTTCCATACTTGTCTGCGACAATCCACAGCAGAGCGATAATGAGCAGTTGAATGACAATTGCTCCGAACCAGCCGAATACATCGGGCAGGAATACTCGCGGGGCTCGTACGATAAAATTGAGCGTCCAGAATCCGAACGTCGCCGCGCCAAGGAGTGAACCAACCACAAAGAAGACGAGTGAAAGCATCTGCATGGCAAAACCTTCACCTACCCGCATCAGCGTTCCGGAGGCACATCCACCGGAAATAACCATTCCAACGCCGAATATCAACCCGCCGATGGCCGTCGTCACCCCGATAGGGGCAATAAAACCCTGTCCGGGAATCGGCAGACCCGCCTGGAAGGCTCCAAACTTGATTGCCCAGAATCCAATGGTTGTTACCGCCAGTGCCAGCAATACCGCTTTGGGCAGGGCAACGCTACCGGTCAGGTAGGGGTCTCTCAGGGAGGCGGTAAAACAGAATCGCGCCTTCTGTAGAATCAACCCGAAGATCATACCGGTAAACCAGTAGAATCCAAGAGTTGCCGACTGAGCCATCAGAATCACACCGATGGCAATAATGACTGCAAGAACCAGAATACCCAGGGGAATCTGACTCTTTTTCTTTTTTCGGGAACGGGACGCGCTTCTCCGAATACCCGGGGAGCCTTCCGTTTTGGACGTGTTAGCAGTGTCGCTCACTTCTAACTCCTTCTGTGCAATTTTTCGTGATGGATTGACAAATACATCACCGTTTTATCGTTTAATTCACAGTATAACAACTTAAGTGTACTGTCAACTGTCTTTTGTGAAAGGTATCGTTTTTATATTGCGATTGTTGTGAAAATAAATTCAGACTGTGCCGGTAAAATATTATGTTATACTTCGAATGCTAACACAAGTGCAACAAATGAACGGATGTCAGGGGTGGAAGATAACATGTGATACGTTGCAGCTGGTTCAGAGAACAGGCGGCGTTATCCCCTCCGCATGGCGGCGAAGTCGATGTCCCCGGCGTAGAAACTGAGCATAGGAGAAAGATCCTGGATGCGTTCCGACGCGGAGCTGGAAAGAAGAATGCGTACCAGAAGCTGTACTGCTTCGGTATGCATGCCAAGTTTGTGTTGAGTAAGAGCGAGAAACACGCGAATTCCATCGTCGCCGGGACGGCGGAGGAGGGCGTCCTGCAGGAACCAGGCAGCTTTGAGATACTTCCGCTGCGACCGAAGAAGTCCCGCATACGCAAGAATGGCCTTTCCATCCTCGTCGTAGGGTAACCCGAGCTCCAGGGCGCGCTCGTAGTGGTCAATCGCTTCATGTTCGTCGCCCTGACCAATGCATGTAGTCGCGAGGTGGAAGTGAATCAGCGAGTCTTCCGGTTTTTCGTCAACCATCTGTTCCAGAAGAAATCTCGCCTCTCCAAGAGAACCCTGCCGTCGCAATTCAATTGCCCTGCTTATTTCCATACCTATACAATAAGAAATATATCGTCGTTACGGCTACCGCAATAGTTCTACAGTAATGTTCCGGCTCTTTTTGCTGCTCAGTCGCACCGCCGCAAGGACGAGAAATGCTCCCGCAAGCTGGACCGGTTGCAGCGTCTCTCCAAGTACTAACCACGCGGTAATTGCAGTAATAACGGGAATCGCGTTGATATAGAGCGCGGCGGTTCCCGCCTCTTCGTATTTCAGTGCCCAGTTGTAGAGCAGAAACGCAGCAACGGTCGCTCCAAGGACGAGAAATGCTATGGCTCCCCAGACAAGGCCGGACAGTCCCCGAACGGTCCCAATACCCGGTGAGGTTATCTGCCACAGAATGACGAAGAAAAGCGCTCCCCACCACATCTGAAAGATAGTCATTGTAACGGGATTCAGTTTCTGGGTCACTGAGCGTGCCAGGGTGATGTATCCCGCCGCGGAGAATACGGCACCGAGAATAAGGAGAACCCCCAGGGTCCGCTGAGCAGGATCCATTCCGGTGTCGGGGGGAGCCGCACCCTGTGTAAAAAGATCTCTTCCGTAGACCAGCAGGGCTATCCCGGCAATAGAAATTCCTACCGCCATAAGCCCCCGGGCATGCAGCGGTTCGTGCAGAAAGAGCGCCGCCATGAGCATGACCGCCAGAGGAACCAGGGCTATCACCAGTGAAGTGGTGGTCGCACCAATCATACTCAGTCCGTAGCTTTCAAAGAGAAAGTAGGCGATCGGTTCGGCCAGAGCGGTCAGGGCAATCAAACCGTGGGTCTGCCGGGAAAACCGGGGACGCCGGAGAAAGAGCATAACCAGGGCAAGAACTGTCCCGGTAAGAAAGAAGCGGATACCCATGTATGAGATAGGACCAATGTGGTCCAGGACGATTTTTGACGCAACGAACGATACGCCCCAGAAAACCATCGTTCCTGCCATGGCGAGCTGTACGAGCAGTGGATGCGGTTTCACTGTGAGATTGTATCTGTCGCATTTGAGAGGAACAATACCGCTCAAATAATCTTGTCTATTTCAGCCTGCATGACGCGTTTTGCAAATTCGTAGATCTTTTTGCGAACGTTTCCGTCGGTAATAGAGTCAAACATGATAACACTTACCATACCCTGGGGTGTGCTGCGCGTCCCGCGGATGGTACCGGATACCTTTGTCAGAGAGCCCCACAGACGCAATTGAATATCCGCAAAGTAGGTGCCAATGCCAAAATCATCTTTCAATAGACAAGCGGCGCCGGCTTCGCTGATGTCCAGAATCTGTCCGTCCACAGCGCTTTCCCCCATATTGATACCGAGAGCGGCTTTTCCCACGGGAGCCTTGACCCGGACAAAGCGGCGCTCTCCCCGGGCTTCCACCGCGTCCAGCGCTCTGATGATGATTCTGGCACTCTTCTCGAAACCGATGTGCAGGGTAATATATCCGCAGGTCGCACCGATATCCATGAGGTAGCGCTGGGCCATTTCGGGGTTCTCATTGTAGGAGAGGATCCCTACCTCCGCACCGTGCTGTGATTGTGTGTTGACCACTCCCTGGACTATCTGTTCCATGGCGTTGGGAGGCAGCCTGGTATCGATGTTGAAATAGACAATAGATCCGGGAAAAGCCCGGAGCACGGGTTGTACATTCCGGGGGTCCTTGACAACGCCCGCTTCGTACTGGGCGGTGACGAGAAAGTGGATCATCTGTTCCTGGATGACGCTTGGGGGGTCAACGAAGAGAACCCTGCGGCCTCCCGGGCGGCGTTCCTGCCTGCTCTCCATACTTCTATTGTTCCCCATCAGAGATAATTATACCAGTCCATGACCGGGAAACAGCTGACCGGAGGTGTTCTTTGTGGTACCGTCGTGGAATGGGGTATCACGGTTCACCCGGGCTTCTCGTGCTTGTTGCCGCAGCGATCTGGGGTACCAGTGGTGTGGCAATTCACTATGCCGACCTGCCTTCGGGGATTATCGCATTCTTTCGCATGGCTGTACCTGCAATTGTCCTGGGCGGCTGGTTTCTCGTACGGCGCTACCGCCTTTCCCGGGACGGACTTCTTCTCAAACTGGGCGCTTCGTCAATAAACGCCGTACGGATGTATTTCTTTTTCACCGCCTATCGGCTGACTTCTGTTGCCAATGCGGTCGTCTCTCTCTACACGTGGCCTATCTTTGCCGCAGTGTTCGCCCGCATTATCCTTGGCGAAAAGATTTCCGGCAGACGGGCTATTCTGTTGCTCCTTGCCTTTACGGGGATTCCCCTTCTGTACCTGCCGGCGCTCACCTCGCCGGACAGTAGTGGCATGGAAGACATTCTGGGAATAACTTCCATGCTCCTGAGTGCGGCACTGCACGGTATAGTAATAATCCTTCTCAAGCTTGCCCGGCCGGGGAAGAGTCGTTTTGAGTCAACCTTCTTTCAGAATGTTGTCGGAGCCTTCGTGTTTTTGCCCGTTCTGCTCTTTTCGGATGTTTCTATCTCGTCTTTTCAGGTTGGCGTAGGAATATATCTTGGTTTCTTTGTAGGAGTTGTCGGATTCACCCTCTTCTTTATGGGTCTTCATTCGGCGTCCGCCGCACATGTGGGTAACCTGGCGTATTTCGAGGTCATTGTTGCCGTAGCCCTGAGCGTACTCATTCTCAGAGAACCGCTTCGATGGAACACCGTTGCAGGTGGCGCGCTTATTGTAGTTTCTGTGCTGCTCTCTCATCGCTACAGTCAGCGTAAAGACGGGCGTACTGTGCCGGAGAGAGAACTGTGATCACCGTAGCGCTCCTGATCAATTTTCATGAATATTTCTGAAAGGGAATCGGGGTTTTCCGTGCGATACAATATGTCACCATCCAACCCGACGACAATAACGGCGAATTCCGCTGCACCAACGTCCAGTAAACGGGCCGCGCTGTCAAGATCATATCTTCCCGGGCCAACGTCGACTGTGTGAATGTTCCGGGCCTCAACACGATTCCACTCGGTGGACAATGCCAGATTGAAGGAAAACGCTCTCGGTTCGTCGCTGGTACGGTAAAAGACGACAATGACCGGCTGTCTGTCCCGGTACGGCTCCAGGTCAAGACCGTAAGCCTGAAAAAGGGCGCCAACCAACAGAATTGCTCCAATAGCGTGGGTGTGGATGCGAAAGTGCTTCATATGTTCCTGTATCGGCAGGAAAAACAGCAGGCTGGACGAATTCACCCGGTTCTACATGTACGGGCCTTCGTAGGTTTCCGGAACATTCACAATCTCAACCACCACGTCACGTACGCCTTCGGTCTCTGCTGCGGCTGTCTTACACCGTTGAATGTCTGTATCGATGTTGACGGCTCCTCCTACGGTTGCGACACCGTCGGTCACATCTACGGTAGCGAACCGCAGAGGTATCTGTTCTTCAAAGAGAATGCGCGTGAGAATGCGCTGGGAAGTCGCCATTTCAGAAATGCGTTTTTGCGTGGCCTCGCCATTTTCAAGGAACGAAGATGACTGCAACATCGCCTGTATTGTGTCCGCAATTGCCTCGGGCATTAAAGATGCCGTGTTTACAACCATATCGTAGAGTTCCGGGGCCTCCCAGTCGGCATTGAAAAACACGTGGTAGTATCCTGCCCGGTTATGATCACTCTGATGCACCATTTTGCGGGCGTGCTGCTCATCACAGCTGTTCTGTTCCATGATGCGACGAACCCGGGTTTCCATAGGTGCCACGATTCTCAGATGAAGGATTCCGGGGATGCCCGCCAGAAAAACCGGCGCCCCTCTGCCTACAACAATATGGTCGCCTTCGCAGACGGCGTCCAGAATTGCTGCTTTCAGGTAATGGTAGTAGCGATCCCGGTCCAGCGAAAAAAGATCCCAGAAGCCGGGTTTCTTTTCATCATACCGTTCGAGGCTCTCTTCAGAAATGCCGTGGGTTACCAGATAGTGCTCAAGGGATTTCTTGTCGACAATCTGCAATTTCAGGCGTTGGGCTACAAGATGTACGATCTCGTCACCCCCGCTGCCACTTTGGCGGGAAACTGTTATCAAGGCCATAACGTCCTCCTTTCCATCGATTCCCTGATACCAGTGTAGGACTGTAGAGTTGAGAATTCAAATTAGTTTCGCATGCCGCCTTGCGGCACCCGAAATGAACAAAAATACCCGGCGGTCAGCTGTGTACAGTTTCCCCGGGGCACGCATTCACGGGATGTACAATGGTGCTTCGTACTCCGACAGGCAGGTTTTCCATGTCCATTTCAGCGTCGAGGATCTCAAGAGCGCGCACGACATTGATCATTCCCAGGCCGGTTCCTCCCGGACGCCCCGATCTGCCCCGCCGGAAATAGTTGCTGCGGCGTACATTCACGGGGCGTCCGTCTACCGTTGCCCACGGCAGACCGCGTCCCCGATGTTCAATGACAATCTGTGCCATATCGTCCCGGCGGTGGGCGGATATCTGAATAGTCCGATCAGGGTAGCCTTCAGTTGCCTCAATGGAGTTTTTTATGACATTTTCCAGTATTACCAGCATGACGTTACGTCTGGTGGTGACAACCAACGGCTCCCGGACATTCAGATCGATATCGATTTTATACTTGAGGTTGCGGTTTATCCCTATGAAATAGTACACCACGCGTCGCAGCATCTCTTCAACGTCGATTTCCTCCGGTTCTACGTGGTCATTGGCGGTTGCTACGTAGAGAACCGACTGGATGCGTTCGTTCAGACGCTCACCGTAGTATTGAAGCTTGTCCCCAAGGTCAGTGTTACCGGAATGTCTCTCAATTGAAGCGAGAGCGTAAACCCCCGACAGGTCTCCCTTGAAGTCGTGAACAAGGCCGGCAACATTGCTGCCAAGTTCCGCAAAGGGCTGCAGTTCCGTCGCCTTTCTGGTAAGAATTTCGTGCTGCTTTTTCAGAGAAAGCGTCTCTTCTTCAAAGATAAAAAAGAGGAGACCCAGGTAGACCACCATGAAATTGAGAATGTTTACCCTTTGAAGGGTGGTGAAACCGTGTACCATTCCCGCAAAGTAAGCAACCGCACCAATGATGATAGTTACCCATAGAAGAACAAACGTAGTTTTACGTCCAAAGAGAGACATCTTGTACGCGGCGGCAAGTCCAATGGACAGCAGGACAAAAGGAGCGAGAGCAGAAGGGTCGTCATTTGTCCAGACAGAAATGAGGGACAGAATCAACAGGATGCTCACCTGGAAATAGCGGATTACGACGTTGTCCCACTGCGCCAGAATTACAAAAATAATTATCGCAACTGTTGCCGAACCAGCGAAGGGATCGACAAAGCGCTCGTAGTCTATGACGTGCTGAATAGCATTTATCAGGAAGAAGAAGGCAAAGGCATAACTTATCTTCTGGGAAAGGCCAAGACGATAAAACCTGTCTCGCAGTTTTTTAGTTCCACGTCCCACGAACAGCCTGCTCAAGGTCAAGAATGGTATCCATTTCCTGAGACGGGACGGCTCGGATTTCCTTTATCAGGGTTCCCCGCAGTTTTTCCACGTTCCAGGCTCCGGTTACCAAAGGATTATACACTCCGGAGCGCTGATCTGTCTCTATACTTTTTTCATAATTACTTATCATTAGCAGAGCAAGCACGTTCATGCCCCGGCGAATGATGCGTTTGTCGCCATCGGGAAAGTGGGAAATACGTTCCAGGCGAAGAAAGAGATCGTCGTCGTCTTCTTCGCGGTGATCAAATACGATCTCCGCTGTCTGAGCAAGCAGGTAGGTTGCCAGGTGTTGCAGCGAGATCCTGTCGGCATTGCCGCATCCCGCAATAAAGGGAATTGCCGCGATCAGTCTGGCGGTCATGTTATTCTGTAACGATTCCAGTTCCTGCAGGCTGAGTCGCATGCGCTCTGCAACGGTACGAGTCACCAAATCCCACGTTTTCTGATCAAATACTGCCATAATTCAATACATCTCTGGAGATATTATGAATATGAAATGCGTATTGGTCAATCACTATTTACGACTGTCAAGAATCCTTCGTGCATACCGGAAAGAATAGAATGCCGCAGTCCAGTTGACCACTGCCAGACCCCAGAATACGCCCGTTTCCTCCAGTCCCATGACGACAGCCAGGAACGGAAAGACGATAAACGGAGCGGCCACCTGTCTATACAGCCCGATCCACATGATCATGGCGGGGCGTTTGAGTCCCTGCATTATTGAGTTGGACATGTTGATCAGAATGTAGCTGAAAAAGGTGATGCCCTGGATATACAGATAGGTTCGACCGATGCGAATAACCGATGCCGAGTCTGTGAAAACCCCCAGTAACCACGGAGCCGCCAGCAGGACCGGAGGCACTATCGCAACCGCCAGGATCAATGAGTACCGCAGCGCGGTGCGTAATGCCTCCTCAACCCGGTCCAGCCGTCCCGCTCCGTTGTTCTGTCCCGTCAGCGTTGCCAGGGCAACGTTAATACCTAAAAGGGGAAGCAAGGCGATCTGTTCAATTCTGAGCGCCGCCCCGTACGCGGCTATAGGGTCCCGACCGTAGCGGGATATGAAATAGTTGATAACAAATGAACCCAGCGTCATGATCATGAAATTGAACGCCGCCGGGGCGGATTGTCCCGCCAGTTCCCGCAACAGTTGATGGTCCGGACGGAAGTCTTTCGGTGTAATATCCCGGAAGACGCCGTTGGCGACACCTTTTTGCAGCAGATACACAATACCCAGGCCGTAGAGGCTGACAGTGGCGAGGGCCGTACCCGCTTCCCGCAGAGGTGAAATCACGGTGACAGAACCGACAGTCAATCCGAACATCAGGAGAGGGTCCAGGGCGACGTTGAGGATGCTGATGACGATAAGGAGATTTCGAAATATTCGCGTCTCTCCCCGAGCCTGAAGCCCCGCGTTCAGTGTGTTGGCCGTTACCATAACTACGCCACCTGCGGCGATAACCCGCATATACCTGAGTCCGCCCTCCAGAACGGCGCCCTCCGCTCCAAAAAAGCGGAAGATAGCCGGGAGAAGCAGAAAGAGGGGGATTGCCAGGGTAACCGTCACGGAAATTGCCAGGAGAAGAGCCTGTACCTGCAGACGTACCGCCCGATGTTCGTTGCCCGCCCCCAGAGCGTTGGCGATAAGAGCGCCCGCGCCACTCTGAATGCCGATACCTACACTCAGCAGGATAAAGAACATAGGAAAGGAGAGTGACAGCGCCGCAAGGGAGTCCGTGGAGAGCTGTCCGGCGTAGTAGGTGTCCACCACGTTGAACATGGTGTTGAAAAAAAAGCCCAGGCTGGCCGGTGCCGCAATTTTCCGGATCAACCGGGGTATAGGGTCATGTGTTAAATTCACTGATTAATCCTGTCAGGTATAGTGTAGCCGCATACAACAGAAAATGACAGTGCGTGCAGGCACTAATTTCTGAAAGACAAGAAAAAACCCCTGCAGACGCTTCCGCAGGGGTTGAAAAAGAACAGTCTTTGTTGTGACCGTCTATTCCTTGGACTTCGCCATGTACTCGTTCTTTTCCTTGACCAGCACACCTGCCAGGACGAGCAGAGCGATCAGGTTGGGAGCGGCCATCAGACCGTTCATCGTGTCGGCAAGGTTCCAGATAAATTCCAGCCCGCCGACCGCGCCGATTACGAGAAAGATAAGGAAGATAATCCGATAGGGAAGAACAATCTTCTTGCCGAAGATATATTCCCAGCTCTTCTCACCGTAGAACGACCAGGTCAGCATAGTGGTGTAGGAAAACAGAACCAGACCGATCAGAACGATAACTCCGCCGGGTCCGGGTAGTCCCTTGTTGAACGCAGCGGATGCAAGAACCGCACCGGTATCGCCGGATTCCAGCACGCCCGTTACCAGGATGACCAGAGCGGTCATGGTACACACGATAATGGTGTCAATAAAGACTTCCATGACGCCCCACATACCCTGCTGGGTAGGAGAGTTCTTCGCCTGAGCGTGAACGATGGAAGCGGCACCAAGACCGGCTTCATTGGAGAAGATACCCCGAGCAATTCCAAAGCGAATGGAAGCTGCCACGGCGGAACCCGCAAAACCACCGGCCGCAGCGTGGGGGTTGAAGGCATAGTAAAAGATGGAACCAAAGGCGCTTCCAAGTTGTCCGATGTTCATGAAAATGACCACCAGCGAGCCGATAATGTAGACAATTGCCATGAAGGGAACAATCATTTCCGCGGTCTGGCCGATACGTTTGATACCACCGAGGATAACAAGACCCACCAGGACAAGAGCAACCACACCGGTTACCCATGACGGTACACCGAATTCCGCCATCGAAGCGGCCATTGTGTTGGCCTGAACCATGTTGCCAATACCCAGGGCTGCAAGACCGGCTAAAAGTGCATAAAGTATTGCAAGCCATTTCCATTGCGGACCCAGTCCCTTCTCGATGTAAAACATCACACCACCGTTTACCTCGCCGTCAGGCTCGATATTTCGGTATTTTACACCCAGAGAGGCTTCACCGAACTTGGTGGCCATACCTACCAGCGCGGAGATCCACATCCAGAAGACCGCACCGGGACCACCGAGGGCGATAGCGGTACTGACACCGGCAATGTTGCCGACACCTATCGTCGCCGCCATGGCGGAACTGACCGCCTGAAACGACGATATGGCACCACCTTCTTCCTGTTCACCTTTCTTGAACATCCCCCCGAAGGTCTTTCTCCAGGCCAAGCCGAATTTGATGAACTGGAAAAAACCGAGACGGATCGTCAGGTACAGACCGGTACCGATCAAAAGGACCATGAACGGAGGGCCCCAGACAATACCATTCAACCACCCATTGAATTGCATAATAGCATCCACACGCAACCTCCTCGAAAGTTTTTTTCAGCCTAAGCCCGATCAACGTATCCGTCAAGAATTTTACGTTCTATTCATGAACGAGTAATTTTTTATCTAAATATCTACGAATACGGTACATATTGCGTTCAGGTTCGCGGCCCCTCTTCCTTTGAAAGGGTGAAAACCAGTATTTGTCAAGAAAAAAATTGAAAAGTTTTCTCAGAAGTTGTATATTGCCCGTATGAACAGAGTAGAAACGACACAAGACATAGCTACCCTCAAGGCGATGCTGTCCCAGGAGCATCTGGATCTCAGATACGATCATGAGTGGGAAGAGATAGCCGAACATATTGGAGTTCACAAATATTTTGTGAACGAGGATATCCGGTGGACCATCACCTGGGATGACGCCGTATTTTCCTGGTACGAGAACGTATTCACACCGATGATGCAGGCCATTGACGCATGGGAGATAAAGAACGCATTTCCGAAGAAGACACGGGGGCAGTTGTACCTGGCGGTTGCAACGCACTGGCACTTCCTGAAGGAGCGAAACCCCGATATCACTTTCGACGAAGCGGCCCACGACTTTGCCGGCAATTACGGAACGGGCCTTGCCCGCTGGTTTTCCCGCTTTCTCCAGCCTGCTGTGCAGTAATGGAAGCGGGA
>CAZCAE010000019.1:38304-55863 GCA_964496635.1 uncultured Spirochaeta sp.
CCCGGTGCTTTTTTTTGGCCGTATCACTGAGTTGATGTTGTACCAACACGTCCCCTGCCCTTTGTGTCCCTCTCCATAGTATATTCAAGCCATGCAGCGCCAGAGAGTCCGTGTAGCCACCGCCGCTATTCTGTTACTTGCTCTGTTTTTCGGTGGAACTGCTGGGTATGTGCTCATTGAAGGGTGGAGCATTTCGGAGAGCCTGTACATGACCGTTATTACGTTGACCACCGTCGGGTTCGGTGAGGTGCGTCCCCTGAGCGCTGCGGGACAGCACTTTACTATTCTCTTTCTGGTAATCAGTGTCGCCACCGTCGGGTTTTCTATATCTACGGTGATTGCATATCTCTTTGAAGGTCAGATCGGGTTTGCAATGCGGGAGCGTCGTATGGAGAAAAAGCTGGGAAGAATGAAAGACCACTACATCGTATGTGGTGCCGGTGACGTTGGCCGTGAAGTGGTTCACGAGTTTCGCCGCAGCGGAACGCCCTTTCTCGTAGTGGAACGGGATCCGGAACACTCGGAACTGGCCGACGAGGAGGACGTATTGTTTGTGGCGGGAGATGCTTCTGAAGAGGCGATTCTCAGTCACGCCCGGATAGAGCAGGCTGCCGGTCTGGTAGCGGTGTTGCCTTCCGATGCGGACAACGTCTTTGTCACGTTGACGGCGAGGCAGATGCAACCCGATCTTGTCATTATCGCCAAGGGAACCGATGAAAACGCCACGGCAAAGTTGCGAAGGGCAGGGGCAAACAGGGTTATAACGCCGGCAAAAATCGCGGGTCGTCGAATCGCTTCCTCCATTCTGAGACCGTCGGTGGTCAATTTCCTCGACGTTATCGTCGAAGACTCGGAAGTATCTATGCGGATGGAGGAGTTTGCCGTGGATGAAGTGAGCCCGCTGGCCGACAAGACCCTTCGGGAAGCGGAAATCGGACAACATACCGGAGCGATCGTTCTTGCCATTACCGACCGGAACGGCAACGCCCGGAATGACGCCACCCGAGCTGGACTTTCCTCCGTCCGTATTCGTCCGGGAGATCGGATTATCGGTCTCGGCAGCGCCGAACAGCTGGAGGAGCTGGAAAAGCTGATCTGTCGGGTGTAATTCATACTTGCCTATACCTTTCAAACGGCACCATACTGTTGAGCATGAAAACTGCAGTATTGGCGAAGCGCCTCGTTCCAATGGAGCTCGAATAGACGATGGCTCCCAGTAAAGTACACGATCTGGATGAGCGGGACTGGGCGATTATCGAGCTGCTCAGGGCGGGAACCATCTCCAACAGTGCCGTCGCCAAGGAGCTTGGTGTTTCCGAGGGCATGATCCGACAGCGGATCAAACGTCTGCGGGAACTGGGAATTCTCTCTCTCCGTGGACTTATCAATCCCGAAATCCTTGCCAATCGGCAGGTGGTGTGGCTTGGAGCAAATGTGGTGGAGAGCCACCTTCTTGCACAGAAAGCCGAAGAGATTTCCCGCCTCAAGGACGTCCTTTCCGTCTCTATCGTCTCGGGACGATTTGACCTTGTCATTGAACTGCTCCTGGACAGTCATCACGGTCTGGTGGATTTTCTGATAGAAGAGCTGTCCCAGGTGAAGGGTATTGGCCGCACAGAAAGCTTTGTAACCCTGAAAACATACCGTAAATTCGTATAATTCGTTCGGAATATATCGATATCTTTGATATTGCAACGAATTACGTAAAAATTCATTTGACTTGCTACGAAAACCGTGTAAATCTTACGGTAAATTCCCCGAGGAGGTTGACTATGCAAATAGGTTCCGTAAAAGAGATCAAACGTCACGAATATCGTGTCGGACTTACCCCATCATGTGCCAAGGCGTATAAAACCGGTGGTCACACCGTGCGGGTCCAGAAGAAGAGCGGCATTGACGCCGGATTTGAAGACGAAGAGTACAAGCAGGCCGGTGCAATTCTCTGCGATACGGCTGAAGAAATCTGGGGCGCAAGTGACATGATCGTCAAGGTCAAGGAACCCCAGCCGGACGAGTACCCTATGATGAAAGAGGGGCAGATTCTCTACACCTATCTTCATCTTGCTGCCGACGAAATGCTCACGAAGGAAATGGTAAAGCGCAAGGTAAAGGGGCTGGCCTACGAGACCGTTGAGGAGGACACCAGGGTATTGCCTCTGCTGCGGCCTATGAGCGAAATTGCAGGACGCATGAGCATCCAGGAAGGAGCCCGTTTTCTTGAGCGGCCCCAGGGTGGTCGGGGCGTTCTTCTTGGCGGAATCCCGAGCGTTGAGAAAGGGAAGGTCGCAATTCTTGGTGGTGGTGTTGTGGGAACGCATGCGGCAAAAATGGCCGTCGGTCTCGGTGCGGATGTGACGATTCTTGACGTCAATATGGACCGCCTGAATTATCTGGATGACGTTTTTTCCGGTCGGGTGCACCTGTTGTACTCCAACCTGGCGCACCTGGACCTGGTCCTTGAACAGAGCGATCTTATCGTTGGTGCCGTTCTCATTCCCGGAGCAAAAGCTCCGCACCTCATAAAAAAGGAAGACCTTCATCGCATGAAGAAAGGGTCCGTGATCGTTGATGTCGCCGTTGATCAGGGTGGCTGCATTGAAACAACACGGCCCACTACACATGATGATCCTGTCTTTGTGGTGGATGATGTGGTCCATTACTGTGTTGCCAACATGCCCGGCGGTGTATCAAGAACGTCCACCCAGGCACTGACTACAGCCACGCTGCCCTTCGGTCTGCAGATTGCCAACCGCGGCTTTGAAGACGCTCTGCGAGCAAATGTGGCTCTGGCACGGGGTCTCAATACCTACGACGGAAAGGTCACCTACCGCGGCGTAGCCGATGCGTTCGGTATGAACTACGTACACCCCGGTGACCTCATTGACGGAGTGGCTATCTGACAATGGACGGGTCTCCCTTCGACTACCCCCTGCGTCACACCCGGGCGGTGGTTGACCTGGATGCGCTTGACCATAACCTTACCCTCCTTGCCGGGCGTGTGCCCGGCTCCGGGATGGTACCGGCGGTAAAAGCGGACGGGTACGGACACGGTGCTGCGGCGGTAGCCGCGGCGTGTGAGCGGTGGGGCGCCGCAATGGTTGCGGTGGCCAATCTTGAGGAATATCTCTATCTGCGGGACCGGGGAATAACACTTCCCGTTCTTATTCTTGAAGAGATCTTTCCCGATGAGGTGACCACTGCGCTGCAGGAAGGGGCTCGCCTGACGGTGGGTTCCCTCGCATATGCCCGAGCGTTAAGCGAACGGGCGGGGCAGCTGGGCACCACTGCAATGGTTCACGTCAACATCGACACCGGAATGGGACGGATGGGGTTGTACGGGGAGGATCCTGTAACGCTTCTCCTGGAGATTGCCGCCCTTCCCGATACAACCATGGAAGGGCTCTATTCCCACTTTCCCGGTTCCGACGAGGCGGATACCTCTTTCGCGCATGAGCAGATTCAGCGTACCCGGTCCGTCTTGAAGGCGCTGGAAGATAAGGGCGTCCCCGTACGGTATCGCCACATCGCCAACAGCGGTGCTCTGATACAGTTTCCCCAGGCGGTAGCGTGGGACCTTGTCCGGCCGGGAATTGCCATGTATGGCATGTATCCCAGCGATGAGGTAGACCGGTCAATCGGTCTGCGTCCGGTCATGCGCCTGGAAAGCAGTCTGGTGAAGGTGACCCGATACGACCGCGAATGGACCATAGGATACGGCCGCACCTGGAAGGTGGGCCCCGGTTCGGTTATCGGCATCATTCCTATAGGGTATGGTGACGGCTTTCCACGGATTCTATCGAGCCGGGGGGAGGTGCTGGTTCACGGTACCCGCATGCCTATTGCCGGCCGCGTCTCTATGGATATGGTTGCCGTCGATCTTACGTCCCTGCCGGAGGACGCCGCCGTTGGAGACGAGGTAGTGCTGATGGGGCGCCAGGAATGGTTCCCTGAAGCTCACCGAGCTGCAGCCCGGAGTGACGAGATTGACGCATTGGAACTGGCCCGACTCTGCAACACTATCACCTACGAAATCACCTGCGGATTCACCATTCGTGTTCCCCGGATATATGTACGGGGTGGTGAGGTGGTCGCTATTCAAAGCATGCGGGAAGGGTACCGGGTTCTCTGATTGCTGGGTACGCCGGTCAGTGAAAGGTTTTCTGTAGAGATTTCAGCGCCGTTCGGGCTGCCTCTTTTCCCGCGGTAAACAGTTCCTCTGCTTTTCCCAGATCGTGATAGGGAATGTGGTCAATCTTCGGCTCAATAAGGATATCCGCCGCTTCACGTCCGGACCGGGATGTGTTCCACATCAGTGCGGAAAAACTGCGGTAACTGATATCGAAGAGGTTTTTCGGCTTTTCGCGATTGTTGATTCCGGCGTTCAGATCTACAGCGATAACGGTGTCCGCTCCAAGCGAACGCGCCACTTCGGTGGGCAGATTGTTCACTACTCCTCCGTCAACGAGCGCCCGGTCATCTTCCATGATCGGTTCAAATATTGCCGGAATAGAGCTGGAAGCGCGGACCGCCCGGGCAACCGGCCCCGAAGTGAAGACAACCTCTTCAAGAGATCCAATATCAACTGCAATTGCGGCAAACGGCACGGATAATGACTCAATGAGCCTGTCACCCAGAATTTCCTCCACCAGCTCTTCAAGACGCTCCGTTTTTGCCAGGCCGAGACCGGAAAAGCTCAGCTGAAGCAGTTTGGTCCACTCGATGTCTTCGCTGAACCGGTAAATTTCTTCTGGAGCCATGCCTCCGGCATAGAGTGCACCGATAATACTGCCGACACTGGTACCGGCGATGGTATTGACGGGTATACCCATTTCATCTATTACGTTCAGAACACCGATGTGGGCTATGCCCCGGGCGGCACCGCCCCCCAGAGCAAGACCGATTCTTGGTTTTTTCGTCCCGAAAATTCCCATTTTTGCATTATCCTTTGTATTTCGTTGCCAGAGTACGTAATTGTTCCTGGCGGGTAAATGCCAGGTTGGACGCAGCTTCGGCTATTGAACCGATCAGATGATTCGGAGTCGATTCGAGGAAATCTTCAGCAGAGGTGTCACCGGCCAGATACCGTCGTGAAGCGTCTGTACATCGTTGGATAGAGTCATTATCAAGCGAGCGATAGACGAACAAAGATAAGGGAGAGTTTTTCAGATCAAACTGGGACCCACTGGCCCGGCCGTGTTTCAACAGCCGAAAAATGACATCCTCTTCATCGTCCCCCCGGTCGCAGCATGACGGTTCCTGCGGCAGGAACGCCGCCAGATCGCTCTGTTCATCGTGAGGGTTGATATCTCCCATAAAAAAAGCCACCGGAGCGTCACCGCCGGTAAGGTCCGCCAGGGCAAGAAGCACACCCGCCGTAATCATCTTGATACCAAGGTACTTGCCGGCGGTCTGTAGGTTGTAGGTGGTTCGTTTCAGCAATGCGGCGTATTCGTCCTTCGCGGGAAAACCGTTAAAGGAATTAAAGACGTTTTCCGCCGGCAGATGTGTCAAAAACCCTTCCATTTTCTTGAGAGCGATACTGTAATTTCGGATGGTGTACAGCCCACGAAAGCGAAGAGACGGGTTGCTTTCCGGCAACAGCTTCCAGGTGTTGTCAAGAAATTTGCCGGGATCATCTTCTGCAAAGTTGTCTACGTCCCTGTTGGAAAAACAGACCGCCGCGACCACCGTCTTGTCCAGGTCTTCGTCGGAAAGACCGAGCGAGAATGCCTGGTTAACATCGTAAAGGCGCCGGCGAAGTCGTTCGGGAGGACGTTTCCCTTCAGAATCGGGTCCGCGAAACGGAATCGTCTCTTCTATGCACGCCGTCGCCACAAGTAAATCGACGTCGGAAACGGTGTTTACCAGAAGTACGTCCATTAACAGTGCACTGAGAAATTCGTTGAGCCCGCCGAAGGGTGAAAGCTCCTGTCCGGGGACGAATCCGAATACGGCGGCGCAACCGGTAAAGGCCCGGTCCGTTTCGGAAATCTTGCTGCGAATGCAGACAGTTCCCGGTGCGAGACTGATATATGGGCTCAGCAGCTCGGCAATTTCGGGTATAAACCCGTCATCAACCTGATAATACACGACGTCGTGGAAAATCGCCGCCAGAGTGATGTGGGCATCCTGCGGATCCGACAGATCAAATATGTGTTCCGGTGTGTGAAAGCTTCGTTGCTGGGTACTCATGGCCCGGTGGACCATGACGCCGATCCGCTCTATGGCTGTATCATCCATAGACGCGCCCAGTGCGGTCAGGGCACCGTGCAGCAGAGCGATCGTCCGATGTACAGTACCACCGGGTACATTCTGAAAGACCGATGAAAGTTTCGGCATTACAGCCTCCTCTACCGTTACCTGCAGATTCCCGGTAATTTCCATTGTACCAAGTCTATACTCCTATACACGTTCCTACCAGCCGGGCGCTGCGGACCCATGGGTGGTCTTCAGGAACAACCTTTTTTTTACCCGCCACGTCTTTCAGGGCTACCAGTTCGGTTCCGTTGCCACGAATCGCAACCATATTGTTGTAATCGCCATGCGCGAGTGCTTCTGCGGCGGCGGTTCCCAGCAGTGACGAGATGAGGCGGTCCCGGGGAGAGGGGCTTCCTCCGCGTTGAACATGTCCGAGAGAGGTAACCCTCGCTTCCGTTCCCGTAAGGTGTTGCAGTTTCCGGGCAATCTGGTTTGCTTTCGGTTCCTGGACCAGGTGGTAGGGCTCTCCAGTCTCGTCGTGTTCAACGACGACTTCATTTTTTTCTTCCTTTTTGTCCTTCTTTCCGGACGCGAGCGCTTTCGCTTCTTCCCGGGAAATGGCACCTTCCGACACGGCGATAATAGAAAAACGTTTACCGCTCATTCGTCGTTTTTCCAGGTGGGCGGCGACGCTCTTCAGGTCATAGGGTATCTCGGGAATGAGAATAACATCGGCGCCGCCGGCTATCCCCGCACCCAGAGCGAGCCACCCCGAATTGTGTCCCATGATCTCGCAGACGATAATGCGATGGTGGCTGGTGGCAGTTGTATGCAGCCTGTCAATGGCGTCCGTAGCGATCTGCATAGCCGTGTCGAAACCGAAGGTGATGTCCGTTTCTGCTACGTCGTTGTCAATTGTCTTGGGAAGGGTTAGAACATCGATGCCGCCTTCGTTGTGCAGATGGTAGGCGTTTTTCTGGGTGCCTCCGCCGCCAAGACAGACAAGACAATCGATGTGGTGTTTCCGGACATTGTCCACTGCCGCCTGGGTCATATCGAGCTTCTTGCCCCCCATAGGCATCTTGTGAGGTTTGTCCCGGGAAGTACCGAGAATTGTACCACCCTGGGTGAGTATGCCGCTGACGGTCCGATCATCAAGGGAAATAGTCCTGTTTTCCACAAGCCCCCGAAAACCGTCGATGAACCCGACAGCCTTGATACCGTACGAACCGATGACCGCTTTTACCACTCCGCGAATAGCGGCGTTGAGTCCGGGACAATCGCCTCCGCTGGTGAGAATACCGATGCACTTTGTCTTTGACCCGCCCATAGATTGACTCCCCGTTCCCCTCCGGATTAATCCTATTATAAGACGGTATAGTCGATGATGCACGCTACAGCGGTAACACGATTTCTGATATCCGGTGTTGTAATGAGCAGGGAGATAATCATAATGAAATGTGCACGTGGAAAAACCGAAATTCTCGCGCTTCTAATGGTTATTTCCGTGGTGCTGCAGGTGCACGCTCATATTGGTGGGCAGATTATCGGCTTTGCCGCGGCAACACTTGCGGAAGATCCAACTTCCGTAGACGATATTCCCAGACAATACAGAAACACCGGCAACGATGACCTCTATGGAGGGATAGAGGGAGAAATATGGTTTGACAGACTGGGAATCGGCATGCGCCACGCCGGTCGTTTTTTCGATCTCCCTGTGGCGGTGCTGGATGAACGTACTGAAGATGTGGCCGTCCGGGATCGTGACGCCTGGTGGTTTGACGGTAGAAGCGATATTTTTGCGGCGTATCACCTTTTCGGCGGTGGGAGTTTTCTTGATCCCTATATCCGGTACGGAGCGGGCATTGCCACCCGGAACCTGATTTCTCGGAACTTCGGTTACGACGAAGATCGGGACATATGGACCACCGAAAAATCCTTGCAGAATGACTATGATCGACTGCAAAGTGCCGGTATCTACCAGTATGTGGGGGCCGGTGCGCAGCTCAACCTTGCCGGGCTCGTCCTTGGATCCGGAGTGAATTACAATGTAATCTTTCAACGAATCGATTCCGGGTCTTATGATACAGATATGTTACCGGCCCACCGGTTTGAGGCACGCGTATACGGTGGAGTTGCCTTTTGAATACTGCAGCCAGGAAGGGGATGTGGAGTTGTGGCGTTAGATGTAGAAGCGTATTACCGGAAATACGGACCGATGGTTATGCGACGGTGCAGACAGTTGCTGCATGACGAGGACGAAGCGGCCGATGCCATGCAGGACACATTTGTGCGATTGATCCGCTACAGTGACCGCCTTGAAGAAAAGGGAGCATCCAGCCTCCTGTACACGATGGCAACGAACGTGTGTCTGAACCGCATTCGGTCGGCCCGGCGCAACCGGAGTGATGCTGCCGGTGATATTCTGGAAGAGATTGCTTCCGTGGACGATCATGCTGACTCGGTACTGGCTGGACACTTCCTGGACCGTCTTTTCAGCGGACACAAGGCGGATACCCGGACGATGGCGGTATGCCACTATATGGATGGAATGACCCTGGAACAGACGGCGGAGGTGTGCGGATTGTCCATTTCAGGGGTTCGCAAGCGGTTGCGGACGCTACGACGAAGTGGCCTTGCCCTCAAGGAGGCGTGACATGAAAAGTAATATACCTGAGATCTTTCTTGAACAATATCGTATTGGTGAAGCCTCCCCGGAAATGGTGCAACTCATTGAGTCTAATGAAGAGGCTCTGTCGAGAGTTGCCCAGCTGAATGAAGAAAGTGTGGATATTCTGCGGACCTATCCACCAGGATGGTTTGCCGACCGGGTGGCTGAGAAAGCTGCAGACCGGCCGACGAGCCGACCGACCGCACCGCGACCGACCGCACCGCGACCGGCCCCGATAGTAGAGAGAATCCGGGAAATCCTGCGCGGCAGAGGTCAAATTCTGGTACCGGTGGCGGCGCTGGCCGTACTGGGGGCGCTGCTTGTACCACGCCTCCTTACCGACGGGGCAACCCCGGATGAACTGGCTCGGGGCGAGCGGCTGAAGGGAATTGAATCGGAACTCTTTCTGTACCGCAGTGGAGAAGAAGGGTCGGTAGAAACCCTCTCCGATGAAAGTACCGCCCGGGAAGGAGATCGTCTGCAGATTACCTACCGGGCCGTCGAGACTTCTCATGGTGTTATTTTTTCGGTAGACGGGCGAGGTCTGGTGACCCTTCACTATCCCGAGACACCGTATGAATCGACGGAATTGGTGGTCGATGGCGAGGTAGTACTTCCGTACGCCTACGTACTGGATGATGCTCCCGCTTTTGAACAGTTCTATATGGCAACCTTTCCCGGGCCCGTAGACGTGATGGACCTCGTTTCCCGGATTGCCGCCGATGTGGGAGAACGCTACAAAGAGGACGGAGAAGTATCAGTAGACGTTGTTGACGCGGCGGTAGAGCAGGCGCTTCGGGAGCTTCCCGAAGCGGGTCGGTTCCGGTCTCTTACGGTGTACAAAGGAGCGGGCAAGTGATGGTCTGGAACGTACGGAGGGCAGCGATCGGGCTGACACTCTTTTTGTCTGTCCTGATTTTCCTTCCTGCCCAGGATGCAGGGGTACGGCGTTTTGCCCTCTTCGTCGGTGCCAACGACGGTGGTGCCGATCGGGTGACTCTCCGTTACGCCGTCTCGGACGCAGCGAGAGTTGCGGATGTCATGTTTACCGTTGGTGGGGTTCAACCGGGGGATTCCCGGCTGCTTCGTGACCCCGACGGCGCAACCATTGATCGAGCGGTAGAATGGATTGCCAGAGAGACCGCGCGGGCAAAGGGAGATGCCCGGCGGGTGGAGTTTCTTCTTTATTACTCCGGGCACAGCGACGAGCAGGGCCTTCTTCTCGGAAACGAGAAGTACAGCTACCGCGACCTGCGCAAGGCAATTGAATCTGTCCGTGCGGATGTGGCGGTCGCCTTGCTGGACAGCTGTTCCTCCGGCAGTTTTACCCGGCTCAAGGGCGGGTACAGAGGGCAGCCCTTTCTCATTCACGACACCGCCGACATGACCGGGTACGCTTTTCTGACATCAAGCTCCGACAACGAAGCGTCCCAGGAGTCCGACGAGATCGGTGCTTCCTTCTTCACCCACTATCTCGTTTCGGGATTGCTGGGCGCGGCAGATACCACCCGGGACGGCAGAGTTACTCTGAACGAAGTGTACCAGTACGCCTTTACCGAGACACTGTCACGGACGGCCGGGACCTTTGCCGGACCGCAGCACCCCTCCTATGAGATCCAACTGACCGGTGCCGGAGATCTGACACTTACCGACCTTGGCCAGGCCGACTCGGGTATACTCCTGGAACCGCAGGTCTCGGGTCGAGTGTATATCCGGGAACACGATCGCGGACGGATTGTGGCTGAGTTCGAAAAATACCGCGGTGAGTCCCTGGAAATTGCCGTTCCTGCGGGGCGTTACCGGGTGGAACTTCGCGATTCCGACGGTATGTCGGTGACACCGGTGACTACCTTTTCCGGCGGGTCCACACCGGTAGCATCGGCAGACTTCTCAACCATGCGGCTGGAACGGAGCCGACTTCGGGGTGACGCGATTGTCGGTCAGGACGGTTCTCTCGAACGAATTCTGGATACTACTGTGGACGCCGTGGAGACGATGGGCCGAGTTACAGCTGCCGCCTTTACCGGAGGTGATCCCGGCAGTCCCCATTTTGTTCCGGCAGACCGATCCAGGTTGACAAACGAACCGCTGGTCATTGACGTGCTCCCGGGTGTACGCCTTGTGCCGAATCCATCGGTACCGGAAGGCGAAAGTGCGCACCATCTGGTGCTCGGTATTCTTGCTGCGGAATCGGGGTACACCGACGGATTGATGCTCTCAATGGGTATGAATATCGGAACCGGTGTTACCCGCGGTATGGAAGCGAGCTATCTGGGCAACATTCGTCGCGGCCGTGTTCACGGTATTCAGCATGCTACGGTCTTTAACATTCACTCAGGTGAGATTCGAGGTATACAGAGTTCTTCCGTTTTCAATATCACCGATGGAAATGTCTGGGGTGTCCAGGCTTCAAGTGTCTTTAACGTTGTCGACGGGGAAATTCGAGGAATCCAGGGAAGCGGATTCGCTTCCATTGCCGGGTACCAGGTGCACGGTGTCCAGGCGGCGGGCGCGTTCGCAATGAGTCCGAGGGTTCGAGGGCTCCAGACCGGCACGGTGACCCTGACCGACGAGATACGGGGCGCCCAGCTGGGGGTGGTCAATCTGGCAAACAGCGTCCGGGGCGCCCAGATTGGTGTAGTCAACCTGGCAAACGAGGTAGACGGCATAACCTTGGGGGTACTCAACCTGGTCAGATTCGGCGTCCGTGACCTCTCCCTTACCTTCGATGACCGCGGAGGATCGTGGGTATCATTTCAAAACGGTACCGAAGGACTGTATACCATCTACCAGTTGGGTCTTCGGCAGGAGGACCTGGAGTCCGATTCCGTGGAGTTCATCTCTGCCGCCGGACTGGGCACGCGTATTTGGAGCGGGACCATCTATCTGGATGCGGATCTGTCGGCGATGGTACAGGGTTCCGGTCCTGAGGTCTTTCCGAGTTTCCGGGTAAGCGGCGGGCTCCGGCTGGGGCGACGCTTTGCGGTGATCGTCGGAATCCGTTTTGACGGACTGTTCAGTTTCTATGAGCAGGAGAATACCGGCACCCATACGGGACAGAGCTTTAACATTTTTGGCGAAGGGGTAGAGGTGTTTCCCCACGTCTTCGGAGGTATCAAGATATGACAGGCAATACATCTTTGAATCTTACTGTTCTGTTCGCACTGCTGGGAGTATTTTCGGTACCGACACAAGTCTCAGCTGCCGGATCGCCGGAAGAAACGGTTTTGACCTATCGGGACATTCACAAGCTGGAACTTAATGCCGCGATATTCGACGTGGAGGTGAGGGGTGGAGGAAACGATGTCGCGGTTCAGGTACTGAACATTCCTCAAGGTTTTAACGTCCGGGATTCCGACAGACGGGGCGTCGCCACCGTAGCAATTAAGGGTAGTAACACCTGGTTTTCCCGCCGTTCCGGACGGCCCCACATTGTCGTCACTGCTCCTACCGGTCTGGATCTGGAAATAGAAACCGCTTCCGGGAGAATATCCGTTTCGGACATGCGGGGTGTACTTAACTTGCGTAGCGCCAGCGGCGAAATCCAGGGTTCCTCATTGGGTGGAGGCGTCACCGCACGCAGTGCCTCAGGTCGTGTAGAATTGTCGAACGTGGTTGGCACCGTACAGGTGATCACGGCCAGCGGGAGTGTTGAAATCACGGAAAGTCGCGGCGCTTTCGACATTTCCACAGCCTCCGGAAGCATTACCGCCCGATCCCTGGAATTGACGTCAATAGTGCGTGGAGAGAGTGCCAGTGGCTCTATACAGGTTGGTCTGCGAAACGATCTGCGGGACGTTCGGTATCGCCTGGCGAGCATTTCGGGCGGAGTCGCCTACGGCGATGTGTCGGGTACCGGTGAGATCCGGGGCGGCAGCGGGCGATTTGACGTGGACCTTCAAAGTGCATCCGGAAGCGTCGGGGTTACTCAGGATTGAGATTGCCCTGCAACTTTGACGGCATTCCTTCCATCCATCTTCGCTTGGTACATTGCGTTGTCTGCGGTTTTCAAAATGGCCTCGGTAAATTCCAGAGAATCCGCAGTCATGTCGATCATGGAATTGTCTACACCTGCTACCCCGAAACTGGCAGTTACCCTGGATGAAAGACCGAAATCATACCGTTCAATAGATTTCCGAAGTGCTTCCGCCCGAGCGGCTGCACCCTGTTGATCCGTATGCGGACAGAGAATCAGGAATTCCTCTCCTCCCCAGCGGCCGGCGATGTCTGTCTTTCGGATCTGGGCGGAAATAATCTCTGCGACTGTTCTGAGAACGCGGTCTCCTTCCAGGTGGCCGTTGTTGTCGTTTATCTGCTTGAAGTGGTCTATGTCAAAGATTATTACCGAATACTCCTCCCCATACCGGGAGTAACGTTCCCGTTGTTCCTCAAGGACGTGGTCCGTTTTCTGGCGGTTGAACAGGCCGGTCAGGTGGTCCGTAAAGGATACCACCTCCAAATCCTTGCGGTCGGTAATATCCTGGTTTACCGCCAGATACCCGATCTTCCGGCCGGTATCATCGCGAAGCGTGGAAATGTCGGACTCGACCCAGAAGACAGTTCCCGACTTCTTCCGCAGTTCCAGCTCACCGTGCCAAGTGTTACCCTCTTCGGCGGTCTTACGAATATCCGCCACGACGGATCCCGGTGTTTGAGGAGATACCAAATCCTCCACGGAGCGGCCGATGAGCTCCTCCCTGGAGTAGCCACTGATGCTACACAATGCGGTGCTGACAGAGGAAAGAACACCGTCACAGTCGGTCTGGATAATGCCGACATTGTCATCCACAATGCGGACATACCGCTCCAGACGACCTTCACTTTCCCGCAGGAGTGCGTCCGATCTGACCTTGGAGTAGGTCAGAAACAACAGAACGCCAACGGAAACAAGGGCAAGACCATGCACGAGAAACCAGTGCGGATGACGATCCAGATGCTGCGTGGTCGGAGCGACGGCAAGCTGCCACGATCCGGTCGGCAGGGGAATATCCTGAATGACCGCGCTTTCGCTGTCAAAAAGGGACGGCTCACCGTAAAAGACGTCGCCGGACTCACCGGTACCATCAACGCCACGAAGCGAAAAGACAACACTATTGTCTGCCGCAACCGGGTACAGTTGATTGATCACCTCTTCGAAACTGATGACCGAGGAGACAATACCCCAGAAGTCTCCCTCTTCAAACGTTGCGTTTCCCGTGCCGGCGGCGACATATACCGGGGCTCTGCCGATAATTCCCGTACCGCCCTGGATGATTTCGACCGGCCCTGCAACTACCAGGCGACCGGTATCACGAGCCTCCAGAACGAGGGAAAGCTGCGACCGAACGTCCCGATAGTCGACCCCGAGGATACTTTCATTTCCTTTCAGAGGATATACGTAGGAAATGACCAGGTCTTTTGCGGCCACCAGATTGCGCAGTGTCGTGGAGTTGCCGATGATCTGCCGGGCATACGCGGCAAACTGTGTATAATCGAGGTCCGGGTGTACGGCGATATAGGAAGCCATAGCGTGGATCGTCGACAGGTCCGTAGAAATAATCTCTTCCAGTTGTACTCTGACCCGGGCGGTACTGACCCGGATTTCCCGCAACGCCTGAACCTGATAATGCTGATTCAGATACTGCTGGACCAGAACAGTTGCACCGATCCCCGCAATGACGATGATGAAAGAAATCGGGAACAATATATGAGCGGTCCGCCTGTTCACAGAAAAAATCCCGCGGCCAGGTTGATCCGAAATGTTTCCATTGTGTTAGAGTAGCTGTATTGACGACTATCGTCAAAGGTCCAATCCCGGTATGCTGTCAATATGGATGTAGTACATAAACCCGAGGAATGGCGTTTTGTCCTTGAAGTCAGCGGTGGGGAAGCCGAGCTTGTCTATGCACCCGTTGGGGACAGACTGCTGGAGTACAACCATACATTAGTTCCACCAGCCATGCGGGGGAGCGGGGCCGGCGGAAAGGTGGTTCGGGCGGCTCTGGAGTACGCGCGGAATAACGGGTACACCGTTCGCCCGACATGTTCCTTCGTCCAGTCTTTTGTGGAACGGCATTCTGAATACAAGGAAATTATCGCTTCATGAATGACACGAACCAGGAACGTCCCGTTCCCAACCCCTACGAAGGTCATGACCGGTATCACTGTTTCGGCTGCGATCCCCACAGCCCCGTAGGACTGCGCCTTTCCTTCACCTCTGACGGGGAGATTCTCCGAAGCCGATGGGAACCACGGAGCGAGCTGGAAGGATATCCCGGAGTTATACACGGCGGCATTCAGGCGACCCTTGCCGATGAGATGGGGGGATGGTTCATCCACGTCCTGAAAGGTACCGCCGGCA
The DNA here is from genome assembly GCA_964496635.1 of uncultured Spirochaeta sp. Lineage (GTDB taxonomy): Bacteria > Spirochaetota > Spirochaetia > DSM-27196 > Alkalispirochaetaceae > Alkalispirochaeta. The sequence continues at coordinate 53,514 of CAZCAE010000019.1, forward strand.
TGACAAAGGATCTGCAGGTCACCTACCATCGTCCCGCGGAAACTGTTGACGGTCCCTTTCTGCTGGAGGCGCGGGAACTCGACTCCGACGCGAAACAGTGCACCATCGAAATTGAACTGAGGGGCAACAGCGGAACTCTTTTCAGTACGACCCGCTGCACCTACGCCGTTTTCAGCGAGGCGGTGGCCAAAAAACGCCTCAGCTTTCCCGGAAGAGAGGCTTTTCAGCCCCGTTGACTCCGACCCGTTGACGATACCTGTCATAAATACTCATGTTTGTACCATGGATTTTCAGCGGAACAACCTGGATATTGCCCGGTCTCCCTATCTTCGACAGCACACGGCCAATCCCGTCTGGTGGCAGGAATGGAATGCCGAAACGCTTGATCATGCGACAGAAGCGGGGAAGCCGCTCTTTGTGTCGGTTGGATACGCCACGTGCCACTGGTGTCACGTCATGGCAGCGGAGGCCTTTTCGAGCGACGCAGTCGCCCAATACCTGAACGAACATTTTGTCTCTATCAAGATTGACCGGGAAGAGCGCCCCGATATTGACCATTATCTGATGCAGTTTCTTCTGGCTACCCGGGGCAACGGCGGATGGCCCCTGAATGTTTTTCTTGCCGCTCCCCGGCGGCCGGTAGCGGCCCTTATGTACCTTCCTGTTCATCCCCGGGGTGGTATGCCGGGATTCGTCGATATCGCGGAGCGAGTGGTTGCGTTCATAGCGGAAAAAAGAGACCAACTGAAAGATTTTGAACTGCCTTCCACCGGTGATTCAGCCGGCGACCCTGCCGGTCCGGAGACGGGCGGTCAACCTTCCCCTGCCGGCCGGTCCATACTGACAGAGGCGCGTACCAAAGCGGCCAGCCTTGTTCGGCGGGCGGACCGGGAGCACGGTGGTTTCGGCATGGCCGCCAAGTTTCCGCCCCACTCGACGCTGCTCTTTCTGTTGCACCTGCCGGGCCCTTCCGCCGACGCCGTCGTCACGGAAACGCTTCGCGCCATGGCTCTGGGTGGACTCCACGACCACCTTCAGGGTGGCTTCTTTCGGTATTGCGTGGATCGTACGTGGACTGTCCCTCACTTTGAGAAGATGCTCTATGACCAGGCGATGCTCCTGTGGGTCTACGCTATGGCATGGAACCGCTACCGGGACCCCCTCTATAAGTACACAACCGAAGGTATTGTAACCGCTCTGAATGAGACGTTCCTGGACGGAGATCTCTATATATCGGCACATGACGCCGATACGAACCACCATGAGGGGGAAACCTATCTGTGGACGGATCAGGAACTGGCAAAGTACTCGCTGGAACACTCCTCGGGAACCAGCTTCTTTCAACTGACCCCCGGTGGTAACTTCGAGGGCAGGCACCACCTGCTCCGACCTGTCGATATCCCTCGCGACGAGGACGTTCCTACTCCAGATGAGCAGAACATCCTGCGGGATCTGCTTTCCGTCCGCCGGCGGCGTCCCCAACCCGAACCGGACAGAAAAATAGTAACGGCGTGGAACGCCCTGACAGGTATCGCCCTGGTCATTGCCGGGCGCTATCTGGACCTTCCAGAGTGGCTTCACAGAGCCCGGACGCTCAGGGACGCCCTCTTGGCATCAAACGGCGAAGTTGACACGTTCCGGACGACGTCGGACGTCCCGTCGGGGCTCACTGTCCAGCTGGTCAGAAGTTCTCTGAACGGAGAGAAAAGTCCCGGCGAGTTTCTGGAGGATTATGCTGCATTTCTGTTGCTGGAAACATACCTGATGGAAGCGGGCCCGCCCGGGCCCGATACTCCCGCCCGCGCAGTCCCCCCGCCGTCAGCAGACACCCTGGAAGATCTGGAGCGGCAAGTCCTTCGCTTTTACCACAGCGAAGATGGCCTGGTTGCTCCGGGGTGGAGTCTTGCAATTACTGAAGACTTTTCCTCCGTCCCGGCGGACGAGTTCGATGCGCCCACCCCGTCGGCAATTTCTCTGGCGGAGTACGCCCTTCTGAGAAGTACCCAACTCCGGAATACCCCGCTTTCTTCAATACCCGGGGCCCCGCCCATTGAAGGTGGTGCCCTCCCTGTGGGAACGGAACAGATCAGGGACTTTCACAACATAGCCGCCCTCTTCTCGGCGGGAGAACACTACGTCCTGCACCGAATCAAACCGATAGAGTGGGCGCTGTTACCCCCGGGGACCATGCAAATCCCCTCGTCAGGTCCGCAGGACGACTGGTGTTATCGCGGAGCGTGCCACCCCGGTGACCCACCCTTCCTGGAGTAATCCGCCGGCCGTCTTGTGCCTTGTATGTTTGTTATAGCCTGAAATTCCCTAGTTTTACCGTTTCGAATTCCCGGAGATT
>CAZCAE010000020.1:0-51044 GCA_964496635.1 uncultured Spirochaeta sp.
ATGCCGCGTCGTAACCATGAGTCGGAAAAAGCTCACGGTTGACTTTTTATAGGAGGCATGATATGGGTATGGTTCGCTTTGTTACCGTCCTTGCCGTGTTGAGTCTCATGCTGCCTGCAGGGTGCGCGCGTGACCGTTACACCTCGCCTGAATCAGCCGGAGGATCGGTTGAAACGAGCTCGACCCGGACGGTTCGGCTGGCAACCTTACCGTATCTTTCGGGTGTGGTACTTGCTATAGCGACCGATGCGGGCTTTTTCGCCGCGGAAGGTATTAATATTGAACCGGTGGTGGTTGGTAACACTGCGGAAATGGTGGCAGCCATCGCTCAGGGCCAGCTGGACGCTGCTATGATGGCGCCAAACGCGGCGTTTTTTAATACCATCGGCGCCGGCGTTGCGATGAAACTGGTTCTTCCTCTTTCGGTTTATGTGCCGCAGGAGTGTGTATACGCCGGCATCGTGGCGCGGGCAGCCGATGTGGAGGCGGGTCGCTTTGCAGACGCCGCCGGGTGGCGGGGATCGCGGACTACCAACTCGGGTGCGAGTTTTCCAGGCATTACCAACTACATCACCGACCAGGTATTGCGGAGCTTCGGACTCACGTTGGACGACGTTGAACTGGTTGTTGTCAGTTCTCCGGTAATGGAAGAGGCGCTGCGAAGCGGGCAGGTCGACACGGTGTTTGCGATTGAACCACAGGTAACCCAGATGACCGCGCGTGGTGACCTGGTGGTGGTCACACCGGCCGAGCAGTTTGTGGACGGCCTGGCGGTGAGTTTTATCGCGTATGCCAACAGGTTGCTTGAGGACGAGGAACTCGCACATAGATTTGCAGTCGCGTACCTTCGTGCGGTGCGCCGGTACATGGAAGGCAAGACCACCGAGAATCTCGAGGTAGTGAAGATACACACATCCTTCGACGAAGCCCTCGCATCGTCGGTCTGTTGGTCGTACAGCCCGGTGGACGGCCACATGAATGTAAACAGCGTTTTGGAGTATCAGGAATGGCTCAATGAACGCGGCACCCTGGATCGGATGGTGTCGGCCGACGAGTTCATCGACACCAGGTATCTGGAAACGGCGCTGAAAAAACTTGACGAATAGACAGACCAGGGTGGCGATTCGCATGGACTTTCACGAGTCTGAAGTCGACATGAGCGTTGGAGCCCGTTTTAACCGTGTTATAGCCGCGCTTCCCCAGGAACACGTCGCCTATCAGGACGGCGACCGTTCGTTCACCTATCGGGAGCTTGATGACCTGAGTCTGGCCTTGGCCGCCCGATTGCATTCTCATCTGCCCCCGACCAACAGCGATTCCGAGGCCGAGACCGGCGTGGTGGCGATCTATCTGGACACCAGCTTTTGGGTCCTGGTGGCGATGTACGGTGCCCTGCGGGCACAGTTCTGTTATACACCAGTTGACCGACAACTGGGACCCGCGTGGGCACGTCGGGTGATGGACACCTGTCGACCGGCCGCCGTCGTCACCATATCCGACCTGGCCCATGAAGTGCTGGAGTTGATGCCGGAAGGGCTGATACCGATCCTGGTGTGTTTGGACACAATGCCGCGCGCACCGGTGGTCTTCAATGCACCGCCGACAGACGCAACGTCGTGGGCCGGGGTGTTTTTTTCCTCTGGGTCCACCGGTAAGCCGCGAGGTATCGTCCGTACTCACGCTCAGCACATTTATACCTCCTACCAGAAGTTCGTCGACGTACGATTTGGTCCCACAGACCGCATTGCGTTTGGACTCTCTTTTGCGCACGCCTTCTCGGGAGTCCCTCTCGCCGCGGGAATCATGAACGGTGCGACGCTGTATTCGGCCTCGTATGCCGGCTCACCGGCGACGCTTTACCGTGAACTGCACGCGTCCCGAATTACAGTGCTTCCGGCACCGCTCGGCACCATACGCGCCCTCGCGGACCAGGCGGTACTCAAAGGCCCCCTGCCCGACCTGAGGCTTATAGTGTTTGGCGGCGAAGCGATGACCAGAGCCGACGCGGAAAAGGCTTTGGGTCTCATGGGTCCGGGCGGCGTACTCCAGGTCCAACTTGCCTCGACAGAAGCCGACACGTACGCACGCTGCCTGATACGCTCCGCAGATGAATTGACCACCGAGACGGTCCCGGCCGGGACGCCGCCGGTCTTGAAAAAGGTGTTATTGCTGGACGAAGCGATGCGGCCGGTTGCTGTCGGTGCCCCCGGCGAGATAGCCGTTCAGAGCCGCATTTTGGCTGCCGGCTACTTTTGTGATCCACGAACTACCGCGGACAAGTTTTTTCCGGACCCCACAGGCGGAAACGAACGCGTGTTATTGACGGGTGATATCGGCCTCCTGGACGAAAACGGGTTACTTCGTGTCGTGGGTCGTAAAGACAATATGGTCAAAATCCGCGGGTTTCGTGTGCAACTGGAAGAGGTTGACAGTACCATTAACGCCTTGACGGATGTAGCGGAAGCCATCGTGATAGCCCGCCCGGATCCCCGGGGGAGCAACCGCCTGATCGCATTTGTGGTCCCGCGGAAATCGGTAACGGTCGACACTCTACGTGGCGAGCTTGCGGGAGCGATTCCAACCTACATGATCCCCGATCGGTTTGTGTTCCTCCAACAGCTACCGAGGGGGCCCAGCGGCAAAATTGATCGCGCCAAACTGCCCGTCGTCAGCGCCGTCAGGCCCGATTTGTCGGTTCAATTTGTCGCACCTCGTACTACCGCCGAACGGGCGATCTGCGATCTGCTCGCACGCGTACTGGAACTGGACAGGGTCGGGATACATGATCCGTTGCAAGCCCTTGGGGTAGACTCGCTTCTGATGGTCCAGGTTCTCTTTGAGCTCGAGCGAACGTTCGCGGTCGAGCTGTCGGACGGGCCGGCCTATGGCTCGACGGCGGCGGAGTTACTGCGGTCAGTCGAGAGGCTCTCCACTCGCCCGGTCGTTCGCGCCGCCCCGGGGCGTTCGCTGGTAGTGGCGGCGAGACTGGCTCATTGGCGGCAACGGGTAATTCGACACACCTCCGGAAAACTGGATCCCCACATGCTGATTCTCGCGGCGCGCTATCCGTTCGAACGAGTTACGTTATTCCTGCCCTTGAAAGTGGGTCTTAGATGGCTGTGGTTCTGGAGTTTTCTTGCCGAGCTATTCCTCAAACTGTACTCCTCGGAACAAATGCTTTTTCGCCGTTTTGGCGCAGAAGTGGCCGACCCCACAGACGGCCGGTGCTTTAGGACCAATCTGGTTGGTGAGTTGCTCCACCGTGCGTTACTTGACACCTTTCCAAGAGGTGCGGGGCTTTGGCACATGACGACTCAATCCGTCGGTTGGCCGTTTTTTCGCGCATTGGCAAAACTGATACGTTCCAATGATGCAGCAGAAATTGGATCACTTTTTCGCGTATCCGGAATGAAGCATTTCCTCGACGCTTGTACTGCTCAACGGGGAGTGATTGTTGTCAGTTTCCATACTTCCGTCGGGCGTATCGCGCTTCAGGCGGCCATGCAGCTTGCCGGTGTTGAGTCGGCGCACACTGTAAGTGTTTTTTCCTCCTCCGCCCAGCAAAAGCTGCAGCGACGTTCCGTAGCCACAACGGACGCAGCCGGCAGCGCAGCCTGGTCGGCGGGGCTGCTTGTGAAAGCGGCACGAATGGTTCGTGACGGAAGAACGGTCGTGTTTTACCCCGACCTGCCCGACCAGGTGCCGGATGGACACCCGGTACAATGGGCGGGACGCGCCAAGCGCATACGCGCGGGTTTTGCGACGTTGGCGCTCGAAAGCGGTGCGCCGGTGATTCCGACCTATTCGACGGTAGCTGCGGACGGACGGTTGGAGACGCGGTTTTTTGCTCCCTTTGACTGCGGCTACGACAATGCGCCACGCCAGGATCGCATCTCGGTATTGCTGCGACAGTATGCCCGTTTTGTCGAGCGGGCGTGGCGGGAGGCGCCGGAGTCGGTACCGTGGTTCGTGATGCACAAACACCTGCGCTCACCCCGAACGGAACCGCAAGCCAGTGACGGTGTTGTAACGACCAGTGATGGCCCGGCGTGAAAGCCATGAAAAGTACGTACTCCGGCGAAAACGGGTCACGACGGATGATTCTGGTTACGGTTGCTGATCGCAGGTATGCCGACGGCGCGCGCCAGTTGTTTGGAAGTGTATGCCGCAACGGCCGTTGGCCGGGTGATTATGGACTCATCGGTCACGACCTTGGCAAAGATCAAATCGAGTGGTTCACGTCGCGGGGCGTACACGTGCTGGAGTCGCAACTGCCCATCGAAGAGTCGGAATGGTACGGCCTTAATCCAAATATCCTGGCGGCACCCGCCGCTGCGCTCAAGTTTCACCTCTTCTCCGGTTTTTTTCGTCGCTGGTCGCGGGCGCTCTTTCTTGACGCCGACATGATAGTCGACGGTCCTCTCACGCGGGTGACTCGAATGCCGGTTCCGGCTGCGGCGGCTGACTATGGAAATCTGGTGAAGGATTTTTTCGTCAAGCCGAAACAGGCCGAGCGCGTCGCGATGTTGGCCGGAATCGACCCGTCGGTTGTCAACTCGCTGGGGCTGAACTCGGGAGTGCTTTGGATTGACCCCCGTAAATACCCGCCTTCGACTACGGACGAGTTGACACAAATTCTTCGCTGCGTCTTACCTTGCTCGGTATTCAGCGATCAAACGACGTTTGCATTGCACTGGGGAACACGTTGGTACATCCTGGATTCGTTTTACAATGTATTTCCTCTTAGGGTGTATCCGCCACGAATGGGTGGCCCATCACCGCACCGATTCAACGGGTATATCCTTCATTTCGTCGGGAGCGAGAAGCCATGGCACCCTGATCATCTATTCAACGAGCGGTGGCGTCGGGGACTTGAGTACGCGAACGGTGTTCAATCGTTCGGTACGTGCGGTGCCACGGTCTCATCGCGATCGAGAGACTGGTCGCTTGTCCTTGTTCGCCTCGCGATCCACGATTTTGCAAACTCATTCGTATCCATCATCTGGAATGCGACCCATGTGTCGGATAAAAAGCGTCGCCATCAGCTTCGCATGTGGCTCCGTTATTTGGCCCTTACAGTGCGATTGAGACTGTGTTTCCGGTTGAGAAGTGGGCCGTCGTGTACGGACACTCTTACATCTCCCACTGCAAGTAAACAGCAATGGCGACGTAGGAAGCGGTAATCGAAGAGCCTCAGAATGCTTCCAACCAGCAGGTGAACGTTAGATATAGGTGTGGACGCCCCCTCAAGGGCGGGCTGGCACTTTTCTCCCACACGCGGGCGCCTGCCGAGAACGGAAGTTCAAAATTGATCCATATTTCGAAGCGGAGCTTGTTGTCGCAGTTCCTACGACGTATGATGAAGGGGAAATGAACCGGCTGGAAGAACTTCGGGGCGTTATCCAGGCTGCCCTCGACCGGTGGGTGGAAATCCTGATCAACGGGGCCATCGATATTGCGAAAATTGTCCAGGCTTCCGAAAATATTCCCGTACTGCAGACCTACGCCCAGATTCTGAGTCTTCTCCCGTCGGTTTTCGGGTTTCACCGCTGTACCGAAAGAGATTCGCGACCTGGCGCCGCTGCGGAGCGTTATGGCTCATGAATCCCTCGACCTCAGCTTGACCCGTGTACGGCGATTTATCGATTCCGACGTCCGCATCGTTCGTGCGGTAATTGCGGCTACACGAGTGTGGATGTCGTAACACGTTACCCGAACTTCAGCCCGACCCATGAACGCGGAAATTCAGACAGAATTTTTAAAAAAGTACATAAAAATACTCATGTTTGCTGGATATACCTGACAAAAATGCTATATTACTAACGGCACTTCCAGGATGGGCGTTTTGTTTTTACATGGGTACGGAAGTGACACACCTGAGCGGGCGAGGTGTCATACATGACAGGTAGACGGAAAATGGTGCGTCAGGCCGGTTACGCGGGATTGGCATTTTTACTGGTAATACTCCTTTCGGGGTGTCCTTCTCTCTTTGGAACCGATGATGACAAAGACTCGAAGGATAAGGGAACCGATACCGTCATAGACGATCCCGATGACTCTTCCGACCCCGGGACACCCGCGACAAACGCCACCAGGGCCGTGGAAGGTCTTGAAACGGGACTTACCGAGGCGGGCCTCTCCGGAGAGTCTATTGCCGCAATTGTAAACGGCGCCGTCGGCTCAATCAGTGGAGGAGCGTCGGATGCACCCGATGCGGTCCTGGAAAACCTTGTCCGTGGAGCCCAGGGAGCGGTGCCGGAGGGCATCTCCGACGCGGAACGGCGCGCCATGGTGGAAGCGATTGTCGGCAGCGCCGTCGGCACCATATCGACTCTGGACGGTTCTGTGGGGGCCTCCGCCCTCAGAAAGATGAGTGCCAACAACATCAACCGGTTCTCCTCCAGTAACGTCACCGGAAACGCCGCGCTGGTGGCTCTCATTGTAGAAGTCTCGGTAGGAACGTTGGCTGACGCCGGTTTTGGCCAGTCCGGGGCGGCCGGCGCAACAGGAGTTGTCACCTCCGCCGCAGTGCGTAACATGCGCCGGGCGGAGATACGGGGCAGGGACATACGTCCGACCCTCAGGGAAGTCAGTTCCCGTTCGGTGGCGGCGTTGGGTGCCGGGGGCGTAAATCAAGCCAACGTGACCGGCGCCTTTTCTGCCATAACAACCGGTCTTACCGCAAATCTCGACGACGCTTCTTTTGAAGGGGTCAACCTTGCCGATGAGCTTTCATTTCTGGTACGAGAAATCGTTGCGGGAGCGACCGTCGCGGTCGGGCGGACCGGCGTCTCCCTGTCTCAATCGGAAATTGCTGTAGTGGTCCGTACCATAAGCGAGAGCACGTTGTCCTCTGTGCGGGATGTGCAGATCACCGACCGGAGCATTACCAGTACAGAGCAAACCCTGAGTCGGGTGGTCCGCGCGGTGACCTCTTCAACAACGGAATCCCTTGCAGAAGCGCGCCGGACCGCCGCCGGTGGAGCGACCTTCGATATACCGGGCAGCGTCCGGGGCGCCATATCGGGTAGCAGCCGCGGTATCAATGAGTTGTCCCGGGCCGGAGTGACCACTGGAGTCAACGTTGGGACCATCCTGGACGAGGTAGCTCGTGGAGCGGCAGAAGGTGTTTCCCGGGCGGCCCGGGAAGATGCGGAGAACTTCAACGCCGATGAGCTGACCGCAGAAATTGAGACGGCCCTGGCTGAAGTACAGGAAGAACTTGACCAGCTGCAGACCGAAATTGCCCAGCTGCGGACGCAACTGGAACGGCTGATAGAAGAGGGTCGGGCGGCGGCACTGAACGAGGTGCCCGTGGCGAGCCTGGTGGTGACTATCGGCAGCGGAGACCCCGCAGGCCCGTATACAGAAAGTGATGCGCCGGTCTTTCCCGTGGAAGGAGAGAACCCGACGGCGGTGGTGGTTACCCTTGATGCAAGCGGAACCACCGACGCAGATGGTGATGAGCTGACCTACCGGTGGCTGAATCGTGGTGGACCGGAGCTGGTGACGTTCCATGATACAGAGGCTGCAGCGGTTTCGGGCGGCACCGGCAGTGCCGTAGGCAGCGGCGAAAAGATCTACCTGACGTTACCGCGGCCGGGAACCTTCTTCTTCAGCGTGGCGGCGTCGGACCAGTACGCCCAGAGCGAAGTCTACTTCGGGCTCACCATATCGGGAGTGGCGGGCAATCAGCGGCCTATCGCCCGCATAGTTACGACGGATGAGAACTTCAGCTCAACAAAACGTGTGTTCGAACTGGGGAATACGGTGGGGTTGGACGGATCGGGGTCAGAAGACCCGGACAACCGGCCGGATCCGCTGCGTTACCAGTGGAGCATACAGGGCCAGCCGGAAGGGTCGGAAGCGGAGATAGAGATTGACAATGTAGCCCAGACGGAATTTGAGCCGGACGTACCGGGAAGGTATTTTATTCGCCTGCGGGTGGACGACGGACAGGACGTGCATGAAACGACGGCATTTATCACCGTAGAGGGACCGCCGGTCGCGGTAGTGTCGTCGCGCCTTACGGTGGTTCTGGGGACGGGGCCGGTGGCGCTGGACGGACGAAACTCTTTCGATCCCGACGGGGACGAGATTACCGCATACGAATGGAGTCTCACGTCTTTGCCCACCCAGTCCGGACTGAACACCGGGACGGTCAACGTCACCCAGGGTGGCGACGGCACAGCCACATTCAGTCCCGACGCGCTGGGAGATTTCGGACTTCGTCTGACGGTAACGGCGGGCGGTGAGACCGGCAACGCGACGACGGTGGTCACCGTGGTGCCGAAGGCTGACGCCGGCAGCGACGGTACCGGCGAAATCGGAACGGCGGTACAGCTTGATGGAACGGGATCGTTCAGGAGCGACCCCGATTACGATGTGTCGTATCGATGGACTCTTTCCAGTCGCCCCGACGGTTCTGCGCTCCCGCTGGACGAAGTTCTGAACGAAGACAGCAGCAGTGCCCAGGCGAGTTTTGTACCCGATAGTGCCGGGACGTACAGCGCCCGACTGACGGTAACGGCGACCGAAACGGCCCGGTCGGCAAACGAGTTCAGTAACAGTGACACGGTGTTTATAGCGGTGGCCACAAACGGAGGCGAGGGTGACGATACCGGCGAAGCTGTAATAACTATCACATTTGACAACCCCGACGACCCCGAGGTAGTTATCAGTGGTTCGACCTCCGTGGCTCGGGGGACGGTACTTAACGTTGAGACAACGGCTGGGTTTGACAGTTACACGTGGTACCTTGACGACGATTCTTCCCATTCGGCGCTCAGCGGGGGAGCGACATCATCGGTAAGTATCGACACCACGTCCCTTTCGGCGGGGGTACATAGTCTTGCAGTAATTGTGAGTAATTCCAGCGGCACGTATTCGGCGCAGTTTGCCTTTACTGTAGAAAGCTGAAGGGGCGACAGATGAACGGAAGAAAACTACGTAACATGATTTCCTTTCTGGTGGCCGGGATGACACTGGTTCTCGTTTCCTGTGCCGACCCGTTTCAACAGTCCGGCGAGGCGAGGAGCAGTATCGGCACCACCGGCACAGTTATGGTGAATTTGAAATCCTTCGCCTCGGCGTCTCTGGTTCCCGATATCGCGGCGCAGGTTGACCGATACCGAGTCACCCTCAGTCGGGATGGCTTTGACGCTATTACAAGCAGCGTCGAGATTTCAGACGGTAATCTGTCGTCATCGAGTATCACGTTGTCCGACGTACCCGCAGGAAGCTGGAATGTCCTCGCCGAGGCAATCTCCGTCGACGGTTCGACCGAACGCACCATTGGACAGAGCAGTGGCGATGATACGGTGATGGTGACCGGCGGAGAGGCTGCGACGGTCTCGATCCCGGTTTACCCGACCACCGCCGGTTCCGGCATCATCGATGTAACCATCAACTGGACACCCTCATCTGCAATATCCGGTGTGGATTCGGCACATATCGTCCCTGCAGAGGGAGGACCGACTCTCGATATCACCGATGACGTGACCGTCGCCGGCGGAAGCCTGAGCTATAGTTCCGGAACGATAGACTCCGGTCAGTATATCCTGAGAGTACAACTGAAAAACGCCTCGGAAGTTCATGTTGCGACGGTAATTGCGGCGGTTCACGTCTACGACAATGTGACGACCACCGGTACCATTGAGTTGACGGAAACCGAAATTGCCCGGCCCCCGGCGGCGCCGACGAGCGTAGCTGCAACTGAGCAACCGCCGGGTTCAGGAACGGTAGTCGTTACCTGGACGGATAATACCAACGTGGAGGAAGAATACTCGGTCCACCGCTCGACCGATGGAGGTACAACGTGGAATATCATTGCAACGGTCGATGCCAACGGTGAGAGTTATACCGACTCCAACCTGACGGCTGATACGACCTATCGATACCGGGTATCTGCCGACAACACGTTCGGCTCCAGTTCTGCAGAAGTTGAGATCACAACGGCTGTACCTTCCGGTACCGTTACCGCCGGCCCGATCCAGATAGAAGAACCGGCGACGGCGGTCATCGGTATTTCCTCTTATCTGATTACCTATTTCGAGGGCTTCGTCGATGAGAGTGATAATCCCCTGATCGATCTTGCAGCCGCCATCGATGTGGAACCTCAAGGGAACAACGATACAGATGCGACGGCGGTTGCTTTCGACGGCGAATCCGTGACGGACTTTCTGATCCCTGGAGATAGTGACATCTATACGTTGGAGGTACCCGCCGGGGCAGACGGTGTGACAATCTACACCACCTATTGGGGTGATACAGAGACGGATACCTATATAACGGTACGGGATGGGACATCGACAGTGCTTGCCGAAAACGACGATGATTTCGATACGGGTGACGAAACCGTCTTTTCCCGTATTGATCTTTCGCTGGCCGGTGTCGATGGCCCGAACATCTACATTGAGGTTACCGGTTACGCCGGCGCTGCCGTGGGTGGGTATTCCCTCGTTGTAGAAGAGTATACCGATACGCCACCGGACCTCGGAGAACGGATTCCCGGGGCAGAATCGTTGGACGATTCCGTCCTGAAGCTGCCGGAAAAAGCGACTATTGATTTTGAAACACCCAATTATGAATTCTCTATGCCCTTGTACCTCGTTGTCGAGGATTCCGGTAAGACCGTCCAGGAATGGCGGGTTAACGGAACCAAAATTGAGGAAGAGTATACCGATTCGGCAGATCCACCACAGGAAGCGGCCTTTACCCTCGCACCGGGATTCCCGAACTGGCTTGTGTATGATCCCAACCGAGGGGATATTTCCGAGGAAATCGGCGATCAGTCCGTCTCCGTTGCGGCAAGTGACCCAACAAGCTCCTATACTTCATTTTTGCCGATCAGGCTTGTCCAAACCAGCAGTGGGGGTGAGAATTGATGAAAGGACCAGGTACTATGAATAACGGCAAAATCCGCATCGGTCGGATGGTGGCGGCCATTGGGATAGTTTCCTTTCTGCTTGGCGCGTGTGCAGACCCCTTCCGGGACAATTCGGGAAAGAGTCCCGGCGGGTATGGCACCGTGACGGTCTCCCTTTCAAACGCTGTATCTGCTTCATCTACCTATGCGGTTATACCGTCGGTGGAGAGCCAGCTTGCTACGTATTCGGTTACATTTACCAGTACGCAGAGTACCCTGAACCCTGATGGCCCGGTAGTAAACGGTATCACCGATCCGACCCAGCCGATCAGTATCCAGGTTCCAGTAGGTACATGGTACGTCTTTGCATCGGGATTTCGTCCAAACGGCGATCCCGCAGCCCGTTCGGATCTGGAGGAGAATCCCGTTGTTGTGGAAATCACCAACGGTACGAATGTGACGTTGGATTCACCCCTCGTGTTACGCCCCCGCAAGGCTCCCGGTACCGACGGTTCCGCCAGGGTGGAACTTTCCTTTCAGAGTGGTGACGTCTCGGCGGTAACAAACGTTCAGTTGCTGCCGCTGAACAGCCAGCCCGACCCGCAGTCTGTTCCTGCGTTTACTATTGACGGGACGAACGGAACCGCCGTCTGGCAGATGTCCAACCTCCCCGTCGGGCGGTATCAGTTTCTTGCGACGGTTGAAGGTCCAGGTGACGGCGGCGCTGACGTAGTCCGGGCCAATATCAATCTTGTGCTGGATATCTATACCAATCTGGAATCCTCGGTGGTAAACACCGCTACCGGCACACCTGGACTTGCCCTGGACGATACTACCCTCAGCTCGCCGCCGGCGCCGCCGACGGACCTTTTTGTGAAAGTTGCTTCATGGTACGTCGCGGAAGATCCTCCTCCGGATCCTCCCAACGCGCAAATTGACCTGGAGTGGTCGGACAACGCGATAACTGAAACGGGGTACCGGATATATGTAGACGGCGTCGAGACGGAGCCGCTGGACAATTTCGACCCTTGGCGCGCTTTCAGCGTGCCCGTACCCGCCGCCCAGAATGTAACGGTCGATGTTGTGGCATACAACCGGTTCGGTGAATCCATCGCTGCAAGCTGGACGGGTGTCGTGCCGGGGCAACCAGAGGTGATTTCTCCGCTCAACGGCGAGTACGTCGCACCGGGAACGGTGACGTTGGAGTGGGATGCTGCTACGGGTGCGGAGAGCTATATTGTGGGTGTCGGAGGCAGCCAGTATGAACCGGATCAGGAGTTTACCGTCCCATCCTCCCAGACAACCTTCGAATTTATCGACGGTTCTGCAGGAACCAATTACTCCTGGTACGTCTTTGCCGTACACAGCGCTATCGACGGGAGAGTCGTCAACAGTAACAGCGCGGACGGCTTCTTCCGGATACGCGACGGTGTGTATGTAGACGCTGCAGCTGACGCCGGAGGCGACGGCGGCTCTCCGGGAACGGCGTTTCAGACTATAGGAGAAGGTGTTGCTGAGGCCGTACAGGGTGAAACAGTCTTTGTCGCCGATGGTAACTACGATGAATTGGTTTCAATCACAACGCCGGACATTGTTTTGGCGGGGCAGGGGGACAATACTGTCCTCTACAGTTCCAATACCGGAAGTGCCACCCTTTCAGTTTCCGGCAGCGCCACGGGTGTAACAATTCGCGATATGCAGATCCAGCCTACCGGGGCGAGCACCCGGGCAGCAATATCGGTAGGCGCCGCAAATGTGACTATTGTCAATAACCTCATTGCCGATGGTCTGATCCCCGCAAACGGCACCACCTTGCGGGGGATTTCCGGTGGAGCAGCGGGTCTCGTTGTTTCCAACAATCGGTTCCTGCTTGCTCAGGGAGCTGAGTCGATCAATACCCGGTTCGCCCTGAATCTTACCGGAAGCGGAAGCGATGCCGCGAATCCCATTATCATCGAAAAGAACTCAATCGAGTTTGGCGACGGTCCCGGTTCGTCCAACGTCGGTGTTCAACCCCAGGGTGATTTTTTCCGCGTCGCCAACAACGTGGTGGTTCAGGCGGGGACAGCCGCCGGCCCTGCGTTCAGCGGTCTTCGGGTGGCCGTGAATGAAGAGGGGATAGTTTTCCTGCATAACACCGTGGTCAATGCAAACACGAACCGCGCCTACACGGGGCTCGCGTTCGACGGCGGTACCGGTACCGTCGCAACCAACAACATCTTCCTGGGCAATGGTGACAGTCAAACCGGTATCAACTCGACCGGTGGAACAGCCAGCGAGGTTAACGCGAACCTCTTCTGGGGCTTGACCTCTGTGGCCGGTGCGTCGTGGGGAGACACCATATATGGCCTAAACACCCAACCCTTCGCCACCGGCAACGTTGAGGGCGATCCTATGTTGAGTCCCGGTTCTGGTATTGGTGAAACTGACTGGTACGCTCCAACGGCAGATTCGCTTATCGACGATGGCGATTCCGCTTACCTGGCGACGGTACCGGAAGACATTCTGGGTGTATCCCGCACCCGCCCGACCATCGGCGCCTACGAAGTCTCAATGCCTCAGGTGTTGGCAGCACACTGGGCGTTTACTGAGACTCAGGAAAGCCTGGACAGCTCGGTATACGGAAACGTACTTTCCCAAACGGGTGATCAGGCGCCACCCTCATTCAGTGAAGACCCGATAGGCTCAGGAAATTTCTATACCGTTTTGAATAACAATAGTTTCACTCAAAATACCGACGGCTATACCGTCGACAGTTCCATATCTACTCGTTCCGGAACAGATGGGCAAACAGTCTCATTCTGGTTCAGGGAAGGCGGGGCTGGTACCGGCTTTGGTCAGCAGGGTACAATCGTTCGTCGAGACCGCGATCTTTATGATCCTTCTCAGAACGTCTTCTGGATCGGTTCGGCGAGTGCAACTACCATGAGAATTGCGGTGAACAACTCTGCGCAGACAGCTGCAGATCTATCGTTTGGCCCAGATCTGGCCGATTCCGTTTGGAATCACATAGTCGTTGTCTTCGACTACGGAGCTGGTAAACTTAGGGTGTATGTGGACGACATAGAGCTTCGCGATGTTTTTCTTTCCGGTGTATCCTACAGCAACATGAATGCACCAGGGCCGATATATTTGGGTCGCTTTCCTGATAGCGGTATTTCCGCAGACAGTGCAGTCTTTGGCCACCTCGACGACGTTCGGATCTACAACTACCCGATGACCGGCACAGACGTGCAAGGTATTCCCGATCGGTGATCGATAACGAGATTGCATCGGAGAACGCGGCCGCATCCCGCCGCCGTCGCGCCCGGTGCGCGACGGCTCTGCTGGTTCTTGGAGTGTGGGCCCTGGCGTCCTGCACCCAGCCCACCTCTTCCAGTCGCAACGATGACGACGGCGGCGGCGACGAGCCTAACCCCTCCCCCGTCGTTCTTCCCGACTGGGGAGACTCTCACTACCAGGTGGTCGACGCGGTTGCCGGGTCGGCACCGGTGACGCTTCCCCCGTCCATGGCCGGGCGGTATCTTTTGTACGTCGCAACCAACGCGACCGGTCAGGACCGGCTCGTTTCGCTGCCGTCATTGCAGCCGATCAGCACCTTGAGTGATGAGCTGCTCCATGGAGGGGGCGATGATCGTCTTCGCGCCCTCCGAGGCCGTCCAGGACAGTTTGATCACCCGCCGCTCCTCCCCGGGGCCGCCGTATCGGCGGCGTCCGTCTGGGACGTGGCCGCTACCGAGGAACTCCGCACCGAGGACGGCCCGGTCGCCGCGCGGGTAGACGCCGTCCGGAGCCAGGACGGCTGGACGCTCTACGTCTGGCGGGACGTCGCTGCAGATGCTCCACCGGTCACCTCGGAGATGACCGACGCCGTTGCCGACGCCTTTCTCATTCCCAGTGCCGACGACGATATCTTTGGCATCATGAGCGGCGTGTTCGGGGTTCCCTGGGGAGCCCATGACGTTTCCAATGTAATCTCTCCGACGCGCCGAGACATTCATGTCCTGCTTTACGATATTGAAAACGACGGCGTCCCCGGATTTGGCGAGAGCCGTACGGTCGGCTATTTCTGGTCGCGCGACAACTTCAGGCGCAGTTCCTATCCTGAAAGCAACGAGCGCCTCATGTTCTACCTCGATTCCGCGTTGCTGGCCGATACGGAAAACAAGGATGGTAGCGACGACGGAGTCTGGTCTCGGGACGACTACTGGCCCGAGGAGGCGATCTCCACCCTGGCGCACGAGTTTCAGCACATGATCCACTTTTACCGACGGCCGGTCATGCTGGGAAGTGACTACGGCTACGACACCTGGCTGGACGAACTCATGGCCATGGCGGCGGAGGAACTTGTCGCCCGGGCGATCCAGGTTGATGGTCCCCGGGGCGTCGCGTGGTCTGACGGTAGCGCAGGAGCGCCGGGTAACCGATCGGGACGCATGCGCCGCTACAACGATGTCGGGTACCGGACGCCTCTGGCGACGTGGTATGCAGCGAACCCTCTCGACGACTACGCCGCTTCCTACTCCTTCGGCGCGTTTCTCATCCGGGTGTACGGCGCGCCGATTCTCACTGAGCTCATTGCGTATAGCGGCGAGCCGGGACCGTCCTACTCTTTAGCGGCGGTCGCCGCGGCCGCCTCGGCGGTGGACGGCACCACCCTCAGCGCCGCCGAGATCCTGCGCCGGTGGGGAACTGCCGTCCTCGTATCGGACGACACGACAGCTCCTGCGGACGTCCGGATCAACACCGGCACGTGGATCGGTGACGGGAACCCCGACTCCGTGGTCGTTGGTTCCATCAACGCGTACAACTACCGCACAACGTACCGGGTCGGCACGCGATTACGCTCCTTTGACGGTCCGCGTATCGTATCGGCATCAGCCGGACCCTACACCGTAACCGGGACAACCAACCTCTTTGCCGCCGCAGGAACGGTACCGGACGGCGGCGGTGAACTTCTCTTCGATCTCCCGCCCGGCGTGGTCGTCACCGCGATCGTCCGGTGAGCGCCGTCCGCCACCCGCGCGTTCTGACTCTGCCGAAGAGTAGGACCTCACGCGCCTTGTTCAACATATAATATGTTCATATAGTATACACATGAAGGCTGTACAGGTATTGTTCGATGAAGAGCTTCTTCATCGTCTTTCGGAGGATCGTGAGGTCAAACGCGATGGCCGTTCTGAGTTTGTAAGGCGCGCGGTAAGAACGTACCTTGCCCAACGGGAACAGGAGCGAATATCCGAAGCGTACCGAAAGGCGTATGCGAAGACCGGCGACCTCGACCAAGAGCTTGAAGGATGGAGTGAGGAAGGGCGATGGCCCACAGAGTGAAACGCGGTGAGATTTGGTTGTACCGCTTCGGAAAACCGGACAAACGTCGGCCGGTTCTTGTCGTCAGCAGAGATGATGTCATCGGCCTCCTGCACACGGTAACGGTCGCTCCAATCACGTCAACCATATACGGCGCCCCCAGCGAAGTTATCGTCGGCATCGACGACGGGCTCAAACACGATTCAGCGGTGAATCTTGACCACCTGCAAACAGTGGAGCAATCCGGACTGGAAACCTATCTGGGGCGTCTCCCAAACCAGAAGCTGCATGAGGTATGCAAAGCGGTTGGCATCGCTCTTGGGTGCAACTCACTCGCTGCGGAAGCGTAGATACCGGTGAAGGCGGCGGCGCCACCTGCCCCGTTCCTACTTTTCCGTCATCTTCCAGACGCCGTTCCAGTTTTCCGGGGGCGGCGTCTTCTGGAACTGAATGCACCGCTTCTGAAAGAGTTCAGCCAGGCCACCGACCGCACCGTCCCTCTTTACAATTTCTTCGAACATACGGGCGCCGGTGGCGAAGTCCTGGTTCGTGTAGTGTTGGCGTGCCTCTGTAAAGGCTTCCAGGTCTCCCGCGAGGTTTCCGTCGGACTGAAGCGCTTCGGGATCGATAGGAGCGAAAATACCGATGCCCTTTGTCTTGCCCTTGACGGCCACAGAATCGGCGTACAGAAAGGTATGTTTGTCCTTGAGGGGCTCATAGGTGGGTTCACTCACCAGGATGGGGTAGCGGTAATACTTGGTGAGGCCCTCCAGGCGGGAGCCCAGGTTTACGTTATCCCCGATTGCGGTGTAGTCCAGCCGTTGGGATGAGCCGATGTTCCCGACAATCATTCCGCCGGTGTGAAGGCCCACGCCGATACGGACCGTCGGCAAAGAGTCCGCCTCCAGCTCGGCGTTCAACGATTCCAGATGACGGACCATCCGGATTGCCGTGTCTACCGCCAGGGACTCTTTGTCCTGTTCCGGATTGGGCGCCCCCCAGAATGCCATAATGGCGTCACCGATGATCTTGTCAACGGTACCACGGTTGTCAAAGACCACCGTAAGCATCTGTTCCAGATAGCGGTTCAGTACTTCCACAACCTGGGCGGCGCTGTAGTTTTCACTGATGGAAGAGAAGCTTCTTATATCGGAAAAGAGAATGGTCAGTTCCCGTTCTTCACCAACCTCACCGATCAGTTCGTCGTAGTTTTCCAGAACTTCGTTCATAACCGCCGGGGCAAGGTACTTCCCCATGGCGTTGCTGATCTTTCGCTTTTCCGCCGATTCGTTGAACGAGGTAAAGGCGATACCGCCGGTGTAGGCGAGTGCGGTTGCACCAAGGGTGGTTGCCATTTCCAGAACGATACCCAGATACCGGAAGGCCAGGAGGCTGCCCACCAGCCACAGAATGATAATCCCGCCGCCCAGAACCGATCGAATGGCGCCATTGGGTACAAAAAGTACGAGGCCGAGTATCAGAACGGTCAGGACAACCGCCGCCAGAGACGCCCATATCGGATCGATAAACCGAAGGTGGTGGTCCTCCAGAATATTGCTCATCGCCGTCATGTGAAGGTAGGGTCCGGCAAAGTTGGTTCCCATAGGGGTCACCTTGATGTCCTTGAGACCCAGGGCGGAGGCGCCAATCAGAACGATCTTGTCTTCGAAGACGTCCAGAGGGACGGCTACATCATCAATCCCGGCAAAGTAGTCCTGCGCCGAGGCTATGACGTTATCCGCCGGGAACGCCGTAAACTCATCGGCGTCGGGGTAAAAATTAAGACGGTAGCCGCCGTCCGGCTGCAACGGCACCGAGAAGAGCTCTTCTCCGTCGCTGGAAAGTCTGAATGTACGTCGGTCTACCTGAAAACCGTCTATGCCGGTGTGTTCCATAACACCCCGGAGGGTCAGGCCCGGATAGTAGTGCCCTTCATACTGCAGAAGCACCTGATTGCCCCGGCTGACGCCATCGGGATCTTCGTTGTGGTTTACCGAGTGCAGCATGTTCACCATGGACGCCAGCGGTTCGTAGGGCGCCAGAAAGAAGTTGTACTCCGGAAGCTCTACCGTCGACACCGAATCGTCCACCGAAATTTCGAAAATATCGCGAATGGCGGGGTCCACCTCCCGCTGGGCTTCCCACGATTCATCGGTAAAGAGAACAGCGTGGCTCACATTGGGAAAGACTGCGGAGATGTCCGCCATCCACAGATCCTCGTCCGAAATAGGCTCGTTGGGCATCTTGGGGGAGAGGGTGCTGTAAATGATATCAAAGAGGAAGACCGAGGGGTTGCCCGCCATAACATAGTTGATGATCAGATCGGCTACAATCATACCCCGAGGCCATGGCCATCCACCCACCTGTTCCGACAGCGTCTCAAGGGAAATATCGTCGATATCGATATATACCAGATCTTTCGAGACGGGGAGATTCTGGTTGAAATTGGAGAACCGAAAATCAAGAAGCCGGCGCTCAAAAGCTTCCAGGGCACCGGACTGTATCGACAGAACCGCCAGTGCGGACAGGCCGACGGCGGCAATAGCGAAGAAGCGGTTTCGCACCCGGTTCTTTCTGCGTTTTTGTGTTACATTGGCCACCTTGCACCTCGCATTGTTGACAGCACCGTCCCAACTATAGTTTCCTGACAACCCGGTGTCAAACAAGTGGTGGTCAGAGGCGCTCGTCCGACTTGTAGTTCTCCTGCTTTCAGTCCTGGCCGTCCTTGGTGTGCTACGACTGCAATTTTCGTCGGAAACTGCGGTATCTTCTTCAGATCGGCAGCCCGAGACGGAAGAGCTCTTTTCTATACCCGACTTTCTCGTAATGTCCCTGCCCGAGCAAACGATTATTCCCGGTTGGGACAATCTGGCGGATGTGACGAATTCGCTGAATGAAACCGCCGGGATCGACATGGTCGTCTCACCGGCAACTACAATGGACCTTCTTCCCGCTACGGAATCCCTTGAATGGACCTCCCTGACGCCGGAATCTGCCGCAGACACGCCGGTGTGGCAGGTACTGTTCCGGGGAACGCCCCGGGGCGAAAAGGGAGATAATGCTACCCGCTGGTGGATGGTCTACCTGCAGACCGACGATATCGACGCGGTGTGCCATAGCTCCACCGGTCCGGAAGATGCGCGAATCTTTGGTGTCGCCTTCTTTAACGATCTTCTTGCAGACGAAACGCGACAGGACTTTTTGTGGATCGTACCGTCCGGAGCGCTTCTGATCGGCCTCGCCTATTTCCTTCTGACCGGCGGCATCGCTTTAGCGCTGAGGTTGTGGATTGTCTCCCTGCTTCCCGGGCTGTGGATTCTCGGACTCTTCGGCTGGTTCGGCATTCATCTCAGCTGGTGGACCATGATCGTTCCCTTGCAGGCAATTGCCCTGGGCACCTCCTACGGACTGCACGTATTCCACTACGACGGGTATCCAGCCGGTGAAACCGGTTTAATCGGCTCATTTCGTGCCCACGCCCGGGGAGTACGACCTATCGTCATGCGCGCCGCCCTCACCACCGCTCTCGGTTTTTCCACACTCCTCACGTCATCGGTGGTCGAACTGCGTCAGACCGGGGTGTTTATCATGGCCGGTGTCTTCCTGAGTGTCTTTGCGGCGCTGGTCCTGTTACCCCTTCTCGGCGGAGACCGCCTTCCCGTTAAAAACCCGGGGAGGACCGCGCGCGGTGCAGGCGTCGGAAAAGTCTTCGGAAAGGTGGCCGCCACGACCCGCCCTTTGGTGTTATCGGTACTGGTGCTCCTTCTTCTCTACGGCCTTACTCACATCACCGCATCGAGTGACCTGGGTTCCCTCTTCAACAGGAGGTCAGACGCCTACAGACACTTTCGGCACTTCGCCGATACCCACGGGGTGGTGGAAACGCTGGAAGTGGTGGTAGATACGGGCGTTCAATACGGGTACGTGGACCGTGAAACCTTCGGGCGTGTCGCCTCTCTGGAGTCGGCCGTCGCCTCGGCACAAGGTGTTAACGCCGTACTTGGTCCCACCCTTCTGTTGTCGCACACCTTCGGGAGACTTGTCGGCTCGGAGTTGCCGTTACTGCCTGAAACAGAGGCGGATATCGGTGAGACTCTTGAGATGTTGCGTTCCCGGGATGATCGCTCCGGTGTCTCCCAGCTTGTCAGTCCCGATTACCGGTACCTGCGAATGGTCGTGCATTATGGCGATGGTGAAAACACACCGGCACAACGACGGGACATACGCAAAAGCATTGAACAGACTGTCGCTTCTCTTGACACCGGTACATTCACCGACACGGGAGAATCTGTCCTGCTCGCCGGGGATGCCTACCTCCGGCAGCAGTCCCTTGACCGGAGCGCCCGACGGTATGGAGGCAGTCTTCTGCTCTTTATTCCGGTGGTCTTTCTGGTTTTGACCGCGTTGGACAGGACCCCTCGTACGGCGCTGCCGGTGATGGTGCCGGTTATCATAGGAGGTCTCGTGTACGGCGGTCTCCAGGGTCTTCTGGGAATTCCCTTTCGATTCGCCACCATCCTGGGGCTTGCGTTTGTACTGGGGGTCGGCGCCGACGACGCTATTTATATGGTCCAGTCGTGTCTGAGAGAACGTGGGATACCACCCTACGCCCGGCGGGCAATCATGCACACAACCCTGCTTATGCTGGTCGGACTCTTTCCCGTCTTTTTCAGCCGTTTCCGCGCCCTTCAGGAGATGGTCTTCCTGATGTACGCAGGTCTTATATCGGCCACCCTGATCAGTCTGTTTATTGTGCCAACCCTTCAGAGGTTTCCGCGGTTGAAGTAGCGCGAAGGTATTGTTGCCGGAAATTGGACCTCATTAACGGTGATTACCGTCTCATCACCGTTGGCCATACGCATCCGCCCTTCCAATGGAACGGGCTGCCCCTCCACCGTACCCAACCTGATCAGTTCGTATTCCTTTTCCAGTGTTCCCGAGGCGTCAAAAAAGCGGATAGCTGTGATAATTCTGGTCTCTTCCCGGATGAAAAAGCGTCGGTATCCCGGTGAGCCTGTGGCCAGAACATCAATGGCCGTTTCACCCGGTTTCATCGCTGCACCCGCCTCTGCCCGTTGTACCCTGTGAACATCCGGGTCGACGGCGGTCATGTCGGCAACGGTAAAATGTGACCCGAAGACGCGCTCTCTGCCGTCGGAGGCGCCGAGACGGCGGACTCCCCGGGACGTTCTCATCCAGTTGTCTTCCCGGTTTTCCCGGCGAAGAAGGAGCATCTTCATTTCCCTCAGAAAGGGTGGTTCAACGACCTGAACAAACAGGGAGAGGCTATCATCCTCTTTCCGGTACCACCCGTTGAGTCTGCGTTCACTCACGGAAGAGCCTTCCACAATGGTCATGGTGGCATCAATTTGCATCTGTGGCGCGGGGCCGAAAATGTGGACATTCCCGATAAGCTCGGACGGAAGTTCATTCGCCTCGATTGTGCCGGTCCATACAATCACAAGGAGCACGACGACCCACGTTTTCAGAAAAGATTGGACCTTCATATGACCGATTGTACCGTGAACAGCATGGCAACACAAACCGTTCGTGGTATAATGTACGTACTGACGGAGGATGACTTTTATGAAGACACGATTATTTCTTCTCTTCGGAATATTATTGGTTGTGATCGCCGGTACCGTTACCGCTCAAGAGGTATACGTTACCAGCAGAGTCGGTACCATTCTTGATGCCCCCGCAAGTACCGCAGCCAGGGTCGGCGTAGTCCGACAGGGCGACGCCCTTGATGTATTGGGCGTACAGGACGGATGGTATCAGGTGGAAGCGGGCCGGGTAGCCGGTTTTATTCAGGAGCAGTTTATCGGTGAAGAGCCGCCTGCGGGCCGGTCCGGGGGCAGCAGCCTCCAGAGCGTCTCCGGTGTAGCGACACGCCGCCGAGCTTCGGCCTATACAACCTCAGCTGCGGCCACCAGGGGTCTGTCCCAGGACAATCCCCGGGAACGGCAGAACCTTTCCTTTAACGAGTACGACTTTACGTCGGTTCGCTGGGTAAAAGACTTCACTTACGACGATGACGTACTGATTGAATTCGCACAGAAGGAAGGCATCGGTCTATGATGCGAGCGGTTGGAGTACTGCTCTTTTCAGTGGTTGTCCTGTCCGGATGTGTCGGCGGGCCGGAGCCCGCCCCGAGTGGCGCGGCGGCCGTTGACCCCGCCGAAGTGGCCAAGGAAGAAGAAGTCGGCGAGGCCGCATTTGCCAAACTGGCCGGACAGTTCGGTGTCGTCCAGGACGCCGAAGCGACGGAGTATCTCAACAAGTACCTTCAGTCTCTCGCCCTCTTTGTGGAGCGTCAGGAGCTGAACTATTACGCCGCCATTCTTGATACCGACCAGGTCAACGCGTACGCGTTGCCGGGGGGGTACATTTTCGTGACCCTTGGTACCCTGAAACGGGTAGAATCCCCGGGAGAGCTGGCGGGAATCCTCGCCCATGAGCTTGGACACATTCAGCACAAACATATTCTTGATAACGTCAGTATTGAGGTCGAGTATTCCGCTGTTGAAACGCTGGCTCGTCTGCTTGCCGGTGGACGACAAATTGTCAATACCGCTATGGCCCAGATCAATGACGCTATTGAAGAACGCCTCTTTCTGGAAGGGTACAACGTTGATGACGAATACGAGGCAGACGCTTACGCCGTCACCTATCTGGAAACCCTGGGTATCAGCGCGAATCCGTATCAGAGCTTCCTGACACGCCTGTCCGGAGAAACCTCTGAGGCAATGGAAAACCTTGGGGCAACCCATCCACCCCTGGAGGAGCGCCTGAAGCGGATGGAAGCGGTGCGCTCGACGGATGGTGCATTGCGGGTGCTTGAAGCAACTCCTGAATTTGACCAGTTTCGTCAACGGATTCAGTCTATACAGGTACAATCTACGGAGGAAATGAATACATGAACGTGAAGCGATCCCGCCGATTTTTCCTTTTGCTTCTGTTGTTGTGGATATTTGTCACCGCCGGGGCAGCCGCGGATGAATACCACTTTATCAATACCTTCATCGGAGATCGCGCCGCCGGTATGGGCGGTGCCTACACCGCCATTGCCGATGGTCCCGAGGGAATGTTCTACAACCCCGCCGGTCTCGCATTTGCGCCGGCCAACTACGTATCCGTCTCCACCAACGCCTTTGAGTTCCGCAACTCCACCTATGAAGACCTTGAGGGTACGGGCGTAGATTTTGACCGGGACTCTTTTACCTTCGTTCCCAATTTCTTCGGCTTTGTCCAGCGCGGCACCAACAGCGTCTGGGGCTTCACCATTTTCAGCGCCGATTCAATCGCAATAAATCTGCGGGATACGCTGGTGTTTGAACTCGCTACCTTCGACCAGCAGAAGACGATTCTTCAGGACTTTACGTATAACGTGTCCGAATTGGGGCCGGCAATCGGCGTTCTGGTCGGTGACAAGCTCGGTGTCGGGGGCGCCTTATTTGCCGGGTACATCCAGGATGAACGGCTGTCCCGAGAGACAGATCGATTCGCCCTTCCGAACGGAACGTACGTGTACCAACAGCAGCAGAACATCACGACGGATACGTCGGTGTTTACCCTTCGTCCGCAGGTGGGCGTACAGTATTTGCCCAGTGACACCGTCAGTGTAGGTGTTTCCAGTACAATTCGCGTACCGGTATACAGTTCAGCAGGAACCATCACTTCTTCTACATCTGACAGCGGCGCCGGAACTGCAATCTCCTCCTACACCACCACCTCCAGCGACATCTTCAACGACGGGTTTTTCTCGTTTACCGCCGTGGAGAACCGCCTTGGTGTGGCGTGGTTTGCCTCTCCTCAGCTGATTCTGTCGGGCGACGTCATGGCGTACGTGCCGATCAACCCCAGTGATACCCCGACAGAGCAGGAACGGCAGTTCACCTGGAACGCTGCGGTTGGCACTGAGTACTTTCTTGGCCAGAATTTCCCCCTCCGTTTTGGAGTTTTTACGAACAACGCCAACACAAAACCTCTTGAAAAAGACAAGACAAGACAACTGGAGCATGTTAACCTGTATGGGGCAACTGCGTCGGTCGGTTTTGCCACGGCGGACATCACGCTGTCTATTGGCGGTATGTATTCATACGGAATCGGCGAAGGCCAGTTAATTGGTGGAAGTACTGATATTCAGACCCTGCAAAGTCAGAGCAGTTCTATCTTTGTTTCGGGCGGATATCTTTTTTAAAAATATTTTCATTTAGCGGCCGGGAGGACGCGGAGGCGACATGAAGGGCAACAAAAAGATTCTCAAAACTATTGGATTAGTGGTTATTGCGCTGTTAGTGGCACTGCTCCTGACAGGATGTCCCGATCTCATGGGCTTTCTCGAAGAGGACGAAGACGATGACGGTGGTGGAACAAGCGACACCTATCGTGCCGCTACCTCCAATCTGGAAAGCGACCTTGCCGATGCCGGCCTGACCCAGGCCCAGATTGACGCCATTACCGAGAGTGCTGTCGGTTCCCTTACGGAAGCGGAGCTTACCGGTTCAGATGATCCGGAGGCCGTTCTGACAACTATGGTAGGTGGCAGTCAGCGCGCTCTGAACGATAGTTCCTTTGACGACGACGACAGACTTGCGGCGATTGAGGCCATTGTGGGCAGTGCCGTAGGAAGCGTTGGGGATTCCAGTGTATCCCGCCGCATTCGCGCGTCCCAGACCTCCGACATAGTGGGTGCCATTGTCACCGTCAGCGTCAGCGGCATTGGCGACGCAGGCTTCAGTGCCGATGCAAGTCGCCGCCAGGCCGCCGGAAGTAGTACCGGTGGTGCCGTCCGCAACCTCGGAAGGGGAGGCATTACCAGTGACACCGCTTCATTGACGGTCGGCAGAATCGCTCAAAGTGCCACCCTCGCCCTGGGTGACGGTGGTTATGCCGCAGCGGACGTCGGTGATACCGCCCGCTATCTGACCCGACAAACTCTGGCAAATGTGGACGACACGGGAATTGCCGGACTTGACATAGATCTGGAGCTGCGTAACTTCGGACGGGAAGTGTCCCGGGGCGTGACCAGTAACCTTGGACGGAGTGGTGTAGTCACAGCAACCAATTCGGGAGAAGCTATCCGCGGCGTAACCCGTGGTTCAACCGGGGCGCTCAGTGATATCACTATTCGCGATGCCGCACAGGTTGTGAATGATCTTACGACAGAAGTAAGCCGGGGCGCCTCGGAATCGCTCGCAGATCTGCAGGCCGATGTTACCGATCTGGACATACAGGCTTCCGTACGGATCGTCGTAAGGGGAACCACAGAGGGCCTGAACGATTTCAGCGTCGACAGACCGGATTTTGCTTCAGCGATTACTACAGACACCTTTTCAAACCTCGTTCGCAGTGCCTCTACCGGTGCCCGACGTGCCGACTCGACTATAAGCGAGGAAGATCTGGTCCGCGAACTTGGCGAAGAGATCGATGCTCTGACGAACGAAATTACGGCTCTTCAGGAACGGCTGGAAGCGCTCGAAACAGAGATTGCAACACTTGTCAGTGAAGGTGTTGCGGCCGCCGACAACGAGGCTCCCACCGGAACAATATCGGTTACCGCGTCGGGTTCGTCCCTGACATCCGGCGCAAATGTAGATACCGGCACCACCGTTTCAATTACCGGAGCGGGAAGCGATGCTGCAGGAGACGACAGTGCCGACGGCGGTTATCTGCAGGTTACCCTCAGTCTGGTCGGGCCAAACGGCAATAATCTCGATACCGACCGGGTTACCGAACTTGAGAATACCAACACTCTGTCGACATCCTTCGATTATACCCTCACCGTGCCGGGAGCACACCGTGTAACCCTGACCGTATCGGACGGCATCGAGTCGGTTGTCGAGTCGTTCCGCATCGAAGTAGAGAGCAATCTCGCCGCCGGTGACAAGGATGCCCTGATGGTACGCGGCATCTCCTATCTGGAAGCGGGCTATGTCAACGACGCCCTGAACGACTTTCGGTCATTGTACGAAAGTGACAGTGATTACGTACCCGGCGCTTTGGCCTATTCCCTGGTGGACATGGCCACTATCTTGACCGATACGGAAGTGGTTTCATTTGCACGGAACACTCTGGGGCTTACCGATTATCCTACACGGGTCGCGGATATTCTCAATTTTGAGTACTGGATGAGCTCGGTATATGATCCGGCATCAGAATCGTTTGTTCTCTTCCCGAGTGTTGCAAACCAGGAAGACCTGAATGACGACGGAGTTGTCGACCCCGGCGAGCGGTTGACGCAGATGGTGCGGAATATGATCGCGGCGGAAGCGACAAACAACACGGCAGCCGACCTCTTTGCGGGCAAATTTGGCGAAAAACTGGACGCCCTGCAAACTCGGGTTGGCGGTATAGACGCATCCGGCGGTTTCACCATAACACCGACGATGGTGTTTCGAACTGAAGCCGAAGCCGAACTGGAAGGCTGGCCCCCCGCCGAGGATGAGTCGGGCGACCTCCTTGAGATCACCATCGGCACCGCCGAACTGAACGTCATTCTTGCCACCGGGCGGCTGGTCCAGTTCTTTAATCAGTGGGGACAGGCGATAGATCTGGCGGTGAACTACGATTACTACCTCTTTGACGATGACGACAAGTTCCGGATTATCTTCGATCCGCCCGATTCTGAGACCGAACTGACACCGTCGGATATATATAACTTTCCGGCATTGGGGCCGCTGGCGGAGAACAATTTCCTTAATTCGCGGTCTGATGCCGAGGCGCACCTCGCGGCTGCTGGTGATGCGTTCGTGACAATGCTGGACACTGTCGCGGGAGCGATGGAGGATATCGTCAGTAGGACAGCGGATGGCCCGTTTTCGTTGAGCCCTGATATGGTAGAGCCGTTCCTGGAGGGGGAAGTCAGCGATCCGTCAGCGTTCCTGGACGATGTGGCCACCGTATTTCGAAACCTGGCAGACGACGTAACAGCGTCCTTCAATGCCGAGGGTGGTACACCCGCGTACTTGCCCGTGCCAGGTCTAACAATGGATGGTCCGGAGGAGTTCTTTAGTACGTATGCCGATAGCTGGCCTACCTCAACAACCGGTGTTAATACCGACGGCATCCTGGCCTTTGACTTCGGGATTCTCTTCAGTACTTCCATCGGCGGGATAGCCGGAGTCTTTGAGCTTGATTCAACAACCCGGGAGCCGGTGTTGTACAAGTACAGTAACCCGGAGTCGGTGGTGGGCATCGATGACGAGGAGGCTACTGTTGAGCAACTGGAGAATGCGGCCAAGTCGGCAGGATTCACCAAGGCAGCAGGTGACTGGTTTAACGGGGCGGTGAATGACGCGACCAACATCTACTTCGCTCGCGTTCCCGACGCAACTCTGGGTATGGCACCGGGTGCCCTGACCCAGGCGGATCTGGACGAGTTTAACATCGACGTGAACGTCAGGTTGGACGACTATTATGACTCAGAACTCGGGTACTATGTAGAGTACGAGTACTTTCGCGGCCACGACGTGTTCGCCCGTTTTGATCCTGTTGAAAACACCAAGGTGGAGATGTTTATTCGTGTACCTGCCGTGTTGGCGGGCCACCTGGCCACGCCGAAGGATACGGAGTTCACCGTCTATGAGTATGCCCTTTATCCTGATGAAGATACCAACACGTTTACCAGCCTCGGCTCCTTCTGGTGGGGAATACTTACGGACATCGAGTTCTCCGACGAGAACTATTACTATGACGACGAACCGATCTACGAAGAGCCCGTTGTTGAAGGCGAATATGTCGGCGGCGAAAGTGCTGCGACGGCAGCGGACATACCGGCAGACGCCTACGTGGAGCTCACCGCTCTCGCCGGTTCACGCCTGTGGTACCGTGTTCCTGTCCAGGCGGGCATGGACTACTACGTCGACCTGGATGACTGGGATGGTACCGGCGGCTACGGAACGGACGTGTATTACGAGGCGTTCCGTAGCAACGGCCTCACTTCGTATTTCGGCAGTCAGGATTATGGAGGTTATTCAATAACGGTCCCGGCAGACGAGACTGAACTGTACATCGTTATTGACGGCACCGAGTGGAATGAGAGCGGCCCGGTTGGATTTTCAATCTTTCAATCGGAATTGCTGATGATGGAGTAGTATCACAAGGAAAACAGTTGGGCTGAACGAGGGGGCAACCGTGTGGGTGTCCCCTTTTTTTGTCTCCGTCTCCTAAAACCGCACCACTACATCAGCCCGGAGTACGTGCAGATCGCGGTACTGTCCCAGCTCGTTGTGTGAGTCGCCGAGGAAGACGGGGTGGCGCAGGGAGACGGACACTTCCGGTGTGGCCTGCCACTCCAGCGACAGGACCGATCCGAGACCAAGGCCCGGTTCTTTCCAGGAGACAACGCTGTACACTCCCAGTGCCAGATCGGGGCGGTAGGTACTCAGCGTGGCGGAGACGCCGATAAACTCGCTGAGAAGGCCCGAGTCGGCCTCTTCGGGAACCCCCAGGGTAGTGAAGAACTCCGTCAAGACAACCCATTGCATTCCACCCGTTGACGGGAGGTCGAAGAACCCCTGGTAGCTGCCGCCGGCAAGTACCTCTTGTACGGCAGACGTGTATACCGGCGCGGGATCGTTCTGGGTGAGTACTGGAGTCGTTTCCTGCCAGTCCTGAAGGTTCATTACGGACTTTCTGTTCCACGTATAGGTGCCTTCCAGGTAGACACGCGTCGGGCCCATGGATGTGGCGACAGCAGCGCCAATGCTGTCAATTCGGTTCTGTACAGGAGTCAGGGCTACATCGTACACGCTGTCTCTCAGGTCCAGGTCTACCCGTGGCCGCAACACCGAGTGGTTGGAAAACCCGGAGTAGCCCAGGATCGTTCCGTCAACGGGCCCCAGGGTGGCGGAAACTTCCCCAAGGATGGACGTGTCGGCAACACGGTCCGGCAGTTCCGCTGCCGCGGTGTAATACACAGAGCGAAGAAGAAACTCATCATCGTTCCGGATGACGAATTTCGGAATGGTGTCCCGGGGAAACCAGATAGATCGAGTATCTGGGAGCCTGAGCGCCGGGCGTAATGGTGCGGCGGTAAGGCGTAGATATGCCGGACCGAAAAAGATGGTCGTCTGAAACAGTTCCGACGCAGATTGCATGGCGGTGATATCGCCGGAGAACAACGCCTCGGTGTCCCGTTGCGAGAGAAAGCTCAGGGGCGAGCGAAACTCGGCGTTGCCGGGTATATAGGTAAAGCGTCCCATTTGGAGGGTGAGCCAGTGAAACAGCGTCACATCCAGTGCAGCCAGAGGCAGCATCACCTCCGGATATCCGTCTCCGGTGTACGTTGCACCCATTTCCGCTTGCAGGGTGTAGTGTGTTCCCCATGACGAAAGGAGCACACTGATGTCACCGGAGTGGACAACGCCGGGGGACCCGTCGGTGTCCTGGTGGATTGAACCGTTGGTTCCCGAGAGGTAAAACATCTCCGACAGACCAAACTGCCCGGAGACCGCCGTTTCGGCGGCAAGGTGGACGGTACACAGAATGAGTGTCGCCGAAACGATCGAAACCGCCCGGCTGCGTTGTGTTAAGGCCATACAATCTCCATGTCCGGTCTCAATCGTTTCAGCTGCGCAATGGCACGCGCATCCATTCGTGGTGTACCTTCCAGAATCAGCCGTCGCAGTGCACCAAAGGACGCAAAAGGTAAAGGATCATCCTGGAGGCGATCGTTGTGCGAAAGATCCAGCACTTCCAGACCGGGAACGTTGGAAAGCATTGAAAACTCCGCCACGTTGTTGGAGCGAAGTGAGAGCACCCGCAGACGTTCCAGTCCGGCGAGATCACCCAAAGAAAATGAGTCTATACGATTGTGATCCAGATATAGTTCTTCCAGCGAAACCATCCCGGCCAGGTACACCATCTGACCGCTGCGAAGGCGCTGTCCGCGTAGATCCAGGTACAACAGATTTCGGAATTGCTGTATACCCTCTATCGTACGGTTTCGATCCGCTCCACCGGTACGGGTCGCGGAAAGGTCCAGACGGCGAATGTCCCCGGTATACCGGGCACCTTCATCGATGTGGTCCTGAATTACCTGACGTGTTTCAGGGTCCGGGACCACCACCGGAGATACGGATATCTCCCGGTCTGGAAGCTCAGGCGCTTCCCCATATCCTGCCATATTACAGGCCGTTGCCAGAGTGAGCAGTCCCGCCATGACGAAGGTCACCCGCCGGGTGCGGCGAGCCGTTCTACTTCCCGAATACGACAAAATCGAGCGCTCCTCCGTTGGTTTGTGGTCGGTAGCGATCATTGCCAAGGTTCGGATTGACGTGTCTCACTATCGCTTCCGTCGTATAGCGATACAGCTCCAGCGCCGTTACATAACCATCACCGTTCCTGTCTCCCCTGCGTGCGCCCTCAAGAAGGTAGTGGGTAAAGTAGCCGTTCTCGACATCCCCTTGCGAAACCGCGGGTCGCGGTTCCCAGGCAAACTCGCGTTCGCCCGAAGCGGCCAGGACAAGCGTGCGGGAGTCGGTTATGTCGGCGTTACCAAGCTTTGTACGAAACTGCTGTATAGGTTGGCGGACGCGTTGCGGAAACGTGAGTTCCCGTTGGTCCGTCCGGGGGGTCAGGTCTGTGTGGTGGGTATCACCGATAATGCCCCCGGCGTGACACATATCGGCAATGACGATTTTACCGAGAGCGGGGATTCGGGCTATCATCGTAGCCAGTTCATCGTCGGTGACGGCACGTTCGGGATCTACCTCGAGAACCGTTCCGTTTCCTTCGGTGTTTATCCGTTTTGCCAGACTCCCATACAAAAATAGGTACTCGTCTATTCCACCTCCGGACGGTTCATTCCCCGGGAGGTCTCCCAACAGTTTCGCCACAAGAGAATCCTCATATTCTTCTTCCTTGCCGCTGCCGTACCCGTGTCCGGAAAAGTAGAATAAAAAGACGCTGTCCTTGTCGGCCCGGGACGCGACCTCATTGATATCTGTGGCCAGCTGCGTCTTTGTTGCTTTTTCGTCAATTTGCAGAATGACGTTATACCCATCGGCCTTAAGGGCTGCGGCGACATCCTCGGCATCTTTTGCAGGGTATTCCAGGTTGACGGAACCGAGAAATACACTGGTGTCATCGTACTCAGAAACCCCATAGACAATGGCGTAACGGGAGGGCATTTCGGCGGGGAAAAAGGCGCATCCCCACAGAGTGGACAACAGGACCGCAACAATAAGTCCCGGGATAGACCACCGCCAGGTCATCTCGACGGCTCCGTGGCAGAGTGAACAGTGGCGATACCTCCGCCGATTGAGATGCCAATCTGAATTGTTGTTGCCTCAGGATCGCGGAAGGACCACGTTACCGCCGGCGACAGCCACCATCGCCAGATTCGTGTCGGCGCGCCCGGGGTATACAACCACGCCGCTGTAATGTGGGGCGTAAAGAACAGGTTGTTGGTATTGCGATAGTGTCCTATGGACCCGCCGCCCCGCAATTCAAGAAGAGATTTTCCTGCCGTATCGATCCAGCCGACAGTTGCGAGATCAACCCACATACCGACTGAAACACCGGTATGGCCATATCCATTGTAGAGATAGCCGCCGTCGGCGGTACTGGCACCGATAACGCCAAAGTGTGCCTGCGTTGTCGGCCCGAAAGAGGAGGTCCACAAGGCAGGTCGAAGGGAGAGATGGATGTCCCAGGCTGCCTGAGTCTTGACGGCAAGACCCGGCATGGAAGTGAATCCGGTGCCGACAGTCATGCCAGGACCTGACGGCGCAAGTCCCAATTGTTGCGCAGAAATGACATTATTGGATAAAAAAAAGATAATAAAAAGAAGCAATTGACCAAGAGGCGAAAACCCGCGTACTCTTTCGCCATGGCGTTGCCGCAGCGGTTGTTGTTCGTGCTGGTATCCAGTTCCGTCTATCTTTTTGTCCATACCGCCATGGTTCATCCGCAAGCAATCATACCACGGGACAGCGTCATATCAACAATAGCCGGCACTATCACGGAGCAGCAAGATGCGTCCCCTGGGGAATACCGGTTCCGTACAACCGCCGCGTTTGTCGGCGACGACTGGGGTGAACGGGCGCAACCGTGGGCGCAGAGACGGGAATTCCGGATTTCCCACGGATACCAAAACACATCGACAGGAATCGATGCGGGTATACTCCTTCAAGGTATTGACAGAACGGGAAACGCCGGGAGTTTTCTGAACTGGAACGATCCTTTGTATGGAAATGCAACACTGCAATACAGAGAAGACCCGGAGTTCTCCGTCGATGTTGCCCTGCCGATAGACGCCGGCTTTTCTCTGCTGATAGGAGCTTTTCGCTGGAATACTGTCGGGTTGTCGCTGCCGGCTTTCAACACACCGTTTACCGTAGCCGGTACTCCCAGGGTTACCGGTGCGTACGGCGGCGTGCGATGGAAATATCATCGTGTCTCCACCCAGGCAACGGTGGGGACGGCCGAAGGCTCCGCGGAGGGAACGGTAATGCCTTCAGCCATCGGCGTTTCCGGAACGGTACGTTTCAACACGGTGTATACCGGTTCTGTCGGGTACGACGGTAACGGTTCAACTATTCTCGCCGGCGGAGTGTACGGTGTAACCGGTGGGAGCGTTGAGGCAACGTGGGACAACAATGTGATCGGAACGGTCCAACCGGAGTCGGAAAGGGCGGGAACATACCAGGCGTGGCGTCTTGGGGCAACGGTACGTGACTTTTTCAGGTTTGGTCTCTTTACCCAGAATCTGCGGATGGATGATTTTCAAGGATACCTGGATCTGCGGAATGTGTCGCCGGTACTGAACGGACTCATTCCCGGCCGCTTTCGGTATACCGTTTCGGACGTCCTGGTGAACCTTTCTGAAACGGGAGTAACCGGCAGCGTTGAAGGGGGAAGACGGCGCTGGTATGCATACCTGGGAGGTGGGTTGAGTTATTACACCGCAGAGGTTGGATATGACGCCTTCTACCGCCGTCTCGGAATCTTTCGCGAAGAGGCAGGGGCAACGCTCGTCGATGACGACGGTTTCCTGTTGACGACATCTGCCCGGGTAGCGGTACCCCTCGTTCCGTCGGTAACACTCGCACTCAGCTACATCGGAATCGTTCCAGTCTCTTTTGACTATCTCCGGGAGAACGACCCCGCCACCATCATCCGTGACGGCACCGATGCCGCCGCAACGTGGCAGGGGCACCGTCTGGGTGTTGCGCTGCATATCACGTCAAAAGGTAATTTAACAAAATTTTAACCGTTATCTAACAATACCCATTGATATTAACGTACAAGCACTTGGTTTCTTTTTCAGGGGCCAAAAAGCAATTTCTACAAGGAGTAGACTATGAATCGTAAACGAATCTATCAGCTCGGACTTGCCGCGTTGATCCTTCTGATTCCCGTTGTGGTATCGGCCCAGGTAGCGGTTGACCCCGCCCTGCCGAGTTACAGCCAGGTTCAGGGTGTATCGGGCAGCATCAAGAGTGTCGGTTCCGACACCATGAACAACACAATGACCCTTTGGGCAGAAGGCTATCTCGGGATGTATCCCAACGTCCGGATTGAAATTGAAGGAAAGGGTTCAAGCACTGCGCCTCCCGCTCTCATTTCCGGTACATCACAGTTCGGACCGATGAGTCGCGAAATGAAAAGTGCTGAAATCGATCAGTTTCAGAGCCGTTATGGGTATCCGCCCACCGCTCTTCCGACAGCCATCGATATGCTCGCAGTGTACGTGCACAAGGATAACCCTATCGCACGGACCGGTCTGAGCCTTCAGCAGGTTGACGCGATCTTCTCCACAAACCGTCGTGGCGGGCATCCGACCGATATCCGTACATGGGGTGATGTCGGTCTGACCGGCGAGTGGGCCGATAAGCCGATCAGCCTCTACGGTCGTAATTCCGCCTCCGGAACGTACGGTTTCTTCAAGGATAATGCCCTTTTCAACGGTGACTACAAGCCTTCCGTTAAGGAGCAGCCCGGAAGTTCTTCCGTTGTCCAGGGTGTCGCGAGTGATCGCTATGCTATCGGATACAGCGGTATTGGTTATATGACCGCCGATGTTCGTGCGGTTCCCCTTGCCACCTCCGGGACCAACTATGTCGCGGCAGTTGCCGACAACGCGTATACCGGTGAATATCCTCTGGCTCGGTTCCTGTACGTGTACGTAAATCATCGGCCCGGCAGCCAGATGGAACCCCTGCGCAGGGAATTTATCCGCTATATGTTCAGTCGCGAAGGTCAGGAAGACGTCGTACGCGACGGCTACTATCCCATTACCAATACGATTGCCGAAGAGACGCTTGGAGCTCTTGGTCTCCGTTAAGACCCGGTATTGATCTGATGTTGAATCCTTCGGGGGCGACGAGCAGTCGCCTCCGGAGTTCGGTTCATCACTTTTTCGTGTACCAAGACAAATTGTGAGGAAACAAGTGGAACAGGGCAGTTTTACCGGTTACAAACGAGCACACAAAACCCGCACCTCCGTTCTGGTAGGCGAAAAAGCGATGAAAGGGGTGATCACCGTCGGTGGAATTGGCGTTATCGCGGCGGTGTTCCTTGTATTCGTCTTTCTTGCTTCCGTTGTCATACCTCTTTTTCGCAGTACTTCATTTGAACCGGCAGCGGTCTATTCTCTCGACAGAAAGACTTCCAACGCACATACGTTTATGGCCGTTGATGAGTTTATGATAGCGGGTCTCGTGTCCGACGATGACGGGCGGGGACTGCAGCATATTCGTGTCGATTCCGGCGAGACCATCGGGTATTTCGAGGTTTTCGACCGCACGCCCTCAGCAATGTCGTACACACCTTCCGGTGGCTGGCTCGCCGCAGGGTTTGCCGACGGCTCAACCGCTATTGGACAAGTTGTATTTGAAACGGATTTCTATGAACGCACCGACCCCCGGATGGCATCCCTTTCCGATCTTGCCGTCGGTGAGGTCGCGCTTTTTGAAGGGAATGCTGCCCAGCGAACCGATGTCGGGCAGATACGGGTTCAGCGACCGGTCATCACGATGAGCGAGCCCGTTTCTTCCGGCGGCTCATCGTCAATCGTGCTTCTGGACAAGACGATAACCTCATCGGGTCCAATAATTGCAAGTCTTTCTGAAGATGGCTTTCTTCGGGTAAATTCTGTTTCGGAACGGCGGAACATCCTTACCGGGGTTGTGACGACGACCCTTTTGGGCGGCGGAATTGATCTGACCGACAACTTCGCCGACCACCCGGATCCCGCCGCTGTTCTGATTAACGCTATCGGTAGTGACGTATTCATGGTCTGGAAAGACGGTTTTTATGCGAGAATCGATGTCCGGGATGTAAACAACATGGAAGTCGTGGAGTCCGGCCGGCTTTTGGAGGACGATAGCGCCGCCGAGATTACCAACGTCACCTTTCTTCTTGGACGGGGAACGTTGCTTGTCGGCGATAGCCTGGGGCGCGTCCGCACATGGTTTCTGACCAGAACACCGGAAACAGAGACTCCCGATACGCTGTCGCTGGTCAACGCGACCGAATTTGAGGGTCCGGCTGCCGTCACATCGATCGCTACATCGTCCCGCAAACGCCTCATTTCGGTAGGATATGTCGACGGGACGGTGGCGTCTTTCTATGTGACATCGTCCCGTCTTCTGGGAAGGATGAATGTATTTGAGGGAAGCAGTGTTGAAGAGGTAGTCATCGCACCCAAGAACGATGCTGTTATCGGAATATCTTCAGACACACTGGGCATCTTTTCACTCAAGGCGTCACACCCGGAAGCGACGTTCCGTTCCATATTTGGTAAAATCTGGTATGAAGGCAACAGCGAACCCGAACATAGCTGGCAGTCTTCCAGTGGTACCGATACGTTTGAGCCAAAATACGGTCTGGTACCGCTCATTTTCGGAACGCTGAAGGCCACTTTTTACTCCATGTTGTTTGGTATTCCTATTGCCCTTCTCGCGGCCATCTATACCAGTGAGTTTCTTAATCCGAAGCTCCGCGGACGGATAAAGCCGGCCGTAGAGATGATGGCAAGCCTTCCCAGCGTGGTCCTGGGTTTTCTTGCCGGATTGGTTTTTGCGCCGTTTGTAGAGAACGTCGTTCCGACGGTGCTGGTGTCTTTTGTAATTATACCGATTTCCTTTGTATTGGCCGGGTATCTCTACCAGCTGCTTCCTCACAAGACGGCGATCATACTGACGAAGTATCGGTTTATCCTTGTGATGTTTCTTGTACTGCCCCTTGGTGTGGTTCTTTCCATTCTGACCGGTCCCCTCGTTGAACGGGTACTCTTTGATGGTGATATAAAGGCGTGGCTGGACGGACGGGTTGGCGACGGTGGAGCCGGCTGGCTCCTGATGCTTCTTCCTGCATCTGCGGCGGCGGTTTTCCTGACAATGAACATGAAGCTCGGTCCGATCCTGCGAACCCGGTACCGTTCCATGAAACAGACATCGGTAGCAACGGTGGAATTGGTCAAGTTCGCCGCCGGGGTGCTACTCACCATCGCAATTGCAGCGGTCCTGGCGAGGATCCTTGTCGGTCTTGGGGTGGACTCCCGCGATCCCTTCCCACTCATAGGGCCGGTTTTTGGAACGTACATTCAACGCAACTCACTGATCGTCGGTTTCATCATGGGATTTGCAATCATACCGATCATTTTTACGATCTCCGATGACGCGCTGACAAGTGTACCGGACCATTTGCGATCGGCAAGCCTTGGTTCCGGGGCAACGAAGTGGCAAACGACTATTCGTGTTGTCGTTCCAACGGCGATGAGCGGGCTCTTCTCTGCCGTTATGATCGGGCTTGGCCGTGCCGTCGGTGAGACGATGATCGTTCTGATGGCCACGGGAAATACTCCTATTATGGAATGGAACATTTTTAACGGTTTCCGAACCCTCGCAGCAAATATTGCCGTCGAATTACCGGAGGCGCCGATAGACAGCACTCATTACAGAGTGTTGTTTCTGGCCGCTTTGTGTCTCTTTATAATGACGTTCCTGGTAAACACGGTGGCCGAAATTATCCGTCAGCGCTTCCGAAAAAGGGCTTATCAACTATGAGTACCAGTCAGGACACATCTGCGGTTTCTACGCGACAGCATGACCCCAAGGCGGGCAAAACCCGCCGTTCGCTGTCGGTATCGCTCCCGGCACAGGGCCTTCCAATGGTCTGGCTGACCGCGGGGATGCTGGCGGTGGCCGTGGCGATGATAGTCGGACTCCTGGGGTTCATTCTGTTTCGAGGCGTTTCGACCTTCCGGCCGCTGCCTATAGCAAGTTTTGAAGTTGCTGACGGCACCGTCCATCTTGGTGAGGTGACCAGGTCCGAGACGTACACTCCTTCGGAAAGCGTCATCAACGAGACTCCGCCGGATTGGATGGAGCGGGCGAAGGCGGTCCTCGACGAGCAGGGTGGCATGTCGACACGACTCCTCGTACGTACCGGAAATTTCGATATTTTCGGCGAACACTTCAACTGGGTCAGTGACTTCCGTATCAAATCACGATCCTATCCAGAATGGGCCGTCGTCTTTGAGCGGCTCACCTGGGGACGGTTCTACGGCATACCTGCGGCGTTTCTTGTTGACGGCGAGCGTGTTGTGGAAGGTTCCGAGGCGACCTGGGAAGAGTTTGAAAAGCGTCACGGGTCGGTGGTGCGAAGACGAAAAGAACGACAGAGCCTTGAAGACAAGGAGATTGGTCGCGTCAATCACCAGATTGAATCGGCGCGTCTTGCGGTGAGAAGCCGGGAGCTGGATGCCCAGAAAGCGTTGAACAGATACGGCGCAGATTCCGAAGAATACGCCAAAAAAGTAGAAGAGCTTCAGGCGGAAGTCGCACGAACTGTAGAGATTGAGGAAGTGGCAACGGCGGAGTATCAGGAAATTCGCGAAGAAATTGATGCGTTAAACGCCGAGAACGACCGCTTTCAAATCGTTATGACCGTTTCCGACGGAAGGGAAATAGCCGTGCCGCTGGCTGAAGTAGTTCGCGGCTATCCAGCCAACCGGCTTACGATGCTCGGGAAGATACGAATCTATTTGAGCCGCTGGTTTGAGTTTTTTACCGCAGACCCGCGGGAAGCCAACAGTGAAGGTGGTGTATTCCCGGCCATATTCGGCACGGTGGTCATGACTCTCATTATGTCGGTCCTGGTTGTTCCCTTTGGCGTAATAGCCGCATTGTACCTGCGGGAATACGCGAAAGCGGGAAAGCTTGTCAGTACGATACGAATTGCAATCAACAACCTCGCCGGTGTACCGAGTATCGTTTTCGGTGTATTCGGTCTCGGGTTTTTCTCCTATCTGGTCGGTGGAACTATCGACGCTATCTTTTTCGAAGCAAAACTTCCCAATCCGACTTTCGGGACCGGCGGAATACTGTGGTCGGCACTGACCCTTGCACTGTTGACTCTTCCCGTTGTCATCGTGTCGACCGAAGAGGCGTTGTCGGCTGTACCGGGGTCAATGCGGGAAGGCTCATATGCCTGCGGCGCGAGTAAATGGCAGACGATAAAGCGGATCGTGTTACCACGGGCAATGCCGGGAATCATGACGGGAATGATCCTTGCGATGGCACGCGGCGCAGGAGAGGTAGCCCCGCTCATGCTGGTGGGCGCCGTCAAGCTCGCACCGGAATTGCCTGTGGACGGCTATTTCCCGTTTGTTCATCTGGAACGAAGCTTTATGCATCTCGGTTTCCACATTTACGACGTAGGTTTTCAGAGTCAGAACAGCGAGGCAGCAATTCCAATGGTTTTTACCACAACGCTGCTTTTGATTTTCATAATTGTAGCGTTGAACATCACTGCTATCCGGCTTCGGAATCGATTGGGCCGGAAGTTTGTAACGAGTCAGTTTTAGGCGCAAAGAGAGGAATACAATGAGCGACGGTACTGTGACAGCTTCGGCAAACCTCCTTACCCGGATAGCCTCGGGAGAAAATATCGAAACGGCGACGCATCCTGCGATCAAGGACGAAAGCATCGTTCTGTCCGTTCGTGACTTTAACCTGTGGTACGGGTATACCCAGGCCCTTTTCAACATAAATCTTGAAGTTCCAGTTGGAAAGGTAACGGCGCTGATAGGACCTTCCGGATGCGGGAAGTCAACGCTATTGCGTTCGGTAAACAGATTGAATGACCTGGTGGATATCGTGCGAATTGAGGGTGACATGCTCCTGAACGGCGACTCCATATATGAGCCGGGAGTCGATGTCATAGAACTTCGCAAGCGGATGGGTATGGTGGCCCAAAAGCCGAATCCCTTTCCAATGAGCATATATGAAAATGTCGTCTATCCCCTTCGCATCGACGGGGAAAACAACAGATCGCTTCTCGACGAGGTGTGTGAAAAATCTTTGCGGGGAGCTGCGCTGTGGGATGAAGCAAAAGACAGGTTGAATGACAGCGCACTGGGACTGTCGGGCGGGCAACAACAGCGTTTATGCATTGCCCGGGCAATAGCTGCCGAACCCGAGGTACTGCTTATGGATGAACCGGCATCCGCTTTGGACCCGATTGCAACCAGCAAGATCGAGGAGTTGATTGACCAGCTCAAGGGTGACTATTCCATCCTTATTGTCACACACAATATGCAGCAGGCTTCACGAGTCAGTGATTACACGGCTTTTATGTACCTGGGGCAGCTGGTTGAGTATTCGCCGACAACCGAGGTGTTTTCGAAGCCTCTCCTGAAGGAGACCGAAGACTACATATCGGGACGTTTCGGCTGAAAGATTTGGACTGATCCCATCTCCTGTTGCAATTGCGGGCGGTGGGCGGTAATACGGCGGATTTCGGGGATGACCCTGAGTCCAAAAAAGAGAAGGAGCAATACAATGGTCAAGGTACACAGTGTTATCTTGGGGGTGATCGGTTTTTCTGTGCTTTTGCTGTTTGCCGGATGTGCAACTAGCGCATCGGCGACGGACCAGGCGGAAAAGGAAATGGCGGAAGTGACCGAAGCGATGGAAGCGACGGAAGAGGCAGATCTTTCGGCATACGAACGGGAAGGTTTTGTCGTCGAAATGGATGACGGACGCCTGTGGGTTTTCCATGAAGGTTCGGACGACTATAAGAAATTTCTCGAAACGGGAGAGCCGGCTAAACAGGTCGTACGGCCAAGTGCGGGGCCTGGTGGGATTACGCTCAAATCCACCGAAAGCGAAACGATAGATGAATATCTCTTTACGCTTCCCGGTTACTTCGCCCGAATGGAAGATGGACGCTTGTGGATCTTCAAGACGGGTACCGAAGAGCTGGAAGAATTCCTGGTGTCCGGAGAGCCGGCAAAGCAGGTCGTTCGTCCCGGTGGTGGTCCTTACGGAATGACCATTAAGGCCGTTGACGGCGAAATCATCGACGAGTTCATGGCTGCGTTTGAAGCATCCAACTGAGTTTCTTTCCGGTAGATTCAAGAGGCCTGCCGTACGGCAGGCCTTTTTGTAAGGGGGCATCTTTTATCTCAATGGCAGGGTAAGCGGTGTTTCGCCGACCTTCTATGATCACGGATGGTCGATGTATCCGGCACTCGTTTCTCCGACAACATCATACACGGGCAAGCGAACATTCATGACCGTTTTTGTGCCACCGGTACACACAATTATTCCTTCGTGGGATTCGACGATGTGTTGGCATACAGATAATCCAAGACCGGTATTCTTACTTCCCACTTTAGTACTGAAAAAGGGATCAAAGACGCGATCGGTGTTTTCCGGTGGAATCCCGCACCCATTGTCGATCACGGAGATATCGACCGAATAGTTTAGTTCATCGTACTCGATCCGGATTTCTATCTCTCCTCGTTCAAGAACCGCTTCAATACTGTTGATTACGAGATTGACGAACACTTGTTTCAGGCTGTTTTCATCTCCAAGAACACGAACTCCCCTGTAATTCGTCGGTACACACAGAGAGATTGACTTTTTCGTGATGAGATGGTCTACGAGGAGAACGACCTCACCGATCAAATTTTCCAACGAGATGGGGGTCATTGGTATCTTTCTCACCCGGGAAAAGGAAAGGAGGCTTCCAATGATATCACTGATCCGATTGAGTTCCTTTTCAATCTTCATAAGACGATCCGTATCTATATCGTTGCGGTGGCGTCGTTTAAGAAGGTTTATATAGTTCGAAATGACGCTTAGTGGATTGCGTATTTCGTGCGCAACACCGGTGGCCAGCTCCGCGATCGAGGCAATTTTTTCGGAACGGAGAAGGTAATCCTGGAAGTAACGATCTTTCGCAATATCCTCGATGATTACGATTGTTCCCAACTGGTCGTATTCGTCATCCCGGAACGGAAAGACCTTCATGCGAATCAAAGCCCCTTCGGAACAGTGCAACTCCTCCCATTTGTACTCCTCTGCGCCGACAATTTTCGAAACGATCTCATCCGTCTTTTCCATCCCGCACCGACAAAGAAGCGTTTCGATCGGAAGATTGGAAATCGGCTCGTTGGGAACGTTGAGTATCTTAAAGGCTGCGAGGTTGATTATAGAAATCACCTTATGTTGGTCGAGAATAATCACGCCGATAGGAAGATTTCGAATGATTGCTTCGTTGTATTTTTTCAATACGAAGAGCGCGCGGTTGTTTTGTTCCAACTCTTCTCGACTGAGTACATGCGAATATGTCATCCGGATCAATTTTACCTTATCTAAGTCCTGTATCTCTTCTGTACCCTGTCGGATGCCGTCCCGGAGTATCGTAACACGGTCCGCGAATTGAAATATTTCGTCCATATTATGAGAGATGTACACGACGCTTCTATTGCGACGTTTGAACTCAAAGAGGATGCGATAGACAGTTTCCATCTCTGAAGGTGTCAGTTTGTTGGAGATTTCGTCAAAAATGATAAGTTCTGGATCTATCGATATCGCCTTGGCGATCTCTACCATCAACTGTTGTGCTTCGGTCAGATCTTCAAGAGGTGCGCGTGGTTCTATGTTGACATTAAGCTTACGAAACAGCGAGTCCGCGCCTTCTACCATCGCCCGGTCGTCGACAAAGCCAAATTTATTTGTTACTCGGCGCCCCGAATAGATGTTCTCTACAGCACTTATGCTGGGAATCACGTTGATGTTTTGATAGACGATCGCTATTCCCGCCGCGATGGCCGTTTTCGGGGTAAAACTGTCCACTTCATTGCCTTTGAAGAAAATCCTGCCCGAGTTCTTGGCAATTGCGCCGGACAACAACTTCACAAGGGATGACTTGCCCGCGCGGTGTTCCCCCACCAGCCCGTGGATTTCACCACGAGCAATGTCGAAGTCGACCCCTTTCAACGCTTGAACGGGACCGTAGTTGATCGTTATTCGGCGCAAAGAAACAAGAAGCGGTTCATGATGCAGTATCTTCGGCTCGTACATCGTTACTGTAATCCAAGTTTGCGCATGCGATTGTACAACGTCCGTCGCGTGATATTCAGCATATCGGCGG
Organism: uncultured Spirochaeta sp.; assembly: GCA_964496635.1. Taxonomy (GTDB): domain Bacteria; phylum Spirochaetota; class Spirochaetia; order DSM-27196; family Alkalispirochaetaceae; genus Alkalispirochaeta. The sequence continues at coordinate 42,578 of CAZCAE010000020.1, forward strand.
CACGGCCTTTTTGCCCATCGCTCTTTTCGAGCGCTTCTAGAATCATTTTGCGGTTAAGACGCTGGACATCGGTTTTTAGGTGTTCGTTGAGGTTCTCACCATGGAGGTTTTGGTACTGTGATGGTAGATCGTTCATCGAGATGTTCTTGCCCTCGCAAAATATTACCGCTCGCTCGATGCAGTTTCTGAGTTCTCTTACATTACCTGGCCAGCTATGTGTAACAAGGATCTCGCGCGTTCGTGGTTCCACCCCAACGATGGAACGACGGTATTTGGTATTGAAGACCTCTATGAAATGGTCAATGAGCTTTTCAATATCGTCCGGCCGATCCCGTAAAGGAGGCATGTGGAGTGGTATGACGCAAAGACGGTAGTATAGGTCTTCTCGGAACGCACCGTTTTCGATAAGAGCGATGAGATCCTTATTGGTGGCGGCGACGATTCGTATATCGGTTTGTATCGTTTCCGTGCCGCCCACTCTCTCAAAGGTGCGTTCTTGTAAAACCCGGAGAATTTTCGCCTGTGCGCTCAAACTCATGTCGCCGATCTCGTCGAGAAAAATCGTTCCGCCGTCGGCGATCTCGAACTTTCCTTCTCGACGTGATACCGCACCGGTAAACGAACCTCTTTCGTGTCCGAACAGCTCGCTTTCGAGAAGGGTATCGGGAAGGGCGGCGCAGTTCACTTTCACCAGAGGACGCCGGGGCCGGTCGCCGTACGCATGAAGATGGACGGCGATCAGCTCTTTGCCCGTTCCGGTTTCTCCGGTTATGAGTACCGGCGCATTGGTGCCAGCGGCCTTTTCTGCCGTGTAAATGATACCTTGCATTGCTGCAGACACCGCGATGATTCGGTTAGTTTGCCCCGTTTCCGATATGTTTCCTTCGGGTACGCGATTTGCAAATTCGCGAATTTCTTTCAACAGGGCGTCTACGTTGGGTGGTTTTTCGTAAAAATTCACCGCACCAAATTTCATCGATGAAACGGCTGTCTCGACGCTCGGATATGCCGTCAAAATCAAGACAATGATGTTTGGATTATGAATGCGTATTCTTTTAAGTAGATCAATACCACCGATTTCCGGCATTCGCAGGTCCAGAATAATAAGGTCGATAGTATTGCGTTCCAAGATGGGGATCGTTTCTAATGGTTTGTCCGTGTAGTACGTCCGATAGCCCTCCTCCCCGAGGATTTCCGCCAGGGACGCACATTGGTCGATTTCGTCATCGACAATCAGGATCGAAAAATCCATGTTCTATCCGTACGCGAGAATAACACGTTTTCGCGGAAAAATCATCTACCATCATGGCGTGTTATACAGCGAAAGCGCGCGACGTCTCCGTCGCGCGCTCCCTAAACGCTTGGTCGATAATACCTGATAGGTATCGGGGTATCCTTTTATGTCTTACTCAATCGGTTCTCCGCCTGCGTCAACGTTTTCGGTAGTAAATACCCGTGACCCCAAGATGATCCGCTTCTCGACGTTTTCACCATTGAGAATCCTGATCGCTTGTCGGACGGCGATATCGCCTCCTGTGGGATACTGAAACGTTGCGTCAAGGATTCCATCACGAACGTATGCCACACCTTCATGGGGGAGCGCGTCGATACCGACAAATACCATATCATCCGCACGGTTTACCGCTTGGGCGGCCAAATAGGCTCCGTGGGCCGACGGATCGTTGTGACCGTACACGATATCGATCCCGTCGAACCGCGCAAGTGCGGACTCCATCTCTTTTCGGGCGTTCGGTTCCAGCCATTTACAGTCGGCTTCAAAGATCACTTCTAGGTCAGACCCTTCGATTGCTTCGCGAAAGCCGTTGTGGCGATCCTGCCCTGGGGTGGAAGTCTGGAGTCCCATAAGTTCAACCACCTTTGCTTGTTGGCCGCCGTAGTTTTCAACGAGCCACTCGCCGACAGCACGACCGATAATGACATTGTCCGCGCCGATGAACTGTGTATATCGTTCGCCGATGATGTCGCGGTCGAGCACAATAACGGGAATACCTGCTTCCATCGCCTGCGCAACCGGCTCTGCCAGAGGTTGCGCTTCCAAAGGACTTATGAGCAAAAGATCTACACCGGCGCTGACGAACTCTTCTACATGAGCGCGTTGTCGCAGCGTATCGTTTTGCGCATCCTTGAAAATCATTTTGATCTCAGGATACTTGTCCGCTTCCGCCTTGATGTCGGCGTTCATCTGTACGCGCCACGGCTCGCCGAGATTGCATTGGCTCATACCGATAACCCATTGGTCGTCTCCGGATTCTTTCGCTTCTTGTTGACCGGAAGCAAATAGCGGCGAAGTAAACAATATCGCCGTTACCACAATCGCAATAGTAGCTTTGATTACTCTTTTCATTTCCATTCTCCTTCTGTTTCTTCTTTCCGTGTTTTGATTACCCGACACGTACGAGTCTCTGTTGATAAACCTCCTTTCGGCCCGTTTATTTTCTCCCGCGTTTTTGCGTTAGAACGGCCAAAACTATGATTATCCCGGTGATCATCAGGCGGCCGGCCTCCGGGACTGCGTTGATACTCAAAATTTTCTGTAAATAACCGATCGTTAGAATTCCCAACAATGTGAGCCCCATACTTCCCCTCCCGCCGGAGAGGCTGGTACCGCCAATAACGACCATGGCGATCGCCGTGAGCTCATAGGTGGCGCCCGCTTCCGGGTCCCCCTGTGTTTCCTGAGCGGCTTGACAAATACCCGCGACCGCGCACATAAATCCAGAAAATGCGTAGGCAGCGGCTTTTGACATTCGAACAGGAACGCCGGAAAGCCGTGCGGCTTCTTCATTTCCGCCGATCGAAAAGAGTTCGCGTCCCCACCTGTGGCGGGACAGGAGTATCCAGCCGATGACCAGACAAACGAGAAAAATGACGCTGACGATTGATAGGTTTCCGCCGAGAATCCGGGAATCTATCATCTTAAAGATTTTTGGAAGTTCCTTGATCACCACTTCTCCATCGGACTGGGTCACGTAGGTCGATATCTTCATTCCGCCGGTTATTTGCTTCGCAAATCCCCGGGCAAACGTCATCATCGCCAGTGTGGCTATGAACGGCTGTAACTTGGCCCAGGCGACCAACCCCCCAGATATCGCACCCAACGTGGAACCAAGGAGTAGACACGCCACGATCGCCGGTACAGGGGCCCAGTCGAGATGCATCGTCAAAAGCGAGAAAGTTACCGCCGAGACCGCAAGGATGCTCCCGACCGAAAGATCTATCCCTCCGGTTATGATGACCAACGTCATTCCGCATGCGAGAATTCCGTATACAGAGGCTTGTCGCAGCGTATCTCGATGTGTTCCCAACTTAAAGAACGCGCCATCGGCGTTAAAGATAATTCCCAAAGCGAGCACCAGTAATAACTCGAGAAACACACGTCCCGCCGAACTGGTCAGAATGCGCGAGATACCGTGTCTCTCGCCGAGTGTCATGGCATCGAGGTCCCGTACGGTTTCGTGCTGTGTGTTAATGTGTTTCATCATTCTTTCCTTTCTACCCCGTTGATGTGTCCGTTTCGATTTTGCCCATCGCCGCTTCGAGAACCCGCTCGCTTGTCGCGTCCTCTCGTGAAAACTGTGAAGTGACGACGCCTCTGTGCATTACGATGATCCTATCACTCATTGCGAGCAGTTCCGGCATCTCCGAAGTGATCAGAAGGATCGCGATTCCCTGAGAAGACCAAGAGACCATTAATCGGTAGATCTCTTGTTTCGCAACGACGTCGACCCCACGAGTAGGTTCGTCAAGAAGCATGATCGATGGCTTCGTATTGAGCCACTTTCCGATCGCGACTTTTTGTTGGTTGCCGCCGGATAGGTTGGCAACATCCATTTCGTACGACGCCGCTCGAAGTCCGAGTGTGCGTCCCATCTCTACCGCCGCGGCAACTTCCTTCTTTGTATTTCGCCATCCGTATGTAGAGAGGCCACGTAAACTGGCGAGGCACATATTTTCAATAACCGACATAGTCAACACCAAACCGGTCGCTTTTCGATCGTTTGTAAGCAGAACAATGCCGTTGCGAATTGAATCAATCGGAGAAGTCGGCGTATACGGGCGACCGTTGAGAAATACACGACCGATTGTCAGTTTTGGATAGATCCCGAAAAGCGCTTTAAATAGCGGCTCGGCGCCAGAGCCTTGCAGCCCACCGATACCGACAATTTCTCCCTTTCGAAGCGTGAGTGATACGTCGTCGACGAGTTTGCGGCTACCTTTTCCCTTCTTATACACGCTTAGCTGTTCAACCCGGAGCGTTTCCGCACCAAGGCTGGTAGTATGCCGCGGAAATTGTTCCGTTATTTCGCGTCCAACCATCCAGTTAATGAGCTTTCTCTCGGGTAATTCCTTTGCCGGCACACTACCGACCAATCGACCGTCCCGCAGGACGGTAATCCGGTCGGCTATGCGAGTTATTTCTTCCATTCTATGCGTTATGTAGATGATTCCATGGTTCCTGCGTTTCAGTTGGTCAACTATCGCGAAAAGTGTTTCTACGTCTTGTGAATTGAGAGCGGAACTCGGTTCATCCATTATTATCACTTTTGCGTCAAGCCGGATCGCTTTGGCAATCTCTATAAGCTGTTGCACCGATATCGGAAGGTCTTCGATAATCGCGTTGGGATCGATATCCAGTCCGATCCGTTCCAACGCACCTTTGGCCAACTCGTAATGTGCCGCTTCACGTATAAAGCCGGCTTTCGTATGTGGGCGGCCAAGAAACAGGTTATCAACTACGGAAAGCGAAGGAACGAGAGACAACTCCTGGTGGATGAGAGCGATTCCGTGACGGTTCGCCTCTAAGGGACTCACGGGATGGATTTCCTCCCCATTGAATATGACTGTACCCCCGTAGTCTCGATACACGCCGCCAAGGATCTTTACCAATGTGCTTTTACCGGCACCGTTCTCGCCGGCAAGAATATGGACTTCTCCCGGATATACGGTGAGTTGTACACGATCCAGGACCTGTACGGGACCAAACGATTTGTCGATGTCTTTCATTTCAACGAGCGCTTTGGCTTCGATCACAGAAAATGAATAGCAATTCCCGTGCCGTCTTATTTGCAGTAAAAAAATGTATATTTATTCTAATATTATGTGGTATAGCCGGAATTTTTCGGATCAAAGGAAGATGTGGGAAAGAACTGGTCAGAAGTAAGGGGAAACGGATTTCTCACTGAGGAAATATTGGGAAATTGCGATTCAACAAGAAGTTCCCCAATCACATGGTATAGTATTCTCTATGGAATTAGATCTTCATCTGGCAACGTGGATTAATGAACCGGCGGAACACGCCGTGTCGGAGAGGAAGATACAGATTACTACCGACCCGGGCACCGATTTGTGGCAGAGGACGTATTATGGCTTCAGTAACGACAACGGACACTCGTTATTGTGGAATATGCGTTGCAATATAACTCTGACGGTTCGCGCCCGCTTTGACTACAATTCACTGTTTGATCAATGCGGACTCGTTGTCTATTCAAACAGCGAATGCTGGTTTAAGGGATCGATCGAGTACCATACAGCCGGTTTTTCGCGTTTGGGGAGCGTTGTTACCAACCACGGGTATTCCGACTGGGCAACCGTAGACATCCCGTCGCGCGACGAGATGTGGTATCGCCTGAGCCGTCGCGGTCCTGATTTCCTGTTCGAATCCTCCTTTGATGGTATCGAATTCACTCAGATGCGAATTTTTCATCTTTCCGCCCTCGGCGAAACAACGGAGGAGATGGGCAAAGAAGAACCACCGCAGACTCCGTCGAGCTATGCGCCGATCGGGTTTTACGCTTGCAGTCCATTGGACTCGTCGTTTACAGCGATATTTGATCACATCACGGTGGAACCGAATCGTTGGAAGGTACACTCTGTATAACGAAGGACAACGCCAGAATGCGGGTATGGTGTATCCAGACGGTATGACCCTCAGAGATGTGACGTTAAGTCTTTCAATCTCTGTCGCTACCATGGCGAGGAACCGGTACGTTGCTCGTGGCCGCAACGAGCTCCATACCATCTTCGAACGTCACTTTGCCGACTTCTGCGAGCGCTACAATGCGAAGTACACCGCCACCTATGGCAGGTACCGCCTGGAGCGTATCCAGAGAATCGGCAAGTGGTTTTGTTCCTGCGGCGACTATCTCCCCGGGAGTCGAGCTCATCCGCTGTACCAACCCGGAATGTGGTCACGATTACTTCCGCCCCTTGTTATGCAAGAGGTTCTATCTGTTCCCTTTCTGGAGTCGCAAACGATGGTCTCTATCGGCGACGTCGTTCGCGCGGTTATTCATGACACGGATATCCTGGTAGATCAACTGGAGCACTACATTTCCGGGAGCCTGTAGCCGGCGGTGTTACCCGCCGGTGGATGGGGGCGCACCAGTATCCGTGCGGCGAGCTCCCGACCTATGGCGATTCGGGAGCCCTCCATTCGAACAATCAATGGTCCTTTCTTACTGTAGGTCTGAACGTTCAGGGACTTGCCGGGAAGCACCCCCATGGAAAGCACCTTGTCCCGAAATCCCTCGCCTCCGTCCAGACTGACTACCGTAACGGTGGTTCCTGTTGGTATATCTGAAAGGGCCTGCAGGTCCGTGTCACTCATCATGTTCTCCCTGGCTATGTCGTTTTACAGACCGTTTCCGGTACTCCCTTTTCAGGTCGTGAAAGTCAAAGACGTCCGGAACGGGATCGGTTCCTCCGTAGTATCGGGCTGAACAGCGACCGATGCGCATACTACTCATGAGGAGACCTTTGAGAATACCATGTTTGACGATGGCCTGCCGACTGTACTCCGAACAGGTGGGATAGTAGTTGCACGTCGAGGGAAGCAGTGGAGAGATTATCCACTGGTACAGCCGAATAGGAAGGGTCAGAAGAAATCTGAATAGTCGGGACATTGGACAGCACCTCACCGCCGGTATATGATCTTCTTATACAACATGGCACATGACGCAGAAAAGCTACGCAGCATTATTACCCTGGACTCGGAACTCAACAAGATCCAGGACGTGGATATCCTTCTTGAACGGATTCTGGCGGAAGCACGCAGCGTTGCCGCCGCCGATGCCGGGTCTATCTACATTGTAAATGGTGACGAACTGGTCATCAATTACGCCCAGAACGACACGAAACAGGAAGAACTGCCTCCCGGGCAGAAGCTCATATACCGGGTTTTCCGTATTCCTTTAAGCACTCAGACCGTTTCCGGTTATGCCGCAACGACGGGGCGTCCCGTCAACATTCCCGACGTATACGGTATTCCCGACAGTGCTCCGTACGGGTTTGACCCGACATATGACAATATCTCCGGCTATCGCAGCACGTCAATGCTGGCTATACCCCTGAAGACCAACACCGGTGAGATTCTGGGGGTCATACAGATGATCAACAAGCTGGACGATGCCGGCGAAGTAATTTCATTTGATCATGACGATGAGCTCATGGTGATGCATTTCGCCTCCAACGCCACGGTGGCCCTTCAGCGCGCCCAGATGACGCGGGCAATACTGCTGCGGATGATCAGAATGGCGGAATTGCGTGACCCCAAGGAGACGGGGCCTCATGTCAATCGGGTGGCGGGATATTCGGTGGAACTCTACGAGGCGTGGGCACGACAGGCGGGTGTTTCCCGCGACGAAATTGAAAAGAACCGGGACAATTTGCGTATGGCCGCTATGCTGCATGATGTCGGCAAGGTAGCTATTTCGGATACGATTTTGAAAAAGCCGGGGCGTTTTGACGAAAACGAATACGAAATAATGAAAACCCACACGTGGCAGGGTGCACGGCTTTTCGCGCACAAGCAGTCGGATTTTGACGAACTTGCCGAGCTGGTTGCCCTGACTCACCACGAAAACTGGGACGGTACGGGCTATCCAGGACACGTGAATACCCTCACGGGGGAACCACTCAAGACAGACAATGATGGCCGCCCCCTGGGAAAGAAAGGGCAGGAGATACCCCTGTTCGGGCGGATTGTCGCTATTGCGGACGTCTATGATGCGCTGCTTTCCCGACGGGTCTATAAGGAGCCGTGGATTGAAGAGGACGCCCTTGAGGAGTTGCGTCGCCTCAGTGGATCAAAGTTTGACCCCGAACTGATAGATATCTTCTTTGAGATACTTCCCAGTATTCGTAACGTCACCGAAAAGTACCAGCGACAGGACGACGAATAACTTCGATCGGTTTCATCCAGAATTCGCCGATGGTATCGTGATGGTAAAGGTGCTTCCCTGTCCGGGGCTGCTCGTGACAGTGGCGGTACCGCCATGAATACGGGCAACGTGACGGACAATGGACAGCCCCAGGCCGGTACCGCCGGTGTTTCTGCTCCGTCCCCGATCAACCCGGTAAAATCGCTCGAAGATGCGTTCCTGTTCCGCCGCGGATATGCCCGGTCCCTTGTCGGTGACGGAAATCTCCAGCTCTCCTGAGGATGCCA
>CAZCAE010000021.1:0-50407 GCA_964496635.1 uncultured Spirochaeta sp.
CTGATGTACGGTATTATCGCATCTCAGTCAATTGCCGCTCTCTTTCTGGCGGGGGTTGTCCCCGGTTTACTCATGGCGGTTGCCCTCTCTGTAACCAGTTCGCTGCTACTCAGATACTTCCCCGAGTACGCGATGTCCGGCAAAGAGGAAAAACGCGAAGTATACGGAAAGCTGACGATCAGCGAAGCGGTGAAAACGATCTGGGACGCGAAGTGGGCACTCTTCGCGATCATACTCCTCCTGGGCGGTATCTACGCCGGGTTTTTTACACCCATCGAAGCGGCCGAAGTCACCATTTTTTACAGTATTGTCATTGGACTCTTCGTGACGAAGAAAATGAAACCGGCCGATCTCTATACCGCGTTAAAGAACACCCTCCGGCTTACGGGAACATTGATTATTCTCGTGGCTGCGGGCTTCGCTTTCGCCCGCCTGCTCACATTGGAAGGAATCCCGCAGGCACTCGGGCGGAGTGTGACCGCTATGTCGACCAACAAAAATGTCATCCTTCTCATCATTATGGCGTTCATGATCTTCATAGGAACCTGGGCAGAAACCTTCTCGCAGATCATCGTTCTCACTCCGATTTTTCTTCCTGTGGTGACCCGCCTGGGAGTCGATCCTATCCACTTTGGTGTGCTTTTTGTGGTGTCGGCACAAATCGGGTTTAATACCCCGCCTTTTGGAGCGAACCTCTTCGTAGGAATGAAGATCGCCGGAGTCACTCTTGAAACTTTGTCAAAAGCTGTACTACCTTTTATTCTCACATATATTATTGTGCTCGTAATACTTGTATTTTTTCCGGAGATTTCCCTGTTCCTGCCGCGCCTGGTGTTTGGCGGCTGATAATTTTGGATTTTGAGGTGCCTCTATGAACGTAGCTGTTATCGGTTTCGGCGGTTGGGGGAGTATTCACGCGCAGGCACTCTCGCACCTCACCGATCACTCGCTAAAGGCGATTGCATGTCGAAGTGAAGAGACCGGCGCGAAGGTCCGCGAAGCGTACCCGGACGTCGCCGTATTTACTGATTACCGGAAAGTTCTGGCGATGCCGGAGATCGAAGCCGTGCACGTCGTCGTTCCCAGCTACCTGCATGTAGAGATTGCGATGGCGGCGCTCGCGGCGGGGAAACACGTCGTTCTGGAAAAGCCCATGGCTACCACCCTTGCCGACGCGGATCGCCTGGTGGACGCCGCCGGTAAATCGGATCGCGTCGTGACCGTGGTTCACGAGCTTCGTGTCTCGGAGCAGTGGTCGACGATTCGAAAGGTGATCAAAGAGGGCCGGATCGGTACGCCCCGGTACGCGCTCCTGAACCTCTTTCGCTTTCCGTATCGCGCCGGGGCCGAAAACTGGCGATACTCTCCGGATCGGGTAGGTTCATGGGTGTTGGAAGAGCCGATCCACTTCATCGATTTGCTGCTGTGGTATTTTCAGGAGCTCGGTACGCCGACGGACGTAACCGCTTTCGTGAATCGGGACCAAACCGAGCTCTCCCGCGATTTCACTGCCGTTTTTCGTTTTCCCGGTGGTGCCCACGGAGTGATTTCCCAGACACTTTCCGCGTTCGAACATCACCAGGTCGTTGAGGTTACCGGATCGGACGGCGCCGTTCGGTCCCTTTGGTCCGGTGCTATGGATCGAACCGATAAACCCGAATTCAGCGTCACCATCGGACCTACAGGGATGAATCCACCCGAACAGGTACCGTTTGCTGCCGCTTCCGGAGAGCTGTTTGAGATCGAACTTTACCTGGACAAAGCGCTGAAAGGGTTCTCCCAAGGAGAGTCGTTGTATACGGTAACAGAAGAGCGGGAGTTGATTCGACTGTGCCTGGCGGCGGAGGAGTCCGCCCGAACCGGACGAACCGTCGATCTGGAGATATTTGGTCGACACCCATGATGCCCAGGCACAAGCTCAAGCCGATTCGCAGCAATGAAATCCGGAAGTCAAATGAGCGACTCCTCCTCAGCCTCCTTCACGACGCCGGTCCCCAGACGCAAACAGATCTCGTCACGCAAACCGGCATGCAGGCGTCGACCATCTTTCGGATCTTTGCCGATCTGGAAGAGCGAGGGATTATACATGCAGTCGAGGCACAACCCCAAGGGAAGGTCAGAAAAGGACGACGTCCGTCGTTCTACTCGCTCAACCCGACCGCGGGATACGCTGTCGGGGTTGATCTCGCAACCGGTTATGCAGCGGTTCTTCTGGTCGATTTTTCCGGGCAAGTTGTTGCGTCCTCGGCGGTGAGGTTCGATCCTGAACTTGACGGTAGCAACGCTATCCGGTACATCACTGAGACGATTCGCGAATTGATGGACAACGTTGGTGTTGATTACTCAGCCCTGATTGGTATAGGGATCGGAGCACCCGGCATCGTCGATATCGAGACCGGTACGGTCGTCTACTACTCCCGTTTTCCCGGAATGGAAGGTACCCCGATCCGAGATGTGCTACAGCGGGGGCTGGGTGTGCCGGTATATATACACAACAATGCGTCGGTACTCGCACTCTCCGAGCACCGCTACGGCAGGGCCCAAAAGGTAAAGAGTCTGGCCGCGTTCCTGTTACGCGGCGGCGTCGGCGGTGCGTATATTCACGACGGTACGATCTTCACCAGCCAGGGTCGTACAACATTTGAAGCGGGTCACTTATTTCTCGATATCTCCAGTACTTCCCTTCAAGCCAACGTGGAACACTCTCTCGAAGACTGCCTCTCTGAAGCGGCTCTGCTGCGGTATATCTCGACGGTGTCGCCGTCCTGTCACACTATAGAAGATGTGATCCACGCTCTGGATACGAGAGATTCTGCCGTATGCGAGGCGCTTGCGACACGCGCAGAAGTACTGATCCACGTTGTCAGGAATATTGCATTGCTTCTCAATCCGGAGGCGTTCCTGATCATTACGCGTTTTAAGAGTCTCTCTGAGTTCTTCGCCGAACGTATCGAAAAACGTCGGCACGAACTGCCGGGGGCGGAACGGTTCAATATCGGCGCCGTTATTGCCGTCGAGTACGATCCGGTTATCGCGTGTAAGGGCGCCGCACACCTGGTTTTCGACGCGTACTTTCGGAATACTTCCGGCGAAGACAATCCCTGATTCCGGGGGTTACTGTACCGACGGGGCTCTCTTGGCTTACCTTGGCTCCACCCATCGCCCGCCGTTTGCGCTGGACTCTACTGCAGCAGCCACGAACGCGACACCCTTGAGACCGTCGGCGGCGGTAGGAAAGGTCATCGCCAGGGGATCAGGCGTAACTCCGGCGATTCTGGCGGCGATCGCCTCGGCGGCGTCACGATAGATGTTTGCGAACGCCTCGGGGAATCCTTCGGGGTGACCTTTTACGATACGGGAAGCCCGTTTTGAAAGGGGTGACACGCCCGGACCGTTCGGTACAAACCGCTGGGCCGGGGCGCCGAGGGGACGATACTCCAGCTCCTGGGGAATTTCCTGTTGCCATTCAACCGTTCCCTGTGCACCGCTCACGCGAATTTTGAGAGAGTTGTCCATTCCCGCGGCAGCCTGGGTTACCCAGAAGACGCCGCGCGCACCGTTGCTGAGACGAAGAAGGGCGCCTCCAAAATCGTCGAACTCGCGCTCCGGTACGATCGCGCCGAGTTCCGCTGCAAGAGCGGTGATCTCCAGCCCGGTGATGTACCGTACCAGATTGTGCGCGTGTGTACCGATATCGCCCATGACCGCCGAAGGTCCCCGCCGCGCGGGGTCAAACTTCCAGGATCGCGGAGCGTTCGGTTGCCGTTCCACCGGTTCGGCTTTGCCGCCCTGCACATATTCCACCTGAACAAGGCGAATCTCGCCCAACGCGCCGGATTCCACCAACGCCCGTGCCTGCCGTACCATCGGATAGCCTGTGTAATTGTGAGTCAGGCAGAACACGACCCCCGCCTTTTCGACCGCCGCGTGCAGCGTTTTGGCCTCCTCGAGCGTGTTGGTAAGCGGTTTGTCGCAAATGACGTGAAAGCCGCGTTCAACCGCCGCCATCGCATAGGGGAAGTGACTGTCATTGGGAGTCATGATTGCCACCACGTCCACCCCGTCTTTTCGGGCAGCCTCACTGTCAAGGAGAGAGGTTACATCCGGATACACACGATCCGCAGCGATACCAAATTGCATCGCAATCTCCTGCGAGCGCTCCGGCCGGGATGAAAAGACCCCCGGGACTAACTCGTAACGGTCGTCCATCCGCGCGGCGATACGGTGGATCCCACCGATAAACGAGCCGGGACCACCCCCGATCATCGCGATTCTCAGTCGTCGTCCTATCAGTTCCATCACGGGATTATCGGTCACCTTGCTATCAGCCATCGCGCGCCTCCTCGGGTATTTCTATTCACTTTAGGTCTATTTTCCCGGGTAATCAACATCTTGATGTAGTTGGTTTCCCTCGTCCCTTTGACAATCCGCGGCCTCGGGTTACAATTATTTAGTCAGGGAAAGGAAATATGTACGATGAGTGATGCTATCAGCTTTTATAATCAGCGAATCGCACCCAATGAGTCCGGCTCTCCAATTATTCGCGTCGTTGAGACCGACATTGATCTCTACTATCACATCGCCTTTGAGATGTACACGGCGATCGAACGAAACAACCGTGACGACAACCCGTCGGTGTTTATAGCCCCGGTCGGGCCCACATTTCAGTACCGGCGCTTCGCATGGCTGTGCCGACAGCGACCAATCGACCTGTCACGCTTACACGTCTTTTTCATGGACGAATACCTTGATGAAGGCGGTCATCTGATAGATCCTGCCGATCCGCTCTCGTTTCGGGGCTTTGTACGTCGCGAACTGGTTGATCTGCTGGACGGCGTTACGACGTTCAATCCCGGGCAAATATACTTTCCCGATCCGGACGACCCGGGAGAATATGACGCCCGACTGAGCTCGCTCGGTGGCGCGCAGTTCTGTTTTGCCGGGGTCGGTATAAACGGCCATCTGGCGTTCAACGAACCCCCGTCTCAAGATGATCCGGCGTTCCGGGATGCACCAAGTCGAGTTGTCGCCCTCAGTCGCGAAACGATCACTATCAACAGTAATACCACTCTCGGTGGTGCGTGGGAACAGATTCCCCGGCAAGCAGTAACTGTGGGGATGAAACAAATCCTGGAAAGCCGCCGCATTATGGTATACCTCAACCGACCCTGGCAGCGAGCGGTAGCTCGAAAACTGTTGTTTGGTCCAATTACGACCCTCTTTCCTGCGTCTCTGGTACGAGAACATGACGATGTTGTCATCACAATGACAGATTCGGTCGCGGTTCCTCCCGATTTTGGGTTGCGGTGAACACACAAATAGAGCCACGGTCAGACGGTCACGTCCATTTTGGTGATTTTAACCGGCTGCCGGAACTGTTGGAATATGTAGACCGTCTCCGCCTTGAAACGATCGGTCTGTTGTCGCTCCCCACCGCCGGTACCGGCGAGTTTGGTGACACTATTGCAAACTTCAATCCAGAAGTCCTGGTGGCTTCCTCGCTACTTGCGGCACGAGGCACGAACGCTCCCGCCTTCGGTTCACTCGATAACCGCTATCGCCTGCGCGACCTTGTCGATGACGGTGAACGATGGGACCCGGCGAGGCAAGTACGAGAGATGGGGGAAGCCGGTTTTCGGGGAATTAAGCTTTGGGAAGGAAAACCGGAACTCCAGACAACGCTTCTGTTGGCCCTGGACGATCCACTGCTGTGTGCCGCCTACCGAGATGCGGGAACGGCGGGTATGCCGGTCCTTGTTCATGTCGCCGACCCTCCGCTTTTTTGGACTCGGGAGGGCGGCCTGTGGAGTTACGTAAACCGGAACGTTCCCGGTTTTGACGAATTGATGCGCCAGGCAGGTACAATCTGCGAGTGTGCGCCGCATACGCAGTTCATATTTCCACACCTGCTTTTCCTCGCGGGGTCACTCGACCGACTCGCCCGTTTTCTGGAACGATACGAAAACGCGTGGGTTGATCTTGCACCTGGTTTGTACTTGTACCCAGCCTTGGGCGCAGCCGATGGTAGCGGAAACCCGTTGTCTCAACAACAATACGCGGCGGCTCGTGATTTTTTCTTGAACTACGAAACACGCATTCTTTTTGGAACTGATGCGTTTTTCTATTCGCCGGAGCTGGATCTCCTGCCGGTTCATTCACTGGAGGCGAATTTTGGACGTTACCATACACTCATGCGATTTCTCACTCATACTGCGATATCGGATAATCCGTTTTCCCCATTACAGGAGGTTGGACACGTTGTTGGTCTGGGACTGGACACAAAAACGATTCGGCTGATCACACACGGGAACATGAAAACGCTGTTTCCGGAGCGGGTTATACCGAACAGGACATCGATTCAGAAGTACCTACAACACTGGGCACCAGCACTGCCCGGCGAGTCAAACGACATAATTCGGGCTCGTCAACAACGGGTAGAAAAGGCGCTTTCCCTCCTTTCCGGGTAGCCCGCACCAATAAAACAATGCCGTATCAAGAAAATTTTTGTTGCACGAACGTCAGTCTTTGTAGAACGAAAGTTGCGAATTCCGCGTTATGCGGTGATAATTCGTTGACAGCACACTCTACCTGTGTTTTACTTACTTTTAGAAAGAAAATTAGGAGGTACGTATGAGAACGAACCGTTATGCAGCGCTTTTGGTAGTGCTGCTGTTTACTACCCTGCCCTTGTTTGGCTCAGGCCAGGCGGAGAATCAGGACGAAATCGTCATTACATGGCCAAGCATCTGGGTCGGACAGGACTCCAAGGCTGGTGTCATGGAAGAGATCGTTGCCGAGTTCAACGAAGAGCACGCCGGCAGCATTCGCGTCGTCGTGGAACCCCAGCCGGACTATGACGGCTACGAAGACACCATCCGCACACGCCTGGCAGCCAAAAGACCGCCGGACATCTTTACCTTCAAGCTGAACCCCACAACGGCGGCGTACTATAACAGCGACATGCTGATGGACTTCACCGATGATCTTTCCGGTTCATGGGGCAACACCTTCAACCAGGGAAACATCAACACGTCTACCATCAGCGGTCGGACCAAATCCCTGCCCTACGAGATTGCCTTTACCCCCATCTGGTACAACACGGACATCTTTGAAGAGGCCGGCATCGACAAGTTCCCCGAAACGATGGACGAGTTCTGGGACGCCACGGAAAAACTGAAGGCCATCGGGGTAGTACCTACCAGCCAGATGACCGGCGGCACCAACTCCTGGACATCCATGCTCTGGTACACTCACTTCCTGGGCAGCTTTGGCGGCCCCGACGCCTACAGCGCCGACTGGGACGATCCCGCCTTTGTAGAGGCAGCGGCAATTCTGAAGCGCCTGTACACCGATGGCAACACCACCCGTGATGCTATTGGCGCCGACGCGGGTGTCTCCAGCGGTCACTATATGGCCGGACGAACTGCCATGTTCATAAACGGTCCCTGGTTCATCGGAAACATTCGTGACAACGCTCCGGATGTATACGAGGCCACACAACTGGCACCGGCACCCAAAGCGGGTGAACACTACGGTCACCAGGTCGGCTGGCTTCACACCAGCATCGCCGCAGCGAACACCGACGATCCGGCACGCCGGGAAGCGGTCATCACATTTCTGAAGCACCTTACCAGCCCCGAGAATTCCCGACGCGTTTCCCTCGCGGCAGGATCTCTTCTGGCCGTCGAGTTCCAGCTTCAACCCGGTGACAAAGTTGATCCCCTGCAGCAGCAGTTCATCCAGGCAGGAAACGAAGCGAAGTTCCTGATTGACCACATGGAAGCGGCCAAACCGGTTGACGTTGTGTATGAGCTGGGACAGGCTATCGGTGCAATGGTTCTGGAAGATCTCTCCCCGCGAGAGTTCGTCGAGATGCTGGCTAACGCCGAAAACTGATCGGCAGTATACAGCAATTCAATTCGTGGAGCCTCGGTCCTGCCGAGGCTCCACTACTATAGAAACCAATGAAAACAACACAAAAAACAAACCGTAACGCCATGTGGATCCTTCTCTTCCTGCTTCCGGTGGCATTGTTGATCGTCGCGTTCTTCATCTACCCTATCGTCTTTCTGATCTTCCTGAGTTTCATGCAGTGGAACGGTATTGAAGCGATGTCCTTTATCGGTCTGGAAAACTTCAGTCAGCTTTTCTCGAATGATGTATTCCGGACTTCGATAGGGAACAATATTATCTGGGCCCTCTCAGCGGCTTTGCTGCAGATACCGCTTGCCCTCCTGCTTGCTCTTGTTCTTACCCGGGCGCCCAGGGGCTGGAAGTTTTTTCGCACCGTGTATTTTCTTCCCAATGTAATCTCCCTGGTGGCCCTGGCTATGATGTGGTCCGCCCTGTACAACCCCGAGTTCGGCATGATCAACCACCTTCTGGAACGAATCGGCCTGGAACACCTCACACGGAACTGGCTGGGCGAGATCAATACGGCCCTTCCTGCGGTGATCTTCTCGTACCAGATATACGTCGGCTATTTCATGGTCATCATCCTTGCGGGGACTCTCTCCATACCCAGAGAGTTCTATGAGGCTGCCGTCATGGACGGTGCCAACACACTGCAGCAGGAACTGTACATCACTTTGCCGGTCATTCGCGGGATCATAGTCACTGCCGGTACACTGGCCGTTGCGTTCGCACTGCGGCAGTTTGAAACGACGTTTCTCATGACCGCAGGAGGCCCGGCAAACAGAACGCCCGTCATGGGACTGTTCATGTATCGCCGGATGGCCGGTCTGGACTACGGTCAGGCCGCTGCTACCGGTGTCCTTCTGATTGTACTGGGTATTGTCGTACTCAGTGGTCTCCAGCGGGTCTTCGGCAAGTCCGACGCCGTCGGCGACGCGCAACAATAAGGGAATAACCATGGTTCAAGATGCATTAACTAAAACAAGCCTGCCCGTTCGAATCACCGCAAACACGGCGAAATGGTTTCTCCTGCTTGCCTATCTGGTCATTGCCGTTTCGCCCCTTCTGTGGCTTACCATGTCCGCGTTCAAGACGAACTTCGAGATAGAGACGAACCCCTTTGCTCTGCCGGCTGTCTGGCAGTTTGAAAACTTCGTCAGCGCAATTACCATATCGGGACTGCATCAGTTCTTTGTGAACTCCATCATCGTGGCTTCATTTGCAACGGCACTTAATCTGCTCGTCACATCCCTGGCGTCGTTCACCATTGCCCGGGAAGAGTTTCCTATGCGGAAAACGATTTTTACCGCCATCACTGCGGGAGTACTC
This sequence comes from uncultured Spirochaeta sp., assembly GCA_964496635.1. Lineage (GTDB taxonomy): Bacteria > Spirochaetota > Spirochaetia > DSM-27196 > Alkalispirochaetaceae > Alkalispirochaeta. Next base: position 9,244 of record CAZCAE010000021.1, read on the forward strand.
ATACCTATCGTTGCACTGATGGTTCCCTACTACACGATCATCGTAAACCTTGGACTCTACGACCGGCTTATGGCGCTGATCGTCACATACGCGGCAATCAATATTCCTATTTCCACTTTTCTGATCAGCAGTTTCATGACATCCATTCCAAAGGAGCTGGAAGATTCCGCCGAAATTGACGGCTGCAGCTTCTTCCAGCGCTACAGCAAGATTGTAATGCCCCTGGCACGGCCGGGTCTGGTTACAGCAGGGACTTTCAGCTTCATTTACTGCTGGAACGAGTTCATCTATGCCCTGTTGCTGACCTCATCCCGGAGCGCCCGGACGATCCAGCTGGCGATCCGCTTTTTCACCAGCCAGTTTCGCACCGACTATGCCGGCATGTTTGCCGCGATCGTTCTGACGATGATTCCAACGGTGGTGGTATACATATTCCTCCACGACAAAATCATATCGGGCCTTACCGCCGGAGCGGTAAAGGGCTGATTCGCCCGTATGCCGATGGACGTCTGGTCGGAACTCTCTTCGTACAAAGGACAGCTCCAATGGGGGCATCACTACTCGGATGGCCCGTCAGGCAGCACCAACAGGGCGGGCTCCCGCTGGCACGCCAAACCGGGCAGCCATGACGACGGAGAACTGACCGGGCTCTTTCTCGGCGGAATCGGTGCCGCCGTCTGCAGTCGCGATCTCGACGGCCGCTTTTCCCGGTGGCATCTTCAACCGGGTTATCACGTGCGACAGACTATACCCGAGGCTTTTTTCGGTCTTCGCTGGTCATCCCGGAAAAGCGGCGCAGGCGGATATTTCCGCCTGAACGGCCCAAGCCCCGGCCCAAGCCGGGACGTCTACTCCCTTTTCCCCGTCACCCGGGAGGTATACTCCGGCGACGCCATCCCCTTTGCCGTTATTCTGGAGCTGTTTACCCCCCTTCTGTCGGACGAAACAGCTGCAGACACCAACACCGCCACACGTGCGTCCTGGCCCGTATGGTTTGCAACGATAACCGTGCACAACACCGGTCCGGAAGACCTTTCTATCGACACGACGTGCTTCTGGCCAAATCTTCTCGGATGGCGCCTTCAACGGATGACAACTCTGGACCGTTCCGACCGTTCGTGGCCGGGACAGACTCATGCGGGCAATACAGGCACCTACCATCCGGAAGAGGCTCTGGTTCTCCAGCAGCGTCATCCCGGCCGCACGATAACCGGGGATATGGAAGGCGAGGTTGCCATCATTGCTGCCGGCGACCCGGATGACCGGACATCCGGAGAAGGTTGCTTCAAGGTCACCGGCAATGTCATTGATCGCCCGCCGGAAGAACAGCGTCACACCCTCGCCTGGGTGGAATCAATCTTTTCCCGGACGGGCCGACTCCCGGAAACGGACCTCAGCTGGACCGCCCACTGGGACGAAGCTCTCGGTTCCGCCCTGCATCGCGGGTTTGACCTGGTTCCCGGACAATCACAGACGGCTACCTATACCTTCGCCTTTGACATGCCTATTGTGACGTTCGGCGACGGCCGACGATGGTACCGCAAGTATACCGACCGCTTCGGAACGGACGGAAGAAACGCCGGGACCATCGCAACACGGGCCGCCGCCCTGGCAGAAGACCTTCGTCGGGAAATTGCCGATGTCCATCGTTCCTTTGTCACGGGTCCCGAAGAGAGCGCTATGATGAATGAGCTATACTTCGTAAACGGAGGGGGATCTGTCTGGGTAAACCGGTGGGCCGAGGAGTTGGACACCACGCTTTCCCCGCCCCTTCTGGGCTCCGGCGAACACGCTGCAATCCTTGAGGGGTACGACGTGGGCTACTACTACTACAACACCACCGACCTCTGGCCCTACGCCTGGCCAGGACTCCGCCGCTGGTGGCCGGGCTTCACCGAGTCTATCTTCAAAGACCTTCTGAAAAGCATACCGGCTGAATCGGACGAGCAACGAGTATATTACCGGACCGAGACGTACGCGCCGCTGCTGATACGGGGCAAACTTCCCCATGACGTCGGTTCGGTCATGGAGGACCCCTGGCACAGGCTGAACGGATACCAAATGCGGGATGACTCCAACCTCTGGAAAGACCACAATCCGGGATTTCTTATCAGTTATTACCTCTACCGCCTGTGCCGTAACCCGGAAGACGTCAGTTCCGCAAGGCCAACCCTCTCCGCCGAAGAATGGAACGTTCTTCGCCAGGCGGGAGAGTTTCTCCTGGCCCAGGACACAGACGGCGACGGATTGCCGTTGCACGACGAGTTCGGAGACAGCACCTGGGACAACCTGGGAATCCGGGGAGTTTCCTCCTACAGCGGCGGTATGAATCTTGCCGCCCTTGCTGCGCTTTCGGTCTGGGCAGGCCAGTACGGTGACGACCGCTTTACCACAGAGTGCCGAAATCGCATACACCGAGGAGGCGAGGAATATGTCAAGCGCCTCTGGAACGGCGAGTACTTTCGTCTCTGCGACGAAGGAACCCACAGGGAGTCCATCATGGCGGACGGACTTATCGGGTTTTACCTGGCCCATCTGGCCGGCCTCTCTCATCTCATCGCCGTGCCCGAAACGGATAAGATCACATCACATCTGCGAAGTGTATACCGCTACAACTTTCTTCAGTACAGGGAAGGTCAGGTGGGACCACTGCTGGTGGCAGCCCCCGGAAAGACAGCCTTTCCCGGTGATGGTGGCGATGAGCTGCAGGTAAATGAAGTGCTGGTGGGTTCAGCCTGGATGACCGTGGCAATGATGCACCGCTTTGGTCTGAATTCCCAGGCCGACCACATCAGCACATCCCTGCGCCATACCCTGTACGGTGACGACACCGCCGGTTCCCTCCAGTTTCGTACCCCCGCGGCTCTGGACGGGGACGGTCGGTTCAGGGCACCCATGAATATGCGTCCATTATCTATCTGGTTTCTGAACGAAAACAGATTCAGGCAACCGGGAGGTTCAACACAGTGAGTACATTGGAAATTCAACAGACCGACGGGTCTATTCGCCTCTTTCTGAAGGGGCAGTGTGTCCTTGAACACTCACCCCATCGCCCGCTTATGGAAATTGGATACGGTACGCCCACCATAACGATGAGCCACGGCATCTTCGACATCCATTCCGGGCTGACCCGACGGATTCCCCTGACCATCGGCCAGGTAGAAAACAGCGACGAATCTTCGACGCTTCTGACCTTTTCCGTCGCCGGGGACGGACCGGTGATCACGATGAACATTGCCGCCTCCCCGGAAAACGACGACGCCCTCCGGGCAACAGTTCTTTCGACCGGCTCCGGCGACGGTGCCCCCAGCCGCATTTTTCTCCGCCTGCCGGCAGTCAAAAACGAAGGAATCTACGGCGGAGGCGAACAGTACTCCCGCTTCAACATGCGGGGCAGCCATCTCCCGCTCTGGACGGGAGAACAGGGCGTCGGCCGGGCTCACAATCTCACCACCTGGCTGGCAAACCGTCACAGCGACGCCGGTGGCCAATGGCACTCCACCTACTTCCCCCAGCCAACGTTCGTTTCGGATACGGGACGCTATATCCATCTGGAAAGCTCCGCATACATGCTCTGCGACTTCGCGTCGCCCGAGTCGGACACCTTTGAAATCTGGCAGAATGCGTTTTCCTTTGTACTCGGCGTCGCCGATGACGTGGCCACCGCCGTTGTCGCTCTGGGAGATATCCTGGGCCGTCAGCCCCGCCTGCCGGACTGGGCAGATACCGGCATGTGGCTGGGTCTCCAGGGAGGCTCTCAGATCATTCGTGACAAGACCCGCAAAGCCCGTGACGCCGGCATCCCCCTGGCGGGACTCTGGGTGCAGGACTGGGAAGGCAAACGGGTCACCTCTTTCGGCAGTCAGCTTTTCTGGGACTGGAAGCACAGCAAAGAGATGTATCCCGACCTGCCCGATCTTATCGAAGAACTGAAAGCGGAAAGCATCCGTTTCCTTGGGTACATCAACCCCTTTCTGGCTGCGGAAGGCGAGCTCTATCGGGAAGCCCGGGAAAAAAACTACTGCGTGAAAAACAGTTCCGGAGAAGATTATCTCATTACGGTGACAACCTTCCCGGCAGCCCTGGTGGATCTGAGCAACCCCGAAGCCTTTGAGTGGATCAAGGGCGTCATAAAGGAGCACATGCTGGGAATCGGACTGTCCGGCTGGATGGCCGACTTTGGCGAGTACCTTCCCACCGATGCCGTCCTGCACGGCACCGACGCCGCAGAGTTTCACAACCGGTACCCTGCGGAATGGGCCCGGGCCAACTACGAAGCGATGCAGGAGGCGGGAAAACTTGAGGACACGGCAATATTCATGCGAGCCGGCTTTACCGGCAGCTCACGGTACACACACTCTGTCTGGGCGGGAGATCAGATGGTGGACTGGAGCCGCCATGACGGACTGCCGTCGGTCATCCCCGCCGCCCTCAGTGCAGGAATTGCCGGAATCGGTGTACACCACTCCGACCTGGGAGGGTATACCACTCTCTTTCACAAGAAACGGTCGAAAGAGCTCTTCATGCGTTGGGCCGAACAGAGCGCCTTCACCCCCATCATGCGCAGCCACGAAGGAAACCGTCCGGCCTCAAACTGGCAGTGGGACACCGATGACGAGACAATGAACCACCTGGCCGCGATGGTACGTGTTTTCGTGGAACTCCGTCCCTATCGTCGCGCCGTTCTGGACGAATACTACAACGGCGGGCTTCCGGCGCAGCGCCCCGTTCAGCTTCACTATCCTGAATGGTCGCGAAGGTCGCTAAAAGACAGACAATACCGCTATCTGTTCGGGAGGGATCTCTTTGTTGCGCCGATACTGAAGAAGGGTGTTCGAACGGCACGGGTTACTCTGCCGCAGGATACCTGGATTCACCTCTGGACGGGCAGAGAGTTAACCGGTGACGGAAAACGTGCGTATACTGTGGCCACGCCACTGGGACAGCCCCCGGTATTCTACCGCGCTGAATCGTCGTGGAACGAACTCTTTCACACCTTCCGGAAGCAGTAATGCGATACCGGTAATACAATACCAGCGGCATATATACCAAGGAGTACACCCACCATGACCGAACAGAAGATTGCAAGGAGAAAAACGGAAACGGAAATCAAACTGACCCGCCTGCGAAGCTGGATGGCCGACCAGGGGCTGGACACCGTGATTCTGCGACGAACCGCCAGTCTGGCGTGGATCACCTCCGGCGCCACCACCTACGTGAATACCGCCAACGGTGAGGGGCCGGTAACGGCCGTCATAACCGCCGCCGGAGCATGGCTCATCGCCAATAATATTGAGACCCCCCGCCTGACCGAAGAAGAAGGTCTCGACCGCAGCGGATGGACCGTCATTGACCACCCCTGGCATGACGCGGCGAAGACCCCCTCACCCGCCCGGCTTACCGGTCACAACCTGACGGAGGAACGGGCCGGTGCCGACGTAACGTGGCCGCAGACCTGCAACGTCGGGGGCGCCATAGCCCGCATCCGCAGTCGTCTCATTCCGGTGGAACAGGAACGGATGCGCCGTCTGGCTGCTGACTGTGGCATCGCAATTGGAGAGGCCGCCGCAGCGGTGCAACCGGGACAGAGTGAGCACGAAATTGCCGGACACCTGTGGACGGCCTCACAGCCATGGGGTATTCAGGCGGTGGTTTCCCTGGTTGCCACAGACGAACGGGTTCGTCACTTTCGCCACCCCCTTCCCACAGACAAAAGACTTGAACGGCTCGGCCTGCTGGTACTCTGCGGCCGCCGGGACGGACTGGTCGCTTCGGTGAGCCGGATTGTCCATTTTGGTACCGTGCCGGATGATATTCGCCGCGCCCTGCAAGCAGTTGCCGAAGTGGACTCTGCGGCTATTACTGTAAGCCGCCCCGGACGCACCACCGGCGAAGTTTTTACCGATATCCAGCAGGCGTATGAAGCCGCAGGGTTTCCCGGGGGATGGCAAAACCACCACCAGGGAGGCGTTGCAGCCTACGAACCGCGAGAATACCTGGCAGTACCCGGATCGGACGATCTTCTCGAAGAAGGCATGGCCTGCGCCTGGAACCCGTCGGTGCCGGGCGCCAAGTCGGAAGACACAATACTCGTCGGTGCCGACGGAGGAGAAGTCCTGACATCAACCCCCGGCTGGCCCATGCTGGAAACCACCATACCTCCACGACCGGGAATCTTTGTGCGATAGTACGGCTATAGCCGCAATTTCGGGTCGTGATGGAAGTCAGGTTGATATCAGAGATTCTCCGGATCCCGGACCGGCAAGGACACTCGTGGTGGTGTTCCAGCGCGTCCACCGGATGGAGCCCTCTTCGTTAACACTCATGGTCCCGCCGGTGCCCCCTGACGACTCCGGAACCCACTGAAAGTGCGTCCGCCAGTACTCGCCGTCACGGTATCCGAAGCCTTCACCGGCGTCGCCGTAGACGGTACCCGCTGCCCGGCCATCTCCGTCCGGCGCCACCAGAATCCGCAGTACGCCGTCGCCCTTCTCGCCGGTGTACTGCCGCAGTTCCTCAAAGGGAACGACAAAACCACCACGAATGAAGATGGGCATCCGTTCCAGCGGCGCCTCGCGGGCCACCACGCGCCCGCCGTCCACGCCGTTTCCGGGGTCACCCCCTTCAGCGGTTGGACGCGCATCAATCCGCTCGCCGCTCCAGAAGTCATACCAGACACCGGCGGGAAGATAGACCGCCCGCTCGCTCACACCCGGCTCCGTCACCGGCGCCACCAGCACCGCCGGCCCCACCATGAAGCTGTCCGCCCGCCGTACTACCTGGGGGTCATGGGGAAACTCCCACACCAGGGGGCGCACCACCGGCGCGCCGGTACGGCTTGCCTCTTCAAAGAGGCTGTAGAGGTACGGCATCAACCGATAGCGCAGGCCAATGTACCGCCGGGAGACATCAAGCACCCTCTCGCCGAAGCTCCACGGTTCATGATCAACCGTATCCAGGGCGCTGTGAGCGCGAAAGAAGGGCATCAGACAGGCTGCGGCGATCCACCGGGCGTAAAGCTCGCCGTCGGCGTTCATCTGGAAACCGCCGACGTCTCCGCCACAGAAGGCGACACCGCTGAGGCCCAGATTGGTAAGCATTGGTACGGCCAGGCGGATATGCTCCCACCAGCTGTGGTTATCGCCTGTCCAGACGGCGGCGCTGCGCTGCACTCCAGCGTATCCGCTGCGGGTCAGGACAAAACCGCGCTCTTCCGGGAGAAACTGCCCCATGGCCGCTCGGGTAGCGGCGTTCATGCCGCTGCCGTAGGCGTTATGCAGCCGCTCCATGGATTTCGGCCGACCGTCATTCCGGCATATCAGCCGGTCTGGAACGGTAAAGTCGGGACGGTACTCATCGGGACCGGTAAAATCGGCGGGCTCGTTCATGTCGTTCCAGATACCGTCTACCCCGGCGTCAAAAAGGGGACGGTGGTGTCCCGCCCACCACTTCTGCACCCGCGTTTCGGTAAAGTCCGGAAATACCGCTTCACCGGGCCACACCGTTCCGACATAAGGACCCCGACCGGGATCTTCCAGAAAGACATCGTTCCGGAGACCATCGGCAAAGAGGTGATAGTCCGGGTCGTACTTCACCCCGGGATCCACAATAGTTACCAGGCGAAACCCGCGCCGATGCAGCTCGTCTATCGTCTTTCGGGGGTCGGGAAAGCGCAGCGGATCCCAGGTGAAGACGCGGTAGCCATCCATGTAGTGAATGTCCAGGTAGATGACGTCACACGGCACCGCTGACTGTCGCATCCGGTCGGCAATTTCCAGAACCCGGGACTCGGGAAAGTAGCTGTAGCGACACTGCTGAAAACCGAGGGCCCACTCCGGCGGCAGGGACATCCGCCCGGTAAGCCCCGTGTAGGCACGTACCGCCTCGGGCAGACCGGGATCATGGCGCAAGTAGATAGTGCATTCGCTGTCGTATATCTCTATCTGCAGACGCCCGGAATCCGCCTCGCCGACGTCAAACCAGATTGTGGCGGTGGCGTCCACAAAAACGGTAGCCACCCCATCGCCGCTTGCCACATACGCCACAGAGATGGACTGATACAGCGGGTCCCGCCCCGGAGTGTGCTTCGGTTCGTCGGAGTTCCACATAACCCAGCTGCGGCCGCGCTTGTCCAGACCTCCGGTCTTTTCTCCCAGGCCGTACACCCTGGCGCCCGGAGGCAGGGGCAATGAAACGAGAAAGCCGTCACGGCAGCGAGAGATTTCCGCCTGGTCAAAGACCGGCGCGCCCCGTGCACCTGCCGCGTTTACGGTTACCCGTCCGGCCGGCCCAGCGGCTCCGTCTGCCGGTCCAATAGCCCCGCCGTCGGCCCCTCTGGTCCTGCCTGTCACCGGCAGCAGAAAGCGCTCACCGGCCACCTCCACCGGGACGATACCCCGGGTGTCCTCGTGGGGGTTGGCGGTGCCTTCCACTCCTTCGTTACCGGCGGCGTAGCGGTACGCCCTGCGGTCGGTAAAGGAGACAGAACTGTCCACATCTGTCGCCCGCCAGCGGCGGCGCGCCTCCGCGTCGGGGTCCAGCGCCCAGGAACGGGCCGACTGCCCGCCGGCGGCGCCGTCGCTTACCGATCCGGTCCGGCCCTGCACGGTCTCGGGAACGGATGCGTCCCTCAACGCAAGTTCAACCTTCATCCATTCATCATTGGAGACGGAAAATCCGCAGCGAAGGTGAGAAAACTCGTAGGTAAGAGAATAACTGTCGGTGTCACAACCGCGGAACGCGCCCGGTGACACCCATTGTGTTTGTCGTTGATGCATAGTGGATGCCCGATTTTATCGGGCACCCGCCTCTTCGACTACTGCAGCAAGCTCGTCTTCGGCGAAAACGCGATCGATGTCGAGGATAATAATGAAGCGTTCATCCTGCTTGCCGATTCCTTTAATGAATTCTGTATTGATCCGTGTGCCTATCTGCGGTGCCGGTTCAATCTGTTCCTGATCGAGGTTGATAACTTCCTGCACACTGTCCGCCAGGGTACCTACCGTTACCTTGTCGCCGTTGATTTCCACTTCCATGACGATAATCCGGGTGTTCACCGTCTTTTCCGTTTCGGGCATAGAAAACTTCAACCGCAGATCGATTACCGGGACTACGCTTCCCCGCAGATTGATAACTCCCCGCATGAATTCCTGAGTCCGGGGTACCCGCGTCACCGTAGAATATTCCAGTACTTCCTTGACGTCGTACACTTCAACCGCATATTGCTCTTCAGCCAGTGTAAAGGTCAGATACTGGCTGGTAGTGGCGCGCATTTCATCGCTCATCATGTTCCTCCGTGTACCCTCATGGTAGTGCACGCAACAGGACTTTGCAAACGATTATTGAACCCAGGGGTCCCGCTGTGTGTCACCCCATGGTGCCGTTGATGATTTTGGCTGTCACGCGGTCAAGCTCTCTGCCCTGAAGCCCCTCAGCCTCGGCGGCAGCCCTGATGCGCTCCGCCAGTTCCGCCCCGTCACCGTCCGTACCCAGCAGGCGTTGCAGCACCCCGAACTCGCCCCGGGAGAAGCGCACCGCCCCCCGGACGTGCTCGTCAAAGGCTTCCACCGCTATTGGACACACTTTTCGGGCTATTTCGAAGATCGTCTCAGCGTAGACGCGGATTTCGTACTGGGCGTGGGCGTCCATGCGGAGTCGCAGAAAGTGAAAGAGGTTGTGCAGGTCTATCTGCCAGTACCACTCGGTGTACATGGACAGGGGCAGGTTGATCCGCGCCAGCTCCCGGGCAAGGTCGTGGTCCAGAAGGCGCTGGTAGCTGTCGTAGGCGGAGTGCTGCTGCTGCGCCATCGCTTCGCGGACGGCCCGCTGGGCGGTTTCATCAAAACCGTCCGCCTCCCGCCCCTGTTTGTTGTCTTCCGCCTGGGGGGCAATAGCGTTTCCTTCCGGCAGGTAGAACTCATCTTTCATGACGCTGTAGCGGCCACTTATCTCGTTGAGGCGGGCTGTGCGGTGGCGTACCCACTGCCGCGCCACAAAGACGGGCATTTTGGTGTGAAAGGTCAGCACTACCTGCTCAAAGGGAGAGGTGTGTTCGTTCCGCAGGAGGTAGCTGATAAGGCCTTTGTCCTGGCGGTACGACTTTGTACCGACCCCGTAGGAGACCCGGGCTGCCTGTACTATCCGCTGGTCTCCCCCCATGTAATCCACCAGTCGGACAAAGCCGTGGTCCAGTACGGGAAACTCCCGATCCAGTATCTCTTCAGCCGTCGCTACCGTTTCATGTGCCATGCAACTCCTCCAAGGCAATACTATCCGGCTCGCCATACCGCGTACAAGGCGCTATATTACTGCCATGATGCGTTTGCTTCGTCGGGTATCGGCTCTCTTTGTGGTGTTGATTTTTCTGGGTGTGGGTCCAGGGCTGCTTCTGGGTCCCGGTCCGGTAACGGTTGCGGCGCAATCCTACGCCGGCGACGCCACGGACTACGTAGAGGTCTGGGGAGAACAGCAGGAGGACAACAGCTACCGTTTCTACGCCCGGAACAGCCATTTCATTCCTATGTACATTTCAGTGAGCTTTCAGCAGCTCATCAGCCTGGCCCCGTCGGTAGACCTGCCGTGGACGGGAGCAATTTCACCGGATACGGACGAACTGTTTCTATTCACCCTGGAACCCACTACCACAAGGGGACGCGTTGGCTACAACCTTGTGTATTCCTTCGCCGAGGGCAACCCCGAGACGGCACGGCACAACGATGATCATCTGTACCTCTTTCCTTTTGAACACGGTACCAAGCACCGGATCACCCAGGGGTACAACGGAAACTTCTCTCATTTCGGTGAAAACCAGTACGCCGTGGATTTCAACCTGGACGAAGGAACGCCGGTGTACGCAGCGCGGGGTGGTATTGTCGTTCGGGTCAAGGAGGACAGCCGGGTGGGCGGACCGACGGCGGCTTACGCCGATCGGGGCAACCTCATCATGGTAGCCCACGACGACGGCAGCTTCGGCAATTACGTCCACCTGCGCTACCGCGGTGCGGAGGTTGAGGTGGGTGACCGGGTAGAGGCTGGTGATCTCATCGGCTACAGCGGCAATACCGGTATATCCAGCGGGCCTCACCTCCACTTTGACGTGCGGATACCGCTGCCCACCGGAAGAATGCAGAGTATACCCTTTCTCTTCCGTGGCCCCGACGGTGAGGCGGTACAACCGCAGCAGGGCGCCTTTTACTACGCCGTCCATCCGGGCAAGCCACAGTTCGATATGGTCTTTGGTGATGAGCTCACCGATGCAGAGTTTGCCGGTTACAGTGAGTCTATAGCGCGGTCCAACCGCATTGAGTTCCGCACGGAGCAGTACGATCTCACCTACGCCCTCTTTATCGGCAACGGTTTTGAGGAAGCGATACGGGCAACGGTGGGCTTCAACCTGGTAAACATGCGCGCCGAATCGCGGCTGCCCATTGAGGTGACCATTCCGCCACGGACGGAGATTTTTCTCACTCTTCTGCGGGCTGACCCCGCCGGTGACCGCTGGCAATACGCCCCCACCGTCCGATACAGGCGCGTTGAGTAACCGGACCGGCGGGGGCGAATACCCTTGCGTTCCGAAGCCGGCGATAGTATACAGACAGATATGCTGGTCCCCTACATAAAACTCACGCTGGCGCCTATTCTCTGGGGTGGTTCTCTCGTTGCCGGACGGGTGGTCTCGGCGGCCCTGCCGGCCATCACGATCACCTGGGTCCGTTTTCTTCTGGTAAGCATCTTTCTGCTTCCTTCGCTGCGGATACTTCAGGGGAAGCTGCCCCGTCCGGGCAGACGCGATGCTCTGCTGCTTGTGGCCCTGACTGTGGCGGGGGTGGTTGTTTTCAATCTTTTACTCTTTACGGGGCTGCAGACGGTCACTGCGGTTCGTAGCTCGGTGATCATCGCCCTGGCACCGTCGGTGGTTGCCCTTTTGCTGGTTGTTTTCTTTCGGGAGCGGGCGGGGTGGAACACGGCAATCGGCATCGCCGTGGCATTTATCGGCGCTATTGTGACCATCACCGACGGAAACCTGTCCGCCGCCCTGGCCGGTGGCATCTCACTGGGAGACGTATACCTCCTGGGGTGTGTTGTGGCCTGGGCGGTCTACACCATTCTGGCCCGGTACGCCATGAAGAATCTCACCGCCCTGACGGTACTCACCTACTCGTCGGTCATCGGCACCGTTCTGCTGACGCCGTTCGCCCTTCGACCCGGCGTCGTTGGTGTACTTGTGTCCCAAAGCTGGGGAACCTGGACAGGTCTGCTTTACCTCAGTATAGGCGCCGCCGGGGTGGCATATCTGTTCTACTACCAGGGCATTCGTGATGTCGGCGCCAACGGTGCCGCCATCTTTCTCAACCTGGAACCGGTATCGGCCATCTTTCTGGGCATTGTTCTACTGGGAGAAACACTGACCACGCCGGTACTCATCGGCGCAATTCTGGTGATAGCGGGACTGTATCTGGTCAACCGTCCGACGAGACCAGCTGCGGGGGCCGGTACGGCTTCGGACCGGTAGGGGTACCATCAACAATCATCACGATGCGAAGGGAACTGCTACAGGGACGCAAGCCAACTTCTGATGAGTGTTCGGCCCCGGTCGACCAGACCTGGCCCGTACCGTTTCGCGTCGGCGCGAAGCTGTGGAACACTTACTCCGCGGGTAGCGGTTATCTCGACTGTATGACCGATCAGCCACCGTTCAAAGGTGGCGGGATCAATTTCCGGGTGAAACTGAAAGGCAAGGACGGTGTCCCCCAGAGAAAATGCCTGGTGCGGATACCTCTCCGTTGACGCCAGCAGGGTTGCTCCCCGGGGAAGGTCAAAGGTGTCGCCGTGCCAGTGGAGAACTACACCGTTTTCTTCCGCCAACGACGCCGTGGCGGCATACCGTCCCGCGTCCGTAAGGGAAACGGGCATCCATCCCAGTTCCTTTCCCCTGTCGCCGGAATAGACTCGGGCTCCCGCTGCCGCTGCAATCAACTGGGCACCCAGACAGATTCCGACTACAGGAAGGTTGTTCGCGATTCGGCGCTGTAGAACCTTCAGTTCGTCCTTCAGAAAGGGGTATGCTTCTTTCTCATACACCCCAATAGGACCACCCAGCACAACGGTGAGGTCCGCATCGGCTGCGGCATCCAGTGAGTCTGTTCCCGCCTGCAGGTATTCCACGGAATAACCGGCGGAACCAATCTCCGCCTCCCAGGTTCCCAGGTCTTCAAAGGCGACGTGGATCACCGTCACACAGCGCCGAAGGCGGCCATCACTACTCACAACAGCTCCTCCATGATCCGACGGGTGTGGGCCGCAAGCTCCCGCTCGCTGAGGGCGCGGACAACCTCCGGTGGGACTGGCGTGCCGATGCGCAACTCCACAACACCCGGCTGTATTCTTGGCGACCCTACCCGCTGGCGGTCAAAGGCACCGACCATCACTACCGGAAGAATCGTGGCTCCCGCCGACCGGGCAAGTCGGAAAGGTCCGCTCATGAATCGCTGCATGGTACCGGTCCGGGTGCGGTGTCCTTCCGGGAGGATTGCCAGCGGTACTCCCTGCTCAAGAATTCGCCTTGCGCGGTCAAGGCGCCGTCGGGCCGTACCGGGTAAACCGTGAGGTATAGGGATATTTCCGACCAGGCGCATGGCTGTGCCGTATACGGGCCAATTGAAGTGGGTCTCCAGCTCAAGTCCTCGGAGGGGTAGCGGCAGATGTCCGCGTATGACAAAGGCGTCAAAGAAGTTTACGTGGTTGGAAACGACGATGAGGGGATGCCCCGGAGGCCGGGATAACAGTTCCGACAACGCGAGATTTCCGGCGCCACGGACCCGAACCACAATGCCGAACATGGCGGGAATCACCGCTGCCACGCCCCTTATCACCGGCTCCATCCACCGGGAAAAACCGGTAATACGCCGCAGGGCAATAACCCCCAAGGCGGCGGGCACCACCATAAGGGCTGACCACCAGCCCAGTGCGGTGGTAATCGGGGAGACAAGACCGCCGACGGTCATCCGTTTTTTCAAGAGGTCTGTGCCCCTGTCGCCCCTCCGGGCCGGGCCGTGTCGGACGAAGCGAGTCCGCCATCCTCCGGTGCCAGAATCTCAAGCCCTCCGGGGATAATCTCCGCAGAAATGGGAGTAGTGCCGAAGGTCTCGCCGTCCGGTGTCAGCAGCCACGGATGCTCGGTCTCCAGTGTAATCGAACGTCCCCGAAAGACCTCAATCAGGGGATCATCCACGTGCTTGCCGGAGAATATTTTGGGAAAGAGGCTGAGAAGCTTCCGTCGGGTTGTCCGGGACATGATTACCACGTCAAAAAGCCCGTCATCTATCGCGGCACCCGGAGCCATCATCATGTCACCGCCGGTGAATCGGGAATTGCAGATTTCAACAAACACGCCGTCCCGTACAATTCGATCACCGTCGACCGTCAGAGTCAGTGGATTGTACGAAAGCCTCACCGTTTCCTGAATGACTGCGATTATATAACTCAGGGCACCCAGCTTCTTGTACCGCCCCGCTGTATGGGCAACGCTGGAGACAAACCCGGCCCCCAACAGGTTAACGAAGTACCATGAACCGTCGGTTGTGGCAAACCGTCCCACGTCTATGGTGCGTCGGTGACCCGCCAGAATAGCATCTATAGCCTCCTGCGGTGACGAGATATTGAGATCCTTGATGAAAGAGTTTCCCGTTCCCACGGGTATCTGGGCCACCGGTATCGGGGCTACCGGCGATGCCGCCGATGACGGCGGCGTCCGGCCGGACCGGTCAAACATGCCGTTTATCACCTCAAAAAGTGTTCCGTCGCCGCCTACGGCGACAACGGCGTCTGTCTCGCCGGACGATACCGCCGCTTCTGCCAGTCCAACGGCTTCTCCTGGGTAGGTGGAAACGCTGGTGGTCACAGTTGCCCCGGCCCGCCGCAGCGCTTCCTCGGCTTCCTGCGCCACGGCGTTTCCCCGACACTTCCCGGCGTTGGGATTCACGATCAAGTGTATGTTCACAGCAAAAGTAGACTGGAAACGGCGCGTCAGGTCAACTCCGGAAGCGAAAAGACCCTCTCCTTCACTTGTCGCTGCCCGCTCCGGCGGGTAGTGTGTGCGCCATGGATGACGGGGCACGGACAGTGTGGGATCTGGTGGTGATCGGCGGCGGCCCGGCAGGGATGACCGCCGCCGGTCGTGCCGCCGAGCGGGGCAAGCGGGTCATTCTCCTGGAAAAAAACCACACCCTCGGAAAAAAGCTTCTGGTCACCGGCGGCGGTCGCTGCAATGTGACCAACGCAATTACCGACCGCCACGTCCTGATCGGCCGGTACGGGAAGGACGGGGCTCACCTGCACAGCCTCTTTGCCCGGTTTGGCCCGGAAGATACCCGGACGCTGCTCCGCAGGTTTGGCCTGGAAACGAAGGTGGAGGCGGAGGGGCGGGTCTTTCCCGTTACGGACAACGCTGCATCTGTCCGGGCCGTTCTGGAAGAGTGGATGGCCCGGGGTAATGTCACTATCCGCAGGAACTGCCGGGTTGCCGGCCTTGTCATGGAAACGCCCGCATCTTCAGGTACATCGGCTGTATCGGCTGCACCCCCGCGAGCCGGGGCGGTCCGGACAGAACGGAACGAAATCATTGCAGGACGTGAGTTCGTTCTATCGACAGGGGGAACCGCCAGACCCGACACGGGCTCTACCGGTGATGCCCTGCCCTGGCTCAAGGAGCTGGGAGTGCCCGTACGGGTGGCCGAAAGCGCCCTGGTACCGTTGAAGGTTCCCGACCGGTGGGTACGGGAGCTGCAGGGTCTTGCCCTGGCCGATGCGGAGCTGATCGTTCAGGCCGGTGACGGTGACTGGGCC
Source organism: uncultured Spirochaeta sp. (assembly GCA_964496635.1). Taxonomy (GTDB): domain Bacteria; phylum Spirochaetota; class Spirochaetia; order DSM-27196; family Alkalispirochaetaceae; genus Alkalispirochaeta. The sequence continues at coordinate 25,087 of CAZCAE010000021.1, forward strand.
AACGCCAGGCGGGCGCTGACACGGCGGGGGAAACTGCTTTTCACCCACTTCGGGCTCAGTGGACCGGTAGCGCTGAACGCCGCGGCGGACATCCGGGAGCTTGCGCAGAACGGTCCTGTCCGGCTGCTGGTGAATCCGCTACCCGGTACGGACCCTGCGGATGTAGACAGGACGATAACCGCCGCAGTGGGGGAGTCAGGAAGCAGGCCCCTGGGCAAGCTGCTGGGACGGATGGTTCCGCCCCGGGTGGCTGCCGCAGTCTGCTCGGTGGCGGGGGTTGATCCGGCTCAGCGTCTGGCAACGCTTTCCCGAAAAGACCGCAAGGCGGTGGTGTTGGTGGTTACCGCCATGCCGTGTCAGTTCGGCGGTCTTATGGGGCAGGACAAGGCGATCGTTTCCAGTGGTGGCGTTCACCCGTCGGCGGTGGACTTTCGGACCATGCGCCTCAGGGACGTGCCCAACGTCTTTGTCCTGGGGGACCTTCTGGACTTCAACCGTCAGAGCGGCGGCTTCAGCCTGCAGATGTGCTGGGCCGGCGGCTGGGTTGCCGGGGAGACGTGCGGGGTGGTAACGCGGCATATTGACGTGTCTGTCACCGGGGACGTATGATCTCGCTATCTTACGTGACGGGAGGTCGTTCATGTCAGCAATTGTAATTCAGGATGCTCCTGTTCGGGGAAGGAAAGTGGCAGAGTAGCTTCGGTCCGTCGGACCCGCCGTTCCACGTTCCCTTCCTTCCTTTCTGAGCAATTTTTTGTCACAACCCGATTCTACGGGTCACTCTCTCAAGAACAGCAGCGTCGCTTATACGTATTCATCACGTGACACCCCAGGGGTTATCCCGTGTCAAGAGACCGTATTTCGATTCAAGAAGACGCAGAAAGCTTCATATGCTCAAACTGTCGCCGCACCGTCGTTCCTTCCAATGGCGGGACGGAACGGCAACACCACCTCCCGCCGGATCTTGACGGTATCGACCCTTCCGGTGTTACGGTCGGCCGGGTGATCCGGCAGACCCGTCACCTGTATCGAGTCGTGTGTGGCAAAGGTCCCGGCGGTGACGATTCCGCTGTTACCATGACCGCCCGAGTGTCCGGTGCCTTTGAATACCGCGCCGTCGGGCCGGCGGACTTTCCGACCCTCGGTGACTTTGTTCTGGTATCGTCCGGCTCAACCGACAACAACGGCGTCATCCATTCCGTCCTGCCGCGCCGCACGGCCCTGCGCCGGGCTGCCGCCGGAGAGGCGTCGGTGGAGCAGGTCTTTGTTGCCAATATCGACGTCATATTTCTGGTATTCGGTCTGGACGGCGGCAGAAACTTCACGACTGGTCTCCTGGAACGGTCCCTTGTGGCAGCTTCCGGATCGGGAGCGCGTCCGGTGGTAGTTCTGAACAAGGTTGACTGTGCCGATGCGGACACGGTCGGGAAAATTCTTGATGAGGCCGGGCAGGCCGCCCCAGACGTTTCTATTCACACCGTCAGCGCCCTCCGGGGTGACGGGATGGAAGCTCTCCGGGCGGAGGCTGGTCCAGGTATGACCGTGGGCCTCCTGGGAAAAAGCGGCGTCGGTAAATCGGCACTGGTAAACGCTTTGGCCGGAAACGAGACGGCCCGTACGGGAAACCAGAGGGCGGGCGACCGGAGCGGCCGCCACACCACCACCCACAAGGAGCTGTACCTGATACCCGACGGTCCCGTAATAGCGGACCTTCCGGGTCTGCGGGAGCTGCAGATATGGGCAGATTCAGAAGACCTTGACGGAGCCTTCCCGGAAATCGACCACCTGGCGGAATCGTGCCGGTTTCGGGACTGCTCGCACACCGGTGAGCCGGATTGTGCCGTCCTGGAGGCCCTCAGAAACGAAAACCTTCCCCGTCACCGTTACGACGCGTATATGGAATACCGTCAGGAACTGGCGTACCTCCACTGTCGTCGCGACCAGCGGGCCCAACAGGAGGAACAGAAGAAATGGAAACGAATTGCCATGGAACAGCGTCGATACAAGAAGAGATGAGCTGTAACGCTACCCCGGTAAAACGGATGCGGGAACTATTTTCCGCCCTCTTCGTCATATGAGGAAGACAACAGGCAGGGAGGAACAACCATGGAATTTACGGACAACGAGATACGCCGGGCCGTACGCAATCGGTATCGAGATACGGTGACCGGAAAATCATCGTGCTGCGGCAATGGTTCCGGCGGCACGTCCGGCGGTCAATCCGGTACGTATTCATTTGACCAGTTACAGACCATACCGGCAGGCTCCGACCTCGGACTTGGGTGCGGCAATCCAACCGTAGCTGCAGCACCGCGGGAGAGAGAAACGGTTCTCGATCTTGGCAGCGGAGCCGGTGTGGACTGCTTCCTTGCATCGGCAAAGGTTGGTCCAGAAGGAAGGGTCATCGGTGTTGATATGACACCGGAAATGGTTGAACAGGCGAGACAGAACGCAGAATCCGGCGGCTACACAAACGTGGAGTTTCGCCTCGGCGAAATAGAGGCGCTGCCTGTGGCGGATGGCACCGTTGACCTCATCATTTCCAACTGCGTCATCAATCTGTCGCCCCGAAAAGACGCCGTCTTTGCAGAAGCCTTTCGTGTCCTCAAGCCCGGAGGCCGCCTGGTTATCTCGGATATTGTGGCCGAACGGACGCCGACGGACGAAGAACGGGCGAATATGGACCTCTACAGCGCCTGTGTCAGTGGGGCGGAGACCGCCGCCGTTGTAGAACGCCTGCTTCACGAAGCGGGTTTCACCGACACCTCTGTGGATATGGCACGCACTCCCTTTGACTGGGGGGACCCGGATGCACCGGTGACGCCGGTATTCTCGGCGACGATCAAAGGCGGGAAACCCGTCGGGTGACAGTTTCACAATATCAGCAACGGCACACCCGGCGAAGGGGCTCGTAGTCCATCACCCTTCCCCGGGCGTCAAAGGCAAAACGGCAGCAGGAAACCAACCGATCCTTCAACAGCTTTCTACCCCGGTGCACCCTGCTTTTCACCGTCCCGGCGGAAATTTCCAGCTCCGCGGCTATATGCGCATAGGAAAGGCCGCGAAGATCCCTTAAGTCCACCACCGTTCTATACGGTTCGGGAAGGCCGGATACATACCGTTCCATCCACCCGGCAATTTCACGTCGCGTTTCCTCTTCCCGGGCGCGCTCCTGGGAGTCATCAATGAGCTCCGGTACCTGCTCGACCGTTCGTCGCGTCCGGTAGTGATCCACCAGGAGGTTTCGGGCAGTGCGAAAGAGAAAGCCCTGCGCGTTGGCGACGCCTTTTCCTTCCTTCAGATAACCCATCAGTCTGACAAACGTCTCCTGGGTAAGGTCCTCCGCAGTTTCTGCGGACTCCGTCCGTTTCAGGAAGTAGCAATACAAGTCGGCCGAGAGACGCCGATACACCTCTACCATAGAAATATCCGAATCACCGTACTGCCGTACATACCTCTACCCTACTAAACCAAATCTGACCGGTCAACTCGACTATATTTTCTTTTTATTGAACCACCCGGTCCTGCGGAGCCTCTGCCGGACACCCACTGCATTTTACCGGATCGGGCGGGGCACGTAGATATACCCGTCCACGGTGTCGAGAACATCTTCGTTGCGTTTCAGGGCGGCTCCCGGGAGCCCTTCTATCCGTTCAGGACTGACGTACCGGGATAGACGGTCCGGAATATGCAGCTGCAGCACCGGCGACGACGCCAGAGATGAAACAAGCCCAGCCAGGCGGATCTGTCCCGTCCGCCGGACCACCACAGGCCCTTTCTTGTAGGCCAGCCGTTCCGGCAGACCAAAGATCTCTATGATGGCCGGGTGAGGATAGCACTCTATCTGCCATTTCCCCGGGGGCGCCCCAGATGTTCAAAATCAGCGGCGGCAAGTTCCCGGGAGAGGCGGACACTTCCGGGGTCGGGGTAGAGGGTCAGGTTGGTGGGATGACACCCCGCCTTCCGGCTGCGGTAGGTAACGGTAAGATCCGCCTCGCACCGGCGTCGTCCGTGGAGGTTGTTGATGATAAGTGACGCGTCCACTGCTACGCCCCGGAGAGCCGGGATATTCTTCAGCACGGAAAAAATGTCCCGGGCAGAACGAAGTTCTTCATAGACGTGTTCCAGATGAAGTACCCGCCGCGTAATGGTGCCGGTGACAACGACGGTAGGGTTCTTCTCTGTCTGCCAGGCGAGGTCGATTCCGGCAATCGTGGTGGAGTCTTTTGTCATAGTGAAGTAGCATATACTCCCGTGACCGCAATCGACAAAGCTCTTTTTACCAACAACGCTGCCATGACGCTGTACGGACTATCGGCGGTGCTCATTGGTCCGACCTTGCCGGGTATGATCGCTTCCTTTGACCTCACCCTGGGGCAGGCCGGCTTTATCGGCGCCATGCAGAACGCCGGGGGAATTGTCGGAGCACTGGTGGTGCTTTTTGTTGCTGACCGGGTGTCTCATACAAAGTCGGCGTGGATCTCCTTTGCCATGCTTGGGATAGCCCTTTTTGCGGTGGGAGTGTCCCGCAGTTACGGTGTTGTGCTGGTGACCTTCGCCTTCACGGGGCTCTTTATCCGGATCCTGGACGTCATGCTGAATGCCGGTACCGGAGACTTAGCTGTTGTCCGGGTCCGATTGGACCAAGATACGACGGCGGCGCATGCAGGTGCCAACCGGTCCGGCCGGGATCTCAGCACTCTGCACATGTTTTTCAGCATCGGCGCCTTTGCCGGTCCCGTGACGGCCCGGGCCATTATGGGGGCCGGCATGTCCTGGTGGCAGGTGTTCCGGTGGACCGGGCTGGCATACCTTGTCGTTGTACTTGCGGGGTCCGGATGGCTCAAGCGATACGTCAGGATTACCGCCGCTCCGCCGGAGACAACACCGTTGCCGCAGCTCGCCCCGTCGCATCAACGGGCGCCTGCTGATGCGGCACGGTTGGCCGTCCCGGTCATGGGAGGACTGCTCTTCTTCTACGCCATACACCAGGTAGGCATCACCTCCTGGGTACCCTACTTTCTGGAGAACGCCCGGGGGGCCGGACCGGATACGGCAAGTATGGGCCTCTCTGTATACTGGGTGGGCATTATCGGGGGACGCTTTCTCTCGTCCCGGCTGGTTGAACCGGTGGGAGCGCACCCGCTCCTGTTGGGAGGCTGTCTTGTCTCGGCCGTCGCGACCCTGCTGGCCGTACTTGTCCCGCACCCGACGGCAGCGCAGATGCCGCTCCTGGCGGCGGGCGTCGCAGGCGGTGCCACCATTCCCCTGGGATACAGCGTTGCCTACCAGTTTGACCCGTCCCGGACCGGTTCGGTCACCGCCGTTCTGGCCATCATCATGCTGGCCGGGCGCTTCCTCGGTCCCTGGGTGGTAGGCCTGGCGGCCGACCGCATCGGTATGGTAGCAGCCATGACCATCACAGGATGGTCCCTCTTCTTTTCCGGTGCCCTGGCCGGCATTGTCTGGATGCTTCATCGCCGGGTCGCTGTATCTGGACACCGTAGTGTTTCGATAAACGGATAAAGTTTTTCAGGAGGAACGAGTATGATCGACAGCATAGAGACAATCCTGCGGTGCCGTCACAGCGATGGACGGGTAACCCAGGGGACCCTTCAGATAACCCTGCCGGGCTGGAAACAGGACGGGGAAGAACGGTGGCTCTTTATCACTCCCCACGACGATGATCCCGCCGTGGCTGCGGCCATGCTTCTGGTGTGCGGTGCCGATGCCGGCGCGGCAATCAGGATACGTGTTGTCACCGACGGCAGCATGGGGTATACACCATCGGTTTCCGCCGGTGATATCGTCCGCCGACGTCAGGCCGAAACGCGGGAATCCTTTTCCGTTCTTGGTATCGACGACGTCCAGTGGTACGGCTATCCCGATTCAACGCTCCATCTGTGGCAGGGCCGGCGGGCGGTCTCAGTTACCCCGAGAGCCGAGACAACTTCGGCGCCCCACGTCATTTCGGGATACACGGGACTGCAGAACAGCATCACCGCGGAGATCAGGCAGTTCAACCCCAGTCGTATCCTTCTTATGTCCCCGGCGGACTACCATCCGGATCACAAGGTGGTACACCAGGAGACGATGATATCCGTCTTTCACGCCCAGGGAGACATCTGGCCCGAGCTGGGACCTCCAATATCCGGGATTCCGTGGGTTCATGAGTTTGCCGCCTACGCCCCCTTTCAAAGCCCGCCGGACCTTCAAATCAGCGGCTCGCCGGGACTATTCGCCAGGAAACTGGCGGCAATTGAAGCGTTTCATTCGCAGACTCAAATAAGCAGACTTGTGGAAAGAGTTCGAGACTGTGGCGCCTTGGAGTACGCCCGGAGCTTTCTTTTCGAAACCTATGATCCCAGGGAGTACTCGCCGCTGTTTGAGTGACATCCGGATTACAAACAATTTTGGCCCATTGGCCGAGCGGATTATGAGATACCTCGTCAGGAACAGGGTTGCGGCAGTAGTATACAACAAAAAAGTCGTAAATTGCCGATAATAAGAGTATGGTAATGCGTTACTTTTTTTTAAAGGTCGGGAGCGGCAACATCCACGCCGTACCCCTCCTGGACGAGGACAGGTTGGGGACGCCTGCAGTTGCCGGTTTTTTTCGGTCGGTGTCACTTCAGGAGATCTCCGAGCGGGTGGACGACGATTCTGTACGGTTCAGCCGCCAGGCAATCGACCTGTACCGCTGGTCCACCGGTAATCTCGACGGATACGGTATTTGCGTCGCCGCCGGTTTCGTATGGATTCTGCGTCCGGCGGGTAAGATGTTCGAAATGGAGCGGGAGGATTTCGAGACCGCCGTCGGGCCTACCACCCACAAGGACAACATTCCAAAAATTGTGCCCGTGGATGTGCTGTATCGCGAACGGGTCACTCACGTCCCCGGTCTGGTCATACAACTGACGGCAAACCGTCATCTTTCCAGCAGTACCTTCAAGGAGATTAACGACGACTTCGGTACTATCGTTTCCATTGAACATGTTTTATTCAAGGCGGGTATTCAGGACCGATATCCCGCAATCACACCGGACAAACGAAGCTTCTACCACCTCCTTCAGTGTCTCGGGGGCAACGAACTGGTCGCCCTGATTGCCCGGATCCTTGAGGAAAACGGCCTCAGTATTCCCGCGCCGTCGGGGGGGTTTGTAAAGAACATCGATATCATCGCCTACAACGACACACCCCGGCCATTAATACTGGATGAGTTGATGGTACCGCCACGACGAAACTTCCGTTCCGGTGCCATTACCATCCAGGTTCGCGGGGTGGTACAGGACACCCGTCCCGTGCGAAGTCCGGAGATCGACTACATTGTCCAGGTCAACGCGGAAACTGCACCGGGAGTCCTCAATCATGAATGGATCGAATCGAGACTCCGGACATCGGTAGCGTCACGGCGATGGCTGGCGAGGATTCTCCGGTGGGTTCCCTTTTCCGGTCAGGTTCTATTTCAGTGGGACCGCCCTATTCCAGACCCCGGGGGCGACCCACCTTCGCTTTCCGCCGGGATCACCTCATCATCTTGATGGACCTTGCCGGACGGTCTCAGGGCGGTCTCTGTTGTACCCTCGCAGTGGAGATATCGCTCTGCAACAGATGATACCTGAACGGTGTATCCCTGTTCGGACTGCTGCGTGGTGGCAAGGGTCAGACGGGAAAAGAACCGGGTGTTCTTCACCGGCATTGCCACGGTCAGGGATGAAAGCACCGCAGCCACCACCGCAATGGCCTCAAGAAGCACATTTCTGCCGAGAATATCCCACTGGTAGTCAAACTCGGGTACAACAAAGAGTTTGTTCTCCATTGATCCCGCATTCCCCAAAAGCAGATTTGAAACAAAAAGGGTGGAAGAGACATAACGGAGATCCGTCGCATGATACGACCGCGGTTAATGGTACTCATAGGACACCCGCTCAATAAGGACGCCACTGTTCCCCCGCATCATCCATATAAAGTGTTCCGGAGTTTTCGATGTATACCCCCGATACCATGGACTTACCAGGCACCAGAACTATTTCCAGATATCGCCGTACCGGTGGCGGCAACGATGAATACTGTTATGATTGTCATAGTGGCAAATCTCGGAAGTGTGGGACTGGACGCGCCATTTCATCACCTCGTTGAGGGGGGCAACGCGGGCATATTCATAGTTTCGGCACGCCCAAACGAATCTGGTTACCCGATCGGGACGGAAAATTCACCGGTCGACTGGCCCTGGAAATACGCTATACTATTGACGACCGGATCACCGAAGGAATCTATGCCGCTCATTCTTTGCCGCTGTTACGGGACCTGGTACAAAGTCCCCGGCAGCTCACCGTTCCACCGGAGCTTGATAAAAATCAAATCGCGGCGTTACAGCTTTTAGAGACGTAACCGGAACATGGAGCAGCATAGTAGACTGTAGGGCCGGCGGATGCGTAAGTTCTCCCGATGACACCCTCCATTGCGATAATCGGTGCAGGTATAAGTGGGCTTACAGCAGGGCAAGAGCTGAGGCAAAAGGGCTTTGAAGTGACTGTATTTGAACGTGGTCGGGGCCCCGGCGGACGTGCCGCCCGTAGACGGGCTTCCCCCTGGTCCTTTGACCACGGGGCGCAGTACTTCACCGCCCGGGACCAACGTTTCCGAGCACAGATGACGCAATGGCTGGCAGAAGGCACGGCAGCTTTCTGGGTGCCGGACATAGCAGTTGCCAAGAACGGCGTCCTTCAACCGCACAACTCTAACACTGCCCGCTACGTTGGGTCTCCCGGAATGAACGCCCTTGCGCAGAGCCTGGCGAAGGATATTCCACTGCGGACCGAGTCTACCGTGACTGCCGTTGACCGCACCGCTGTGAGAGGTGAAGCTCCCTGGAACGTCACCATCGCTGCAACCACTGCCGGCTCCTATGACGCCGTAATTTTCGCCGCTCCACCGCCACAGTGGCTACCACTTCTGAAAGAACCTGTCCTCTTTGATACACCGGCCCGGGCCGTCACCTTTGCCCCCACGTGGGCGGCAATGATCGGCCTGGAAGAGCCTCTTCCCCTGGCGGCGGACGGAATCTTCGTGGACGACCCGGTGCTCAGTTGGGCGGCGCGAAACAGCTCAAAACCGGGACGGGAAACGGCCCCAGCATGGGTTCTCCACGCCAACCCCGCCTGGGCGAAGGGAAAGGAGGACCTGCCGGCGGAACAGATTCTGCCCCTCATGTTAGACGCGTTTGGTCGCGCAACGGGCGTGAAAATCGCCGATCCGGTCCACCTGGCAGCCCATCGCTGGCGGTACAGCAGAGCGGAACCTGCCCTGGGGGTTGAGGCGTTCTGGGATGCGGAGCTCCGTATAGGCGCGTGCGGCGACTGGTGTGCCGGCTCACGGATAGAAGGGGCCTACCTCAGCGGTCTGGCGGTTGCTGAAAAGGTTTCGAGCCATTACCGTAGCTGACCGACAGATCAAAGACCGGTGAGAGTAAACAACACGCCCATAGTTGAAACCGCGTGAGCTCGTCGGTGAGGTTGATCTGTTTCACGTTATCCATCTGTTCGGCGGAACGAAGTTCAATATAAATTCTGAAACGTGTCACTGGCGTTCGGTGCGTATCCGGCATATGCTTCTGATAAAATCGTTTGTGTCCTCATGGAGACTCATATGGCCAAAAAAAGTACGGCGTCCCGGAAACTCACCCCTTCCAACAACCCCCGGAAGGGTATAGATATGGAGTCGCTGATCCACTCGTTTGTGAACCACCTTGAATTCAGCCAGGCAAAGGACGAGTACAGCGCAACCCCGCTGGATCTCTACAAGAGTCTGGCCTTTACGCTGCGCGACCTGCTCTTTGAACGGTGGATAGACACGATGCAGACCTACTACAAGAAGCCGTCAAAGCGGGTCTATTACCTCTCCCTGGAGTTTCTCATGGGTCGCGCCCTGGACAACGCAATGGTGAACCTGGGTGTTCGGGAAGCGGTGGAGAAGGCGATCGGGGAGTGGAACCTCAACCTTGAAGACCTGATGGAACTGGAATACGACGCCGGTCTTGGCAACGGAGGGCTGGGGCGGCTGGCCGCCTGTTTTCTGGACTCCATGGCAACGCTGGCGCTGCCGGCATACGGCTACGGCATCCGCTATGAATACGGGATCTTCTTTCAGCGCATCCGCAACGGAGAACAGCAGGAGACGCCGGACCCCTGGCTGCGCTACGGCAACCCCTGGGAAATAGAGCGTCCGGAGTTTCTTTACCCCGTCCACTTCTACGGGTCGGTGCAGCAGGGATACGACGAAAGCGGAGGTGAACGCACCGAGTGGGTGGACACACAGGAGGTGATGGCGATGGCCTATGACACCCCCATTCCGGGCTACCGGAACGACACCGTCAACAACATGCGTCTGTGGGCGGCAAAATCCACCCGGGACTTCGAGTTGAGTTACTTCAATCACGGCGACTACGAGCGCGCCGTCAGTGACAAGGTTATTACCGAGACGATCTCCAAGGTGCTCTACCCCAATGACAACGTATTTGAGGGCAAGGAACTGCGCCTTAAACAGGAGTATTTTTTTGTTTCTGCCACGCTGCAGGATATACTCCGGCGCTTCACCAAGATTCATGGCTCCGACTTTGCAGTTTTCACCGACGAGGTGGCTATTCAGCTGAACGATACCCATCCCGCAATCGGCATTCCCGAGCTCATGCGCCTGCTGGTGGACAGGGAGGGACTGCCGTGGAATACCGCGTGGGAGATCACCTGCCGTACATTCGCGTACACCAACCACACGGTACTGCCGGAAGCGCTTGAGAAATGGCCGGTGGACCTCTTTGCCCGCGTTCTGCCGCGGCATTTGCAGATTGTGTACCGGATCAACCACGATTTTATGGACGAAGTAGCGCAGCGCTTCCCGGGAGACGTTGACCGGTTGCGCCGCATGTCCATCATTGAGGAAGGGCAGGACAAAAAGATACGCATGGCCAACCTGGCCATCGTTGGCAGCCATTCGGTCAACGGTGTATCCGCCCTGCACAGCCAGATTATCAGGGACGACCTTTTCCGCGACTTCCACGATATGTGGCCGGAGAGGTTCAACAACAAGACCAACGGCATTACCCAGCGCCGCTGGCTGCTGACCAGCAATCCCACCCTTTCCCGGCTGATATGCGACCGGACAGGGGAGGGCTGGATCACCAACCTGGACGAACTGCGAAAACTGGAGCCGCTGGCTGAGGATGGGGCGTTCCGAGCGGAATGGCTCGCGGTGAAGCGTGCCAACAAGGAGCGGATGGCCGCCTACATTCTGAAGCACAACTCCCTGGTGGTAGATCCGGACTCCCTCTTTGACGTCCAGGTCAAGCGCATTCATGAGTACAAGCGACAGCTGTTGAACGTGCTGCACGTCATTTTTCACTACAACCGGATCCGGGAGAATCCAGAGGTGAAGGTGGTACCCCGGACCGTCATCTTTGGCGGGAAGGCCGCTCCGGGCTACCACATGGCAAAACTGATTATCCGCCTGATAAACGGAGTCGCGGAAGTGGTCAATAACGACCCCGCCACGCAGGGAAAACTGCGGGTGCTCTTCCTTGCCAACTACAGTGTGAGTCTGGCGGAGAAACTGATGCCCGCCGCGGACCTTTCCGAGCAGATTTCCACCGCCGGTACCGAAGCATCCGGCACCGGCAACATGAAGTTCTCCCTCAATGGAGCTCTCACTATCGGCACCCTGGACGGCGCCAACGTGGAAATCCGGGAGGAGGTAGGCCGGGATAACATCTTCATCTTCGGGCTCACGACGGAGGAGGTGGAAACCACCCGGCGCGATGGGTACGACCCGTGGCACTACAGCGATTCCGATGAGGAACTGCGGCGGGTCCTGGATATGATCAGCTCCGGTGCCTTTTCACCGGACGACCCCGCCCGCTTTCGCCCCATTACCGAAGCACTGTTGCAGCAAGGAGACACCTACCGGTTGCTGGCGGACTTTCGTCCCTACGTGGAAGCGCAGGCGGCGGTGGCCGAGCTTTACCGGGACCGGGAGGCGTGGGCGCGCATGTCTATTCTGAACGTGGCACGCATAGGTAAGTTCAGCTCGGACCGCACGATTATGGAGTATGCCTCGGAGATATGGGTCACCAGACCGGTCCCGGTGGTGCGGAAGAAGGTATAACGGGAAACGCCGAGGCAACCGCCATATTGTTACTGCTCCGCTTTGCCGATGATTTCAAGGAGGCAATATCACCGCTGAGTTCCCTAAAAGGTAGCGGTTCCGTATGGGGCGGGATAAACAGAATGGCGGCGCCCACATCAAGGAGTGAGAAATTCCGTGGTTTTCCGTCCCTGTCGTGAGATTCAATATACCCTCGTTCTACGTCTTCTACGGTATAGAAACCGAGAACATCCTGGGAGAAACGGGTCATGAGAGTACCGACTCGGTCGATCCATTTTTTCAGTCCTGTGTGATCCAATGAAGTGTCCTGAACTTCGTAAGCGAGAAAGAAGTCGTCTCCGCCGATATGACCAACAAAAGCGTGCCGCTCGTTCTGTTCCTGCCGGAGTAGATCTGCAAAAAGCTGAATAACCCGGTCGCCTACCCGGAATCCGTAGGTGTCATTGAAAGGCTTGAAATAATTGAAGTCCAGATAGACCAGAATATGCCACATTACGGCAGGTTTGAAGACGGCTGTAATATACTCGTTGATGATAGTGTTACCGGGCAGACGGGTCAGGGGATTCTGATCCCGTGCGGTGGCAAGTTGCCGTTCGTGAAGCAGCTGTATAAGAGCCCGGGACTGAAGACAACCGCGGTAACGCCCTTCATCGGTGATGATTACCGCCTCAGCCTGGGGATCAAGGGCGTATAGCTCCAGAATGCGATCAATGCGACTGTGAACCGATGCGGTAGGAACTCTCTGCAGGTAATTGTAGAACATGGTCCGGTACGTCTGATTCATAAGCAGGGATATCCCGTAAGGTGAATAGACGTACTCCTTCAGCTCCTGTTCCCGGATAATACCTAACGGTTCGTTCTGCTCGTTTACCACAGGCACATAAGAGGTATCCGGGTCGCTACGAAACCGTTTGAGAATATCCATGTTGGAGGTGTTGACCGTAACGGGAGGAATGAACGTGAGATATCGGTTAAGGAGCTGCTCACTGGTTGCAGACGAACGGCGATCACGTTCGACCAGCGTCTCTACAACGGGATACTCCGGGTGGAGGCGGGAACTGTCCGTCTCCGGATAGCAGACGAGATAGCCCTGAATGTAGTCACAACCTATCTCGCGGCATGCATAAAACTCCTCTTCCGTTTCCACCCCTTCCGCTACAACCCGCTGTCCCATTGCGTGGGCCATGTGCACGAGGTTGGTGATGAAGATCCGCTTGGTACTGTCCTGGTGTATGCCGGTAATGAAAAAGCGGTCGATCTTGATAATGTCCGCCCTGGCCTGGTAAAGAACCTGTAAACCGCTGTACCCTGCGCCGAAGTCATCCAGGGCTATCTGGACCCCGCTGGAACGGAGTGCCGGCAACTGGGTGCTGTCGTACGCCTGTTCCGGCAGTTCCCATTGTTCCGAGATTTCCAGGGTGATCAACTCCGGAGGGAACGTCGAAGCGGCTATAACCTGTCCGATTCGCTCTCCCGCCGAGGAGAGGCCGGAAGTATCGTGACACCCGGACGGGTCAGGTCGGAATACCCGATTGTCCAGGTTGAAGAAGAGACGCAATCCCTCAGCGCCGGCAGGTACCACGACACTGAAAAGGGCGATGGCCCGCTGCAGCAGGAAGGCGTTCACCTCCACCATCAGGTTATCCTCTGCAGCCTGATGAAACAGAGCCGAAATGGACGAGTAACCGACATCGTCCGATTTTCGTAAAAGTGCTTCGAATCCGTACGTTCTTCCGTTGTGAATACTCACGATCGGCTGAAAGGCAAAGGTAACGTCCCGGCAGACAGAGAGCCACTGGTCCAAGAGGTCATCCTTGTGCACAATCGACATTCTCACAGTGTATACTTATAGACAGTTCATGTTAGTTCTTTGTGAAGGCGGGTGGAAAATGCGTAAAAACGACAGATCGGTGCGTTTCATGATCCTTTTCATGGCTCTTCTTGTGACGGCGGGTACGACAGCCCAAGACCCGTCGAACATTCCGGTCCAGGCGGTCATCCGGGTGGAGCGACCGACGGTTCACCCTGATGCAGCGACGGCGCGGCGTACCATTGAAGACGCTCTGCTGCAGGCGGCCCGGCATACCCACAGGGTAAGCCCGGAGCTTCTGGTGGAGATGCCCTGGTACCAGGACGGCCAAAACAGCGACACAGGCCGGGGCGGAAGCGGGATGGGCGCCGTCGAAACGTACGCCCTGACAGTTACCGCCGTGGGGGACGGCGCGAGTTCCGACGGCTCCAGTAACATTATGCTTACCTTGACGGGGCGATCCGGAGGAGCCACGGGACGACAGGCCGCAGGCATTCCCCTGATGCGCCGGTGGGACGGCGACCTGTACCGTGACCTTTCGCGCCAGATTGTCTACCTCTGGGCAGAAGCGCGCGGTTTTGAACAGTCCCGACCCGAGGGTGTTCCCCGTTTCGTGGATGAACTCTTTCTCAGCGAACTTGCAGGTTCCACCATTACCACCGAAGGTGCCGGTCTGTATCCCTACACGGTTGCAACCACCGGTGAGGGCGATGTCGTCGTCGGAGCCATGACTGTGGCTCTTCGTCTGGGACCGGACTTTCGGATCAGGGACATACCCGGTCAGTTTCTTCTGGACGAAGGTAACTACTCCTCCGCTATGACTGTTGCCGTCACACCGGCGGGCACCGTTGTTACCCGACCCTCCATGGGTCGCGATCTCTTTCTGTACCAGTCGGGACAGGCCGAACCAACCCGCCTGAGGAATCCACTTGCCGGTCAGGGAGGAATGACCGCGCTGACCGACGGTTCGGTGGTAGTGGTAGACGCAACCAGTCGTCGCGCCGCCCGGATTGAGGGACGAAACGCCACTCCTTTGAATATCCATCGTGGGGAATACTCCTATATTCCCGCCATTGCCGCCGGTCCGGAGGGAACCATCTGGGCCTATGACACGATTCAGCGAACCATTTCTATTTTCTCACCCGAGGGAGAACTTCTTGACGCCGTCCTTCCCATGATTCCCGCCGAGGACGCTGCGGGCACCCGCGCCATGGCCGTGGGAGATACCGGAGATTTTCTGCTGCTCACCATGAACGGTCTGCGTCGCTTTGACCGGTCCGGCAGAATGGTCTGGGCACTGGATTCTATTGTCCCGCCCTACGATGTAACCGGCGCGGGTACGCCGGTGCCGATTGGCGGCATGATGTCGGTGGCGTGGCATGAATCATCCGGTTCCATCTACCTGGCGGACTACATGGGTCAGCGAATCATCCGTCTGGTCGAAGGCACCGCCGATATCGACCCCTTTACGGCGGAGATCCTCGCTCTGAACGAGGCGCTGGCAGGCGCCGGTCGGACCGGCGACGGATGGATCACACCCGTTAATCCTGCGGAAATTCTTGCCCATAAGGCGGATCTTTACCGAAGCCGAGGAGCTCTAGAAATGGCCCAGGCACAGTGGCAGAACGTTCTTGACGAAGATCCGTTTTCCACCGTTGCCACAGACCGGATCGATGAAATCGAGGTCGAGCTGCTGATGCGCCGGGTCGTTCAACTGGACGGACGTGTTCGAACTCTCCTCCTCGATTTTGGTCGTGAGACGGCACGACGTGATTATGAAAGAACCATCCGGTTGTATGAAAGAGTTCTCAATCTGGACCCACAGCGACAACCGGCTCGCCGGGCAAAAGGCGAGCTGGAAGAACTCTTTGAAGGTTCCCCCGGACCCTCCGGGCCGGAATTTCCACTGGAAGTGGTCGAGCTGGCGGTTCCACCTCTCTTTCCCGTACTCCTGCCACAGTACCGCGACGGTGGTGCCGGGATTCTTCATTTGCGGAACCCCGCACCTGAGGAAATAGTAATCCTGTCGGCCACCCTGGACCTGGCGGGCTTTACCGATGGCCCCACCACGGTGGATCTTCCCGCGTCGCTGGCCTCGGGAGAGACCGCCAGGGTGGACCTGCCCCTCCTTCTGAACAGAAACGTCCTTACCCTGCAGGAAGATCTTCCCGCCCGGGCGGCGGTGGAGATCAGCTATAGAGTCGGTGGCGGACCCGGTACCACAGGCAAGACATGGACCACCACCGCCTCCACAACGACAACTGTCCACCGCCGCTCCGCCCTTGTCTGGGACGACAGTGCGAAGCTTGCGGGCTTTGTCACCCCCAACGAGGACATCGTAGCGGGCTTCGCATTGCGCGTTCTCGCCTCCCTGGGTACCGACAGGTCGCCCGTCTCCGAGGTGTCGCCCCGCCTTGTTCGAGCGGCCCGCCTCGCCGATGCCGTAGGTGCCTACGGCATTCAGTATGTGGAGGATCCCCGAAGTCCCTTTTCCCGGGTACATGGTGGTGACACCTATCCTGTAGATACCGTCCGCTTTCCCCGGTTGACACTCTACTACCGCTCCGGCGACTGCGACGATACCAGCGCTCTGCTGGCGTCTATTTACGAGGCCGCCGGACTGGATACGGCCATCGTTACTTCTCCCGGTCATGTTCTCATCGCTTTTGACACGGGAGAGCCGCTGGAAAACCACTGGTTCTTCGAGACGAGCGGTACCACCGTCCTTGAGGAGAATGGAACTCTCTGGATACCCGTCGAGACGACGGTTCTGGAGCGGGGATTCTCTGTTGCGTGGCAGGAGGCGAGTCACCTTGTCCGAAAACACTTCCCCGCCGGTAAAGTGGAACTCATTCCCGTCTCGGCAGCCAGGGAGCGTTACGCAGCTCTGCCCCTGCCGGAACCGTCCTTCACCATCACCGAACCGCCGGCTCGGACAATAGTAGAAGCAGTTTCTACTTCAACCCGACAGATCGGAGAGATCCTGTATACCGCAGGCCTTCGGGGACTTGAACATGAACTTTCGGAACGCTCGGGAACACGACGCATCCCCGTTCTCAACAGAATTGGGATTCTTCATGGCCGGTTCGGTTTTCATGACAGAAGTGAGGATATCTTTCGGGAGATTCTTGCGTTACGGAACGACTATCTTCCGGCGTATATCAACCTGGCCCATATCGCTTTGGGCCGGAACCGGCCTGATGAAGCATTGGAAGTTCTGCAACAGGCAGAAATGATTCGTCCGGGAAACGCATTGGTCGTTGAACTGACCGTCCGGGCACATATCACCGCTGGTCGGAATGATGAGGCCGGAACGGCTCTCAGACAACTGCGGGAGCTTGCCCCGGAACGGGCAACACTCCTGGCCGGGGTACTCTCATCTGAAACCGGACGGGCTTCCCGGGCAGGTGACCTGGCTGCGGCGTTACCACCGGGGGCGTGGGACACCGGTCTCATCGGTTCTGGGGAGGAATGATTCGGGACAGCTTCATCAATCGCGACGAAATCCGGGAAGGTCGCTTCCGATGTCATTTTTGAGACGGCGAATTGCCTCAACGGATAACTGTGCACCAATCTGTTGGATCACCTCTTCAGCAAATCTACCGGCGACATCTCCCGCCGTAACTGGAGAGGAACCTCCGGCAAGTGCAGCCAGAAACCCGGCAGCAAACATATCACCGGCGCCGGTGGTATCGGTTGCTGCAATTGGTCGTCCCGGAATACGATGAACCTCTCCGGAATGGATGATCAAAGAGCCTTCTTTTCCGACCTTCAATGCTGCCGTCTTTACATGTTCGCCCAGTGCCCGAGCGGCGGCATCCGGATTATCCGTTCCATACAGAATCTGCGCTTCCGTCCGGTTCGCAAAAACTATATCCACATCGTTCTTCAGAAGATCCAGAAAGTCTTCCCGGTAGCGTTTCACGGCGAATGGATCCGCCAGATCAAAGACTACAGTTCCGCCGACTTCCCGTGTAATCTCCAGGGCTCGACGAATACTGCTTCTCTGGACCTCTGTATCCCACATATAACCAGTAAAATAGAGATAGTCCGCCTGACGCAGCAGTTCCTCATCCAGATCGGCCGCGCCGAACTCCCGGCACATTCCGAGATGGGTGTTCATCGTTCGTTCACCATCGGGTGTCACCAGGATAATGCTCGAACCGGTAGCGCCGTCGCCACGTTTCAGCCGGGAGGTTATACCGTATTCCTTTACCTGACGGGTATACGTTCGACCAAACTCGTCGTTGCCAATTTTTCCACAGATGACTGACGGTATACCTAACCCGGCAATAGCGAGAAGGGTGTTCGGTGCGGACCCGCCGGGTCGGTAAGTCCGTGGGGCATCACCGAAATGGGCAAGAATCTCTTCCTGCCGGGAGCGGTCCACAAGATGCATGATGCCCTTGTCAAGTTTCAGTGCCGTCAAATCCGCGTCGGCAGACTGAATAACCACGTCGATCAACGGGTTGCCGATACCGAAAACGGTACCGCTCGGTTCGTTTTTCATAGCTTGCCTAAAAAACCCGGTACCAGAGTGGCACCGGGCAGGATATTTTTACTGCGATGTATGCGTTAACGCATATCGTCCTCAGAGTCATCCGCTTCTTCTTCAGATTCTTCGGACTCTTCCTCATCAATGAAGCGACCATCCTGAGGGCCGCCGGGATTCAGATACTCCAGATAGGAGTTGTCTTCTTCCGGACCATCCGACCCTGGGCCGGACCGCTCGGCACGTTCGCGTCGTTTCTGTTCTTTCTTCTTTTTTTTGTTGAGCTCTCGACGGCGTTTATCTCCGCTATAATTATTGCGCGCCATTCCGCTCAGTATGCCCCGAAATCACCGTGACCGCCGTCACGCTGACCTCCGCGACCACCGCCGTAACCCCCGCGGCCGCCGCCACGGCGTCCACCACCGCCACCACCACCTTCGGTGCGGGGTTGCGCCTCGTTTACGCGGAGAGGCCTGCCATCTAGGTCGGCGCCATTCATCCGCTCAATAGCCGTTTCCGCAGCCTGGTCGTCTTCCATTTCCACGAATCCGAAACCTCGGCTTCGGCCGGTATCACGGTCCATCACGATCCGCGAATCAGTAACGTTTCCGAACTCGGAGAATGCAGTGCGAAGACCTTCTTCATCCGTTCGAAAGTTGAGATTGCCCACATAGAGCGTTTTAGCCATTGATCCTTCCTCCTTGGATCTCCGGGGCTGGATAGCGGGTTTTTCCGGGACATACACACACGACGGAACAGCGTCTGAGGCACGCCGGGGTCGCCATCAACCCCTCATTTCTGATATTGGTCCGTCGTGAATCGTCTAAACAAGTAGCGTTTCATGCGTACCACCGGCAGTATGAGCCATTTTCTGGGACGTGACAAGCAAAATATGTTTCATCGGGGCTAAATACGATATATTATGAAACATGAGTCTCGAAAACCGGCGCCAAGAACCACGCTTTTCTATTTCTCAAATGGTCGAAATGAGCTTCGGTAAGGAGCGGTGGGTCCATGCGCGGGGTCTTGATATCAGCCGAAACGGTTTTCGAGGAAAACTTTCCGAGGAAATTGAAACCGGGACGACTGTGTATGTTCTATTCCGAATCGATGAAAAACCGGTTCAGGTAGAAGCGGTAGCGATACACGTCTCTCCGACAGAAGACGGTCTGTATGATACGGGGTTTCAGTTTTCTTCGGTAAATGACCCCTCGCGGGCCGCCATCGACACCTATATCATGTCGGTTGCTCCAAAGTGACGACACTCCGTCGGCGGGTCCGGTCAATTGGTTCTGTTCAGGGGCCCCACTTGAATCCAGTCACCTGCCTGGCGATCCCATTTCCACAGTGAGCGCTGTGTTGATTCCCGGGCCAGGGTAATGGCCAGAACCGTCGCAGAAGGTCGATCCTGCAGATAGAGAAATTCCTCATCACGGTCGTATTCTTCCAGACGAGGAGGAAGTCCTGCATCCTGGGTATACCAGCCGGCACCACCGTCGTTCCAGATCATACCTGAACCTATACGGAACACGGCGCCGTTCAGATCGTCTCGCCGTCCGGCCCCGGCATGTGCATTTGCAATCAACCGTTCCCGCAGGACTGTGGAAGGAGTCATTCCGGAAAAACGTTCGATCTCCGTACCGTCGGACTGTACCAGGACTATCGTCGGCAATTTCTGTGCCGACCACGGAATGGACGCACCGTCGGTATCTATCAGGCGCAACGGGACCCATCCGTTTCGGACGAGTGCAGCCAGCGCCGGATCTCCCAGAGTGTTTTCTTCAAACCAGCGACACGGATCGCACCAGATTCCGCCCGTTATCAGAAGCAGGACAGAACGCTCGTTCTCTGCGGCATTTTCAAAGGCGCCGCCCGGATCGGTCATCCATTCAATAGTTCCGGACTGTGCTCCTCCCGTAGAAAGAAAAGAGACGAAAAGAACCAAAAAAAGGCCTGTTGTGTTGGCGTATCTCATTACAGGGATGTCCTTCCACGAAAACTGCGGGCCAGGGTGAGTCTGTCGGCGTATTCCACGTCGCCTCCTACTGGAAGTCCCAGGGCAAGCCGAGACACGGTCACACCGGATCTCTCTAACTGCCGCGCCACGTATAGAGCCGTTGTGTCTCCTTCAACGGTCGGATTGGTCGCGATAATCACTTCATCAACCGAGTCGGACACAGCCCGGGAAATAAGAGATCGGATAGCAAGATCATCCGGTCCAACCCCCTCAATAGGTGCGATAACTCCGCCAAGGACGTGATACAGACCGTGATACTCGCGGCTCGCCTCCAGTGCGGCCACGTCCTGGGGCTGCTCTACCACACAGATTGACCTGGTATCTCTGCCCGGGTCGGTACACACCGAACACGGGTCGGCATCAGTATACGCACCACAGACGGAACAACGCCGTATCGTCTCATGAAGGGTGTCTATAAGCGTGGCAAGACGCCGGGCGTCCGCCTGGTCCCCGGCCAGAAGCGCGTATGCGATCCTGGTGGCACTCTTCTTTCCCAGACCGGGTAGACGGGAAATAGCCAGTATCAATTGCTCCAATGTATTCAATGCCATGGTGTATCAACCGTAGATAGCACTCCTCAGGCGCCGCCGAACATGCCAGGCGGAAGAGGAAGACCGCCTGTCAGTGATGAGAGATTTTCCTGCAATGACGCCCGTATCTTGGCTACCGCGTCGTTGTGGGCGGCACGAATAAGATCCTGCAACATCTCCTGTTCCGCCGGGTCAATAACTTCCGTTGCGATTTCCACATTCAGAACGGTGAACTCACCGTTCATTTCCAGACGCACCATGTCACCGCCGGCGGATCCTGTTACCCGGGTCTCGCGAAGTTTTCGTTGCGCTTCCTGCATTGTCTCCTGCAGCTGTCCCATGTTCTTGAGCAGATCCATTGGATTCATGCCTGTCCCTCCACTATTTCACCACGAAATACTTTGCGTACCATTTCGACATCGTCGTCCACCGGCTCCTCGTCTTTCGGAACGTTCTCCAGAGTCGATATCCGTACCGACAGGGTAGTTCGTTGAAGCTCTTCCATAGCGGCAGCCTGTACCGCCTCCCGGTCAGGTGCAAGAGAAGCGGCTCCAAAATCGTCGGCGAAGGCAAGCGTCATAGTATCATCGCGGACGCGCCACAGGCGAGCCCGGGCAAGGAGGGCGGCCACACTGATCCGTTGTGTTCTGAACCTGCCGATAATGGCCTGTATCTGCTCGTGGGTAATCCCTTCCGTTGTCGGAGGGTCGTCAAAATTGACCTCTTCTTTCGGATCAGAATTGTTTTTCGTTACAGCCTCGTATTCGGATTCATCCGCAGAGGGAACGTCAACTTCGTTCTCCCCGGTACGTTGTAGATGTGCTCCTTCATGAAGGAGTTCCTGTTGCAGATCCCTCACCTCCCGGACGAGCCGCTGGGGCGCAACGAGATCTGTCAGCGATGCCAGACGGCTGACAGCCAATTCAAGATCGAAACGCTGATTGATGGAATACCGCAAATCCCGGTAAAGCTGCAGTATGATCTCATTGGCCTGTTCAAGCTGATACCGGTCAAAACCGGTACGGACCGCTTCAGGTATTCGGTCGATATTCACACCGAGAATAGCTTCCCGGGTGATACCGTGTACCACAAGGAGAAGAGTACGCAAGTAATCGGCAAGATCTATAGTAAAACGCTCTACCGGAACTCCCGACTGCAAGGCTCCATCCACGATCTCAAGGGCGGCAGCAGAACTCCCGGATACAATAGCCTCCAACAGAGAGTTTAGCCGTTCCAGTCCCAGCAGGCCGAGTTTATCGTGTATAACGCCCAGTTTGATGTGACGATCGGAAAAGGCGACCACCTGGTCAAACAGTGTGTACGCATCTCGAAGACTCCCCGTGGCTTCCCGGGCTATCCACGAGAGGGCATCTTCGTCGGCCTGAATGTCCAGCTCTTTTGCGACGGCTGCCAACATGGTCCGTATCTCTTCCATAGGAATAAGACGAAAGTTGAACTGCTGACAGCGACTGCGAATCGTTGCCGGCACTTTATGAATCTCGGTCGTCGCGAAGATAAAAATGATATACGGCGGGGGTTCTTCAATCGTCTTCAACAGGGCATTGAATGCGCTATTGGAGAGCATGTGAACCTCATCGATTATGTATATCTTATATCGCGACGAATTCGGAGCGAAGAGCACTTCGTCCTTTATTTCCCTGACGTCGTTTACACTGGTGTTGGAAGCACCGTCAATTTCGATGACATCAAGGGCGGTACCCCGGGCAATTTCCTCGCTGCCGGCCCACTCTTCACAGCCTTCGGCGTTGGGTCCGTCGGGACAGTTCAGAGCCTTGGCCAGGATACGGGCAGCACTGGTTTTTCCTACACCCCGGGGACCGGAGAAGAGGTAGGCGTGAGCGATACGCCCCGATTTCAGACTGTTCTTAAGAGTAGCAACGACGAACTCCTGGCCGACAAGCTCGTCAAATGTACGGGGTCGTCTGCGTGTCGCCGTCACTTCATAGCTCATTCGGTTCCTCCAAAAAAAACCCCTTCAGCTCCACCCAAGCGATCTGCGGCACAGACGCCGGTCGCTTACCGCTGCTTCCTTCCGGACCTGACGGGGTTGGGCGACGACGACTTGCACAGGGCCCAGGTTTCAACACCGAAGGGGCAAAAACGGAGAGAGGGGGATTCGAACCCCCGGTACCCGGTTAGGGTACAAACGCTTTCCAAGCGTTCACCTTCGGCCACTCGGTCATCTCTCCAGAACGTGGATACCCGGGACGGGCTCCTTTTCTATACCATCCTCAGGGCGGACATGTCCATCCGGCTCAGCAATCCAATGGACGCCATCGATCGGAGAGGGAGGGATTCGAACCCTCGGTACGGACAAGCCGTACAACAGATTTCGAGTCTGCCCGATTCAACCACTCTCGCACCTCTCCCGATGTGAACGTGAAAGGGATAGTAACGCGATTCAACGGTTGGAATCAATAGAGGTGATACTACCTATGGACGACTCCACCAATCGTGTGCGCGCTTCAAGCCCTGATATCGGAAGTGCATACTGAAACATAGCAACACTTCGTTCGTGATAGTTACCGCAGGATTTCCACCCAAACCTTTCTCGGTTGGCCACAAACGGAAGAATAATTATCAGAGCTGCCCTTTTTCGTCCCAAGAGATACTCAAATTATATATTATGTTTTGGCAATCCCGCATTCAACCGGACAACCGAGAAGATTTGAGTAATAATACTCAATGATTGAGTAATAATACTCAATCATTGAGTAAACTTGACGTAAGACGCCGACTGAATCACAATTTGCTGTATGAACCACTATCAATTACCGATTGTTCGGGATTTATTTAACGCGCTGAAGAGAAATCTTCCGGTACTACAAATCATCACCGGTCCCCGGCAGGTTGGAAAGTCCACCGCAGCCCGTCAGATTGCCGCCCTTTGGGAGGGACCGGTAATCCATGTTTCTGCGGACAGTCCTGTTCCCCCGGGCCCGGAATGGATTCGTCACCACTGGTACACCATGCGAAAATACTATGAATCCTCCGATAGTCCGTTGCTCATTCTTGACGAGATTCAGAAGGTATTCGGTTGGAGCGAAGAGGTAAAAGCCCAGTGGGACAATGACCACCGGTCCGGCCGAAATCCTTCCGTCCTGCTTCTTGGTTCGTCGGCTCTGCTCATTCAACAGGGACTGTCCGAATCATTAACCGGAAGGTTCCAACTCCACCGAATGACCCATTGGCAATGGCGATATACTGCCGACGCGTTCGGCCTGTCTCTGGATGAGTGGTTATATTTCGGTGGGTACCCCGGTGCGTTGCTCTTTCGGGACGATGAAAAGCAATGGAAGGGCTATGTACGAGATTCGTTGATTGAAACTGTTCTTTCCCGGGATGTGCTGCAAATCCACTCCATTTCGAAACCGGCCTTGTTACGGAATCTCTTTTTGTTATCCGCCTCTTATCCGGCGCAGATTCTTTCGTTCAACAAGATGCTCGGACAGCTTGTAAACGCGGGTAACACGACCACTTTGTCTCATTACGTTCAGATTCTGGAAGGCGCCTTTCTCCTCACCGGACTTGAACAATACAAAATCGGAGAACGCCCGAAACGGGGGAGTTCACCAAAACTGATACTCTGGAACAACGCACTGATTACCGCGTTGTCTGTGAAGCCATACCGTACATTCACCCAAGATACGGAATTGTGGGGCAGAATCGTCGAGAACGCCGTCGGTGCAGCTCTTCTCAACGGCCTGGCCGGATTCCCCCATGAGGTGTTCTACTGGCGCAAGGGAAATGATGAAGTGGATTTTGTTGTACATACACCGGAAAAAATCTGGGCTGTGGAGGTAAAAAGCTCACGCCCCGGATCAACCCGGGGCCTCCGACTGTTTCTTGATCTGCATCCAAAGGCGCAACCGCTGATCATCGGTGGAAACGGGATGCCTTTGGAAGAATTCTTCCGAAGTGATCCGGTTGAGCTATTCCAATAACATCGCTGTTTATGAGTTAACTTCACTTCGTCTCCTGAACCGCCCGCCCGATTAAAAAAGCCGGTTGCTGCATTTCTGCAACATCCGGCTCTACTCGTGCCTAAGTGGACTCGCCGTCCGGGCCCGCGCGTCCTGCGCGGGCCCTCCCGGCCGCCTCCCTCGCTGCCGTCGCCATCCTTGGCGACTCTTCCTCGCTACCGCTCGGCGCTCGCTCGTTTCGAGTCCACTTCACCAGGTCTCGATTCCGGGGGCCAAATAAAAAAGCTGGATGCCCTTTTCAAGACTTCCAGCTTCTATCGTGCCTAAGTGGACTCGCCGTCCGGGCCCGCGCGTCCTGCGCGGGCCCTCCCG